>JAZDOY010000049.1:0-10489 GCA_043798165.1 bacterium | reverse complement strand
AAACGCAATACGGGGTGTCAGTGTTGTGCGAACTTCAATTGGAGCAGTACTATACCCAGTTCCGGTTCCACCGGTTAAATCCAACTCGCCCGAAAAGTTACCCGTGGTAGCGTTCACTGTGCCACCGCTTTGATTAGTGGCTGTTGTTGCATTTCCAGTCAAAGCACCCACAAACGTTGGGCCGGTGACGGTGCCGGTAAAGGTGGGACTTGCTTTTGGTGCTTTTAAATTGAGTTGATCTTGTATTCCCGACGTGACGCCATGGAGAAAATTTAATTCCGCCCCGGTAGCAGATATATTTGTTCCTCCCAGCGTGATATTTGTTACATTCATGGTAGTGGTGGTGAATGTTTGAGAGCCTGGAATAGCGAGTGTACCGGGAACGGCTAGTACTTCTTTTACAGACATTTTCCAAAGAGAGAAAGTAAGAAGACCTCCCAAAAATATGATTCCCATGCCCAGGAGAGTAAACCGTATCAAAAAAAATCGGCGCATATTTTTTCTATTATCTATCCTTAATCTAATCTGAATCTAATACTAAACTAGTCGCAAATCACCACCTATACGGGTGACTAATTATCACTATAAGAGATAAAAAAGATGAAGTCAAGGGGAAGAATTTCTCTCATAATATTGAGGGAAATTCAAATTCAAGCTCCAAACCCGCTTCGCAAAGCTTTAGCGAGGCGAGTTCAAATTAAAACAAACCGTTAAAGATATTTTCTTCTTGAAGTAACAGTCCAAAACCATTCTTTTGCGGCTTATAAACCATTGTATTTTGTTTTTCCATAAGTATCATTTGGAAATGGAGTCAAACACCATGCAACAAACCCGTAAAAATATACGTTTACCAGGATATGATTATTCCCAAAATGGATTTTATTTTGTTACCATTTGTACCCAAAATAGAGAAAATGTGTTTGGTGATATTGTTGATGGGAAAATGGTTTTGAATAATGTGGGGCGTGTTGTTAATCAAACCATACGGGAAACCCCCAAAATCCGTAAAAATGTCAAAATTGATATACACCAAATAATGCCAAACCATGTTCATATCATTATTATCATTACGGGTCGTGTTCATGGTGTAGGGGCGTATTGCAATACGCCCCAACAATTGGACAATACACCCCATTTCCGATCCCCGACCCAAACATTGGGATCGATTGTCCGGGGTATTAAATCCGTTACCACCAGACAAATCCGTATTATCATGGGGAATCCCGAATTTCTGGTGTGGCAACGCAATTACCACGAACATATTATCAGGAATGAAATAGAATACCTAAAAATCAAAAAATATATTCAACAGAATCCCATAATGTGGGAACGGGACAGAAACAATCCAAAAATCATTTCAAATAATTCTGTGGATTTTGAAGCTCTCCGCCAAGACGAATTTCAAAGTGGAGATGGGGGCCTGTCGAGCGACCGGAGGAGCCCATGACGCCCAGTTGTTGCCCTTGGTTTACCGCCTGCCCTGCAGACACGGAGATAACACTCATGTGTCCATACAATGTGGAATATCCATTTCCATGGTCTACCATCACGTGACATCCATATCCCCAATTAATACACCCGGCATAGGTGACTGTTCCGGTGTCGGCAGCAATAACTGCGGGCCCGCCATTACTTGCAATATCAAACGCCATATGGTACCACGTGGGGTATTGAGTGATAATGCCGGTTGTTGGCCAGATAAAGTTGGATGATCCGTGTACTCCGGCAATCGCATTTGCATATTGGGGAGCTTGCGCAAAATATTTTGGTTGCTCAGGCTCTATGACGCCGTCTGGTACGTATAGTATTTGTCCTGCACGGAGAGCAAATGTGTCTATATCTGCAAAATCATTAAAAATGAAGTTTACAATGTTTTGCGCAGTTGTATTGTACTTTTTAGCAATAGAATATACCGTTTCCCCTGATACGACGGTGTGAACAACACCGGTAACTGGGGGTATTTTTAACGTCTGTTCAGGTTTTATTGTGTCACTTTTTAAATCGTTTACCCACTTAATAGTATCAACAGAAATACCAAATTTTTTTCCGATAGATGCCAGTGTGTCTCCGGATCTGACGGAGTAATTTTCTATTCTGTCGCGTGGCTTGGCAGATATCACAGTAGAGAGTGCTGTTTCATAAGGGTTATACGACACCACACTTGATTGATTTTGTTGGTTATACTGCTCAGCAAAAAGGGGCGAAAAAGGATTGTTTTCTGCAATAATGGGTCCTCCCACCACTGCAATAGCGACCAATATAACAAGGGAACTGTTGAGAAATGAAGAGGAGTACTTCCCCCGCTTGGCAATCAAAAAAGACACTACAATATCCTTTGTAGCTTCAAACTGATGGCTTAAAAGGAGCGTCTTTTGCACAACATACCCCCGGAGGAATACAAGGAATAACCGAACATCTGTCATGTACTTATTATACTAAAATCGCTTGTAGCTTGTAGCTTGAAACTCAAAACCTGTCATGGTGAGCCTGACGAACCATGAGGATAGTCGTCCTGAGCCCGACCCCCATAGGATTTTGACAGATTTTTTAACGTAGTAATATCTCTTTTTACTAGGGCGTCCTTTTTTAATCTTCTCCAACCTTTTAACTGTTTTTCAAAAGCAATAGCGTCGTTGATGTCTTTAAATTCTTGAAAGTAAACTAATGTTACTGGTCTTCTTTTTTGAGTGTACCCGGATATTGTGCTATTATTATGCTCCCAAATCCTTTTTCCAACGTTATTAGTAACGCCAACATAATATGAATTATCTTTACACTTCACCATATAAACGAAATATAGCATTTCTTTTATAAGTCATGGTTCGTCAAGCTCACCATGACAAAAACCCACTACTCCCTATAACTCACCAATTTTATTTCGCCTCCGGGCTTGCGGTTTTGGGAAGGCTTATCTTTGGTTCCACCTGTGGCACTGATGTTGGTGGCAAAGAGAGCGATTCCTTTTGTTGGGTTGTATCTATGCCTGTTTCTTGTGTTTGTGTCGTTTCTACAGGTACTTTTTTCTTAAACTCTTCAAGATCTGCCGATGCTTTTTTATAGTCAGCCGCATCCTTTTTTGGATTTAAAAGTGATACACAAGCTTGCATTGCACTTGCTGCTTTCACATAATCTCCCTTTTGGTATGCTGCCCATGCATAGTTATATTCTGCATTTGGCCAATCAGGCTTAAGAGACATAGCTTGCTCAAAAAGTCGTATTGCGTCATCATACTGTTTATATCCATAGAGAATCCCTCCCAGGGCTACGCGATAGGTCGGATTTTGTGAGTCAAGCACTATTGCGCGCTGATATGCCGATACGGTCCATGTGTCTGCTCCCTGCACAACACCCGTAATGCTTTTATACACTGTTGCCAAAAGTTCCCAATTGGTTGCCTTATTGGGGTTAAGCGCCACAACTGCCTTTGCCTCATCAATTGCTGCCTGAATTGCCTGGCTCACTGTTTGGCGATCTGTCTCAGAAAGCTGCGGTTTTCCATCTTTATCCTTTTTTGTCTGTCCTGCAACAGTATTTGCGATGAGCAAGTGTACCTGTGCAAAATTGCCTCTTATCCGCTCATTATAAGGATTATATGAAACGGCTGCTCTCATTGTTTCGTACACATTTTTCAGATTGTTGGCCGTCAGAGATTTTTGAAACATGTACTCAGACATATATAGTCTTCCGAGCATAAAAAATCCTCCCCCAACTCCCACTATCCCAACAAGAACAAGTGCTGCATATGCAGGTACTATTTCTGTGAAATCAAACGATAATTCTTTGCTTTTGTGGTGAGATTGTTCTATTCCAATCCATACAAACAAAAGGAAAAAGAGCAAAAAAGAAGGAGGAAGCAGAAGAAACGCACCGACAAAATACAGAGAAACAAGTTTTGCTACGATTGATCCCTCGGATGAAAATGCTTTCTTCACCAAGAAAAAGAGAATGAGGGATAATGACCCTAAGCCAAGAAGTCCCATTTCGGTCATTGTGTGGAAAGCGGCAGTACGAGAGAGTGAGAAGGACGGAATCTGCCACAAAGGTGAGGTGTTGTAAGCCACATCCTTTACCTTCATGAATACCGATTGAAAGTTATCGATCCCAACGCCGAAAAATGCCGTGAGTGGTTGTTTAAGCACTTCCACCGCACTATACCATGAATGAGCAAAGGATGGCATAGCTATATTTGCGCTGTTTTTTCCTAACGTGAACAATACGACAATTGCAGTAAGCGTTGTAAAAACAAATCCTACAAACGAAATGATATTCCTTTGTACATTATTCTCTTTTTTAAGCAAGTCGCCCAGTGACACAACCGCCATGAGTCCAAGAAACACTAATGCATCAAAAAGTGTTCCGGCGAGGGTGACATTTTGAAACTTTGGAAGAATGCCCGGAAGACGGGAAGTGATAAAGGGAACTGTTTCAGCCAAAACCGTCACACTAAAAAGAACGGAAAATATCGACAGGATAATTTTTCCCGAGGGAAGTTTTTTGCTGGAACGAGAGACATAGTAGTAGATAATAAAGAGGAATACAAATGTCAACAATCCAAAGTGAGGATTAATAAGAGCTTGTACTTTATTTGTTGAGCCAAATAATACCGAAAGAACCCCTGCAATGATAAATAATGTAAGAGGAGTATCAAATTCCTTTTTCTTCCATGTTACCTTTTTTGAAAACAAAAAGTTCGCAATTGAGGAAAGTAAAAGTGCCAAAGCAAAAAAACCAACTAAGTACCATTTTGCAGTCACAAAAAAATCTTGTGTGAAAGGAAGAAAGAATATAATCACCACGAATGCAAAAATACTGAGAACATAAGACCGAACGGTATTAAAAGACATAGAATAATAAAAAACTCGTAACAGGTACATCCTTTTTTCTCAAACGACCCCAATCAAATCGGGATCAAACAAGAAAAACATGCCTACAAAATACAGTTTACAGAGAAAAAAAATAAATGGCAAGACCAATTTATACAAGGAGAAAATCCGCCCCTTCATAAACCCTAAACTCTAAATCCTAAATCATAATCAAATAGTACAAAACCTAAAATCTCAAACACTAAACAGGGCTGTTTGAAATTTTGAATTTATGATTTGGGATTTGTTTAGATTTTATGGTTTAGGGTTTAGGGTTTTTTATTATCCTCCCAATCGCCGTCTCAAATGCCGCTTGTTTAAAGTTTATTTTACGTTCTTGATATGTCTTCCATATTTCTTCAAAGGCAGATTCCATCATTTCGTGGAGCTTATTATTTACCTTTTCCTCACTCCATGTTTGGCCGTTCATATTTTGAAACCATTCAAGGTATGAGACTGCAACTCCCCCGCTATTTGCAAGAACATCAGGGACGATAAGGGTTCCTTTTTTTGTGAGATAGTCGTATGCTTCTTCGCTGATGGGACCATTTGCCATTTCTATAATGATCTTTGCTTGAATTGTATGCATATTATCTTTATTGATGACATTTTCCAAAGCGGCAGGAACCAGGATGTCTACCGGGAGCGTGAGGAGTTCTTCATTTGATATTTTTTTCCCTTGTTTTATATCGCAAACTCCTCCCACACAATAACACCCGGCCACTTCTCCTTTTTCTTTCTTACAGGAGAGAATTTTTGTAATGTCCAGGCACTTATGTGATCCATTACTCATAACTCCTCCCTTTGAGTCTGATACAGCCACCACTTGCATACCTTCTTCTGCTGCTATTTTCGCATAATAATATCCCACATTCCCAAAGCCTTGAACAGCAATGTGCATCTCTGTTTTATTTTTTTTCAGTTTCAATAACAACGCCTTAGTGATAGCTACGCCTCCCCGGCCCGTTGCCTCCGTTCTTCCGAGAGTTCCTCCAGATTTCACTGGTTTTCCTGTAAATGTTGCCAAAATTTCATTCCTTGTAGAATTAATCTTCAAGCGTTTGGTCTGCAAAGCATATTCCTCTCCCATCCATTCCATAATCTGTCCATTGGTATTCACGTCAGGCGCCGGTACGTCTCGTTCCGGTCCAATCACGGGTGCAATTGCACGAACGTACTCTTTTGAAATACGTTCCAGTTCTCCCGCAGACACTTCCTTAGGATTAAAGATTATTCCCCCTTTTCCTCCTCCATACGGTAATCCCGCGACGGCACATTTTATAGTCATGAGGGTGGCAAGCGCTTGTACTTCGTCCCGTGAGACATTTTGGTGGTATCGTATACCTCCCTTATAGGGGCCAAGATTGTCGTTGTGTTGGATGCGATAGGCGTTGAAGAGACGGTTTTTTCCGTTATCCATTTTTACTTGGAACACGAATTCGTGGATTGCATTTGGTTGTACTAATCGATCGATCACCTCTTGTGAGAGTCCTATTGCATTTCCTGTTTTAATGATGGTGTTTTGAGCTGTTTGCAACATTGAGTTCATACTGTGCCCTCCCCGAGCCATCTTTCCGCATCAAGTGCTGCCTGCACTCCCATTCCCGCGGCGGTTGAGGCCTGTTTATACACATGATCCACACAGTCTCCCGCCCCAAACACCCCTCCAGCAGAAGTTTGGCTCCCATATTTTGTATCAAATTTCTGAATTTTTAGTGAATTTTCACTAGTCAGGTTTTTTTCATTTGTATTTGATTTTAAATTTGAAATTTGAAATTTAAAATTTTCCAGTGCTGCTGCATTTGTTGTCAGTACATACCCCTTTTCGTCCAATTCTATTTGTCCTTTAAAAAGATCAGTGTCAGGCCTATGACCAATGGCAACAAATGCGCCGTCCACCGGTATCGTTTTTTCTCCAGAGGGGATTTTGAGCTTAACGTTTTCAACTTTAAGTTTTCCTCCTATTTCCTCAACTGCAGCATTCCATATGACTTCAATTTTTTTGTTTTCCAATACTCTTTTTTGCATTATCTTTGATGCTTTAAATTCTGCTCGTCGGTGAATAATATATACTTTTGATGCAAATTTAGTGATAGTGAGGGCTTCTTCCAGCGCGCTATCTCCCCCACCAATAACAGCGACGGTTTTGTTTTTAAAAAAGAATCCATCGCAGGTGGCACACGCTGAGACGCCTTTTCCCCGTAAACGTTTTTCGCTTTCCAGCCCCATCCATAATGCTTTTGCTCCGGTTGCGATAATGACTGCTTTGGTCTCATGTTTTTTTCCACTTGCTAATTCAACCAGTTTGGTTGGTTTGACCAAATCAACTAATACTACGTTTTCATCCACAATTGTGGCTCCAAATTGTGTTGCTTGTGTACGCATAATATCTATGAGTTCTCCTCCTAATATTGATTTTTGTCCTGGAAAGTTCTCAACTTCGCTCGTAAGCATGAGTTGCCCTCCCGGAGGAGATCCTGCAATAACAAGCGGTTGCAGTCCCGCGCGCGCTAAATAAATTGCTGCAGAAAGTCCTGCTGCTCCCCCGCCGATGATAATGACATTTTGAGTCATACTAGTTAAAATGATTAAATAGTCAAATAAACAAACACATCAACGAAGAAATGTTTGTGTTATTTGATTATTTTAAATTTATAAGTTGATTGCTCGCTCGATCATTCTACTTACCTTTTCCACATCTTTGTGGGGTAAATATTCACAGATATTTGAAACGACAATTTCCTTGGAAATGGCATCAATTGCCTTTTTTACGGCAGACACCTGTTGTAAAATATCCCCGCACTCCCTCTTGTCCTCAACCATTTTTTGAATGCCCCTCAGTTGACCGATGGCCCTACTGATTCGTTGTGATAGTTCCATATGAAGAAAATTATAAATTTTAATTAATAAATATCAAATCAAAAATAAATTATGAATTCTGTATGTATACTCCCTACTAGTACCTAGTATAAACCTTTATTAATGGCGGTGTCAAGGAGAAGTTAGTAAAAAACGAAGCAGGCAACGTCGTATATTGTGTTATTTACCGCAAAGAAAAATTATGAACACGTTATTCACAATCTACAACGAAAGGAGGTGCTCCGTTTATTATCATTTTGTTGCTTCGCGAACCTTAACAAGGAGGTTCGAGGCGCACAAAATAATAATAAACTCCGCAGCATTAAATTAACTAAAACGCAATTCGAAGTATATGCCAATGCGTGCGGACCTTTATGCGGTTGAGAGTTGTGAGTGAGGAATGGAAAAACGATGCATAAGGCGCCGCTGCTGGCATATGCGAGAATTGCCTAAAAAGTGCACGGAGCACTGAAAAAGAGAAACGAAGCGGGTTACTTTCTAAAAATCATTCCCATAACAACAAATACTGTTCGTTGTAAAATAGAAATATCATTCATTATTGATCTTTTTTTTGCATAATTGCAATCAAGCTCCATCCACCGCTTAAATGGAAGCTCATGAGCTCCCTGTACTACCCATTCCGAAGTCATTCCAGGCAATACAGAGAACCTGCAGCGATACTTTTTGGGGATATTCTGTGCCTCAGACAGAGGAAGGGGGCGCGGGCCCACAAATGCCATATGTCCTTCAAGAATATTCATCAGTTGAGGAAGCTCATCAAGTGCGGTGCGAGAGAGGTACTTGCCAATGCGGGTGTATCGAGGGTCATTTTTTATCTTAAATACTGGTCCGTCAGCCTCATTTAAGTTCTTTACTTTTTGCTTTAAGCTCTCAGCTTTTACTCCCATGGTGCGAATTTTATACATCCAAAACGGTTTACCTTCTTTCCCTGCGCGAAGCTGAAGAAACAAAAAAGGCCCTTTCGAATCAAGCCGTACCACAACATACAGTATTCCCAACAGAGGAAGAAAAATAACGATAAGAATGGCGGCAAATAATCGTTCTAGTGCTCTATATATCACGTGGAATAGTATACATGAAGAAAACACTTTTGTGCTTGGCACGAGGCGCATAAAAAAACCATAAACTCTGCATCTTGATTGACATAATAAGAAATAGAAGATGATAAAGTTGGATATGTTCAAGTGGAGCATTTTCTGGATTTATGAACGTTGATGCCCTGTTTGAGCACTCGAATTTTCACTGTGCGAGTTCATCAACTGAATAAAGACAGAAAATGCGGAACGAGCCTCTTATCCCTTTAGGCTTCCCAAAAACTCTTCATTCGTCTTCACTTTTGTCAACTTATCGATCATGGCAGTCAATCTTTCCTCTGGTGTGAGAAGTGACAGCATGCGGCGAAGCGTTGTGATTTTTTTTAAGTGATCTGCGCTAAAGAGTAATTCTTCATGTCGTGTTCCCGATTTTTCGATGTCAAGGGCTGGGTACAATCGTTTATCTGCAAATCCCCGATCAAGATGGACTTCCATGTTGCCGGTTCCCTTAAATTCCTCATAAATGAGATCATCCATGCGTGACTCTGTTTTGATTAAAGCAGTACCAATGATGGTGAGGCTTCCTCCTTCTTCACAGTTGCGGGCTGCTCCCAAAAACTTTTTGGCAGGATACAGGGCTGCTGCATCAATTCCTCCAGACATGCTGCGACCTGTGCCACGGCCACTCTGGCCTACGGCCATGTTTAATGCACGTGCAAGGCGGGTAATGGAATCAAGAAGGATAACAACGTGATGTCCCATCTCAACCATTCGGCGGGCACGGTCAAGGGCTAAGTGAGCTACTTTCACCTGTTGGCGAGGTGACTCATCAAAGTTTGATGCCGCTACTTCTCCTTTAAGTGATCGTTTTATCTCTGTTACTTCTTCAGGTCGTTCTCCAATGAGGATCGCCATCAGTGTAACTTCAGGAAAATTTGCGGTAATAGCTTCTGCCACTTCCTTCAAAAAAGTGGTTTTTCCGGCTTTTGGTTGTGACACGATGAGAGCTCTTTGCCCAAATCCAATAGGAGCAATCAAGTCAACAATACGTGTGGATAATACCTCTGGCTTTGTTTCAAGTCGAATTTGCTTGTCAGGGTGAGTTGAGGTTAATTTGTCAAATTCTTTTCTGGTTCTACTTTGTTCTTCAGTAAGTTCAACGCCATTTATTTTTTTGATCAGGAGTAATGAATGAAATCGTTCTCCCTCTTTTGCGGGACGAGCTAAGCCTTCTACCTCATCTCCTTTTCTAAGCCAAAAGCGACGAATTTGAGAAGTGGAGACATAGATATCATTGTCTGGATTGATAACATAATCTTTTCGTAAAAAGCCATACCCACCGAATGTGACGTCGAGAATCCCTTTTGCGGGATAGCTCATTTTTAAATCTTCCTTTAATCTTTCCTCGAGGGGTGCTCCTTTTTGAGGGGGCGCGACAACAGGCTGAAGTTGCTCACGTTGAGGAGGTGTGTCATATCCGGAATTTGCCGTCATAATTGGCTTTGATTCAAGTTGATCGAGCATCTTGGAAACATCAAGTGTTTCTGATTGTTCCTGTAAAGAAGAAAGGGGTGCTTTTGGGGCAGGCTTTGAACGTTTTGTAAACATAGAGAGGGAATAAATTAAATAAATAAAATGCTGAGATTCCTGCAAAAGGGGTTACCCTCTGAGGAAATTCAGTTTAAAACTACACAATAATAAAAGTTTTCATGA
>JAZDOY010000017.1:0-2643 GCA_043798165.1 bacterium | reverse complement strand
ACTCAAAATCCCCGTACTTGCAGTAAATGACAATCTCACGAAGCATTTATTTGATAATCAGTATGGCACCGGTCAGTCCACGCTTGATGGTGTTATCCGTGCCACAAACATCCTTCTTGCGGGAAGAAATTTTACTGTTGTGGGATATGGATGGTGTGGGAGAGGGTTGGCCGCAAGAGCTGCCGGCATGGGAGCACACGTCATTGTGTGTGAGGTGGATGCAGTGAAAGCGCTTGAAGCACGAATGGATGGATACCGTGTCATGCCGCTTATTGAAGCTATCGCACAGGCAGACATCGTGGTAACAGTGACGGGAGATAAACACGTTATTGATGCTCAACACTTAAAAGCAGCAAAAGATGGCGTGGTATTGGCAAATTCCGGTCACTTTGATGTAGAGATAAACAAGGTGGCATTGAAAAAGATGGCAAAAAGTGTGCGAACCGTACGACCATTCGTTGAAGAGTTCATCATAGGAAAAAAAAGGCTCTATCTTCTCGCTGAAGGGCGACTCGTAAATTTAGGAAGTGCAGAGGGGCATCCGGCAAGCGTGATGGATATGAGTTTTGCAGGACAGGCTCTTGGAGCAGAATATATGTGGAACAACAAAGGAAAATTTGAAAATAAAGTATATGCACTCCCCGCGGATGTAGATCAGGAAATTGCTCGCATTAAGCTTAAAAGTGAGGGAGTAGCGATTGATGCACTAACAAAGGAACAGAAAGACTATTTGGCGAGTTGGAAAGAAGGCACGTAAGTGCCTTAATAATCAAATAATCAAATGAGGAAATAAAAAAATAATGAAAGAAGAACTAACATAAAATATGTATTTTACAATACAATGGTTAGATTGTTAAAACAACCTAATTTGACTTTTATCTTATAGTGTAGTACCATTGGCAAATTATGCCAAGCTCTGCACCAGGAGGTCATAGGCACGTCGTAAGTAGAGGACGTGGAGAAAGAGTTTTTTCTTATGGGGCTCGCCTGAGGGACATACGGGTAGCCAATCTCGGAGATCAAGTTCATTTACTCGCTGGACATTCCAACCCAGAACTTGCACAAAAAGTAGCTGATATTTTGCATACCGATTTAATTATGTCAATAGGTGTAGCAAAGTTTTCTGACAGTGAAATAAATGTAGAAATACCCAGGTCAGTACGAAGTAAACCGGTACATGTTATGCAAGCAGCGACACCTGGAGAAGTAAATGACAACGTAATGGAGGTATGTTTGTTGCTTGATGCACTCAGAAGAGCGTCTTCGGGAGAGAGAACTGTATTTTTTGCTCCATTTCCTTATCAAAGAAAAGATAGACAAAATGATCAACAACGTAAAGGGGCAACAAGACAACCTATTGCGGCTCGTTTAGCAATGGACATGATGGAAATTGCAGGCGCGCAACGCTTCCAAACGCTTGATCTTCATGCGGACCAGGAAGCAGGCTTTACCGATCTACCCTTTGATCCTCTTTTTGCGAGCAAAGTGCTTATTCCCCATATTAGAAACAGATTACCTGAGGGGAAAAAAAAAGCACTGTCCCCAGATCATGGCGGACTTGAACGTGCAAGGAAGTATTTTGAATTTTTAGGGCTTGATGGATTTGGTTATGCATACAAAACTCGTGGTGCTGAAGGCGTAGAAGTGCATGACATTCTTGGGGATGTTGCAGGATGCCATGTCCTCTTGGTTGATGATGTTATTTCTACTGGAGAATCAGGAGAGAAAGCGGCAAAACTCGCACATTCAAAAGGAGCATTAAGTGTAACTATGGTTGCGACACATGGGCAATTTATAGATGTACCTGGCAAACCATCCTCTTTACAACGCCTCGAGAACGCAGGAATAGAGAAGATATATGTAACAGACACAATAAGACATAGGGATGCAGTAGTCAATCATCCATTAATAGAAGTGGTAACGGTAGCTCCACTCGTTGCCCAGATGATTAAATCTGCTGCTTTTGGACATCCTATTCATGATTTTGTAGAATAAGAAATTCTTCATTTCGCACAGTCACATTTGAAGTTGTCGGCTAAACGGGCCAGTACTTGTTCTGTTTTATAAAACGGTGAATTTTTGAGCCTTTCTATTTCTTCCTGAAAAAAAATAATGTGCGAATCAGCGGGATTATGTGCTTTTATATTGCGCACTCGCCATTGCCAACTTGCCTGAAGAAGTGAATGTTGGCGATACCTGTAGAGCGCATGGGGGCAATGTACACCAGTGTGGCCCGCGTCAAATAAACGGTACCACAGGTAGTGTCGAGGGTCATACCGATCATATTCCACAAATCCCCCCACATCTTTTGCAGACTGTGTTTTAACCAAAGCCGCATTATTAATAAAATTTATTTTTTTGATAAGAAATTTAGTTGACCGGGAATAAGCGGGAGAGTGAATGGTATAGGAATTCCCTTCTTTTTTACGCCACTCGGTGGGATAGGTAAGCCACGCAGAATAGTCTCGCGGCCCAAAAAGGAGCATGTTGCTGTAAGAAACCACAGCATGGGAGTCCTGCGAAAATGCATGGATGGTCTTGGCAATATAGGTATGGTCCAGTTCATCATCCGCATCCAAAAAACAGGTAAAATCCGTTTTGGCAAGTTCCAATCCTCTATTAAAAGCAACAAGCTGTCCACGA
>JAZDOY010000044.1:0-2863 GCA_043798165.1 bacterium | reverse complement strand
TTTTGTAGGTTGATCCATGTTGGCCGTCATGGGCCTCCTGATGATGCGTGATGCCGGCTGTCTTCAAATGAAGGGGCCGGGTCAGGCGTTCGTTTTTAACCATTTTACGTGGCAAGCATATTGAATGCCACTGATTCAGGTTACCTATAATACGAATCTATATTGACATATTGCTGTTTTTGATGCTTGCTTCATCAACAGATGAACTGCACCGTCTCAACCAGGAGCTACCCCATGACCAAATCCGATCTGATCGACGCTTTATCCACCAAAGAAAATCTGACTCAGAAAGATGCATCCGAGATCGTCAACATGATTTTTGATGGTTTCACACACTCTCTCATGGAGGGTAAAAGAATTGAAATCAGGGGTTTCGGGAGTTTCTGCGTGAGGGAGTATGAAGGTTATACGGGAAGGAATCCAAAGACCGGGGATAAGACTCAGGTGGGATCAAAGAGGCTGCCGTTTTTCAAGGTGGGGAAGGAATTGAAGGAGAGGGTGAATGGGGCTTGAATAATGGTGGATGTGGGGGTGTGACTAACTTCCTGTAACAAAGCATACGGCAATTTTTACTGGCATACTTTCTTTCAACTGGCAATAGTTATCATCACTCCATCTCTTAGGGTCGTTTTTTCTTGATACACAATCGCCATTTTCATATACTCTGCTTATTAAAAAAACCGACATCTTATCAAACAAATCTCATATTATAGGACAATGGTAATTGGGAGGCCACAATGCCAATCCCGATATCTGATAGGTTATTCATCGATTACATTCGGTGTAAGTACAAAGCATATCTCAAGTTTTCAGGGGAGAGCGGTGTTAAAGGCGACTTGGAGATATATCAAGATGATAAACACGCTGAATATCGCCAACGAGCGAGAGAGCATCTCTTAAGAGCTGAACGCAATACAGAACCATTCATTCTAACCGGTACATTCAAAGATGTTAAAAAGCAGAACCTTTCTATTGCCACCGCCATTTCGATTTCAAATAATAAAAACTCTCTTATCCTTGATGCAGTAGAACTGGCATCTCAATCTTCCCCTCACAAACCAGTCTATCATCCGATTCTCTTTTTACCCCAGCGAAAGATAACCAAGCAGGACAAGCTCTTGTTGGCATTTTGTGGCTTGACCTTAAGCCACGAACAGAAGGTAGAGCCGACTATCGGTAAAATTATTTTTGGAGATAATTTCTCTTCAGCAAAGGTGCAGCTCGCATCTCTGATCAAGGCGGCAGGCAAAGTAGAAAAAGAGATTGGCAAGATGATGGAAACACATACGGCACCGTCATTACGGCTAAATGATCATTGTAAAATGTGCGAGTTTCAGGCAGACTGTATGGCGGCAGCGAAGGACAAAGATGACCTTAGTCTTCTGAGTGCACTCAGTGAAAAGGAGATCGAGAAGCTACATAATAAAGGAATATTTACCGTCACGCAGTATTCATACACCTTCCGACCACGCCGAAAAAGAAAAGGCACAAAGGTATATTCGAAGAAGCATTTAGTTGAACTCCAAGCCCTCTCAATTCAAAATAATAAGATTTATGTTTATGAACGACCACAGTTTCCTGTGACAAATGCGCAAATATTTTTTGATGTGGAAGGCGATCCATTTAAAAACTACTATTATTTGATCGGTGTGGTGATTGTTGAAAATAGCGTAGAGAAACGGTACTCCTTCTGGGCTGACGATGAGAAAGGCGAAGATACAATTTTTATGCAGTTCTCACATTTATTGAAAAATTACGCAGACTGTTCTTTATACCACTATGGAAGCTATGAAACAAAGTTTCTAAGAAAAATGCAGAAAAAACTTGGGGGACATAAGAGCAGAGAGATAGACGGCATACTCAATAAATCGATAAATGTTTTGTCTAAGATTTACGGTTACGTTTACTTCCCGACTTACTCGAATAAGTTAAAAGATATAGGGGCCTACCTGGGTTTTCATTGGACTGAAAAGAATGCATCAGGATGGGAAAGTGTGCTTTGGAAAAAAAATTGGGATAAAAGTCAGGATGGTGGATTAAAACAGCAGTTGATTCAATATAACCTTGAAGATTGTTTGGCCCTGAAAAAAATAACGGGTGTTCTTTCTGGCATTAGTGCAAATAATAATGAGGGAAATAATGACGGTAAAAGTCTAGAATATATATGTGAGCAAAAACCACAAGATGAACATGACCCTCGCAATTGGCACAGTACCGTTTATTGTTCTCCTGATTTAGACTATATAAACCGCTGTGCATATTTTGATTATCAAAAGGAAAAAGTATATTTCCGAACAAGTAATAGTATTTTGCAAGTTGTAAAAAAAGAAAAAATACAACAGAGGTTGTCGGGACGGGTTAATAAATGCGTAAAATTTAGGCCGCCACGCAAATGTTCTTATTGCGGTAATAATAAATTTCATAGCGGCCAACACTTTTCGAAAAAATTGTTTGATTTGAAAATCTTTCAAGGTGGAATGAAGAGGTGGGTCACTAAATATTCTGGTGTTGATTATTCTTGCACGGAGTGTCACAAATATTATTCTCGGAAAAAGCATCGCGGTATCAAAAGCAAATACGGACACGGCTTAATTTGTTGGATGGTTTATCAAAACATTGCCAACGGCATGAGCGGAGGTCAGATTAAAAGAATATTGGATGACGCCTTTGCGCTTCCGGTGAGAGCTGAGCTATTGTCCGATTACTTTCGACCAGCAATGGCTGCCGAAGTTTGACACCCCATTTTCTAATTACCCTTAATAATCATTGATATACAACTTTGCCACATCCATTTTATACACTACATTTTCATAGAAAGGCAGCGGGAAGCGGGGGAACACCTAATTTCCTCATGATCTCCTTC
>JAZDOY010000033.1:0-6066 GCA_043798165.1 bacterium | reverse complement strand
ATGAGATTGCAGAGGGTAATGCCGAGTTTGTGGACTGTGACGATACAGATAGGATTGCGACAGTAATTACTTCCCTTATGAATAACGCTGATAAATTAAAAATACTTTCTGTTGGGGCTCTAAAACAATCTAAAAAATATAATGCAGAGATATTTAAGAAAAGATTACGGGAGGTTGTGTACTTGTAATCCCAAATCATAAATTCTAAATTTTAAACCGTCTCGTTTAGTGTTTGAGATTGAGGGTTTTGTATTATTTGATTATGATTTAGGGTTTAAGGTTTAGAGTTTAAAGATTACAGTCGAAATAGTTTCCTTGCATTTCTTGTCGTCACCTCAGCCACTTCTTCCACTGTTATTCCCTTTAATTTTGCAATGCACTGGGCGATAAGGGGAATAGTTGCTGGGGTATTGGGATATAGCTTTTGAGCTCGGAGTGGTTCTGGAAGAAGAAATGGCGAATCAGTCTCCAATACGAGCATCGAAAGGGGAATATTTTGCACAAATGCCGCTTTTTCTCCCCCATAGGTGACATCCCCATCAACTCCAATAAAGATATTGTGTATTTTTGCATACTCAAAAAGCTCATCGTCAGGCTCACAGCAGTGAAAAACGCTTCTGAAACGCATGTCTTCGCTCCATTCTTTTGCAAGAATGGTGAGTAGATCGTTTTTTGTTTCCCGATTATGAATAATGAGGGATTTCTTATACTGTTTCGCCAAACGTATTTGAGCAATAAAATATTCTTTTTGCGCTTCCATAAACGTACTGCTTATTTGATAGTTGGGATATTTTGTATCTTCATACGCATGTGCATCAAGACCCACCTCACCCACCGCTATTACTTTTGCGTGAATAATGAGTTTTTCAAGTTCACATATGTCTTGTTGCAGAGTGGATGCTGTATGTTTTGTATCGAATGTGTGATGGGGATGAATACCTATAGCGGCATACAACATCTCGTTTTGTGTCGCAAGCCCAACTGCATTTTGCGATGAGGAAATGTCTGTTCCAGGCACAATAATCATTGTTACCCCATTTTTTTGAGCCTCAATAAGCACCTGCTCTCTTGTTTTGTTAAACCGCTTAAAATTGAGGTGGCAGTGGGTATCAATATATGTTGTGTTCATGTATTCCTTTTGATTATAATGAGATTGTCATGAAAAAAACATGGGTAGTCACTCTTATAGCTTTGGGCGTAGTTTTTATCGTTCAACAAACCGTTTTATCCCAACAATCAACAAGTCATGTGTTCTTGGCACAAGGCAGTACTATTTATTGTGATATCTCAAATTATTATCAACACCCAAGCAGGCTTCGCACCTGTTGTATTAGTCCAGTGCCTCCTGATAAAATGTGTGACGCCTGTATGACGTTTCCTGTTCCTACTGTTTGCTTTCCATGGATTACGCTCACGCCAGGAGCTCTTGATGCAACGCTCAAGGGACTCCCCACAAGCACTCCTACGCCAACCAATACCCCAACTACCATTCCTTCACCCACTCCTACAGGCGGGGGAGAAAGAATTATCATATCCCTCAGTTCATTTGAGCCAACTCCTACGCAGTCAAGCCGTCCTCGAGGTGCCGCCGCCGCTTCTGTTGTAGGAAACTCTCCTACAACGCCTCCCCCGGGAAATGTTGGGTGGGTTATAAATAATGTGGCACCTATTATTTTTTCATCTACCGCTACTCCTATCCCCACAAAATACTACTATCCAACATATACTCCTATCCCCACATCTCGCACAACCAATTCTGGAAGCCAGGTTCTCCTGCCCTCCCCAACCAATGTTCCATCACAGGTTATTCCCAACATCCCAACCCCGCAGTATATTCACGCATCAATCCCCACCCCCACCATCCCATTCATCCCCAATTCTCTTACAGCCCAAAAAGCAGCAAAGGAAAATAAAACAACCTATACGCTTGATACAAAAGCTCTTACCGAAATAAAAATTGTGCCAAATGCATATGCCGCAAAAAACATGCCTACCGAACGACCGCTTCTTCCCCAAGAACAACGACTACTTGCCAAAAACGAAACTCCGGCAGCGGGGGGCATTCTTGTTACCCTTGAACAAAAAATGGGGAATGCTTTCGTCACCCGTCAGGATGAACTTACTGTAAAACGAGGTGATCAATTTTTTACCATCTCAAACCAACCTAGCAGTTCCACTACCCAAGAAGAACAAAAGGCCCAACAAAACGTTAATTCTCAGTCAAATACATCCCTACCCAGCCTTGAAATCAATGCCAATAACGTTATTGCACTCTCTAATATGGGTCTGTCTGTTGATCCGTTAAGCGGCATTCTCACCGTACAAACGCCAAACGGCCCACAAAGAGTGAGTATTATGCCGGATGAAGCGTTGGGGATAGTGATTGAATTAAAAGCTCTCAATGCAAAAGGAAAAATAGAGCCATCTATTCTCCTTGTAAGTGAAAATGGGGCACTTATTTATCGGATATCGGGTGAAAAAGTAGAAAAATTCCTCGGTTTATTTCCATTCCCCATTAAAAAACAAATACTTGTCTCAGCAGACACAGGAAGTGTGGTCAAAGTTGAGCTTTCTCTTCTCTCGCGAATCCTAAGCTACTTTACTTTTTGATACCCTACTGATTTGCCGAAGCAAGTGTTATTGTGAGTTTTATTTCTTCCCCATTTCTCCAAATCGTGACATCTATCCTGTCTCCTATTTTCTTTTGTGTAACGAGTTGAGAGATGTCGTTTTTGCTTTCAGAGGTTATTTTTACACCCGAAAAATAGGTGATAATATCCTCTTCTTTTATCCCTGTATTAAATGCGGGAGATTACGGAACGACATACTGTACGTAAGCTCCCTCAGGAACATCGTTAAGTATGCTGTTTTTCCACGAATGGTTGCACAATAAGCTGAGGAAGGGTCTTATATGACTGGGTAAAGAAGATGACAAGGACTATTAAAACAATAATAAAAAAACAGTTTCTTCATAGAATTATAATGATTAACTGGTAATTAATGATTATTTTTCTATTATAAGTTGCACCGCTTTATCAAGCTGGGCATCCGTTTCTCGAGACATTGTATTTCCTTCCGGTACGGCATTTTTCACTGTAATTTCTGGCTCGATTCCTTTCCCGTTAATCCAATCTCCTTTTGGAAGAACCCATTTTGCCACAGTAAGGTGTAGTCCCATCCCCTCTCCCAGATCTATCGCTTCCTGAACGGAACCTTTTCCAAATGACTTTTCTCCAATAAGTTTTGCTCGTTTATAGTCTCTGAGGGCTCCTGACAATATTTCTGCGGCAGAGGCAGATCCGCCATTGATTAACACGGTGAGTGGAATATCAAGAAGCGAACCTTTTCGTGTTACATAATAATCTTTATTTTCATAACTGGTTGACTCTTGTTTCACGACGAGTTTTCCTTGTTCTAGGAATTCACCCGCGAGATACACTGAGCTTTCCAGGTATCCACCTGGATTGTCTCGAAGGTCTAAAACCAATCCTTTAATTGCTTTGCTGTCCCATTTTGCTTTTATTTCGCTCACTTTTTGTTCCCATTCATCAACCGTACTGTCACCAAACTGATTTAATTTTAAATATGCAACTTTTTCGCAATTATTGGTGCATGTTGACAGATGTTCGTCAAGCTTTGTCTCGACAGATTCCACGCGAATTGTGTCGCGCACGACATCAACTTCTATTTCTTTTCCGTTTCGTAAAAGGGTGAGATGCACTTTTGTCCCTTTGTTTCCACGGACCTTTGATACCACTTGTGTGAGGGGCATTCCTGCTGTTGCTTCATTATTTACTTTGATAATATAGTCTCCTGCCAACATCCCTGCCTTTTCTGCAGGTGAATTTTTCAGTGGAGCGATAACTACAACTCTGCTTTCTTTCATGCCAAGCTGTGCACCAATGCCTTCAAATTTTCCTTCAAGCCCATCTTTTGTTTGTTGATTTTCGGCCGGCGTAAGAAAAAAGGTATAAGGATCTTCTACTGAGGCAACAAGCCCTTTTATTGCTCCATAATACATTTTCTTTGGGTCTACTTTTTTCTTGTCAACATACTTTTTTTCTACAGTATCCCACACCTTCCAAAACATGGAAAAATCAATGTTTTTACTGTTTGTAGCGATTTGTTCATTTTTACTAAAAGGTGTCTTATATTCCCCCAATTTATATCCTAATCCGAATAAAAGAACTGCAACAGAGGCGATGAGAAGAACATTGGTTATTTTATGAGTTGGCTTACCGGTTTTCATAGGGAATAAAGTATGATTGTACTATGTTGTACCTGTGCAAAACAACAGGAAAATTGTTTTGATTCTACTTCCTTATAGCTGTCTTTTAGCTTAAACTCAGCCTTCGGAAGGGGTGTGATTCCTTCGTATTTATAGGTAGTAATGAGACCCCGTCCGCCAAGTGCCTCAAGCTTTGCCACTTTATATTCTGTTGCCCGTTCGACAACTCCAACTGGGCATGAAGGACTCTCATTTGGCTGTTCGGAAAGGAGCCATATTATTCCCCCAAAATCTTTTTCAATATATTTTGCCTCAAGTATAATATGCTTTCCAATTTTTATCTGTACCTGTTTTTTTGACACCTCAACCACATGTCCTGCAAACCAACAATGTTCTGAATGTGTTTCTTTTTCCGTCTCAATCAGCACGATACCCTCAATATGATCAACTTCGGTGATGACTCCACCAATATGTGAGGTCACTTTTTTGCTTGAGAAGAGAGATTTATTTTCAGCGAGTAGGTCTCCGGATGCAACGGTGTCTCCGACATTTTTTCTGAGGTGATGAAATATTCGTTTTGGATGAATGGAAAGAAGCTCAGCCACCTCAATACGCTCTTCTGTCTTTTCTTTATTTGTGTACAGAGGCGTATTAAAATCAACTTTGTCTCCTATTTTGATCGCAAGCTTTTTTTCTGGATCAATTGGTATCTCAAGAATCATACCTTAATGATACCAGATTCCCTTTCTTCTTATTTCATTCCCTGATATGAGACAAAGGGAAGAAGAGCTAAGTATCGCGCATACTTTATCTCTTTGGTAAGTTTTCGTTGGTGTTTTGCACACACACGAGATCGTTCACGGTTGACGATTTTCTTTCGAATAGAAAGAAACTTATCTAAGTTATCAAGATCTTTGAATGCTGGTTCTGATTTGTATTCACAAAAAAAACAATTGTTTGTCATATATATATTAAATTAATAAATTAAAAAGGAATATCTTCTGGATTGACTGTTTCTGTGTGGCTATTTTGTGGTCCAGGGGTGTCGCTGTGATGTTCTGGTGACACAGATGCATCGACATGAGTTGGGGCTTCTGTTGGGGCCGCTCCTTCTCCTGGAACAAGTCGTTTTCCACTGTCAAACATAATAAAATCATCGAGAACAATTTCCGTGATAGATCGTTGCTGGCCATCCTTGCCGGTAAAGCTTCTATAGGTAATGCGTCCTTCCATATAAATCTTTTTTCCTTTTGCAAGAAGCTTTCCACAGAGTTCGGCCAATTTCTGCCATGCTACGACACGGTGAAATTGAGTATCTTCTTTTATTTGTCCGTCGGTTGTGGTCCAAGATCTATTTGTTGCAACACCAAATGTACACACAGCCGTTCCATTGGGGGTATATTTTAACTCAGGGTCTCGGGTTAAGTTGCCGATGAGAGTCGCCTTATTCATTGATCTACTTGCCATAAGATATGTTAATCAATTGCTAATAAAAGGTACCGAATTAGTTTCTCATTAAATTGAAGCCTTTTGCGCAACTCCATTGCGTTAGTTTTAGGCATCTCAAGGTGCCATTGATAATAAACTGCTTTAAGGAGTCTTTTAATGGGATAAGCGAGTGTTTTTTCTCCCCATTTTTCCTCGCTTACTATTTTGCAGTCAAGCGAAGCAACAAGCTCTTTTAACGTTTTTAACTCTGATTCTTCGTTCAGAAGAAAGGTCAGATCGTACTTGGACATATGATTTTTCCCCAAAATTCAAAATTATAATGATTTTGAAAGCTTGAAGTTCCCTTCAAACCATGGATTTTGGTTGCCCTAATGATACAAAATGAGAGT
>JAZDOY010000013.1:0-4487 GCA_043798165.1 bacterium | reverse complement strand
ATTTATTCATATCTCAATGCTTCAATTGGTTGTAATTTTGATGCTTTTTGTGCGGGATACCACCCAAACACTACTCCAATTATTCCCGATACTCCCATAGCCAAAAGAATGGCGGGAACTGAAATCGTAAATGGCAAACTCATCACGCTTGAAAGAATAAATGAAATAAATATGCCAAGGAGCATGCCGATAATTCCTCCGGTAAAGGTGAGAATAATTGCTTCAAAAAGAAATTGGAGTATGACAACTTTTTGTTTTGCTCCCAGTGCTTTTCGCAGCCCAATTTCTCTCGTACGCTCCGTCACTGTCACCAACATGATGTTCATAATACCAATACCTCCCACGAGAAGGGAGATAGCTGCGATGCCGCTTAAAAGCGTGGTGAATGTGCCAGTTATAGAAGATGCGGTATTCATAATATCCGTTTGAGACATGATAGAAAAATCTGCTTGAGTTGGGTCATTAAATTTGTGTCGTGCTAAAAGAAGATATCCTATTTCATTTTGCGCTTGCGTCATCACTTCTTGTGATTTTGCTTCAACAGAAATGGAGCTTAAGTAGGATACTCCAAACAGTTGCTTCTGGGCGGTGCTGAGTGGCACATAAATTATATCATCCTGATTATTAAACCCGCTCCCTCCTTTTGATGTTGTTACCCCAATTATTTTCAGTGACTGGACTCCTATACGTATCGTCTTCCCAACAGGATTTGCCCCTTCTCCAAATAGGTCTGTCACCACTTGAGGTCCAATAACGGCCACTTTGCTCATCGATTCCACGTCTCGTGTGCTAATAAACACTCCAGATGAAAGAGTAATTTTGCGAATTTCCGCGTATGCGGGATAGACGCCGTATATTTGTGTATTCGTATTATTCCTCCCCACGATTACTTGAGATCTTTTTGAATATTCTGGAGAAATTGTCTTTACCGTTGTTATTGTTGGAGATGATTGAAGTGCTTTTGCGTCTTCCAAGGTGAGTGTTGTTCCTCCTCCTTGTGCCCCTCTTACTGCGCCGCTCGACTGACCACTAGGAGAAACTGTTAACAAATTTGAGCCAAGCGACTGTATTTGATTTTCAATCATTTTCTGGCTTGCCTGCCCCAAAGAGATGAGAGCGATTACGCTTCCAATACCGATAACAATACCCAAAATAGCAAGACCCGTCCGCATTTTATTTACGGTGAGCGTGCTAAAACATTCTATTATCAATTCTTTTATATCCATATTATTTTTTTTGTTTGTCTCCCACTATCTCTCCATCCCTGATAGAAATAATTCGTCTCGCGTGATTAGCAATATCTAACTCATGGGTAATCATGACGATAGTATGTCCCTCATCATTCAGTTTTTTAAACAGTGTCATCACTTCTTCTGCTTGTGTTGAGGCAATATTCCCGGTTGGCTCATCAGCAAGAAGAATTGCAGGGTTCATCACAAGTCCCCGTGCGATCGCTACTCGTTGCTGTTGTCCTCCAGACAACTGATTTGAAGTATGATACATTCTATCTTTCAGTCCCACCATTTCTAAATATTTTTGTGCTTTTTCAAGCCGTTCCTTTTTGGGAATGCCCGCGTATACCATAGGGAGCATCACATTTTTTAATGCGGTTGTACGAGGAAGAAGGTTAAAAGCCTGAAAAATAAATCCAATTTTGCGATTGCGAATATCGGCCAATTCATCCTGACTCAGCTTTGAAACAGACTCGCCATCAAGAATATATTCTCCACTCGTTGCCAGGTCAAGCGCTCCAAGGATATGCATGAGTGTTGATTTACCACTTCCCGATGGACCCATAATTGCTACAAATTCACCCTTCTCTATTTCAAAAGAAATATGCGACAATGCAATGGTTTCAATCATTTCCGTTTTATAGATTTTGGACACATCTTTCATTTGTATCATAGAAGTTTTGTTATCTTCCTAATCTTTGCACGGCTCCGCTTCCCGTTCGTCCGCCACCAAATGAACTAAATGGCGAGGTGGTGGTTGTTGAAGTTGTCGCTGCATTAATGGTGCTTGTCACGACAACATCACCTTCAGACACTCCGGAAACAATTTCTGTTTGTATGTCTGATAATAATCCAATTTCTACCGTTACTTCCGACACTTTTCCATTTTTCATCACCTGTACATAGTTTGATCCATCTGTGGTTTGTTGAACGCTACTGCTGGGAACGAGTAACACGTCATTTTTCGTTGCAGTAATAATATTTGCCGACACGGCCATATTGGGAAGAATTGTTGTTGTATCAGTATCCAGTTTTATCACTGTCGGATAGGTGGTTACCCCAGAAGATACCGAACCAACGGTATCAATGCTTACCACCTTGCCGGTAAAGGTTTTGTCCGGATATGCATCCAGTGTGACGGTTGCCTTGTCTCCAATGGCAACCTTTGGGACATCAATTTCAGTAAGATTGAGCGATACTATTGGTGTTGCGTCGGTTTTTACGTTGGCAATTTTTGTATTACTTACATTACTGGTTTGGGAAGATGCATTTGAGGTTATTACAGACCCTTCTTGGAGAGCGAATCCTGATACGGTACCTGAAATGGGGGCATACACGGTGGAAGAGGCTTTTTGGTATGCAGACCATGCGGAACTAAGTGATGTTTGGGCTTGGTACACCACATTTTGTTGAATTTTATACTTTGCCTCTGCAGCAAGCCAGTTGTCATTTGCTATATGAAACTCCGGGAGTGATCGGTTGATATTGTTTGGGCTTCCATCTTCATATTGGTAGGTGCCGTTTTGTGCAATTTTCATAAACGCATCCCAGTTGGTAAACATTGCAGATTGCATTGAATACATGTTTGCCTGTGCGCTGTCCAGGCTGTTTTTTGCACTTTGATAGCTGGATAGTGCTTGAGACGCTGTCTGTTTTCCATCTAAATCAAGATCAATTTCCATAATTTTATCTCCGCTTTTCACTCTATCCCCATCTTTTACATATAATTTTGAAACAACTCCTGTGGCTTGAGTGGTAATATTTGTGTTATTTGCGGAAGACACAGTTCCCGAACCAGTAACGGCAACGACTAATGTTCCCTTTTCCACTGCCCCAGTTTGATATTGAACTGATGATTTTTTGGTCCCAAATAATAAATATATTGTTACTCCCCCAACTCCGAGAATAACTAATACTATAAGTATTTTTAACCATAGCGACTTCGCACTAAACCATTCTTTTCCTTTTTTAAATATATTCATATACCCACAATATTAATTAGTAATTCTGAAAACAAGCTTAAATTGTAGGCAACCAAACTATTACCGTTGTCCCAAAATTTGCAGCGCTTTCTATTGAAATTTTTCCCTTATGAAACTCTACAATTTTTTTTGCAATGGAGAGACCTAGGCCATATCCACCCACTCCAACTCTCCCACGCGCACTATCGGATCGATAAAAACGATCAAATACATGGGGAATGTCTTTTTCATCGATTCCTATCCCTTTATCAGATACTCTCAGTATCAGTTCTTTTTTCACTGACTCACCCGAAAGCGATATTGCTGTTTCTTCCGCGCTATACTTAATCGCATTGTCCAATAAAATTGTAAAAAGCTCGATAAGTTTTTCTTCATTTCCTTCAATTTCTGTATCAGGAAAAGAAGAAATGTGTATTTTTATTTTTTTCTTATCTGCGGAGTGTTTGACTTGATGACATGCTTTTATAATGAGGTCTTTTGGGTGTAATTGTGTCATGAGATGAGACATATTGCCCGACTGATTCTCAGAAAGCGTAAGAAGTGATTCAGATAATATCTGCAGTCTATTGACTTCTTGTATATTTTCACGCAAAACTTGCTTTGCTTCAACAAGAGTCATTTTTGGATCCCTCACATATACTTCAAGAGAGCTTTTCATTGCGGTAAGTGGAGTCTTTAGCTCGTGCGAAGCGTCAGATATAAAACGATTTTGTTCTTCTACCATGTCTTGAATAGGTTGTAATGTTTTCCCTGCTAAGATGTAGGAGAGGCCGCCCATGACAACAAAAATAATTCCATTAATGCCGAGGAAATTGAGGATAAGATGTTGTTTTATTTCATTCATCATTACTGTATCAATGATGACGGGTGGGCGCGGAAGACCTACCTCATCAAACCTACGTTCAATTCGAATACGTTGGGTTTGAGTAAACCGATCTATTTCAGCTATCATTCCCCGATAAATGACGATGCTAAAGGAAATACTCACACTCATAAGAATGACCAGGTACCATGCAGTTAATTTTCTTCGTGCAGAAATAAACATATATTTTGTCGTACCTTAGTGGCTCGTTTGTTTCATTCATGAAACAACTACGGCCACTTATGCAACATTATATTATTACTCAATGTTGCCTAATTTATATCCAAATCCACGAACAGTTTTGATTAATTGTTTTTTATTTGAAAATTGATTGTCTATTTTATCTCGTAATTTTTTTATATATACTTCAACGGTATTTGGTAAAATGTCTGCGTCAAAGTTCCATACGTG
>JAZDOY010000008.1:0-12897 GCA_043798165.1 bacterium | reverse complement strand
GAGTTTGCCATTTACGATTTCAGTTCCCGCCATTCTTTTGGCTATGGGAGTATCGGGAATAATTGGAGTAGTGTTTGGGTGGTATCCCGCACAAAAAGCATCAAAATTACAACCAATTGAAGCATTGAGATATGAATAAATAAATATTATCAATTATATTTTCATTCTATGAAACCAATAATGGTTCTTTTAATAGCGGCAGGGGTAGGAGTGTTAGCATTTTTTGGAGGAACTCAGTATCAACTGAGTCAACAAACAGCGGGTCGTGGTTTTGCATCAAGTCAACAAGGTACCGGGAGAACCGGAGGAAACGGGACACGAAGAATGGGAAGTGGGCAACCCATCTCCGGAGAAATAATTAATATTGATAACACATCCCTCACAGTAAAGCTTGTTGACGGAAGCTCACGTATTGTTTTATTAAACGAAAAAACTATTTTTAATAAAACTACAGCAGTGGAAAAATCTGAATTAAAGGTGGGAGAAAAGGTGGGAATATTTGGCACAACCAATACAGATGGAAGTGTAAGTGCACAAAATGTTCAGCTAAATCCTCAGTTTCGTATGGGGGGAACCGCCAGCGGATCAGCCCGTTAATTTGATACCATGATCTATATGGGAGGAATTGTTTTGGCAATTGTTGTTTCTATACTTCCGTTTCTCTATTTGTTTACCCAAATACAGGTCGTAGGAAATTTTACCTACGCATTTGGAAACATCGCAGGATTCATCGGGGCAACCTTTCTTCTCTGGGAATTTATCCTTGGTATTCGTGAGCTGGCAAAAAAAATTCCTGCTACTCCCGCACATTTTATGAAATTGCATATAATTTTGGGGGTTTGGGGTATGTTTTTTGTACTTATTCACCCAATTCTTGAGATGTTTTCTTATGCCGAAAAACTTACCTTTTTATTCCTCCCCGATTTATCCACGTCGATGAGTACCCATATTACCTATGGACGATTTGCACTCCTTCTCGTCTTACTTGTTTGGCTTACAAGCACTTTTTTGCGGAGTACTATTTCATATAAAAAATGGCTTAACATTCATTATTTGTCATACCCCATGATGATATTTGTTTTTATTCATGCACTCACCATTGGAAGTTTTTTGAGGACGTTTGCTTTTATTAGGATATATTGGTTTATGCTCTTTGGAGCATATCTCATTTTAGTGGTGTGGCGTATGACACGAGTATTTAGTAAATTCACACAGAGTCATCAAAATGAATATAAAAAAGAATAGTTACAAAGTATTAGGTCTTGTCTTGGGAGTAAGTGTGATTCTTTATATTTTTGATGTACCAATTATTCCTTCTTCAACTCAAGTAACGCCAACCATAACAATCCCCACAATTGTTCCCACAGAGCAGATTATTAAAACAACAATAGCATCACCCACACCACCCTCACTAAAGAAGGTATCGGAAATAGTAGATTATACCGTGGGAAATTTCCCGGAAAGCGTTTCTGTGAACATTACTCTTGATGGGGCAACCGTTACAGATCTTCAACTTTCACTTAACCCAAGTAATGACACATCAGCGGCGTACCAAAACGCATTTGCTGCAGAAATAAAATCATATGTAGTAGGAAAAAATATAAAAGATATAAATGTATCTCGCGTGGCAGGGGCTTCATATACCACGGAAGCATTTATGCAAGCAGTGAAAAAAATACAAGCGAACACATAGCTCACTTATTAATTTTTTGCTTTAAACCAAAGAGGCTTTTTCATGTGTTTTATATTAAATCTTCACTATTCCACTCCATAAGAAACTGCTTCATAAATTCCTCCATATAAATGTGGCGTCCTTTTGCGATCTTTTTTGCTGTCTGTGTATTCATCAGATCTGTAAGAAGAAGAAGCTTTTCATGAAAATGATTCAGACTTGGCGATGGAGCATTTGTGTACTCGCTCGTAGTCACATTTCTTCGGGGCTTGATGGCCGGGTCATAAAGGGGGCGGCGCGCATGACCTCCATAACTAAATGTGCGGGCAATTCCAATAGCCCCGATGGCATCAAGTCGATCCGCATCCTGTACAACTTGTCCTTCGAGGGTATCCATTCCTTTTTTATGTTTGAGATGGTTCGTATAAGAATATGTCTCGATAATGTGGACAATAGCATCAATTGTTGTGGCATTTTCAACACAGGTTGAAAGATATGTGCGCACCTTTTGTAATCCAGCTTGTTCATCACCATTATTAAGTTTTCGGTCTGCAATATCATGGAGAAGTGCCGCAAGCTCGACAATAAACATATCCGCGTGTTCTAATTTTGCCAGCTTTTTTGCCATGTGCCATACACGATATATATGCCACCAATCATGAGATCCTTCACTGTCTAATTCATACCTCACAAACTCAACGGTTTTTTTTATTATTTCATCCTGCTTCATAATATTTATTATACTAATAAGTTTTGAAACCCTGAAAGTATAGAGATAATTTGTAATGCCAGGAATAACAGATGAATTACAATGGTACTATTACTCATTAATTTATTATTATGATCACACTGTGTACTACATGCGGAATGCCTCTCGAGAAAATATGAAATAATTACCCTATTGGAAAAGGAAGAAAGAGTCGTGTCTTGAAGGAGTTGAGGCAACTGACAAGGAATATGCAGAAGCAACAAAAAAAGTTAGGAGAATAAATCTGCCCGAATTATGACTTGTCTGATTAAGAGGCGATTACTGTCATGCAACAAATATGTATGCGTGAAGCTTTCCAAAAATAAGGCCAAATATTTACAATTTTGCGACCTTTTTTTGTGTCTAAAAGACAAAGTTTCGTTGGTGTCTATCTTTAAAAAAGAAGTTTTACTCAATCGAACTAAATTCAAGCAGGTTTATTATCCTATCTAAATCTATGTATATTATACCATACTTTTTTTGAATATGGGGGTATTTCACATTTTACTTCTCCAAGTCAAGTATTTCATCAATCCTAATTTTTGCGACAAACTCCGGAACGTGGGAGACAAGAATCATCATACCTTGATATGTGTTTAACGCCTCTGCAATACGGGGGAGATGGCGGAAGTTAATGTGATTTGTTGGCTCATCAAGGATGAGAAGGCCCGGCTTAAGAAGTACCAACCGTGCAAATGATACCAATCCCTTTTGTCCCTCCGATAGGAGGCCAATTTTAGAATGCATATGTTCTGAAGTGATAAGAAACCCTGCTGCAACTGAGCGAATCTGTTGTTCATAGATAACGCCATTTGCTTCTTTTACAGCTTTTGTGAGGGATTCATACACCGTGTCGTTAAAGTCAAGAGTGGAGAAGTCTTGGCGATAATATCCGATACGAATGCCAGGGGAAAGGACAACTCCTTTTGCGGTTCCCTTGGCAAGCGATTCAATAAGGGTACTTTTACCAATTCCATTTGGTCCAACGATAAGCAGATGTTTATTTTTAACCAGAAATATACGGGCCGGCTTGGTAATTTCGGTGTGATCTTTCATCGCGGTGAATGAGGATATTTGCATATCTTCATTAACAAGATCTTCTTGGACGGGAATAATAAATGGACGAATAGTCTTATCTTCTCTTCGCACCGCCACCTTTTCACTCTCCATTTTCTCTGCTTTTTCCCGCATTTTCTTTGCGACAAGTCGCATTTTGCCGCCTTTGTGAGCAAAAAAGTTTGATCGATCCTTGTTTTCTTGGATTCCCCGTTCCATTTGGGCATTTTGCCTGTGTTCCCGTTCAATGCGAACCGCAATTTGTTCCACCACGTCATTATAGTTGCCAGCATACTGCTCAATTTTTTTTGTAAAACTGTCCAGATACAAAACCCCCTCAGTAAAAGCATTTAAAAATTCTGCATCGTGCGAAATAACAACAACACTTTTTTTGTAGTTTATAAGAAAATTGGTGAGGTGAGCTATGCCCGTGTGATCCAAATTATTGGTAGGCTCATCCAATAACAAGAGGTCTGGATCTTGAATAAGGGCAGATGCAAGAAGAATTCGCGCCTGCTGACCGCCAGAAAATGATTTGATAATTTTATTCAAAGGTGCTTTCAGGTTTACGACGCTCAGAACTCCGCTCAATCTTCTCTGTAATTCATATGTCTCAACACCCCCTAACTGTTTTTGAAAATACTCTTCCACGGATAGTGCCATATCGCTTGGGGTAATGACTTGATGAGCTATGGCGATGACAATTCGTTTATCAACTGAAATATCTCCACCCGAGGGCTCAAGAGTTTTTGTAATGAGCTTAAAAAGGGTACTTTTACCGGCTCCATTTTGACCCATCAAAGCAACCTTCATGCCCTTACGGACAGAGAAGCTTACTTCGTCGATGATGGTCTTATCGTGCCCAAAGTCAAAGGAGACTTGAGAGAACTTTATTATGGTTTCCAGAGCATCCATTTTACCACAGAACAGACCCATTTGGCTTACATGAGGCATGTATTAAGGGGTTTGAACAGAATATTTCTGACGTTATGGGGAAGGTGATTCTACTTAAGGCTGTGTTATACTTTAGTGAGGCTGAAATAGGCTTTGGAGAGGTGGCAGAGTGGTTGATCGCGCAGGTTTCGAAAACCTGTATGGCAGCAATGTCATCGAGGGTTCGAACCCCTCCCTCTCCGCCAGCAAAAATCATCAACCCGAAGGGTTGGAGATTTTTGATGATGAATGAGGGGTGAGGAACGCGCCGCTACGGAGTGATCATTTTACATACGGAGTAGCTAGTCCCCTTGGGGGAAACCCCTCCCTCTCCGCATTTCTGTTATGGCCAACTCCTTCATCATAATTACAAAATATAACTAGTAAAAAATAGACGTCAACATTGTAAACACCATATAGAGTAATTTATAATGAAATCTATGCAGCATAAAAAACAGTATTGTATTTCAAAACGATTTCTTTTTGTTTTTTGTTCAGTGATTATGTTAGCTGGGGTAGTAATATTGTTTTCCCATCTTGCCGGAAGAATAAAACCAATAAACTCAAGGGCGAGCCTACCTAAATCATTAGCCAATGATACATCGATACAATATGCTTGCGGACCAGAGTTAAAATGCCCCGTGGGATGGGTCTGTGCCCAAAAGTATATTCCATATGGGTATGGATACAAGAAATGTTTTATTCCATCGGATAATAAAACATCTGCCCAAAAAATTATTCAACTTCTTGAAGTTCAAGGGTTTGATCAACAGAACATTTACATTAAAAATGCAACGAGAAATAGTGATGCAAATTGGATGACTAATCAAATAAACATTATCCAATTAACCAATGTTCAAGGAGATATACTTTCGTTTGGAATACAAGCAAATGGCGAAAATAAATTAACACCAAAAACAAACGAAACTGTAGCAATAACATATGCTGAAATAAAGAGTAGTTCTGTTCCACTACAAATAGTTTCGGAAGATACATTCAACGGGAACAAGACAACAAATTCTTTTATCGCATATGGAAATCCTAAAATAACAGAGCAATTGAATACTCCAAGTGCAAAAGAAATCATCAGGAATTTTATGAGGGAATATTTTTCCACAATGCCAACTCCATTTCGAATAATTCATTTTATTTTCGGTCCAAATGAGCAGACAATACCTCTTATTGCAGTTGGGATTACGAATCAAAAGCCAAATCCGGGGTTCGGACAGGGGGCGCATGCACAAAATAACCTATTAGTAGGTGCTGCAAACGGACAACAAGTACTGGGAAGAGCGGATATCGTGTTTAGGGCAGAGACAATACAGAATGCTGCCTCAAATTATGAGGTTCCTATCAATTTTGTTTTGGAAGAGGCGGTGTTAAATGAGAGATGTGATTTAGGAGTAAAAGCTATCCAACCAACCGTAAAACAGATTGAAACTGCCTGCACTCTCACTTCATTTGCAGGAGTTCTTGACCCGCAATTTGGTTCAATTATTGCGGGAGGGGATACTTACCACAGTTTTGTTAATCTTATTTCCCAGGTAATGCAAACAAGTGCCAATTAAGCCCCTTAGTATTACAAGTTTATGGGTCGCATGTTCGTGGAAGAAATTATCATTGGGAATATGAGCATATTAAAAAAAGTTCCAATAGTGGCCCACGCTCTCCGCCATCAATAATCATAAATTTGATATGATACGGTATGCTTCATGAAAAGAGCCTGATGAAAAGAATTGAGCGTATGGGAAGGGAATTTAAAGCTCAACGATATTTAAAAAGGTTTGCAGATAAAGAGACATTTTATGTCGATGGAGTATATGTTACTGCATGGACACCAAAAGGTGAAGAATTTTCTCAATTCGATTATCGTTCTGCGTATGAAAATGCGATCAAAAGAAACAATACAATTTTTGGACATGAAGTATCACGCATTGAATTTGTAAGAGTGAGAACGACTGACGAATATAATCAATATCGTTCAATGATTGAATCAGATGTTCGCATAAAGCAGAAAGGAGATGGAGCACAGGGCTCAAGTATAGAAGATAAAATCGTGTTGATAGACTATTCTACATTAGGCGTAGAAAGTTCTTTATTCAAAGACCATGGGGGAGATGAGGAAAGCATCAAAAAAAATTATCAAGCAATTATCAACCACGAGCTCGCACACACCTACACTCGTAAACTTTGGGGAGAAAGATACAATCCCAAATGGTTTTACGAAGCGCTCGGTATACTTGTGGGACCTCAAAGGAGTAGAGACCTCATGGCTGAAAAATTGAGGCTAAAAGAGGGCCTGAGTAAAATAAAAGGACTAGTTCCAGATACTGAAGAGTTATGCACTCCTGACGCAAATGGAAAAATTATACTGTATTCGTACGCTACTAGTTTTACCCAATGGCTTTTCCAGCAACATACAACAGATAGGATACCCTTTACAGAAGAAGATCAACCAGCAGAAAACATATATAAAATTGAAAGAATTAAATTATTTGCAGATATTGCAAGGCAAGTTGGCAAAGGTAAGTCTTTTGACAATGGGTTTATGGAAACTTTTGGAATCAGCTACCAAGAAGCGCATACGCAATTTGTGGATACCCTACAATAAATTCATAAATCCTCCGTCCATTGCAAGAGATCCTAAGAGCCTGTGCTAGCAACAAGCTCTTATTCCCTTAGCAACAACTACCTTCTCCGCCGCAGCAATCACCACAAAGCTCTTTGACCGCTCCCAGTTTTTTTTCAAGGTTGGCAATAGTTTCCTTTGATCCCTTTGCGGTTATGACAAGTTCTTCACCTTTGTTTTCCATTGTTACTTTAACTCCTTTTAGATGTTTAAAAAAATGCATATATTTCACCTCCTTTCATGTTTTAATTATATATCGATAAATTTCAATATGTCAATATGTAAAACACTATCAAAGAGGATCTTATGTTTTATTGCAGCACATTTTTCAAGAAGCCTAGACAGCAGGAAGATATGTTTTTGTTGCTAAGTGAGTAATACACTTCTTTTCCTTTTTTCTTCGCTTCGATGGCACCTGCCTGGGTGAGTAACGACAAGTGATGAGACGTGGTCGGTTGAGACAATTTAATATGTCGTTGGATTTCTGACGCATTAAGGTTTTTATGGACTTTTAAGAGGCTCAGAATAAATTGGCGATGCTTATCGCTTATGGATTTGAAAAATTTAAGTGTCTTTAGGCTACAACATCCTATCATATTTATATTATTCAATGTATTATAACACTAATTTTTATCAAATTACTTTATGCTTTCATTTCTGGTCCAAACGGATAATTATAATAGGCTACAAGTTAAGATATGGCGGCCCACACTCCCTGCAATTAATGTTTGTGAATGTAGTTAATTATTTGTGTGAATGTATCGGCAAAAAAATCAACCCCCAAACCTTTAAAATCATCCCTTGTTCTTAATTTGCTTTCCAATAGGGCAATAAAATGAAGACCAGCCGCTTTTGCACCAACAGCATCACTCAAAGAATCTCCAACATATACCACTTCATGTGGTTTTACTTTAAATTCATGAAGAGCTTTATCAAACACACGTGGATCCGGCTTCATATATTTTGAATTACCCGTATGATAAAACTTATCAATTCTCACGGCGAGGGGATGGCTTATATGAATTAAATGTTTTACTTCTCCAATGGTTCGGGAAGTTAAGATTGCCAATTTTAACCCGAATGTTTTAAGTTCATCCAACACTTTATAGTTGTTATCGCTGATTACATCTACCTCATTTCTCATCACAAATTCCAGTAATGTTTTTTCCCAATGCACGATAAACTCATCAGTATTAATTCCGGGAATCCTCTCTTTTATGGCCTCCTTTATTGGCTTGCCCCAATTTCTTAGGTGTGTTTTGCGATCCATGGGGGGAAAACCCATTTTATTCGCAATGTGATTTTCGATTTCGAAAGCAGCTTTTTCCGTCAAGCATAAGGTATCATCAAAGTCTATCATCACAAGCTTTATCATGTGAAATATTATATCAGAGGACTCTCAACATACCCCCTTGACTTAATGCGAATGATTTGCGATAATAGAGTATATATGGAAGAAATTGCTCGCCTCATAAAAGAAAAAGGACAGCGATTAACCTCTCAAAAACGGGAAGTATTACGTGTATTACATCAAAAACCTCAAACAGTACTGGAAATACTTAATACGGTAAAATCAAAAAAAAATACTATTGATAAGGCAACAGTATATCGTATATTAACCAGCTTAGTACGTCTTGAAGTGGTGAGGGAAATTCACTTGGGAGACAGAGAAACGCGATATGAATTGGCCAACTGCGGACACCACCACCACCTTGTCTGTGAAAATTGCGGAGACATTGAAGATATAGAGCTCTGTGAAGATGCGCTCCTTAAAGAAGCCAGAAAACACTCATCTTTTAAAATAAAGAGACACTCATTAGAATTTTTTGGGACGTGCAAAAAATGTCAATAAAAAAAGTCACTCTCAGCATCATCTGTGGAGTTATCTTTATTGGATGTGGAGCATATTTTTGGAAACAAAGTCCTCAACAAAAAATAATATTACAGAAAAAAATAAAAGTAGTAACTACGCTTTATCCACTTTATAACTTCACAAAAGAAATAGGGAAGAACCTGGTTGATGTTACTCTCCTTATTCCTCCCGGAGTGGAACCTCATTCATTTGAACCGACACCCCGAGACATGATTATTCTAAACGAAGCAGATCTTTTTATCTATACCGGGCCTCTTATGGAGACATGGGCAGAGAACGTAATAAAGGGAGTAAGCAACAACAGGCTCATAGTTGTTAATACAAGTAAGAGTGTTCGCCTGATCCCGGCAGTGTTTCATGATCTAGGCGAAAAACAAGGAGCACTTGATCCCCATATATGGCTGGGGTTAAATAATGATCACAAAATAATAGATGAAATAACAAATGGGCTTATTCAGGCAGACAAAAAAAATAGTTCATTCTACAGAAAAAATGCACAAGAATATCAAAATGAAATTACCGCGCTTGAAGCAAAATATAAGGAAGGGCTTACCACCTGTAGAAATAGGACGGTTGTATATGGAGGACACTATACGTTTGGATACCTCGCAAGACAGTATAACCTTACCTATCTTGCTGCAGCTGGAATTTCCTCAGATGCCGAGCCAACAGCATCCGATCTAAAACGCCTTGTAGAAACGGTAAAAAGGGAACATGTCTCCACTATTTTTTATCAGGAATTATCTTCTCCCAAAGTGGCAGAAACAATAGCAGAAGAGTCTGGCACCCAGATGCTTCTATTGAATGGGGCACATACTATTAGTAAACATGATTTTGAACGTGGAGTATCATTTATTGAGATTATGAAAAATAATTTACATAATTTACGAAAAGGTTTAGGATGTATATAACACTATGAAATCAGTACTATCAGCTCAGCACGTTTCTTTCCATTATGGGGGAAGCGAAGTGGTAAACGATGTGTCTTTTGATGTGCAGGAAGGAGATTATGTTGCGCTTGTTGGACACAACGGATCAGGAAAATCAACGCTATTGAAGCTATTTCTCAATCTTCTTGTACCAAGCAAGGGAAAAATAACTCTATGGGGGGTGCCAAGCGGAACTTTCTCTGATTGGAAACGCATCGGATATCTTCCCCAAAATGTCCAGTTGTTTAATCCCTTATTTCCCGCAACAGTGAGGGAAGTTGTGGCTCTTGGTCTCTTATCGCAAAAACAATTTCCCAAACGTATGACAAGCAATGATGCAGAAAAAGTATACGATGCGCTCAAACAAATGCATATTTTGCCCCTTGCAGATAAACTTGTAGGAGAACTTTCTGGAGGACAAATGCAACGCACACTTCTTGCAAGAGCGATCGTCCATTCGCCACAACTGTTATTTTTGGATGAGCCGGTAAGCGCTATTGATACAGAAACACGGAATGACTTTTTTACTTACACCGGCGAACTTAATAAAAAACAAAAGACAACAATTATCCTTGTCACTCACGATATTGAACACAGTGGAGGATTTGCAAATAAGATGTTGTATTTAGATAAAAAAATTCTCTTTTATGGCAACTTTAAACAGCTATGTGTCTCTCCTCATATGAAACAGCATTTGGGGGAGGAAATTCAGCACATTATGTGTCACCAACATTAATATCTATGATGAATATTATCACCCTTTTTCAGTACGGATTTATCCAACGGGCATTTATCACGGGAATATTTGTAGCGCTTCTGTGCTCAACACTAGGACTCTTTCTCGTACTACGAAGACTGTCTCTCATCGGGGATGGGCTTTCTCATGTGAGTTTTGGTGCTATCGCGATCGGACTATTTCTAGGAATATATCCTCTGTTTGTGGCGATACCGCTTGTAATCCTCTCGTCTCTTGCCATTCTCCGATTGACGGAAAAAGCAAAGGTATATGGAGATGCGGCAATCGGAATTCTTTCTTCTGTGGCTCTTGCAGTGGGGGTTATTTTGGCAAGTACTTCTCATGGATTCACCGTTGACCTTTTTAGTTATTTATTCGGAAACATTTTAGCTATTAGTTCATTTGAAATGATCATCTCAATTGTTTTGTCTCTGGTTGTCCTTTTTATTCTCTATTTATTTTATTATGATCTTGTTTCTCTTTCTTTCAACGAACAGCTTGCACAGATTGGGGGTGTTTCGACAAAAAAAATAAATATACTTTTGGTTATTTTAACAGCAATAACTGTTGTGCTTTCTGTACGGGTGGTAGGAATCATGCTGATATCGTCTCTTCTTATCTTACCTTCCGTTACAGCCCTTCAGATTGCACGAAGCTTTAGAGGAGCACTTCTTCTCTCCTCACTAAGTGCTGTTACTGCATTACTTCTGGGAGTCGTTGTTTCATTCATTGTCAATATTCCAACCGGTGCGACGGTGGTGCTTATCAACTTCCTTTTTTTCCTGCTTGCGCTTACTCACAACTCACTTATACCATTAATGAAAAAATAACATCTTCACAGCAGGCTAAAACTCCTCCAAAGCGGCTTATAAGCCGTTGCAAAAAAAATATAAATATATTCACATTTAAATATGTCAAAAAAATGAAGAAAAGGAAAGGGGAGTGGCGTGGTACAATGAGAGATTGAGTAAATAAAAAATTTATTAATTTATTTTTATACTATATGGATGATACGAAATGTCCCAAATGTGGATCTGCACTAGGTGAGGTTGTTACTACAAAAACAGGAAAAAAATTACAGCGCTGCTCAACAGGTTCGTGGAACAGTGAAACACGCGCCACAGAGGGATGTGACTATGTAAAATGGCTTCCGTTTGAAGCTGAAACATTGGATGAAAAATGTCCCAAATGTGGAGAGCCACTTGTCATGACGATGACGCGATTTAACAAAAAAATGAAGAAGTGTTCTACATCAAAATGGGATCCAAAAACAAAAACAGCGAGTGGATGCAACTTCTTTGAATGGGTGAAGGCGCCTGTTGAAGAGTTGGATGAAGACTGTCCACAATGTGGAGCAAAGCTCGTAAAAACACAAACAGCAACCGGAAAAAATATGAAAAAATGTTCAACTGGTGGATGGGACAAAGAAACACGCAGTGCAACAGGCTGCTCTTATGTTGAATGGCTGAAGTGATATGAGAGATGAAATCTTTGTAAAGACGGTTTGGAATTATTACAAAAAGAATAAACGGGTGATGCCGTGGCGTGAAGATATATCTCCGTATAGTGTCTTCATATCCGAAGTAATGCTTCAACAGACACAAGTATCACGAGTTTTGATAAAGTATCCATCTTTTATACACGTATTTCCTGACTTTTTGTCATTGGCAAAGGCTAATACTTCTATCTTATTATCCGCATGGCAAGGTATGGGTTACAACAGACGAGCGTTATATTTGCGCAGTGCAGCACGGATTATTATTGGAAAATATAATTGTGTTCTTTCTCAAGAGAGAGAAGCCCTAGACGAATTGCCAGGAATAGGATATGCCACGGCTTGCTCGATTATGGCTTTTGCATATAATAAACCTGTGGTATTTATTGAAACAAATATTCGACGAGTATTTATTCACCATTTTTTCTCAGATAAAGAAGATGTGAATGATATAGAAATACTTCCTCTCGTTGAGAGAACTGTTGATAAGAAAAACCCCCGAGAATGGTATTGGGCGCTAATGGATTATGGTGCCTATCTTGCTAAGCAGAGAGAGAATCCGAATAAAAAAAGCGTGCACTATATAAAACAAAAGAAATTTGAAGGATCAGTGCGGGAAGTGCGCGGAGGAGTACTCAAACTCCTTTTAAAAAAGTCTTATACGCAAAAGGAATTAGAAAACCTGTATAAAAAAGATGAACGATTGTTTACCGCATTAGAAGGAATGAAAAAAGAAGGCCTCATACAAGAAAAAAATAAAAGATATTATATTTAAACAATTCTCGCAGATGGCAGTAGAATTCCATTACTGTTGGTAAAATAGAGC
>JAZDOY010000002.1:0-4016 GCA_043798165.1 bacterium | reverse complement strand
GTTGTTTTTTTACGGTTGAAAGTGGCATTGCCGCTCCCTACGCGAGTACTCATGTTCGCTTCGGATATCATCATGAACCAAACTATCCCCTTTGTCCTCATTAGTATGGCTATTATTGGAGGAATCATTTATTTGTTTAAGTCTCAAAAAAAAGCGATTCTCCAGCCATTATTATCTCTTCCCATTATCGCCCCTCTTATTCTTAAAATTGACTTATACCCGTTTTACCTACAGCCTTTATCTATTATTAAATTCTGGAATTCCAATTACCATTGCATTGCAGCTTACGGAAGAAGTAGTGGTAAAAAGGGAAGTTTTTGATCTCATTAGAAGGACATATGAAATGGTGTTGTCAGGCAAAAACATGTCAGAAGGATTGAAAAAAGGAAGAAAAATAGTGCCTTCTATCATGATTAAAATCGTTGAAGCGGGAGAAAAAAGTGGCACGTTAGACAAATCTCTCCATGATGTTTCGGAATATCTTGATTATGAAGTTGCCAGCAGCATTAAAACAGCAACAGCACTTTTAGAGCCCATAATGCTTGTAGTTGTAGGCATATTGGTGGGAGGAATGATGATGTCTATTATTGCTCCCATTTATGGACTTATCGGTTCGGTGTCGGCTCGATAAAATACCATCACTTTTTTTATGAGTATCAAAAAAGCATTCACCTTTATTGAAACAATAACCGTAATGGGGATTATTGCCATTTTATTTTCTCTTTCCGCCCCACAATTGTTTCGATTACGGGACCGCAACACTTTACAAACTTCTTCTACGAAATTAATCTCTTTAATTCGGCAACAACAAATAAATGCTATGAATTCTCCCAAACTGTATGGCGTCTATTTCGAACAGTCAAAATATACTCTATTTACTGGATCCACATATTCAAGTATTGATCCGACAAATACAATAAATACCCTTGACTATCCTCTTCAATTCACCAGCATTCAATTTCCGTTTTCTCAAATTATTTTTTCGACGGGAAGTGGGGAAATAGTATCTTTCGATTCCAACAATCACTCATTTATCCTGGAAGACGTCCTTAATCACGATCAGACTACGGTTCAATTTAATGCATTAGGAGTTCCCGTTAAAATTCAATAATAATGTTTTATCTTTTTCATAAGAGAAAGGGGGGGTCGCTGATCGAACTTATCATGATATTTGCGCTCACCGCTCTTCTTCTTCCCGTTTTTATCAGTAGTTTAACCTCTTCCAGGGAAGGAAAGGCACAACAAATACAAAAATTTACAGCAGTGAGTTTACTTAAAGAAACAGCTGAGGCCGTCAAAAGCATTAAAGAAAGAGGATGGAGTTTACTGCCAAATAATGGCACATATCACCCCTCTATTTTTCAAAATAAATGGGTATTGAGTTCTGGATCTGCAACTCTCAATGGATTTACCACATCAGTAGTCATTGGAGATGTTTATCGTGACGCGGATAACGCAATTGTAACTGTAGGGGGAATACTTGATACTTCAACTAAAAGTGTCGTGTCAACGGTGTCATGGACTACACCACTCCCATCCTCACTTTCTGTTACCACCTATATCACACGATTCAGGGACAATATAACAAAATTAGATACTACAACCACGGACTTCAATCTTGGGTCCTCCAGCGGTACTACAATTGCCAGTACCCTTGGGAGTCCCATCGTTGGGGACGGTGAAGTTACGTTGGGCGCTGGAGGACATGGAAACTGGTGTAGCCCAAGTTATAGTGCAACTACTGTAGATTTACCAAAAAACGGTGTTGCGAACGCGATTTGGGCCATTGAAGGAAAAGTATCGGCTGCAACAGGAGACAATGCGTCTGGCGTTTCGTTTGCGAACGTTTTGATTGACAATTCCATCCCTCCGGGTGCTTCTATCGAAGGTACTTTTGATGGTTACAAAACAAATGGGGTATATATAGATAACGATTACGCCTATATCGGAACAGATACTAATTCAAAAGAAGTTGTCATTATTGATCTTCACCAACTGGATCCCGTGAGCAATAAATATGCTGAAGCAGGCTATTTTAACGTACCAGGGATCTCATCGGCCAAATCAGTGTACGTTTCAGGGACCATTGGCTTTGTTGTCGCCTCCAATAAACTGTACACGTTTAATCTTACGAGCAAAGCTGGCTCCCGCACTCAACTTGGATCAGTGTCTCTTGCAGGGACAGGTACAAAAGTATTTGTTTTGGGTTCATATGCGTATGTCTCGCTTTCTGGTTCAGCGACAGAAATGCAAATCATTCAAGTTGCCAATGGAGGGAGCACATTAACAGTTGTTGGACAAGCAGATGTAAATGGTCAGGCTGCCTATGATGTAACAGTTAACTCTACCGGTACAAGAGCGTACTTAGCCACAGGAGTATCTGCGTCTCAGCGCGAGTTGTTTATCATTGACATCTCGGTTAAAACAGGTAATAGACCGATGGTAGGCAGTTATGATTCATCTGGCATGAACCCGAAGGGAGTGGCATTGACTCCTGGAAATAGGGCAATCCTCGTCGGCTCAGGAGGAGAAGAATATCAGGTAGTCAACATTGCAAATGAAACAAACCCGGTACGCTGTGGTGGGATGGATATCCCCACGGGAGTAAATGGCATATCTTCAATTTTGGAATCTGATGGTGACGCGTTCTCATATATAATAACCGGAGATTCTACATCGGAACTTAAACTTATCATTGGGGGTCCAGGAGGACAGTATGCAACCGCAGGCGAATTTACATCAGGTCCAATAACGGCAACCGCACCTGCAGCTTTTAATAGATTTTATGCTTCGGCAAATGAGCCTGTTGCAACATCACTCAAAATGCAAGTTGCAGTTGCAAATGCTGTTTCAGGAAGTTGTGCAAACGCAACCTATACGTTTATCGGGCCTGATATCAACAATCCAACTACCTCATATTTTTTTCCGAATAATAATACGATTCAGGGAGTAATTCCGTTCATTACTACTGGTTCATATGTAAACCCTGGAAGATGTTTTAAATATAAAGCCTATATGACAACAAGCGACGTAACAAATTCACCCGTACTAAGTGATATAACAATTAATTATTCACCATGAATAAACAAAGCCCCCCTATCAATAAAAAGAGCTTTACGCTTGTAGAACTGGTTGTATATGTAGGCATATTGTCGCTCTTACTTATTATCTTTATCGATATGTTTGCCCTGTTAGTAAACAAGCAGTTGGAAACAGAAAGTCTCTCCAGCGTCCAACAAGACGCACTCTATTTATTATCACGATTTTCATATGATTTTGGCCGTGCAAAAGACATTTCTTTTCCTTCAAGTCCTGGTACGCCGTCGGCATCGCTTCGTTTATTAATAGATTCAGCCTCGTATGATTATTATGCAACTTCAAGCGGCATAGTTGCAACTTCCAGCGGGTATATAAATCAATTAAATAGTGCCGATACCACCATCTCAAATCTTAGTTTTCAGCGGTTGGGAGTGGGAAATTCAAAAGACGTTGTGCAAATAAAATTAGACATTTCAAGTAGGGCAAAAAAACAATCTGGTTATGAAGTTACTCATTTTTCAACAACACTAGGAATACGTGAAAAATAACTCTATTTATTATCAAAAAGGACAAACATTGGTTGTTTTTTTAGTCTTTATGTTGGTTGCGATTACTGTTTGCATAACCTCAGTTTCCATCATTATTTCAAATGCCCAAAACACTTGGGGAGCTGCGCAGAGTATGGAGGCATATTATGCAGCTGAAGCAGGTATTGAAAATGCCTCTCTTCAACTTCTCAGGAATCCAAACTATTCTGGGGAAACATTACAGATCAGCCCAGACACAACAGCCGACATCGCAGTAGTTCATGTTGTTGAGTACGTTGTCACTTCAACGGGGAAAAGTGGCAGTTTTACTCGCGTGATACAGGCAAATTTAGACTATACTGATAATGTTTTGAGTGTTATTTCTTGGCAGGAGGTATTTCAATGAACGATATAAAAAATAAAAAGCAAATAGGAGTGCTTCTAATGAAG
>JAZDOY010000040.1:0-2927 GCA_043798165.1 bacterium | reverse complement strand
CTCTTGTGCTGGTTTGTCCCGTTTGACTGAAGTAAAATAGCTGGGAGGAAATACCCGGGATATATTGTACAATGTCACTATGCAAAAGACGCAGATGTTTCGTTCTATTATTATTGATGTCATAGGCCCAAATACTCACGTTGCGGAAGCCGAGCGAAACCTTATTGAGCTCAAGTCTCTGATCCGCACTTATGGAAGTATTGATGTGGGTCATATTATTCAACACAGGACAAAACCTGATAAAGATACGTTTATTGGATCGGGAAAATTACAGGAACTGATTGAGATGGTGAGTAATAAGAAAATAGATATTATTATTTTGAATGATATTGTCAAACCTACGCAATTATTTCATATCACTGAGCGGCTTTGGGGCGCCAACCCAGACATAAAAGTATGGGATCGTGTTGATCTTATTTTGCATATTTTTGAAAAACATGCTCAAACTACAGAGGCACGGCTTCAGATTGAGATTGCACGCATGCATCATATGGGTCCGCGTATCTATGGCCTTGGGGGCACATATTTTTCACGTCAAGGAGGCGGTATTGGGAGTAAGGGAGTGGGAGAAACCAATATTGAGCGTATGAAACGCCATTGGCGATCTCTCATTAAAAAGAAAGAGGATGAACTTAAAAAACAACTCGAACATAGGAAAGGGCAGGTTGACCATAGAAAGGAGCTTGGAGTACGGCATGTGGCGCTTGTTGGCTATACTAATGCCGGCAAAACTGCCCTGTTTAATGTGCTTACGGGGCGAAACAAAATATCTGAAGATATTCTTTTTGCTACCCTTAGTTCAACGGTGGGCAGGCTCAAAGGTATGGGTCATGAAAATAATTTTCTGGTGTCCGATACGATTGGCTTTATCCAAAATCTTCCTCCTTCATTGATCCAAACTTTTAAATCTACACTTCTTGATGTGATTCATGCAGATCTTATTCTTCATGTTATTGACATCAGTGACGAACTGCGGGACAGAAAAATAGATGTTGTTCAGGAAATTGTTCACGAAATTGGAGCTGCACATATTCCGCAAATTTTTGTTTTTACCAAGGCAGATCTCCTTCCTGAGGAGCGGTGGGGCGAGTTTGAAGAGGTAAAAAAGAAATATGCAGCCTTCTCCACGCTCTTTATCTCCTCAAAAGAGGAAATAAATATTAAAAAGTTAAAAGATCAAATTACTAATATATTCAACGCTTCACAAAAGAAAGGATAAACGTAAAAATCAGGCTTAATAGAATGTAGAAAACACCCCAAATTCATGCGATAATGCCGGTTCACGTATCATCTTTTTTACGGCTGTAACTACTGTATCGTTTGTAGTTTAAAAATATTTTTCCTTTTCTTATGCCGTGTATCCCTTCAAAAAAACTGGGAATACCAATTACAAGTAATATTAATCCGGCGAACAAAAATAGTATTTCTTTCTTGAATGAAAAAAAGCATGTGTAAATAAAAATCAAAAAGCATGCATATAGTGTACACTTTTACTGCGTTTTCGATATAATTCCTATTTACCTATTATGTCTATAGAAGGCCTTCAGATACCCCGCATTACGACACTTGGTGATTGTTCGGGTGTGCACGTGCCCACACGTACAAATCCTGAAGGGGTCATATTCTTAAAACTACAAGAGATGATGAAGCATGAAACACCGTTTGTATCTGCTGGACAACACATGCTTTATACCATGCCGTCTCTCCTCCCCCATCATCCGGATGGGAGCGCAGTTTGCTGGGCAGCAAAAAGGGCACCCGACGGAATAGAACGATGGAGAAACCCAGACAGTTGGATATCCCTTACCCAGGATGTTGAATTCCTACAGGCCGTTGAAAAAACCGCTACCCACTTTGTCAATGGGGGAAATTCTATGTATTTTTTTATTGGGTGGGCTCCAGACAATCCAGATCCAGAACCGGGATTCACTCGCCGAGGGGGAATGACTCAAATACGCCATCACGCCCACATCGCTCCACAACTTAGCCCACAATTAGCACAAGCACTCCTGGAAGTATCGCCAAACATGAGTATTGCTGACAGAAGAATACTTTCTATTTTTCTTGATTATGGATCTCAGGTTGCCACTGCTCATATTCCTCATTTGCGAGACTTTTCTTCTTACTCGCATGGATGGGCTCAACATCAGGGAAAAGTTGATAGACATATGTTCGGCTTTCTCCATCTTCAAGATGCAATCAAGCAATTAGTTCATCTTCATATGACACTGCATGGTTCATGGACTCACATTGCTCGTGAACTCTATACAAGATACAAGGATAACTATTTGTTTTCGTTTGAGAATGGAGATCAATCTCTTCTTTTATTTCCCCCTGTCGTTTCGGCTTCCATTCTCTTTCCCTCTCCTCACGAAAAAAAAATAATGGGAATTGCTGATTCTCATCCGTGCGTTGTATGGGCTTCTCCTTTTTCTCCGGTGAGTAAGACAACTCTTGTGGATGGGGTTTGGCTGGATAGAAAATCTCGGTAAAAAAGCGCACCGAGCCCTCGGAAACTTTCTTTGGACTCGGTTGCGTATAGATTTTGAGCTTTTTTAGATCATTTGCTTCTTTTGATCTTTGCTCATCATTGGTTTTTTTAGCTCTGTGCTTTAAAAGCTTTTTCACTTTTTGTCGTTCTGCTAAAAAACGGTGCTTTAAGCTTTTTATTGGTAACTCTGTGATTGAGTTATTGTTTTTTGCCTATTGCTTATTATGTACTCTTGGTCCCTATTGCTGGAAACTTCGAGCGGTTATGTTTTTAGCTTTTGACAATGAGCTTGTTAGCTTTTTTTTGCTTCTGAGCTATATGCTATATATTTCTAGTTAATATTTTAATATAACTTATAATATTACTAACATAATTTAAATGTAGAGTATTTTATTTGTTTTGTCAAGGGGTATTTTATCTTATAGTTTATTTACGA
>JAZDOY010000039.1:0-2839 GCA_043798165.1 bacterium | reverse complement strand
GGAGGCAAAATCAAAGCCGCTTTTTCTTGCAACGCTCACCGCATTTAAAAAACTCATTGGTTCCAACGCTATCATCGTGCTTGATGGCAAGACGGGAGAGGTGGTTGTATGTAGAAATGGATCTCCCGTGGTTTTGGGAGTTACGAAAGAGACAACATATATAGCCTCCGATGCGACGGCACTTCTTGATAAGACAAACACTGTTCATTTTATGGATGATAATGAAGCGGCATATATCAATAAGTCCTACATAGAGCTTTTTTCAATTGATACTGAGAAGGCAAAAAAATTAGTATTGCAAAAAATTGATTGGAAAGCGCAGGCCGCTGAAAAGGGAGGATTTGCTCATTTTGCATTAAAAGAAATTTCCGAGCAGGTGACAACTGTTTCCCATGTACTGCTCAAAAGAAGCAAACCCCTTGCAGATGTTGTCAACCTTATTCGGGAGGGGTATAAGCCTGTTATGATCGCTTGTGGAAGTGCGTCATACTGTGGTCTTGCAGCGCAATACCTGTTTGCCGAGCTTGGGATTGATTCCATTAATTATGGAGCGTATGAATATGCGCCATTCGCCCGCCTCGCCTCAAAAAAAACACTTGTTTTTGCCATTTCACAAAGTGGAGAAACTGCAGACACCATTTTAGCAGTGAGAGAAGCAAAAAAACGGGGGGCAAAAATTGTGGGGGTCATTAATGCGCCGGGAACAACTCTCGAGCGGTTGGTAGACTACGTTCTTCCCGTTGAAGCGGGACCTGAAATAGCAGTTGTTTCAACCAAGGGCTTTACCGCACAGTTGGCAACTTTTTTTGCCATTTATAGCATCATAAAAAAAAGTGATCCAAGTCAGTTTATTAAAGACTTTTCTCACTGGTTAAAAAGCAAGGCCCTTCACGATATTATTTTGAGCTGTGCAAAATATCTCCTCAAAACTGACCATGTTTATCTTATTGGAAAATATATTAATTATCCAAGCTCTCTGGAATTCGCACTCAAATTAAAGGAGACAAGTTATGTACACGCTGAGAGTTTTGCATCAGGTGAACTTAAACATGGAGTATTATCGCTTATTCAGCCGGGGACGCCATGTGTAGTGCTTACCGCGCGCGATGCCGTCTCCAAAGAAGTTATTTCTTCTGCTATTGAACTGAAAAGCAGAGGCGCATTTATAATCGGGGTAGGACCGGATAACAATCAGGTGTTTGATGTTCATATCAAAACACAATATAGCGGACCCCTCTATTCTATATTTTATAACGTCGTGGTGGGACAACTTTTGGGTTATTATGTCGGCATAGGTCGAGGGGCAGACCCAGATAAACCAAGAAATTTAGCAAAATCGGTAACGGTAAAGTAACGTGTTTTTTCAAAGGACATTGTGTAGTAATGTTGGTAATGACGTATGTTGTATTTTGTCCTATAGTTTAATGGTAAAATATGCTTTATGTTTGAACAAGAGCCTATAAATCAAAGAAAACTGAGGGCAACAAAACGGGTCTATTTGAGAGACCCTCAGCCTATTCTTCCTTTAATTGCAAAATGGAAGAGAGATTTTGATGACGGCAGCTTACTTACTTTCGGACAGAAGAATAAATCTCTCGGGAGTTTTCACTTTACGGAACAAGTAAAGGATATCCATTTATCAGGTCAACATGTTGATGGAGCCCTATCTTTGGAAAGTATGCCAAAGGCACTTGTTGATACATTGCTAGACAGGCCACAGATTGTTATGGTACATTGTGCAAATTCATCCTCACTTCATGGTGAAGTTGAAATTCATCTTTTTAGAGAACAAGATGTCAATAACCCGGTTCTTCAAGCATTGCTTACAAAAATGGACATGTCGATTTCAGGACAACTTGATACCACGTCTAACGTCATTATCAGAATTGCAGATGCACCAAGAAATGTTAAGGTCGATCCACCCCTCCAAACAATCACCACGGCAAGCATGTATGATGCGATCGTCGGTGTATTAGGTATAAAAAACCCACTCCTTGAGGAGCTTACTAACCCGGAAATAAAACAACAATTATGGGGGTTACTGTACACCTGTTTTAAACATAATATAGTTTCCGGTAGGTATAAATCTGAGTTTACGTGGGACGCAGCAGCCAATCGGGCAATTGAAACAGTAGATCCTGATGTTTTTATCCCAGAATATGTCAGAAGCATCGCGCCCTATGGAGATAAGCTACATAAATTTAGTTTGGGACTTCTTGGATTAGACATGAAGCAAGGTGAGTTTGAAGAATCGTTAAGAGAGGCGCTTGGAATAAACACGCCATTGGATACCGTCAACTGGAATTCAATTTTTTCAGGTGAGAAAGACGAAATTAAGCAGTTTATGGATCGTTATCCCTATTTTAAATTAGGGTGCACATTTGATGTGCATCCTTATGTTTTTAAGACAGATACGATCTGTACATTCCAAGAATTTTCTCGTAGATTAAATGATGCATTAGCGCTTTCATATGGTAAAAAGACAGCAATATTAAGAGTGCCGACTACCGCCATAAAATTGCAGGATATTGAGGGCGTGCCAAATTATGATATTTCCGATGGACAAAACACCGTAGGAATTAACTTATCCCGAAGTTCAGGATTATGTGCGATTCATTCGGCAAATAAATATGCTGTCAGCAATCCTTGATTGAGTATACTTATGTAGTATGAATAGGAAAGTGATGTTTGGGTATGGGTTGTTTGTTGTCTTGTTATTTGCGGTTGGTGTTTATTTGATCAAGACCGATAAAACAAAATTGAATCTTCCCGCCCTCACCTTTCCTACTGTCACACCACTCCCCACCCAGCCTACTGCTTCAAAGTCGGCGGAGCTTGT
>JAZDOY010000027.1:0-12341 GCA_043798165.1 bacterium | reverse complement strand
ATCGACGACGTCGTTCGGCACCTCGATGTCGGCTCATCGCATCCTGGAGCTGGAGTCGGTTCCAAGGGTTGGGCTGTTCGCCCATTAAAGCGGTACGCGAGCTGGGTTCAGAACGTCGTGAGACAGTTCGGACTCTATCCAGTGCAAGCGATTAGATTTTTGAAGGGAGTCGTCTACAGTACGAGAGGACCTAGATGAGGAAATCCCTGGTGTATCGGTTGTACCACAAGTGCATCGCCGAGTAGCTACATTTCCAAACGATAAGCACTGAAAGCATATCAAGTGCGAAGCGAACCCTAAGATAAGAAATCCTTATAGTCCGCCGGTAGATTACCGGTTTGATAGGTGTTCGGTGTAAGTTCAGCAATGAATTTAGCCAAGACATACTAATGGACGAAGTTTCCCATCTCTTTTGTTTGTTTTTTTAATAAACGATACAAAAGTGTATAGAGACCTACAAAAATAGACATTTATTTACCTTTAGTAAAAAGGTTATTACTTCGCTCTTATGCTGGTTCTGATAAAATCAGAGGCAGCTTAGACGAAATTGTACCCGAAGCAACTTATGAGTTGCAAGTGGTATAATCTTCTTTATATGATTATCCTCGCGATTGACCCAGGTGTAGAGCGCCTTGGCGTTGCTATTCTGACAAAAAATGATGCATCAATAGCGTGCGTTATGTCAGATACCATCGTCACCGCAAAGGAGCTTACTCAAAGTGAAAGAGTCGGAATAATTTTTACCAAGTTAAAAGAGATATGTCAAAAACAGAGACCGAACCAAATTGTTTTGGAGCGATTATTTTTTGCAAAAAATGTGAAAACGGCAATAATCGTTGCACAAGTGCAGGGAATTATTCATCTTCTTGGATATCAAATGAGCATTGGAGTAGCGGAAATCGCACCAAATGCAATTAAATCTGCAGTAACCGGATATGGAAATGCGGATAAAAAAGCAATAAAAAAAATGATTGATCTTCAAGTGATACTTCCTAAGAAAAAACGACTTGACGACGAATATGATGCGATAGCATGCGGTTATGCTTTCCTTCTCGCATACAGATCGTTTTAATTACTTTTTTTCGTACCTATATTGATCTATTTCCTGTACATTTTTTTCATCCCTTCTCCTTTCAACATGAAATCGAATCGCTTCCTCCAATTGATCAATGTTTCTAACCGCCTCCAACACAATGTAAGGGTTTGAGGGATCGGAGGTAATAAGCTCAATCGATCCAAGACCAGCCATTTTTAGATGGAAGGGTACTACTAAAGAAATATCTTTTACTCTGTACAATTCAAGATCAATAATCTTACGAATCAGCAATCCTTTTATGATGCGTATTCTTTCGTTCATGATAATATATTTTATCGTCTTATTATGACAATATAAAAATATATATACAATAATGGGGATTATTGCCCAAAAGGTAATTGAACAAAATATGCAGATACCTAAGTGTCTCAACATCGAAGGATGAAGAATATACAGGATTTTTTCTGTTTGTTTTTGGGTATATTTAATAAAATCACTATCGCAATCTGCGTTGGGAAAGCGTATAGAACCAGCCTTGACGAGCTTGTTCATATCCTGCAATTGTGTGCTATTAATTGTTAATTTGCACCAATTTTCTGGACTATATGTGCACCATACTTGTTGCCAAGTTGCAGAGCAGTCTCAATAGATGCTTTTTTCAAGTATCCAGCAATAAATCCAACGGAAAAGGCATCCCCTGCTCCGGTTGTATCCACAACCTTATCAACATGCGGGGCTGATTCATGATATACCTCGCCATTCACATATGCATATGAACCGTTTTTTCCATCAGTTATTACTGTTATTTTTTTTCGCAGGATAGGAAGTAAATGAACAGTATCCTTTTTAAAATCAATGCTTTCAAATGGCTTTTTAACCAGCTCTGCAAATTCATGGGTATTAACAATGAGAATGCTGGTGTGTTGTAAAAGGGAAGCAATTTGCTCATTTGGTCTTCTGCAATCTGCTATTCCGAGATTCATAATCGTGATAATATTTTTTGATGCGGCATGTGAAAGTATTCGTCTGCGCTCTTCAAGAGGGACTCTGCTTAAGTTCGATAAATATATTATTTTTGCATGTTCAAGTTTTTTAAGATCTTCGTCAGTTTCAACATAATGTCCATGAGGTGATTCGTAATGAATAATCGTTCGTTCTCCTTCCGGAGAAAGAAGGATTGATGATATTTTAATGTATCCGTCTTCTTCTTCACAATGATGCAACTGTATATCATGATCCTTTAATAATTTAAGAATGAGTGGCTTAAACTGATTGTTTCCGATTTTCCCAAATATTGCAGTTTTAAATCCGTGTTTTTGAATGCCGATCGCTACATTTGCTGCTCCTCCCCCTAGTCCCGCATAAAAATAGTCTACAAAATATTTTCCACCGACAGCCAGCGTATAACGATCTCCAACCCTGGTGAGTGTTTCACCCTTGAAGTACATGTCTACACTGATACTGCCGATAGTTATGACGTCATACATAGCACTATCATACTAACAATGTGGTATTCATGCAAGAGAAAAACATATGCTACAATGAGCACGTGATTACTATTTTTTGTGGAGAAGATACGGCTTCAGCGCGAACCGCTTTTACTCAGGCGATTAAGACGTATACATCTCCTCAAACAGACATTATTTCAATTCAACCTTCTTCTATTTTAGATATATATAAAGGCATTGCTGACAATTTAAATCTGTTTTCGACCCAAAAAATATTTTGTATTGAAAATTTAGAGAAATATAGTTTTAAGAAATCCACAAAAGCAAAAAAAGATGCTGTCTATGAGGCAATTCTGTCTCTTTCATCAGATAAAACCATAACGATTCTTGATTTTGAAGACGGTAAACCTGCGCGTCAACTGAAATTAAAAGATCTCGCAAAGATTCATGAGTCAAAGCCTTCTACCAGTATTTTTAAACTTCTTGATGATTGTTATCCAGGCAACAAACAACTATTCATAGAATCTCTTAAAAAGGTGTGTGAAACCCAGGAAGAAATGTTTATATTTGTCATGCTGTTTAGACATGTTCGCCAGTTAGTTTTGGCGGCGCATGATGGTTCTTCAGCCAAACTTCCTCCATGGCAAAAATATAAAATACTGGGACAAACAAAGAAATGGGAAACGCAATCATTAATTAATTTCTATTCAGGACTTATTAAAATAGAAATATCGTCAAAAACAAGCTCAAACCCCTATGGTATTTGTAAGTCGCTTGAGATCCTTGCTTGTCACTATCTTTGATATAATGAAGGAAGGTTTAATATAAATTAAAAAACGTATACTATGCCAAAAAATATTCCTGATCATGTGTTTAGAGGTTATGATTTGCGGGGCGTAGTTGGTGTAGATCTTGATGAAGAACGTGTAGAAATATTGGGAAAAGCATATGCGACATGGCTTCTTCGTAGGAATGTTGCTGATTGCGTGGTTGGATACGATTCTCGGGCATCAAGTCCTGCATTTCGCGATGCATTGGTTAAAGGACTTACAGAATCTGGTGTGTCAGTTTATGACATTGGTATGACTTTGTCACAGATTTGTTATTTTGCACAATACTATTATCGTACCCGTGGTATGGTGATGATTACCGCTTCCCATAATCCCAAAGAATATAATGGATTCAAATTTGGCACGGGATTTTCCGAATCAATGGTAACGGAGGAAGTTATTGAATTTAGGGATTTGGTAAAATCTGGAAACTTTATTTCCTCTGGAGAAATTGGCACCGTAAAAAAAGAGGATGTTTTTCCCATTTATAAGGAAGACTTGAAGCGAAGAGTGCATAAAACAGGTGCTTTTAAGGTGGTTGTTGATTCGTGTGCCGCAACAACTGGTTTATTTATGCCTACAATTTTACGTGAGGCAGGGTGTGAAGTGATTGAACAAAACACTAAGCCTGATCCTACATTTCCAGTGGGCGTTGCAGATCCGACAGAAAAAGATGTACTTGAAAGGCTCGCTAAACGAGTAGTTTCTGAAAAGGCTGATCTGGGTTTTGCATATGATACAGATGGGGACAGACTTGGTGTTGTGGATCAAGATGGCCGTATGTTGTGGAATGATACGTTAGTTTCACTTTTTGCAAAAGATATTATCTCTTCACTGCCCAAGGCAAAAATTATTTATAACGTGTTGTGTTCAAAACAAGTTGATGATGTTATTCATACCGCAGGCGGCATATCAATTATGTGGAAAACCGGTCATTCATTTATTAAGGCAAAAGTTAAGGAAGAGCACGCGCCGTTTGGGGGTGAGCTGTCAGGACATTTTTTCTTTGTAGACAATTTTTATGGCCATGACGATGGCGCTATGGCGAGCTTACGCCTTCTTGCCTATCTTACAAAAGTTAAAATGTCTCTGAAAGATGCGGTAAATGAGCTTCCTCCTTATATTTCCAGTCCTGAAATAAAGGTGGGGTGTCCTGATGCAACAAAGTTTCACACTGTCTCCAAAGAAATAGGGGACAAGGTGAAAGCAAAGTATCCAAATGCCACATTTACAGAAATTGACGGTATTCGTATGGATATGCCGGGGAACATGTTTGTTATTCGTGCAAGTCAGAATGGGCCATACCTTACTGCAAAATTTGAAGCTAAAACACAAGCAAAGTACGATGAATTAAAGCGGTTTGTTTCAAAAACGCTTAAAGAGGTCAAGGATATAGATATGTCAAAAGGCGTCAATACAGATGCTCTCAATTAATAAATACTATGTCAGATATTGCCAAGGAAGAGTTAGAACGTATAAGTAAGTTTAGTGTTCCTGCGGTGTTAAATGCGGGAGATTTTATTTTAAATAACTGGAATAAATCAAAGTCTCTCACCTATAAAGATCTGCGAGACGTTGTCACAAATGTTGACATAGAAGTAGAAAATATGTTGAGAGAACGGCTAGGCACTATTTTTCCTGAAGCAGGATTCATCGTAGAAGAAGGTGAATCTTCCGTTTCTGAGGGGTATAACTGGGCAATTGATCCTATAGACGGCACAAAAAACTATGCAAATAGTGCGCCACTATTTTACACACAAATTGCTCTTCTTAAAAAATATGATCCCATTTTTAGCATTATATATAACCCTGTTTCAAAACAGTTATTCCGCGCAATAAAAGGAGGAGGAGCATACCTAAATGATATACTGCTCCGCCCCAATAACCACACAACTCTTGCAAGAGCCATCGTAGACATCGACACCGGCCCCCTCAACGGCGCAAATGACGCATGGAAGCTTGACCTTATCAATATGTTTGGAACTCACGCATACAGATTGCGTATCACAGCTGGCTTTTTTGGACTTTACATTTCCACAGGTGCAGTTGATATTTTTATTAAGTCTAATTTTCATGCCCCTCCAACAATAAAAGAAATTGTCGACTCAACACCTCACATGCTCATCATGGAAGAAACCGGTAATAAACCACACTTTTTAGCTTATAAGAATTCATCCATTCTTATTTGTACGAACGATGTGTTGTTTGATGAAGTACAAAAGGCGATTTACCACTTTTTACCGTCACACTAGTAAAAAGACCTTCAATTTGGTATAATATAGGTCTATGGAAGAGCCCGTCGAAAAGCCACAGCCAATCACACTCTCAAACTACACCAACGCACTTTTGAGTAGTTTAAAACAGTTTAAAAGTCGTTCCCGTCCTGACGAATTATCTAAAATTGCCGTTTCCCAAGCAGTATCTTTTTTTGCTCTTGTATACGAAAAAATACGCAATGCAGTGGAATACCGCGAAGACCATCTTATTAGAAGGGCGGCCATAGAACGGATTCTCAATCGGCGCCTTACACTCAACCCCGAGGGAAAAAATGAAGCAATAAACATTTTAAGAGAACTTTTGTGGGCACGTTACTTTGCCAATGGATCTTTGGGAGGAAAAGAACTCATTGATATCCAGCTTATTATCGATAAATATCTTTCTCTCAAAAGAAAAATTATTACAGGACGTCCTCTGGAAACACAGCAGTTTCTTTCAGAGCATATCATGGATCTTATGACCTGTGAGATCGAAGAGACACTTTCTCCGGAAAATGCACATCGATATTCAAGTTACCTATTTTTTATTTATCAGGTTTTAAGAAGGAAAATTAAGATTGAAGGACTCTCAGAAGATCAAAAAGATGCATATTTTTTAGCGGCACTTGAAAAATCATTCCGTAAGAGTGATCAGCCATATCAACGCTACCATTTATTTGTGACGTTTTACAAGCCAGTCCATACGTATTCGGATAAAGAGTTGGATACGTTTGCGTCAAAAGCACCTGCATTATTTAAGAAGATAGATGAAACAGTTACAAACACCTATGTTGATAGTCTTACCCGATTTACCAGAAAACAATTACCTCCCTTCCTAGTCCTTTTTAGCATAATTAAGGCAAAAGGTGCCGAAGCAACTGTTATTTTGTCTGAGAAAGCTACATTGTGGAAACAGGTGGATGAAACGTGTCGCGAAAAATATCAACAACTCACAACTCGTATACGTACCCTTGCGGTTCGGAGTTTTATCTATATATTTCTTACCAAGATGGTTTTTGCCCTCATTCTGGAATTACCTGTATCAAAATGGCTCTACGGAGACGTGAACTTACGTTCTATTGGCATTAACACTCTCTTTCCCCCCTTCCTTATGCTTCTTATCGTGTCAATCTTTAAAATCCCGGGAGAGGAAAATACAAAAAATATTTACCAAAGAATTGTTGAGATTATTGATGCCGACACTACTTTTGAAACAAATATTTCTTATATGCCAAAAAGGGCTGTTGTTCGAAAGCCAATACTTATTTTTGGTTTTACTATCTTTTATTCCCTCACATTTATTGTCACCCTGACACTCATGTATGAGGGGCTTCTCTTACTTGAATTTAATATGGTAAGTATTGCAATTTTTATATTTTTTGTCTGTTTGGTTACTTTTTTTTCTTATCGTGTAAAACAAATTGTCAATGAATACCGATTGGCTGAAAAAGAAGGCATTCTTACTCCAGTCATTGATTTTTTCTTTATGCCGGTTTTATCATTAGGAAAGTTTTTTAGTGGTGGTCTTGCCCGTCTCAACTTCATGATATTTATTCTCGACTTCCTCATTGAAGCCCCTTTTAAGCTTATTTTTGAGGTAGTGGAAGAATGGATTACCTTCGTAAGGAAAAGAAAAGAAGAGATAATTTAGTGAAAGTGAGAACTTCCCCCCATAACCTCAACATTTTGTTCTATTGTATCTGTTACAATCGGAGCTAACCCCTATGACAGTTGTGTCTAAGTGTATTGCTCTTGCTCCCATTGATGGAGTTACTGATGCCGCTTTTCGACAGATCGCTGATGAAATTGGGCATCCGGACCTTATGTATACGGAGTTTATAACTACTGAAGGTCTATTTCGGGGAAGAGAGACACTATTGCATGCATTAGACAAACATAAAACAAATACACCAATAGTCGCTCAATTTTTTGGCCCACATCCTCATTTTTATTCGTATGCGTTTTTTATTGCTGCTGAGCTTGGATTTGCTGGAGTTGATGTGAATATGGGATGCCCCGACACTAATGTCGTTAAAAAGGGCGGGGGGGCTGCACTTCTTCTTGATCTCCCGCGAGCAGTCGAAATAATCAAAACGCTTCTTCAGTCACGCTCTGAGTGGAATAATGGCAAGCGTCTTGCCGACACCGATCTACCAGATGTCATGAAACAAGCTGTTTATAAACGCACCGCTAACTCGACTCATGTAATTAATTTCCCTATTGTGATCTCTGTAAAAACCCGTATTGGTTATCATAAATCCCAAATTAAAGAGGTTGTTCCCACCCTTATTGAGGCTGGTGTTGAGAGAATCGCCCTTCATGGCCGTACGTTTGATGCCCGCTATAGTGGAAAAGCAAATTGGGAAGAGATTGCTAAAGCAAAAGAAATGACGCAGGGAACAGCAGTGCAGCTTTTTGGGAATGGGGATGTACAGAGTAGAAAGCACGCAGGAAAAATGATAACAAAATACGGTGTAGATGGTGTACTCATTGCGCGAGCTGCACTTGGCAATCCTTGGGTATTTAAGGATTATGAGGCATCATTTGAGGAACGAAAGAAAACAATGTTGCGACATGCAGAATTATTTTTGCATTATCGACCAGATTTAGATCTCCGCCCCATGAGAAAACATCTTTCTTGGTATTGTAAAGGTATTGAGGGATCTGCAAAACTGCGGGATCGTTTAATGAAAGTGGTTACACTGCCTGATCTTATTGTACTACTCCAATGACATTGTCCCGAATGCTTTTCTTCAATTCTTCAATGGAATCTAAATCATGAATAGAAACTCCCAATACGGGTAATCCAAGTTTTTTGGAAAGCGCTACAATTCTTTTTTTTCTTAAAAGAGGTTCCATAAGATCTATCTTAGTAAGAAGAATCAGTTCTTTTTTTTCTGTGAGAAGTGGGTTTGAATTCCCCAGTTCTGTACGAATTATTGTATAATCTTTTTCCGGTACTTCACTTTCTGAGCTTATACAGTGATACAGTACCTTTACCTTCTCAATGTGTTTTAAAAATCTACTTCCTAAGCCTTTTCCTTTTGATGCTCCTTCAATAAGCCCTGGAACATCTGCAATAATATACTGTTCAAAGGCACCCAAGTTTGGTTCAAGAGTGGTAAATGGATAGGGAGCAGTTGCAACCCGCGCATTTGTTATTTCGTTGAGGAGGCTACTTTTACCAGCGTTAGGAAGACCGATAAACCCGGCATCAGCAATTAGCTTAAGAATTATTTTAAAGTGAAAGCTTTCCCCAGGGAGCCCTGGATCTGCATATTTTGGTGTTTGGTTCGTCGCAGATTTGAATTGGTTATTTCCACGACCGCCTTTGCCTCCCCGACAAATTACATAATCCCTATCCAGCTCTGTTACCACAATTTTGGCTTTGAGCATCGTGTTGATTATTTCTGTGTTAAAAGGAACATAAAGAATTGAATCCGCTCCGCGATGTCCAGTTTTATTGAAGTTCTCTCCCTGCCCACCATCATCTGCAATAAAGGCTTTTTTCTGTGCAAAATTATTCAAATTTTTTACCTCTTTTTTTCCTCTAACAATAACGTTCCCTCCGTCTCCTCCATCTCCCCCACAAGGTCCACTTTTCATGGGGAAAAAGGCCACACGACCAGCTCCTCCTTTTCCTGCCTTGGCATTAACATATACTTCATCGATTAACATAATTATGTAAGACTATATAAACTCTAAATCTTTAACACTAAACTCTAAGCAAACCCTAAAATTTAAACCTAAAAACCTAAACATATTATTTAAAAATTTAATATTTTGTATCTATTGTTTAGGATTTAGAGTTTAGGGTTTAGAATTTAAATTACTATCACCCGTGTACCCACCTCAGCCCAATTATACAGGATAGAAGTCTGTGGGAGCGGTATGTTTACACATCCATGACTTCCAACCACTCCATAGTCCTGTGTACCATATATACTTCTCCACGGGGCATCATGAAGACCGTAACCTAAATAAAAGGGCATCCAATAATTTACAACATCGTCGTAATAAATACCGGGAAAAGGAGAAGCCATTTTATGTTGCAACTCTTTTAAGTACACCGCAAATTCGCCCGTTACAGTCTCAAATCCGCGTTTTCCCGTGGTTATTGGCACTGCAGCTGGGAAAAGCGTAACTCCATTCTCATATGCATAAAGTCGCTGGAGCCCAAGATTTACCACTATTATCTTGCCTTCTTGGCGGGGTGAGGGAGGAACTATAGTAAGACGTTCTTCCTCTTTCTTTTTTGCGGCTATGGCATACTGTTCATCTTGAATGATTTGTTGTTTTGCCTGCGATGCCTTTTGCATTAAGGTGAACACACGTTCACGACTCAATGTTTCAAGAAAGTCTGCTCCGTTTATATTGTAATCAGGCCCCATAAGCTTGTCAGCGGAGGCAATACAGTCCTGTGCAAGGACTTGGTTTGTCACGCTATTTTTTTCATAAAAATAGGTAAGAAGTTCTTGACAGGTGGATTTATAGTTTTGCAGCTCAGTTATAAGTGATTCCTTGCGTATGCTTTCCACCTCTTTTGTTATTGCTCGGTCTTGCTCGGAGAGCGTTTTGAGGGCACTTTTTAATTCGTTTAAATCACTGTTTTTTTCAAATACATTCCCTGCAATTACTTCTAGCGTGTCAAAATAGATTTGTTTATGAGCTTGAGGAATGAGCGTGCTTGTTTTGACACGATCGCGTAGATAGGTAAGTCTCGTTTGTACAATTTCCTTTTGTTTTGCGACCTCAGTCGCATACCCGCTTAAAGTAAGTCTAAAAATATTGTCATGTTTACTTTGGAGATATGGCGTCCGGTACAGAAAAAATAATATTGGAACTGTCTCTGCTTCTTTTATTAGATTGATATACAGTTTATCAAACTCTTGCGTTTCATATCCCCATTGAGAATATATCTTTATTTTTTTTGTATCATTTTTAAATTCCGAGACTGTTTTTTGTTTCAGAAGGTACGATTGATATGAATAAGCTACCAAAACAAACATGAATATGCAAAAAACAAAAAACATACCTCTCATCACTTTTACATATGAATAATTTTGTTTCATTAAAAATTTAGATTTGCTTAAGATTTAGAGTTTAGAATTTAGTGTTTATTTTGTTATGTGATGATCACTTTTTTTCCATCCAGGCTTGGAAACACACTTCACCCAGGTTTCGTTCCCAATAGCTTCATGCACTTGACCTGGTCCAATCGTATACGATTGCCCATCGTTTAGAATATATTTTTTTCCATCAACAATAAGGGTCAACACTCCTTTTATCACTGTATATATTTCTGTTGTTTGGTCATGGTAATGAGAATCTGTTTTGTCCATTACAGATATTACTTCGCTATGAGAAGGATGAATACCTGCTGGATCAGTTTCACATAATATTTCAGTACAATTCTGACGATTGTTGAGAAGTATTTTTTTTCCTGGATATTTTTTCTTCAGCTCTTCAATGACACCTGTAATATTCATTCGTCCATTATAATGGAAATACTATGACTGCGCAAACATGCACTCTGTATCTTGTCCGCCACGGCCAAACCCAATGGAATATAGATCAAACCATTCAGGGACATACGGATATACCACTTACAAAAATTGGAGAACAGCAAGCGTATGAGCAACAAACGCATCTGAAGAATATCTCTTTTACAAAGATCTATTCCTCAGATCTCATTCGTGCTCATAAAACTGCACAAATCCTTAATTTGGAACGCAGTTTAGCCATCCAAACAACACAAACTTTGAGGGAAAGAAATTTTGGCTCTTATCAGGGAAGGCCAATCGAAGAGGGAAGAAAAAAGCTCTGGGATCTCCTTGCCAATTATAAGGAGCATCCCCATGTAAAAGCATCAGGCGTTGAAACCAATGAACAAGTAATTGGTCGTTCCCTTACATTTCTCCGAGAGGTTAGTGTTGCACATCCGGGGCAGAATATACTTGTCGTAACACACGGGGGAATTATGAGGCTTATCCTTCTTCATTTAGGATATGTAAAGGAGGGTGGATTTCCCCATAATGCAATTCAAAATCTCGCTTATATACAATTGGAGTGCGATGGGATTGATTTTAAAGTGAAAGAGACTTTCGGTATTACTTTACATAAATGAGTCAACATGTGAGTCTATACTGATATAATTTCTAAATATGCTTCAAACATGGCATTTTTTTGCAATCGGAACTGTTTTTTTTAGTTCACTCGCGTCGTTGTTTATCCGTTCGCTCATGAAACATGATAAAAATGATCCTGTACTTTTCATGATTGTCTTTCAGTGCATGTTAACGGCAATTACTCTTGTTTTTGCTTTGTATAAAGGATTTATATTCCCTTTTCCGGTTGAGCTCTGGCCTCGTATGTTGTTTAGTGCTGCTATGTACGCCGCTGGTTCATTGAGTAATTTCTATGCTTCTGTCCATCTTGAAGCTGGAGAAATGACAATTCTTACCGCCAGTGGAGCACTTGTTACTATTTTTTTGGGTATCTTTTTACTTGGAAACGCATTTACCCTTCTCAATGCTATAGGAACTGCTCTTATATTACTTTCAATATTCGTACTGTATACAGGAGAACGCATGAAAATGAACAAGGGAGTGTGGTACGCGTTGGGTGTTGCTTTTTTTTATGGTGTTGCAGTAGTTAACGATGTAGTCATAATACGCACCTACAATCCAATTTCGTTTGTTCCTGTTATGTCTTTTATGCCAGGAATAATTATTGCCATAATTTTTTTCAAAAAGCTCCCTCAAATGAAAAA
>JAZDOY010000020.1:0-33749 GCA_043798165.1 bacterium | reverse complement strand
CACAATGATATTTCCTCCCGCCACCTGGAGCTTTCCTGCGGTGGGCGCATTTGTCCCAATCCCCACATTTCCTGTGCCTAGATTGAAGAAGGCATTCTGATCCGTAGTACCGGGAAGATGGACAAGAGCGCTTGAGGAAGCCACAGTACCAAGATTAAAGTCATCTGTTATATTGGTAGGAGCAAGACTCCCGAGTGTTCGCTGAAGATACTGTGCGCCCCCTGATCCCATCTCAGTCCACGCCCCACCATCCCAATAATATATCTTGTTTGTATTGCTGTCATAGTATGTTGAACCATTTCCCACATTGGTAGGAGCAACACTAAATTCACCTATTTTTACCTGTCCGCCCGCAATAAGGCTTCCCGATACAGTTGCATCCCCGTTTACATCCAATAGCGCTCGTGGGGCAGGTGTGCCAATCCCCACCCTGCCATTATTAAGTATGGTCATTCGTTCCTCCAGCGTCCCGAAGTATGTTTTAAACCGCAATGCACCACCTTCACTTGCCGAGAGGGTAATATCTCCACTTCCAGCAGATTGGATGGTAGCTGCCTGTGCGCTTGAAATTACGAAGTTTGAGCTTGCATAGGTAGAACGGATTCCGGGGTTTGAGGCTGCAATTAGCATGTTGCCATCCTGATTGATAAAGGGGATGTTTGACACTTCTTGGCCCGGCGGCATGCCTTGCAATGTCTCTGAGTTAATTGCATAACCTACGTTCGCAATTTGTTGACGGGGAGTCATTTCGGTTATCTCTGTTCCAATGGTAACTCCCAGATATACATCGGTGTTTTCGGTAAAAATGGAACTAGGAACCTCAGTATTACAGGTGGGACCAGAATCATTTCCAATGAGGGTATTAAAAACACCATCTTGATCAGGACTTGCGGTACATACACGCGTTGACCCTGTAATAGGGGAGCCCCCCACTGATGAAGAATAAAAGTTATAAGTAACGTCAATAGGAGCTGTAATGGGGTTACCGAGAGTGTCGGTCATGCGCCCCTGGAATGATATGATACGTCCGGCCCTCAGGGGAGCCGTAGAATAAGCAAAGGGCGTTTTTACGTTCTTGTAAAATCGCAGATATATACCGGTTCCAACAAGAAGAAAAGAAAGCACAGCGAGGCTAAATCCAACATATTTAAGAGGAAGGGAGGTTTTCGGGGCTTTCAGCTTGGCAGATTCATGTTTAGCCTTGTATAATTCGTTACGGAAGCGAATAGCATCACTTTCGGAGATGGTCTGAGTAGAAGAAAGCCAGGTGATGAAAGACACTGCAGCATCGACACGAAAAGCGACTTCCTTACGAGAGACACCCTTATCACTAAGATTGGAGATGAAGGAGTTGATTGTACGATTCGTTAATACTTTCATTAAGGTTTATATTGTCCAGACGGTCTAAATAAAAATTATCCTCAAACTAGCACTTATATACATTGTCTGCTAATTTACTCTTACTGCTTATGCTTTTTCACCATTTTCACATATAAAACAGGTCACATTAAACACGAATACTGAGGCGCTTTGAAAAAAATGGGTAATTACGCTTCACTTTTCCGTTCTGTTTGGGAGGAAATGTTTCATAAGGCGTGCCTGTTTGAGCAGGATCAAACCATACTTGTAGGCGTAAGAAGGCCATAGAAAGGCCTTTTTGTATAGGGAAAAGAAGGGTACTCATAGGACTTATAATAATTGGGAATGAATAACTAAATCGGTAATTACGTTGATATGACGGTCTAATTCTGCCTGAGAGTAATTCTTCGCAAGGAGGGATATTTTGTAGTTAGCTATTACTTCTTTTTGTTCATCTTGTTTTGTTTTAGTATCAAACTCACTTGCAGGATTTGAGTGGAGCCACTGTTGTTCAACACAAAGAAGAAAGAACTTACGGAGCGTTGCTAAGCGCCGATTGATCGTATTTGCAGAATTTGTAGAAGAGATAAGATATGTGTGATATGAGCGAATCAGGGAATGAGAAAACACCTCCGGAAGCTCACTGTAATCCAAATCTGTGATCTGCTGGGTGCTCTGCACCCATGAAAAAAAATAATGAAGGTCTGAGAGGTAATTCTTGATTGTTGAGTCTCCCGAATTTCCCGCAACCAAGTATTTTTTAAATTCAGCTTCAAAATAAAAAAAATTATACCTATTTGCCATATATTTCAGCATATAACAATAATAATAACGATGTCAAGCACAGTTTGTGTATGTTCTGATATAGTTATTCGGATAAGTATTTAAGGTTAAAACTGGTATACACTATATATTTAAACACATTTAATTTAATTACCGCATAAAATTATAGCTGACCTTACTATATCAATAGGCAACATATGACCTATAAGATATCTTCATAAGAAGAAAAATCAACAAAATGGCAATATTTGAAACGTATATGAGTTTAAACAAATTTAATTGGTGGTCATAAAAATATACTTTATTATATATTGAGGCTTTGGGAAGGGGAGAAGCAAAAATATGCATAATAAACCCTAAATTCTTAACTCTAAACACTAAACAAATATATGCAAAATTTCGAATCTAACAAAATTAAAGTGTGTTTAATGATTTTGTTTTATTTTGAATTTATTATTTATGATTTGTTTAGTGTTTAGGATTTAACATTTAGAGTTTCATTCTTTCCTCTTTCCCGATTTGCTATACTCAATCTATGCAAAAGTTCTTGTTGGCGGCGATATTGTTTTTTTTGGTGCTTATCACGTTCTCCCTTTTCTTTTTCTTTTATGAGACGCGTTATTTTGGAAGCAGGGCAAGCATGACGATAGTGGATATATCTGCCGAAAATTCCTATGTGTTTATGAATCCATGGAAAGCCCAGGCAAACGGCAAGGATAAGATACGGGTCACAGCTTTTGTGTTAAATGGGCAAGGAATGGGGGTACCAAACAAAAAAGTCATTGTAGGAAGTGACCCGCGCCTTCAGATGAGCAGTGTGCAAGGCACAACAGACACGGCTGGAAAAGCAATATTTGAATTCAGTACCACAACGCCGGGAGAATATTATCTTGAAGTAAAAATTGATGATTTAACCCTTCCTCAAAAAGCAAAACTTTCCTTTTATGAGTAATAGGAAGGAATGCGTATAATTGCCACCTGCCGTAACGTAAGGTTTGTTTGCTCTTGTAAGAGCAACTCATGAGGCATAATAGTCATCTCTCCATGGATGAGGGCTAGCTCACGAGATCTATGAATACGAATGTTGTGGGGATTAAAGAAACGTCGTAATACGTAAATAAGAAGGAAATACAACTGAGAAAGAATAATGAGTTCGATAAGATGCGCCTTAAGGAGAGAGAAAAAATTCAGGAAAAACTTTAATAACAACATCCACACAGGAAAAATATCTAAAACCAGCGTAAGACCCTTGGGAGTTGAATTGCCCTCAAAGAGTGCTCGGGTGAACATGCGGATAAATTGTGAGCTTGCAGTTGGGAGAACTATTGAATATTCACCCTTCTCATTTGAAGTAAGAGACATTTGAGGGATAGTATAAGCATAAGCTTCTGGGATAAGCGATAATTTTTTATTTTTTTGGCTTTCGTCGGTGAAGAGAGAGAGTTTTACGTCCACATTGGGGATTGTTTGCCCGGTAAGGGCAATGGTGTCGCCAATGTATGCGCTTCCCGCACTAATTGAGGTTGAAGGAGGGAGAATAACAGGGCCCACACGTTTGTTTGCCTCTGCTGTTGGAGGAGGGATGCAAAGGGGAGGAGTAGATCTCCCTTCTGTGTCATGCGCCACGATGCATAGGTCTTCGTGAAATAACGTCAAGAATAGGTATTTAAACTCATATAATCCAGTACCGTTTGCTTTTGTTTCCCCATGGATAGGAGACATAATATTCACGGTCGCATTGGGTGATGTATATCCGTATATTGAAAATCGTCTTGTGTCTCCTGAAGTTGGTTCTCCAACCGTAGCTGAAACAAAAGTCATTGCTCCATCCACCGGCCCGACTGTTGCAGCTTGCACAACACCACACCTATAGCACAAGGCGATAACAGCAAACACAATGAAGAGATGTTTTTTCATATGAGAAGTGTCTTATTATTCACGTTTATCAAGTTGTTTCTTTAATTTTTCTATTTCTTTTCGCTCATCGGATAATTCTTCCTTAAGTGATGCCTCTTTTATGATAATATTTTTATAAACTGCCCTTGTGATAATACTAAGAATAATAAGGGTGAGAACAATAACCAATACCACTCTCCATGGGAACACCCACACGAATACAGATCGATCCATCACTCCCGACTTTTCTCCATAAAGCGCATGAAGCGTTATTTTATATCGTCCCATCATCCATTTTTCGCCAACCGTTGCGGTGAATATGCGGAGCGCATCAGGAAAAATATTAGCCTCTTTCAAATTTGATTGTTCAACAACTCCCCCCAAGGGGTTAGTAAGAGTAAAAACACCACGTGGACGGATATGATAATCTCCATTGTTTGTAATTTGTGCAGTGATTTCAATAGGTCCATATTCATAAAATGGTTTGGCAAACATATTTGAAATCACCGCATTTTCACTAATAGGCCCATTTACGCGGATATACAACAATGAAGCTATGCGTGGAGCTATCCCAGTTGCGCCACCTGTTCCAACAGAAGAAGGAGTGCCAATTGCAGGCTCAAAATAGACAGTTACATATCTTCCGCCCGGTCGTGCATTTTTTGGTACAGATAAAGTGCCACTCACGATAACCCGGTCATTCGAAGCGATTGTTATCTGGTCAAGCGATAACGTCACCCATTTTGAAGCAGAAAATTTGGGGTTTGCAAAGTCAATATTATCAATAATGCGTGGAGACCCATCAGTGCTATCTACCACGAAATCTGCAACATTGACAACACCGCTAAGCGAAATCTCGCTCTGATTGTAGTATTTTATTGCAAAATTTGCTGTTTCACCAGGATCCACCGTAATTTGTTGTCTTGCGGGCCCCACGGTAAGTGGGATGCTGGATTGGGCGTAAGAGGGAGTGGCTAGTGAATAGTGACCAGTAATTAGTGCAAATGCAACAATAATAATTATTTTTTTAATATTCATAGTTTTTTGTTTTTTTCTGGTCACTAACCACTAATCACTAGTCACTATTTTTAAAACTTCGGAACTGCAGTATATTTAATCTTATTAAAATAATATCCTGCTGGTTGTACACCGGGTATGTTTATTCGGTAACAAACATATATAGCGCTTGCATCCACCGGGCCGCCACTACTCATAAGTTCAGCATTGGTGGCATATTTATCTTCAAGCCCCTGTTGATCTGCAAACTGCTTTGAATCGTGGACCCCGGTAGTGTTGAAAACAAATTTTGCATCGCTACCTGTATTATTTTGTAGTGAATAACCAAAACCATAATTAGTGCCTGGAGTTGCCCCCCAGTCGGCAGCTACAATGTGACTAACGCTTCCAACGCCAACATCGCGGATACAGGTACTTGTTCCGAATGTATATTCTCCTGCTGACGGCCCCGTGCCAGTACATGTTGCTCCTTCAAGACCCATTTGATCATTTTCTTCCGCATATACTTTATATCCGCCAGCAGCATTGGTTGTCACAATAAGTTGTTGTACTGCTTCATTTTTATCGATAACATATCCTGAACCAATCGTACCCCATGGCACGGAAGTGGCGGTCGTTGTTATTCCAGCAGTATGAGCAAGCCCACAGAAGGTGCCCGCACCTGCATTCACCCCAGCAACGGTAAAGGAAAGAGTCTCGTCCACCGTGGCAGTAACAAGCACCCCTTCAACAGGAGCCGCCTTCATTTGAATGTCTTCAATGACAGTTCCTGTGCCGGCTGTTCCGGAATACGTTCCTGCAGAAATGGAATAAACGTCCGCAACTCCTCTTTGATTAGCTAATCTACCTGTTGTGGGAGCTGGGTTTACCAGTGGGTTGGCCCCGGTCCCAATAACAAAGGTAATATTCGCTCCCGCAGCAAAAGCCCCTCCGGGGTTGTCACAGGTGATCACGTGTGCTGTCCCTCCCGTCCCTGTCGTCACCGCAGCAGCATTAAAGCCGGCAGGACAGGTGATGTTTGATCCAGTCATTCCATTGGTGTCAAATCCGCTTGCAGGAACAGTTGCCGCGGAAATGGGAATACCATCATTTCCACCTGATGCCGGGGCTGGAATAGAAATTTTGATACTTCCTCCGGAAGGGATTGCAGCTGCAGTGGTAAAACGTACGGTCAACGTTCCCGATTGTGCAACAGTCATGTTTGTGTCGGCATTCCCCGCAGATACAAGTGGTGTTTTTAGGGTAAAGGTCACTAAATCTGAGGAGACAGAAGCAACAGAAATAGCGGCATTTGCATCAATCTTTACATCATCCAGTGGAAACAAATTTCGTGTATCATAATCTCCACCAGCACCAGAAGCTTTTGTTATAGCAACAGTTCCTCCTATGGGGATGGTAGTATTCACAAGAGCATGAAACGAAAGGCGAGGATTAGCAAGCGTGGCCGATGCAGAAGAAAGTCCCGAAGCATCAATTTCAGCAGGATTAAAAAACGATACTCGTTTTAACGTGTGCACTAATGGAACGTCTTGGATAGAGGAGGGCATATAGGGAAGAATTTGGAGCGAAAAAAAAACTGACAAAATCAAAAACGAAATTATTCTCCTCATAGCTTCCTCTTTTGTATATTTAAAAAAATTTGGGTACTAGCATAATTTAAATGCATTTTTATATCGTTGTCAAACGACTATTTGAAGGTAATTCTCGTTTCTCCTGGCCATGCAGTTATTAATAAATAGTTGTATTACATTTCCCTATTGACATGTATTTTCCCGTCTGTTATATTGGTCTCATATATGGGAATCAAAGAACGTCGAACGAAAATATTACTCGCACTTTTTCTTTTATCAAACGTTGAATTTACAGAAGTCTCACTTGATGAGCATGTTCAACAAATGTTTGACTTTTCTCTCAATCAAAAAACAAAAGCAACCCTTGCCGCTCTCGTAAAAGCAGGAGAAATCGCAAAAGGATCTACAAATGATGAAGTTCCTTCATATACTCTCACTCAAAAAGGATTTCATTCACTCAGCCTGGAATTTCCATCATTCCGATTTTTGAAGGAAACATGGGATAAAAAACTACGTATCATTTCATATGAGATTCCTGAAAGTAAACGAGAACTACGAGACAGACTGAGACGTGAAATGCAAGGATGGGGACTGGGCCCTTGGCACCGCTCGTTTTGGCTCACACCACATCCAATTATCGATACCCTTCATACATTGGTTGACGGAAAACCAGAAGCTCAATACTGCCAAGCATTTGAAGCAGACCACGTATTTGGAGAAAGAACAACGCTTATCGAAAAAGTATGGGGCAAATCGGCTCTTGACAAAAAATATCGAGAACTGTTCAAAAAATGGCACAGCATCCTCTCTGGAGACGGAGAAAAAATCGTTAAGTTTACCAATGTGCTCAAAGAATATATCACCCTGCTTCGTGAAGATCCGGGACTTCCAAAAGAATTGATCGGAGAAGGGTGGATTGGTTTTGAGGCAATGAATATCTTCAAGGAAATACAAGGAATCCTTTTGTCATAAAAGACATTAGACTTTAAACCCTAAACTCCAAATCCTAAATACTAAACAAATTTCAAATTCTAAATGAGAAACTCCCAACTATTTTGCTTTGGATTTGAAGTTTAGGATTTTGTATCTATTTGTTTAGAGTTTAGGATTTATGATTTGGGATTTTTGTAGTCAAGAGTTTAGAAACAAACTCACTTTAAATCGATTGTCAGCTCTCCTTGCATATCTGTTCTCCACACAGGTATCTTCTTGGCTTTCAGAATTGCCAATGCTTCTTTTGAAGGGTGTCCATAGGTGTTCTTTTTTCCCACACTTATCACAGCGAGGGTGGGGAGTGCTAATCCAAGAGAATCTGGGTAGAGGCCGTACTTTGAACCGTGATGTGGTATCTGCAGGAGTGTGGTACCTCTTGGTATCAACCCCTTCAACTCCCATCCATTAATATCGGAGGTAAGGAAAATGGTGTGGAGAGGTGTTTTAATAGTAACAACGTTTGCAGAGTCGTTGGCATCAGCAGAGCTTTGTGAAGCCTTATGTATAATAATATCGACATTGTTAACACGGAAAGAAATGGTATTTTGTACGGCCACAAACACTGAGGCACTCAATGCCATAGGTTTTGGGAGTGGTCCAAAAATTCGCTCAATATGATATTTATTCTGCAACGCAGGCAAACCACCACTATGATCTTTTTGATTGTGAGAAATAATTACAACTTCTATCGTATGGTCAAAAAACGGAATGTGTCGTCCTACACAGCTAAGAATCCGTTGGTCAGGACCGGTATCGATAAGTATTTGGTATGATCCCAACTGGAGAAGGGTTGCGGCTCCCTGTCCCACATCACAAAACACAATTTTAGATGTTGTTAAAGAGTGAACTGAAATGAAAATGGTTAACAAACAGGCAGCACATATTAAAAAGAAAGAAATACGACTTTGATTCATTGCAGAAGAAGATATCCGCCCGGAAGACGACTTGTTATGTGGATAATAGAGATAATAAACTGCAATCCCATCTGAGTGGGTATCGCGATAAGGAGTGCGAGGGAAGGAAAAAGGAGATGGGTAAGAGAAATAGCAAAACCCGCAACCATTAAAGGCACAATAAGCCAGGACACAAGAGCAGTGCCAAATGGGCTCATCAAAGAAATACTTTTAAAGTACCAAATACTCACAGGTGAGGTTGCCAGAAACACAATCCACGATTCAAAAAAGACCTCAGCAAGAGGATGTATCTTCTCGAAACGTGATGCAATAAAGCCCCAAATGATAATACCGATAGTAGCGCATACGGAAAGTTGGAAAGAGATCGATGTAATCCATATAGGGTGTATACACGCTACCAAAATAATAGTAAGAAACAAGTTCCACCCCATGAGTGAAGGTCTCCCTGTGAGAATGCACACGACCGTGCAAATAAACATATACACCGCCCTCATGAGTGGAGCTTGGGGACCAACAATAGATACAAATATTCCAAGAAAAAGTAGTTGTAGTATAATACCCATCTTTTTACTAACAGAAGAAAATAGTTTCTCTGAAAATTGAGTAAGGAGCGTGACATTTGCTCCGGAAAGCACCACCAAATGTGCTAATCCGCTTTTTACAATTTCCTGTTTCAAGGTTGGGTCAATCCGAATAGGAAGTCCATACACGAGGCCTTTCATAAGAGACGCATAGGGTTCATGAAATACATTATCAATACCCCGTACTGCAAGAGATAATACACTGCTCATATCAGTAAACACTAATCAAATTTTTTATTTTGTCATATACTGATTGTTTGATAACGTTATTTGAAACCAGGTCCTCTGTGGTGGTATAGGGGCGATTCGTAAAAATCGCTTCCGATTGTACCTTTCCAATCCCCGGAAGTTGATCGAGTTCCAATACAGACGCAACATTTATATTGATGCGTGCATTCTCTTCTGATTGTTTTGAAGTCACATTTGGTTGGGTATAATCGATCACTTTTTTATTCTCCAGTACATACCCATTTGTCGTGTCTGAGAGAAAGGGAACATATATTTTTTCTTGATCACTTATTATGCGTGCATAATTTACATTTCGTCTTACAAACGCTTCATCGGCGTCTTCCGTTATTCCTCCCGCCCGCTGGATGGCATCGATGATACGCGCATGAGAGTCAAGTGTATAAACAAATGGACGCTTGACAGCGCCAGACACATCTACCGTGCTTGTTTGTTTTTGGGTTGTGACGGAGCCACTACTTTTTTGTGTGGTAATGGGTGGTATTTTTTCATTATTCTTTTGTTGGAAAAAAAATACTGCAGAAACGATGCTTATAAAAAAGGCGCACGTAAGAAGAACAATCTCACTTTTGTATCTGGTAATAAGCGGGTTAAATGAGCTGATAAATCCTTGCATATGTTAAGAAGTAAAGGATATCCAATGCGTTTACAAGGGATTATAAGCCGCAAATGGGGGAAGAAAGATTATTCCGACAAGCTATAGACATACATTAGTGGTAGGAGTTTTTTTAGAGGGAAGGTTTTAATTTTTAATTTAAAATTTATAATTTTTATTCAATTTTAAATTGATTTTAAATTATAAATTAAAAATTGTTGAAAATACAAGGCTTGGCAACAAAACTGTATTAAATGTGTGTCTGTTTTTTTCTTCGAGAGTATCGCATGAGGAAAATCAAAAGAACAACAAAAAGAGCCACAAGTGCGATACCGATAAGTCGAAGAGGAAGAGCAAGAAACGTAAGCGTTTTATATTGTAAAGTAGTATTTTCGCCAAATATGAGTTCTACAGTTACACGATGACTTCCGATGGAAAGATGGGAGAGAACGAGTGTTGAGTCAGCTTGACCGGCATTTTCATCAGAAGAAACCTTCAAGATTCTTTGTGAGTTACTGAGGACATTTTGAGGAATAATAGTATATTTCTTTTTCAAACTGCCATTCTGGTCTAGGATAGTTCCTACCGGTTGAATGAGGTTTTTTCCCATATTTCGTACAGAACACACGATGGGAAGCTCTTTTGCATTATCTACAATACGAACGACATTATTACCGATAGTAAAAACATAGCTCGGAACAAATGAAAAATCTGCTATCGTAGCTTTTACTTCGGTTATTCCTGAATCGGTAATTGAGATGAGAAGGGGAGATCCAATCGATGCAGACGCTACACCAGTTGATTGACCAGCAATTGAAAATGCGGGAACTGTCTCTGCAAGAATGAGGTAGTAATAGTCCCCATCAGGTATTCCAGGGGGCACATGAATGCGTACCACCGCTTGTTTTTTTTCCTTTGAAGCAAAGAAAAATGGTTTTTCCAAAACCATATCCGCGTTTTCCAAATTAAACTGTACTGGTCCCTCCAATTGGGGAGAAACAGTAAGAGATCCCAGTTGTCCTACTGGGGTAAAGGGACGAATTAAAAATTGAAGATTTGTTGGGTCTCCGCTATTTTCCACTGTGTAGGCGACAATAATTGATTTTCCTGATTTAATCTTGGCTTGGACGATTGGTGGGTCAAGGGATAAATTAACCTGTTGGGCCTGTACACCGGGAGAATATACAAATATACAAATAAACAAATAGACAAATAAGGCGGCAAATTTTAAATTTGAAATTTTAAATTTTAAATTCATTTATATATTTAGAATGATGGTGTTGCTAAAAATCGAATAACCGTTGCATACGTGCTAGCGGGCTGCAGTCCCGATATATTTGTTTTCATAGTGATCATGGCTTCATGAGTGGTAGTGCGGGGCACACCGGTGAGAACAGGAGCTGGAGTGTAGGGAACTGCAGGGGTTGGGGTAATGTCTGCGGTGACATCGCTGCTTTGCATGATGGTTGCAGGCGCCTCAGAGATAAGCCTGTTTGCAAATGGACGATAGTGTGAGTTATAAATTAAATCGATAAAATCTACGGGAACATCTTGTCCCGTCATTCGATATCCAAACCCATAGGCAGAAGCACTGTTCCATAATTTTGCGTTGGTGATAGTGCAGGTATCAACTCCTCCGTTACATCCCGTGAAGGATATTATGTCTGGTCCTTGAACTTCCGTAAGTGGAGCATCTGCACGGGCGGTCACAATATATTGGCCGGCACCGCCAAAGGAAACTTTCAACGTGATATCTCCTGTTGCGGGAGTATTGGGAAGCAAGGTGCCAAGATCTACGCGGATTGACGAAAGGTAAAACGTAAAGGGAACACGGGAATATATATATTGGAATCCCGCCTTAACAACATATCCGCTCGACTGAAATTCTTTTGCCGCTGCCTGCCCAATAGATGAATTGAGTCGATAACTATCATCAACTGGATCTATCATTTTTCCGCCTCCACTGTCTATTGTTCCAAACTGTATACGATATTCATTAGACTGCATGTTGATGGCAAAAACCCGGGCAGAGTAGACAAATAAAAAAATAATCAAATATACAAATGAAGAAATGATATAACAACCAAAAACTCTCGCTTTAGCATCCATTTGCATATGTACCTATTTATAATATTAAATTATTTGTTAATTTCTCACTGTTCCTTTTCAAACATATCGATGAGCTTTTCCATGGAGCGAACTTGGCGTTTTATTGCAGATAGTTCGTGATCTCCGGCAAAATTGTCTATATTCTTTTGAATTTCTTTTAAATTATTTTTGAGCATAAGAGATAGAAAGAGGAATGTATTCTCCTTTTGATTTGACAGGGATTTTTTAAGGCGCTTGGTTTCTTCGTATTCATTTCCCAAGATAAGGGCAAAAGGCGTCATAAGAGCAAGGGAAAATATAGGAAGAAGTTGTTTTATGGTCGCTGGCCCCGGAAGGGTAAATAGAAAAAATGACATAAGAGTTATGGTGACGATAATTGGAATGAGTGGCTCAAGCAGAAGAGCGAGCGCAAAGAGGAGGAAATGGACCAAGAAAAAATAAGGAGATTGCATTGCACCAGTCGTGTTAATGACCCCCAAAATAATAAACGTAAAAATAACACTTTCAAAAAGCCTTGTTTTTTTTGAAAAAAACGAGAAACGGCGTGCAATAAAAAGAAGTACAAAAAGCCCTGCTGCAATTTCAATATCATATGCCGCAAGAGGTGTTTGGGGGAAAATAAAGGCAAGAACGATACAAATAATAAGAATGATCGAATGCACAAGTTCGTGGGTCATAATACTTCATTATAATGAAAATTTTGTGCTACAATAAGCAAGTATGATAAAACCAGTCTTTAATACACGATTTGGGAGTGGTATTGTGGAGGAATTGAAAAAAGTTACTTGGCCCACAAAGGAAGAAACAATACGATTAACCGTTATCGTTATAGGAATATCCTTGATAATTGGAGTATATATCGGTATAATTGATGTTCTGTTAACGAAGGGTCTTGAGATGTTGGCAAAATCGCGATAAATCAGGCTCACTTTATTACTTATTTAATGCATGGCTTATGGACACAAACGTCCAAAATGAACAAAAAGAAGCTCTTAAAACCGCACCTGCTGTTGGAAATACTGCCAAATGGTATGTCATTCATATCCAAACAGGATATGAAAATAAAGTAAAACATGCTCTTGAACAACGTATAAAAAGTTTGGGAGTGGAGGATAGTATTTTTGAAATAGTGATCCCCATGCGTGACATTATTGTCATCAAAAAAGGAAAAAAAGCAAAGGCAGTAGAAAAAGTATTCCCGGGATATATTCTTATCAAGATGGTATTAAACGATGATTCTTGGCTTGTTGTCCGCACCACGGAAGGCGTTACCGGATTTGTTGGAGCGGGCCTCAAACCGACTCCTATTTCAGATAAAGAAGTGCAGGCGATCATGCGTTTCGTACAACAAGAGCAACCAAAATTCAAAACAAAGTTCAGTGTAGGCGAAGCAGTCAAGATTACAGAAGGTCCATTTGCCGATTTCCTTGGAACGATTGAGGCAGTGGATGACGAACGGGGCAAGGTTCGTGTCCTTGTGTCAATCTTCGATCGAGAAACGCCCGTAGAACTAGACTTTTTACAGGTGGCAAAATTATAATTATTTGTTTTTTTATCGTATGGCAAAAGAAATAAAGGCACAGCTTAAATTAAACTTGGCAGCAGGTGAAGCCACACCTGCGCCACCAGTGGGCCCAGCATTAGGTCAACACGGAGTCCCCATCATGGAATTTATTAAAGAATATAATGCACGAACGGCAAAATTAAAGGGAAACATCATTCCAGCAGTCATCACTGTCTATAAGGATAGATCATTCACCTTTATAACAAAGCTTCCTCCCGTATCAGCAATGATTAAAAAGACATTAGGTCTTGCTGCTGCTTCAGGACGACCAAACACAGAAAAGGTAGGAAAACTTACCAAAGCTCAACTCGAACAAATTGCAAAAGAAAAAATGCCAGACATGAACGCAAACGATATTGATGCAGCAAAAAAGGTAGTGGCAGGAACTGCACGTTCAATGGGAATTGATTCAGAATTATAATTATTATATTTTTTTAAGATTTAATACATGGGAAAAATTCGCACACGCATACTCGGACTTGCCGATATCGAAAAAAAACAGAAAGATGATCAAAAAACACACGCAGAACAAAAAGCATTGGACGTAGAGGCAAAAGAAGTAAAGAAAGTTGAAGCAAAAAAGAACGAAATAAAAACTGCTAAAGCCAATGTCTCAAAAAAAGTCCGTGGAAAAAAATATCTTGAGGCAAAAAAGAAACTGGGTGAAGTCAAAAAAATGAAATTAGCAGAAGCCATAGATCTTCTCAAGAAAGTAAAATATGTTTCATTTGATGAATCAGTGGATTTGCATATGAATGTGGAGAAGACAGGTCTCAGAGGAGAGGTTGAACTTCCCCATTCCACAGGAAAGACTGTGCGTGTTGCAATTGTCAGTGATACCATTCTTGAGCAACTTGCAGCGGGAAAAATTGAGTTTGATGTATTAGTCACTCACCCTTCATTCATGTCCAAGCTTGCACGTTTTGCAAAAGTCCTTGGGCCAAAGGGGTTGATGCCAAATCCAAAAGCGGGTACAGTTTCTCCAAACCCAGATGAAGTAGCAAAAAAATTTATGAAAGGAACATTGCGATGGAAAACAGAGCCTAAGTTTCCCCTTATCCATCAACAAATCGGCAAACTCAGTTATGATTCAAAAAATCTCAACGAGAATGCTCAAGCATTTATCAATGCAGTAGGAAAAGCCCAGATAAAAGCACTCTTTATTGCTTCTTCCATGGGGCCTTCTATTGAAATTGAAGTTGAGAAGGAAGAATAATTACCAAGAAAATCAATAAAAAGGAGCGGTTTATACCGTTCTTTTTTTATATCCCAAATTTCTTTTTTGCAAGAGCAACGATTAAGTCTGTGGCATCATCTATTGTGACACTTTGGCTCGTTCGAACGACAAGATCATAATGGTGGGCTTTGCGTTGATCATGTTGGAAAAGGGAAGAAGTGAACTCATTTCTCTCCTTATCTGATTCTTCAATGAGTTGTTTCGCTTCTTTTGCAGAAACATGTTCATATTTTATTATTTCGCGCAAACGGTCTTCCATTCGTGCGACAATACGCACTTTAAGTGCGTTTGGAAACAGGAAATTTGCTCCCCGCCCAACAATAATGGCGTATCCTCGTGTACCTATGGAGGCGAGGACATGTAGAAGATGTTTGTAATAGGCATTCATGGAGAGAAATTTTTTCCCAAGCATCGTGCGAAGCAGTTCATTTACTGCTGAGGATTGATGCTCATCCAATTGCTCAACCAACTCTGGGTCCAAAGTGGTCTCATGGGCAATTTCCTCAACAATGTTCTTATGAAAAACCTGCCAGGGACCTTTCAATTGTTTTGCAACAAGATATGCAATCGGCCTTCCTCCAGAACCTTTTTCTCGAGAAATAGTGATAATAGGGAGCGTGGAGTTTTTACCTATTTGTGCACGGTGAAGCGCTGTTCCCTCAAGATATTTATTGACAAGTTCAAATAGTTTCTTCATACACACTTGCTATTGTAAACCGCACGATTGTCAATGTCAATGCCCACCCCCCATATTTTCTACTCGTGAGAAAAGTAATCTATTTTAAGAAAATCGATACCCGCATTTTTTGCAGCTTCCTCATCCGTGAAAGCGTCTCCAATCATGAGGTAATGGTCGAGAGAGGAATCTATGGACTGGTGTATGAGATGAAACCCTTCAGCTTCTGGTTTGAGAAGTGAGACGGAGCCACGATCTACAATGCGTGAAAAAGTGTTCTGAAGGCATTCTTTTTCAATAAATTCAACACATGTTTTTTTCATATTGCTCGTCCAAATAAAATAGAGATAGTCGCCGCTATTATGTGTGCGGATAAATGAAAGAAGCTTTATGTTGGGGGTGTATCCGGAATAGTGTGTACTCTCATACCGCTGCACAAAAGCATCAATTATCTCTTTTGCACGCACTCCATGTTTTTGTATTGCTTTATTAGTAAGGGTTAACCCTGAAAATGGTACAAATGGCACCTGTTCGGCAAGTGGTTTATCAAACGTAGCGACAAGGTCAAAAATGTCCCGTCCGTATGTTGACCAATCTATCTCTAATCGGGCAAGTGTACGATCTAAATCAAAAATAAGATACTTTTTCGGATGTTCTGTCAAATATTCTTCAAGCGTCATAGGAATTCATTGTATCAGATTTTGTTCCAACGAATCTTATCCATAGCGTTAAAAATAGTATACGTATATTTGAATGGTATCCAACCAAGCCCACCATCTTCTTTGGCGCTTGCCCATATTCTAAATTCAGGCGTATTATAATGTTGATCTCCAAGTTCTCTTTTTTCCTCATCAACAATCATAATAATATCGCCCAAAGCACCCAAAAAATCATCCTTCTTCCATAATATATCTGGGTTTGCAGGCTTGATTTTTCTAAAGAGTGCTCTTTCCATGAAATGACATAGAACAAAGTGAGTAATATTTTCAGCATATCTTTTATGGTGAAATTCATCTGCTGGTTTGTCTTTTATGACTTTATAACCATAAATCATATTTTCAGTACCAGGAGCATCGTGGGGATTACTAGTTAGTGTTTCTGCAGCTTTCATCATAGTAACAAGCTCACTAGTGGCTTCTTGATATGTTGGTTCATCAGGATGTATTGCCTGGTCTAGTAGTGCTTTTAGTCCTGGTGAGTTTTCGTTTTTATTCAATCTATCATGCCCAAGTTGTTGAATGAAATGAAAGGCACCTCGATGATATGGATGTTCTTTTTCAAGCTCTCGCAATAAGTATAAGTCCGTATCTGTAAGATGAGTAAGTCGATTCACGTATGAGCGGTACTTTCCATATATTCTCATAAGATCAAACGGCTCTCTGGCAAGACGCTCAATAGAAGGGAAGAGCTCAGTAAATTGAGATAGTTGTGGTTGAAAGTGAACGTATTGTCTCATTGATAAGGTGCGTAATTCTGTTTGATTTATCATGGGTATTTTTTACTATGCTCCCATATGAAGTCAAAGAGGGAATTCATTAGTAATGCAACGTACGTGTCTTTTATAGTGATGTCGATATATTTTTGTTCTTTATCAAAGCTGACAATGTGTGTAACATCACCTGAAACACGCACACCGTATAATCCCTTCATCTCTTTTGGCATAAGACGAATTTCCTTAAGAAGTTTTGTATCTGTTTTCATAATGGGAGCAAATACATCACTGCCCGCAAAATCTACAATTTGTCGAATTGAAACGCCCGCTGCGATACGTCGCCGCGCAAATCCATTCACCCATTTTGTGTGATCCTTATCTTGGAAATAAGGGAAGGAAAGGCGATAAAATTCCTTAATCATCTTTGTGGAATGAATCGCTGCTTCCAGATTTTGGTCCATACCGTTTCGTATTGCTTCAATACCGGTTTCAACCTTAATAAATGTATTTCTCTGTGATTCATCCTGTTTAAGTAATTGAGCAACAAATCGGTCAAGCTCAGATTCTTGTTGTTTAAACGCAGACACCTGTTGGCGATAGAGTTCATGTAATATTTCCGGTGAAACAGCAGTATGTGTGGTCCCTCTTTTTTTGGGAATAGTGATGAGTAATCCTTTTGTGACGAGTGATTCAACCGCACGATAACAGGATGATTTATCCATCCGGATGATACGAGCAATTTCAGCAGATGTTTTTTCTTTGCATTTTAATAATGCAAGATACACCGCGGATTCGTTTTGAGTGAGGCCGAGTTGGGCAAGCACTGTGTACATATTGTTTTCTGTGTCATCCTCGGGCTTGACCCGGGGATCCAGTTTATAAATTTCAATTTTAAAAGGTTATTTTCGTCTGGATTCCCGCCCCTGTCCGCAATGCTCGTAATCTGAGCGAGGCAGGCGGGTTCGCGGGAATGACATGATAGTTGCTTAACTTGCAACTAGCCTTAGTATAGCAAGTAAGCATAAAAAGTCAATAGTATTTACTATAAGTAGTAGTATATGCTACTAAGATATTTAATTTTTAATATTAAATTTTTAATTTTTATTCAATTTTAAAATTGATTTCAAATTTTAAATTTAAAATTAAGAATTTCCCATTTATTTGTATACTTCTGTACTGTATATTTAATATATGCAGCTCCAACAGCTACAACTCCAACCAGCAAACAAATCAACAAAAGGATTACTGTGGGAATATCTTTCACAGACGCAAAAAGATCTTATTGATGAAGGACAATATCTTATGAATGAGGTAATTCAAGACCACGCCTATCGCTTCAAAGACTATTCGTTTCTTATTTTTCCCTTCGCCAAGACATACGAGGGTTTTTTGAAACAGCTTTTTAAAGATGTAGGGTTTATATCCCATTTGGATTATATTTCAGATCATCTCCGACTTGGAAAACTTCTTTCTCCCCACCTCATCATGAAACTGGGGGATAAGTCATTATATGAAAAAATTCGAATAAATGGATCAAGAGAATTGGCAGAAACCATTTGGAAAACATGGAAATTGGGAAGAAATGAAATTTTTCATTATTTTCCCCACAACATTCGAGCTGTCACATTTGATGAAGCAAATAGGACGGTGGGAAATATTTTAGAAACGATGGAGATAGCATATGAAGCACTTGGCAAAATGAAAGTGATGCACAAATTAAAAGCTCTCAGTATTAACTAGACTATAGGATATGCAAGGATTAACAACACATCAGGCAACCCAACTTCTGATAAAAAATGGTCAAAATATATTATCAGAGTGTAAGAAAAAGACATTTATTGGAAAATTTATTGAACAATTTAATAACTTTCTCACACTCTTACTTCTTGGAGCTGCAGGCCTTTCATTTATTATAGGTGAGCAAATTGATGGGGTATTAATAATGGCAATCGTTGTTTTAAATGCACTGTTTGGTATTTTTCAAGAAGCAAAAGCAGAAGAATCGATAGCCGCGTTAAAGAAAATGTCTGTCGCAAAAGTACGTGTTTTGCGGGACGGAAAAGAACAAGAAATAACGAGCAACTTGGTTGTTGTAGGAGACATATGTATGGTTGAAGAAGGGGTAAAAATAGCAGCCGACGGGATACTACTTCATTGTATGAACATTGAGCTGAATGAATCAGCGCTCACCGGTGAATCGCTCCCTGTCGCCAAACAGAAAGGAGATGAGGTATTTTCAGGCACCATTGTCTCAAAGGGAAGAGGCATTATCCACGTTACTCAAACAGGAATGAATACTAAGTTTGGGCACATAGCTCATCAGTTAAGCACGATAGAAGATACAGAAACCCCCCTTCAAATTAAACTCAAACAACTCACCAAAACCATTGGACTTGTGGGTATAGCATCTGCTGCCCTTGTTTTTATTATTTCTCTTCTTCGGGGAGAGGCATATTTTCCCACATTTCTTCTTGCAATTTCCCTCGCAGTAGCCGTGGTTCCGGAGGGGCTTCCAGCTGTAATGACTATCACATTGGCTATTGGGATGAATGAAATGAGTAAAAAAAAGTCGATTGTGAGAAAAATGTCTGCCATAGAAGCACTGGGAAGTATTACGCTCATTGCAACAGATAAAACAGGCACACTCACCACAAACAAAATGAAGGTAAAGGAAATATTCGTTGACGATCATGTATATATAGAAGAACTGCCGCATATGGAAAATCACCCCTTTATGCATCTTGTTCAAAACGGTATTTTGTGTTCCACTGCTTCTCTTGTCTATAAACACGATCATGGAACATATGATGTATTGGGAGACCCCACGGAGGGTGCTCTTCTTTTTATGGCCGAAGAGTTGGGACTGAACTTTCAGGAGGAACGGAAAAAGAATCCCATTATTGAAGAGTCATCATTTGACAGTGTGACAAAACGGATGTCAGTATTGGTTCAAGGTCCAAGGTCTAGAGTCGAGGGTCTAGGGTCCACTCTTTATACTAAAGGTGCACCAGAATCAATCCTTGAGATTTCAACATTGATACAAAAAGGAACACAAACATATCCTCTTACGCCTGAAGAACGAAAGAAAATAGAAGACCAGATGGATGCATGGGCACGGAAGGGTCTGAGAGTTCTGGCATTTAGCTATAAAAATGTGCCAGAGAATTTTAAATTTAAAATTTCTAATTTTAAATTAGAAGGTCAGATATTTTTGGGCATGGTTGCCATTCATGATGCGCCACGTCCGGAAGTACGGGAAGCAGTGGAACGGGCGCAAAGCGCCGGCATCCGTGTTGTCATGATTACGGGAGATAACGAACGTACTGCTGAGGCAATCGGTGTTTCCGCAGGCTTAATGAAAGAAGGGGATGACATTATCACCGGAAAACAACTGGAGGAATATTCCGATGAAGAGCTCATGGCGCTTCTCCCAAAAACAACCATTTTTGCCCGAACAACACCTTTCCAAAAGCATCGTATCGTTTCGCTTTTTCAACGGCTTGGTGAGGTGGTGGCTGTCACTGGAGACGGCGTAAATGATGCAATTGCACTCAAGCAGGCAGACGTGGGTATTGCAATGGGCTTGGTGGGCACGGATGTTGCACGGGAAACAGCGGATATGGTGATAACTGATGATAATTTTGCCTCAATCGTTGTGGCAGTGGAGGAGGGGAGAAATATCATCAAAAACCTTAAAAATGCCATACAATATCTCCTATCGTGTAATATATCTGAGGCAATTACCCTTATTGGCGGTATGCTTTTGGGGTTTAATCATATCCTGTTTCCCATACAACTTCTTTATATAAATTTAGTGACAGACGGATTTCCCGCCCTATCTTTGGCCTTTTCTCCCCGCAGCTCAGGCATTATGAAACAACGTCCCACCAAAGAACTGTCCCTGATGAATATTAAGGAGAAAAAATATGTTTTAGCTGTTGGCATACTCAGCTCCTTCTTGGTGTTGGGAGGATCTTACTTTGGAGGAAGGGTATTTGGAGGGGTTGGTGGCACAGCTGCCTTCACTATTCTCACTCTCACTCAATCGTTTATTTATAGTGATCTCTGGGTAAGTCACCAATCATTCCGCCGCCACGCCCGCACATTTTTATCCCCCATATTTTTGGCAGCCTTTATTTTTCCCTTTATCGCTCAGTACATAATTGTTCATTTTTCCCTCCCAGCCAGTGTTTTTAAAATTACCCCGGTATCAAGTATGACTTACTTTGTTTTCATATGTATTTCTTCCCTAGTATTAATTGGTATCAAGATTTTGAAGCGACTAATCTAACCATTCCCAGTGTTGGTTTAAGGAATGGCCTCTTCAGGAGCAATAAAACAAATATACTTCACGTAGGTGTATATTATATATTGAAAATCCTATAATAATAATATATAATGTTACTTACTATATAAAAGAGATTTATATAGTGGTATATACATCGGGTACAGTAATATAAAAATCAAATAGAATAAATCCTATATACTATATGAGCAGACAAGCAGTTTCTTCACAAGCACATCGAAGATTATCCCGCGTGTCTCATGACCATGCTCCCTCCGTTATACCTATTTCTGAAAGCCCAGTTGATCTGGCACGCCTCGTCCAAGTAGCTGCAGCATTACAGCCAGGAAGACTCAGCCGATCAACTATTATTGCTTTAGCCCTTTTAGGGGGGGTTGTTGCACTTGCCGGAACAGGGTGTTCTGCCACTCCCCCACAAGTAACTCCTGGTAATTTAGTGGGGAGCGGAGGAGCGACAATAGGGTGTATAAGCGGGCCGAGTGCTATGGATATCAAAATCGCGGGGGCTGCCAATTCGACAATTACTCCCTTTGGTCCTATCCACATAACACAAAGTCAAGATGGTTGGGATTCTTCTGTGAAACATCTTACAATCACGCCCGCCGGTGGTGGATATGAAGAACCCGCCTCCCTCGTTGTTGAAGCGCAATCGCAAGCTCTCATTGGAAGTCAAACAGAAAAAACCACACGAGTAGTCGCGCTCTGTGTTGATACAAAAGCTCCCCTGTGTGAGCAGACAAAAATTGGCTGGTCAAGAGAAAGCCGTGCATTTACCGGAGAGGTTCTGTGTCATGAAGATGTTCGTTTGAGAACAAGCGACATGATGGGAACATATTCGTCAGGCAACCTGGACAAAGCTTGGACTGTTCCGCTTGGCCTTAAGGCGGGAGCAGCGAAGAATGTGGCACTGGTTGATGTGGCAGGAAATACGATGCAAATGGTTTTGAGATTACCTGCAGATCTGAGAACACAACCCTCACTCCTCATTGATAAGGAGACCATAAGCCAATCCGATTCCCGCGTATGGATATCCGGCTTGGGACGTGAAAATTTAGTGGGCGCAGACATGACAGTCGCTGCAAATGGTGCGCAAGTGATGGCAGATGCAACATCTGGCGCATTTAAAGTTGGTGCTCCCCTTCGGGATGGAGATACTCAAGCAACCGTTACTGCGTGTGCTCCAGATGGGCAATGTGCCGAGCAAACGGTAGCGCTTCCCGCTCCATACCATCCATTCCAAGAGATTCTAGAATTTACCGAATTTGATCCGCAATCACAAGTTGCCACATTAAAGCTGCAAATGACAGGTGGTTCACGGGGGAATATTGCCGTCAAAGATATAAAAATAAGCGCATCCCAAGGACTTCAAAACGTGCTTGAAGCATTATTTCCCGTAAATTGTTCTCCAGGCCAAACAATGTCAGGGGATGAATACATCGCTCATTGCCGACTTCCCAATAAAGATTGGCCGGCACACTTGCATATTACCATTCCAGACAAAGTTGGCAATGAAGAAACAATTGACGTTAAGGTTGGAAAAGATTTCACTGCATTCTCACTTCTCGGACTGCTTGCGGTATACGCGGGAGGATTTTCTGTTGCAGGTGCAGCTCTCTTTGGAGCAGGGAAGGGAGTACAGGCTCTTGCACGAAGAGAACGCAGACAAAGAAACAGAACATATTTTGAACTATACAGGAATCAAATCGTGCATGGCAACCTCACGGTTGATGATCCACGGGGAGTGTCATTTCACGGTGTTAATGACCCCACTGCCATTGCAGGACTCAAAACGCTTCTTGCCACACGTGCCCAACTAGACGAGGTTTATATGCAAATAACAAACGGACGGGTAAATGAAGCGGCGTACACACTGGAGCAGGGCTTTGACAAACAGCATGAATTTAAAGGATATATTACAGAGCTGTATCACGAACTCGTACGAAATATGGATTGCGTGACGGGTGCACTGGACAGAGCACTGTTAACTGATCTCAAAAGTAAGCAAAACTGGGGAGAATACCGAGAATTGATAGATATGTTCAAGATACTTGTTCAACGAGATGAAAACACAGACAGGCTGTGGAGAAAAATAAGAAGATATGAACTGGAAGCAGAGCAGGAATTTAAACGTCAGCCCGAAAATGAAGGAAGATTATATGAGGTAAAATTTACTAAAACAAATATTATGAGATTACTTAGAGGATATGCAAAAAAAATTGGCGACACAGAAATGGTCGCAGCGTTTAGATAACAATGAGAACAACTATGTATTGTTTATTACAAATTATTTTGTATAATACATAGTAATAATAATATTATTTATAGGATAGTATCCTAAATAAACAATTTATATTATGCCAGCATCAACATCAACTCCAACCCCAACAACTGCACGGGAACGCATGGTCCTACCCTCATCGGTCGATTTTAGTGAAAGAGGTCGTGCACGTACATTTTTTGATGAATTAGCTCGAGACAGATTGGTCAACCGATTCATGATTAGAGATTTGAGGGTATGGCAACCAGGGGCAGTAAAAGGATCTGATGAACTAAGAAGAGAGGGCACCCATTCTTTTGAAACAGCACTTAAGGCTGTAGATACCATGCTTAACTACGAAACCGGTAATGAAGGACAAGTTACATTCGGACAAAGCAAGTCAGGGGCTCCGGCAGTCATAGAGTATTACAATTCAAAAAACGGATGGATGGGGCTGCAAGCATTTATGGCTCGGAGTAACTCTATTTCGGAGCTGCAGGGTTTTGCGCTTAACTTCATCAGAGCAGCGGCATCAAGATTATTACAAGACAAAACAAGAAAAGACAGCAAATTAAGCGAACCCCAATCACAACTTCTGATAAACCTCATGCTAAGTGTTCTGGAGGGACCTATCGTACAAAAAATTCTCCAGAAAGAAGGCCCGCGAAAAGCGATGAAAACAAGCAATGTGATGGATGAGATTATCGGTGAAACATTAATTATGCTGTCTGAGGCAGCCTCAACAAGAGCTCTCGCTTTTTGGATAACAAGCAAAGAAGGAACGGGTGATGTATATAAAAAAGATCCTACACGACATTTCATGATTGAATCTGCTCTCCAGCTGGCCGGCGAAAGAGATATGGCACTTCTAAGAACATCCGACACAGAAACACCTTATTCGGACGGTTCACCGGAACAGGATCGCGAAAGAGCACGACTTGAAAGAAGAGCATTAGTGGCAATAAAAGGAGACCGTGCATACGCAGAAGCATTAAATGCGGAATGGTCCAGCGGTGAATGGATTGTTGATTCACTTTTATCCTCACCCGACGCAAAAGTACGGGAATTGGGCTTGGCAAAAACCTACATGAAATATATGCGGATTTCCCCACGCATGATAGGACTATATGAGACATTAAAAGAATATATCGCTCCTTCTCCGAACGTAAGGTTAACAGAACAACGTCATAAACAAGTAAGAAAAAGACAAGAAGTTAACCCAACAGCAACAGCTGTAAAGTCAGAGAAGGACAGTTTTTACCACGCTGCCGGTACAAGAGGGGAATTAGACCAAACAATCGTCACCGATGTTCCCACCTTTGTAAACATGCCTCATTTGGCAAAGGCGTTAAGCGCAGTTCTTGGGTCTGAACTTGCTCCAGGAATGGACTATTACCGAACAAGCATACCAAAAGTATTAAGTGATTACAGAAAAGACTGTCTGTTACGAGGATTAAGAAAATATTATGATGTTCCCGATTCATATATGGCTCCTCCGCTTGGAATAGATCCAAGGCAATGGGGAGGTACAGCGCTGAGCGAAGCCAATACAGCAGAATTAAGTGAGTTTTATGCAGAACAGATAACGGCATCGATCGGATTGGTTAAAAATGCCGCGAGAGGACTGGCAAATGCCGACACAGCTGCTGCCCACTTATTTATGACGAGCATGCTGTTGAATCACAATGAGGACGAAGTAGATGAAGCAAAAGATCGAGCACGAAGCATTTTAATGGATGACCTTATTCAGATGCGTTTTAATTCTGCCACCATGACGGATGTGTTACGGGAAGCAGTAGGGGGCGTATGGGAAATGGCGGGGTATGCATGGCCCGCAAGAGTCGTTACTCCGGCAATACGCAGATGGGTACAACTTGCCGTTCAGGATCCACTCATGCTGGATCTTCGCTATGTCTCCGATATGGAATCACTGGCCATCGCCTCAACAAAAAGCATTCACAACGCAAGGCCACAGTTAGTCACAGACCACTATCACACAGAACACGCCAGTACCGTTCTCACGGAGACAGCGCCACTTCTTGGGGATTGGGGTATTCTTCTGGGAAATAGCATAAGCGAAAGGTCACTGGTTGACGTGATACTGGCTCTAAACGCTATGAAACGAACTGACGGCAAGAAAGGATTAGATGAACTTGTTGCTGTCCTTCAAAAAACAGGAGCCCCAGCAGAATTAGTTGATATGCTCAAAAAAAATCCAATGCAGGCAGCAAAAATGCTTTTTCCATCAGCAGTAACACTCCTTGCATCAGATTTGACAGATGCAGGACTTAAAAAAATGGTGGCCGCAAAGCTTGCAGAAGCAGGTGGAGCTCAACTGCAACATGAATGGGATACAGCTCCAAAATCAGTAGATACCGCACCGGTACTGGCTCTTGCAGAAAGTAACAGGGAAACAGCTGCCGCACATGCAAAATTAATGCTTGAAAACTCAGCTAGATTGGGTGCAGATCTCACACTGGAAAATCTAATGCCAGCTACTGTGGTGAATGAAAAAACGGTTCTGGAACTGGAAGAAGGATTAAGAAGAACATTACAAGGGGGAAGTACTGACAGTACAAGTGAACTGAACGCTGCCATCACGGCTTTAAATGCAGTAAGAACCGCCCTGGGATTGTCAACACTGGAAACATTTGAAGCACGTTTAAAGACAGTCCAAGGATTTTTATCTCCTTTATTACCCGCAGACATAACTCCTGAACTTGCGCGATCGTTATTGGAAGGAGCGGTTACTGCCACTGGGGATGGGAGCGCTCATCCTGGTGATGGTGAACAGGCAAGATTGAGTACAGGCGATACAATCGCGGCAGTCGCTCTTATGAGTCAGGCACGAGCAACACAAGTTGAAACAACCGAAACACTCCAGACAGTTGCTGGAGGAAGGAATATGGGAGATTTTTGGAACTCACCAGTCATTATGCAACTACTTGATGTTGCAGTTGCCGGCCAAAGTATGGATGTGGACACATTAAAAGTTGTTAATGCGGAATTACAACAACAACGGACGGCAATATTAGAAAATATGAGAATCGCTCAAAATGCATATCTGGAAGCAATGATAAAATTAGCACGAGAAAGAGGAGATGCACAGGCACAAGTATTGGTAGCGAGAAAACAACAACTTCACAAACTAAATGAAGCCCGCATTAAACAAATGGATCGAATCATTGCTCTTCAAATTAAGACTGCAGATGAAATGGTAACACAACAAGAAGAAATTACCCAGCTGCAGTTGGTAACAGAGAACGCGCGAAGACAATACATTTTGCTTGAAGGCACCAGAATGGCAGAGAGGGCCCAACGATATGGAGAAGCAATTGGAGCGCTATTACCCAACATAGGTGCAGTGCCCATTTCGTTTACTCTTAATTAACGCGGTATCAAAGTAGTCAAACGATGGGAGAGATGAGCAGGAGAAAGGTCCTATTTACTCCCTCTGTGAAGCAGCTGTTCTACCCTTCTGCGTTCTCTATTTGCCACAACATTGAGGCGAAAGAGTTCTATAAACTGTGGAGGAAAAAATGTTGTCCACCGATGAGAAACTGGGTCTACATATTCTCTTCCAACAGTGATTTCTGTCGATCCGGTCATGCGAAAAACCCGCTGAGCAGCCGCTTTTGTTATTGCGCGAATATCCTTTGATCGGCAGCCCAATAGTTGGGCTAGGCGACCGGTTGATATCCAATTTTCTGGAGGATTAAGGACTGCTTGTTGTTCAGATACGGTGTGCATAATCATTTCTTCAACCGCACTCGGATCAGTAATTAATTCATAGTCTGTCTTTATGTTTGCAACTTCCACAACCTGTTGTTTTACCCCATTTTTATGGACAGCCGTACCGGATTGTGGTTGAGGAGTTTGTCCAATCTCCATTCCAACAGCTACCTGATTAAAAAATATCGGCACCTTTCTTTTTGTTTTTGCATAGAAAAAATCAACAATCACCGGTTTTTTATCAGGATTATGGGGATCAAGGCGGACCACACGACCTGCTCGTTGTTCAGCAATGGCAGGGGAGAGGGTGGGTCGCAAATTAAGACACACCTCAGCTTCTGGCACATTTGTTCCGCGTATTAAGATATCAGCACTACAGAGTATTTGGATTTCGCCACGGGAAAAATGAGCTAATATCTCTTGTTGCCGTTTTGGAGTGTCTTTCCCGGATAATACCGCAGCAGCGTGGCCATTCACATTGCATAAAGCAGCAAAATCCATTGCATGTTGCACGCCTGAACAGAAAGCGAAGGTTTTTTTCCCAGGAAAGTGGTCTTGATATATTTTCAGAGCGGAAGCATTACAAGCAGATACATTTACAGCATGTTCCAGTTGAGCGGGATTATAATCACCATTTTGAGTAATCGTTACCTCGTCCAAATTAACATCCCTTATGACAGCAATCCATGATTCATAAGGAGCAACTAAGCCTTCCTGACGCGCTTCGGCAAGGGTCATTTTATACAGAAAATGATTATCCTTGCGGGGAGTAGCAGAGAATCGAAGTTTAATTGCCCTGTCTTGTTGTGCAATAATTTTTGACGTTTTTGCTCCATGCGCCATATCTTCCTCATCAATAACAATCAAATCAAAGTGGTCCGGTTTGATTACTCCCCGAGCTACTTGATTTCTAAAACTATCCAATGTGGCGATCGTGACTTTTTGATATGAGTCTTTGCTTTCTGCACAAAGAATACCCACTTTCATAGCAGGAGCATGTCGAGATAACTCCTCCCGTGTTTGATGAACGAGAAGAGTACGAGGCACCAAAATAAGAGTCCTCACATCCATTGCCTCTATAATTTCTGAAAACAAAACTGTTTTTCCAACGCCCGTTGGTAATTTAATCGTTGTGTCTTTTCCTCCCTGTTCCAAATAATCCCTGATAGCCTCAAAAACAGTCATCTGTTTTGGTTTAAGTGGGCCCATATCGCTTTCTTTACGTTTGGAAATATATCGATCAAGATTGTTTAAAGCGGATACACGCCGTATAGATTGTTTACTTTTTTGCCTATCAAATGATCCGTTTTTTCGTAATTCAGATAATGCGTGAGCATATAATCCATAACGGACAGGATAACGCTCCTGCAATACCTGATTTGGTAGGTCAACCATACCAATGCTTCCCAATGAAGGAACATAGAGACTACATCCAACCGCACGACGAACATCCTTTACCTGTCTAAGAAGAACCGGCCTTGATTTATTTTCGATTGACATGGGTTAAGGTAAATAGAAACTATAATATTATAGGGTATTTATATATAAAAAACAAGCAGTATATAGTAGAAAATTGAACAAACTATAGGATATTAATTTATAGTATAACAACACACTTTGTTATAATAGGTCATATGGCTCTTCTTGAAGTTGCACGAGTGCCTTCGTTATACGCTATCGGAATGCGAATTACGAATGAATTTAAATTGGCACAAAGAGAATTTGTTTTCTGCCGGGCTCACCATACGGGGAAAATTACGTGGTTGATTTTCCCAAATCAAAATTGTTATGGAGTTATTCCAATAAAAGTACCCATGGCATGTTTTGTCACCTTTCCTGTTGTTTTGTCGGTGTAATCTGACGCTGATTTAGTAAAGTATCCCGACACCATCTTTCCAAGCCATGGATCAAACCACTCAGCAAATGCATCGCCCTGTCCCTCATCCCATTTCATCGATGTGACAACAACGTAATGACCAATCACAGCGCCTCCCACTCCATATGGCTTGGCGACATTAGCAGTGATAACTCCTCCCCGAGCAAAAACATTTTTATTTATTTTTTCAACCAATTGAGCATCGACAGTCACTTTTGGATTGGTTTGGTCGCCCGGACGAATTACTGGCGTAATCTGATTAACTTTATACAATCCATATTCCGCACCCATCTGTCCAATCGCCTGATAAAATGCTTGAACGTGCATTGTATCATTGGGTTCAAAATATGAATATTGTTTTCCGTCAAGAGTATAGGTTGCTTGTGTTAATTTGTTAAATATCTCACCAACTTTTACAACGGGAATAGCTCCTGTTTTTAGATAACTATAAAGCCTGATAAGAAAAGCAATATCAGCAGGCCCACAGGCGTTATTTGCCATATCAGTGTAAGCCTTATTATTCCGCTGATCTGCAGAATATTCCTGAGGATCACGCTGCAGCATGGTGAATGTTTTTCCGCCGACGGGTGATGATAATTTACCAGAACTACTGATGAAATCTTGTATCTTTGTTGGGGTTTCCATTTTCCATCCGGGAAACGAATCAGGGTGAGGTGTTGGCGTGGGAACGTGTTTTGTAGTTTCCGAAATTTTTGTTGGTTGAGGTGGTATGGATACTGGCGTAACAATTTGTTCAGGAGCACAGGAGGCGGTGATAAGAGCGAACACAAGAGATGCAGTAGCCCGAGCCTTAGTTATTCCCGAATGTTTTAAACCCGGCCGAGTTTGTTCTCCAAAATCATTCATTTTTTACCGACAAATGCAACAATTGCCTGTGCATCAATTTCTTCATAACGCATAAGTTCTTCAGAAAGGCCCGAGCGGGGCTCCTTGCGAACGCACAGGTGTGTAAAGCGTGAAAGCCCTCTCCCCTCAACTCGAGATCTTGAAAGAGAATCTAGAACAGCTTCACCAATGCCACCTCCTTCATAATGATCTTCAACAACGAGAACGTGTTTCGTTATTTTTGCAAGTTCTGAAATGGTTTTTTCATCGAGCGGTTTCACGGAATACAAATCAACTACGATCGTATGAATTTGTTTTTCTTCAAGCTGTTTTTGTGCCTTTAATGCTTCGTGCAGCGTGATGCCCGCAGCAATAATTACAGCATCGATTTTTTTATTTGAAACATGCAACTGACTTGATATTTGTAATGTATTGTCTATTATCTGCAATAATTTAAGTCCTCCAATGGGAAATTTTTCATTCTGATTATATAATACAGGTGATTTTTCCCGTGAGGTTCTGAGATACTGTATCCCTTTACGCAAAGCCATTGTTTGAGTCAGTTTATCGGTCGACACAGCATCAGATGGATACAGTACCACACTTTCTCTGATACTACGCATCATTGCTATATCTTCAAGAGCCATCTGGGAAGCGCCATCAACCCCAATGGAACAGCCCGCATGTGAACCAACAATATTAAGAGTGGCAGCAGAATATTGGCTCATTCTAATTTGATCAAACGCGCGAGATAAAAATGCCGCAAAACTTGAAGCAAAAGGAACATACCCTACTTTCGAAAGCCCAAGAGCCATACCAATCATATTTTGTTCAGCAATGTAACATTCAATAAATTGTTCGGGCGTTTCTTTTTTAACAAATTCTGCGTAGGTAGAGTTTGATGTTTCCGCATCAAGCGCCATAATTTGTGGATTTTGTTTTGCGAGGTCTGCAAGGGCATGACCATAGGCTTCACGGGTTGATATGGGCAAAACAAAACTCTTTTGCGATTTATCGCTCCCTAAAACTACTCCAAACTCTCCGAAGCCTGCCGGCCGGAAGTTTGTCGTACGTTTCGGGTTCGCTCCAATTGTCATATCTGGTTTCGTAATACTACCTTGAATCGAAAAATCTACCTTCCCAATATCTTTTAAAGCTTGTTTAAGTTGAGCCTGTGGAATCGATTTTCCATGCCAATTATCTGCGTTTTCCATAAAAGACACGCCCGCACCTTTTTTTGTTTTTGCGATAAACATCAACGGCTGAGATCGTTTTGAATTAACTAAGGCGGATGATATGGCAGTAGCAACTTCATCAATATCATTACCATTGTTTATAATCACCGTTTTCCATCCAAATGATTCAACGCGTTTTTTATATGTTTTTATATCCCATCCGAGTTGTGTTTCTCCGCGTTGACCCAGGCGATTTACATCAAGAAAAGCCACCAGATTACCCAATTTATAGTGGCTCGCAATCTGCATCGCTTCATAATTTTGTCCCTCTGCAAATTCGGAATCACCTAAAAGAACATATACATTGGAATTGAAATTTTTAAATTTTTTTTGAAGTCCAAGTGCCATTCCCGCTCCCACCGACAGGCCTTGTCCCAGGCTGCCCGTCGTAACATCAACAAATGGAGCCTCTGGAGTAGGATGGCCCTGTAAGAATGAAGTAAATTTTCTCAATGTGAGTATTTCTTTATGGGTAATTACTCCCGCAGCCTCATAGAGAGAATATAAAAGGGGAGCCGCATGACCCTTTGAAAGTACAAACCTGTCATTAAAAAGATTGTGATAATTGGTTGTATCTTGTTTAAAATGTCCGCCAAAAAAAAGAGTTGTCATAAGTTCAACCGCAGATAGTGATGAAGAGGGATGACCGGACCCAGCAGCAGTTGTGGAAGTAATGATATTATATCGGACACGCTTTGTTAATTCACTCAATTGGTGAGTTGTTATCATACTGATATCGTACCATACTCTCATTGGTTGTTGTGGTATAGTGAAGTATGGATCTCCATACATTTTTTAATCCCTCCTCCATAGCTATTATTGGCGTGTCTGAAAATCCAAAAAAAGTCGGCTATCTAGTGGCGGAAAATCTTATTCGACAAGGCTATAAGGGGGACATATATTTTGTCAATCCCAAGTTCACCACACTATTTGATCGGCCAGTTTTAAAAGACATTAAAGATATCGGCAAACCAATAGATCTAGTGGTATTGGCGGTACCCGCTGATGCCGCAATGCATCTTCTTGACGATCTCAAAACGATTGACGTTCACAATGTTGTTTTATATGCTGCTGGATTTAAAGAAGCAGGAGTTGAAGGGGCGCTTAAAGAACAAAATCTTGTCATGAAGGCAAAACAATTTGGTATGACCGTTCTTGGCCCCAACTGCATCGGATATGTAAGCACTATCTCGCAAGCCAATGTCACCTTTCTTAAAAACCCCGCACCCAAAGGAAATATTGGGTTTATATCTCAATCTGGAGCCTTGGGAAGCCTTATGGTTGATTATTTGGTCGGACACGAAAATTTCGGATTTTCCTATTTTATTAGTCTTGGCAATAAGGCTGTTCTTGATGAATGTGATTTATTGCGGTTTTTAAAAGATGACCCCAATACTCAAGTGATTGCGATGTATTTGGAAGATGTGAAACGAGGAGAAGAGTTTAAACAGATTCTAGAAGAAACAACAAAAACCAAACCGGTTGTTATTTTGAAGTCTGGTTCGACTGTAGAAGGATCAAAGGCTGCCGGCTCACATACAGGAAGTATGGTGGGAGATGATATGGTGTACACAACAGTATTTGAAGAATATGGAGCGATTCGGGCGGGACAGTTTTTTGAATTTATGTCCATCCTTAAAATCTTTAGTTTTGGCCGTCAACCTACATCAAAGGACATTCTCATTTTATCTAACGCGGGGGGAATTGGAGTATTACTCACGGACGAACTTATTAAAAACAAATTAGAACTTGTTACCGTTCCTGAAGATGTAAAAGAAACAATCAAAAAGAATATGGGAGGGGATAAGGTGACCATTCACAATCCCATTGATTTATTGGGAGACGCAAGCGCATTCCAATACCGACAAGCGATTGCATCCACCATACAACAAAAACACATTGGGGGCGTAATTGTCATGTTGACTCCCCAGGCGAATACGGAAGTTGAGGAAACAGCAAAAGTACTCATCGAAGCGCAAACCGCCTTTTCAAAGCCAATTTTTCCCATCTTTATGGGAGAAAAATCAGTTGGTCAAAGCCATTTTCTATTTGAAAAGGCCAAAATGGCGAGCTTTTTTACCTATGATTTTTTACCTTCGGCGCTTGCCAAAATCACCCACTATCAAGATCATATTCTGCACAAAACAGCGAACGTAAAAAAACAAATTGAAGAGTCAAAACGGATGACCATCCCCAAAAAAAATGTATTAACGCCCTTTGAGACAAACCAAGTCCTCTCCTCAGCAGGCATAAGCACTGTTTCGCTCATACAGGCCAGTTCAGGGGAAGAAGTGTTATCTATCGCGCGTGAAATAGGCTTTCCTCTTGTAATGAAAGTTGCATCAGAAAAAATTACCCATAAAACTGAGGTAAAAGGAGTACGGGTTAATATTCAAAATGAAAAAGAACTCATGAATGAATATCATGATTTGTGCGAAGCGACCAACGAAACACATATTTATCTGCAAAAAATGATGAAAGGGCATGAACTTATTATCGGAGCAAAGCGAGATCCCCAATTTGG
>JAZDOY010000014.1:0-3458 GCA_043798165.1 bacterium | reverse complement strand
GATTAAAATAAGTATTGGCCCCAACACAAGTCCTTTTGGAGGAAAAGAAGGTAAATTTAGCACCTCTCGTCAACTTCGTGAACGTCTGTATAAAGAGGTTGAGACAAACCTGGGACTGCGCGTAGAAGACGACACAGAAGGTGTCGGCTTTATTGTGTCCGGTCGTGGAGAATTGCATTTAGCGGTTCTTCTTGAAGAGATGAGGCGTGGTGGATATGAAATGGAAGTATCCAAGCCCCAGGTGATTTATAAGACCATCAATGGGGAAATTTGTGAACCATTTGAAGAGGTAACTATTGAAGTTGAAGAACAATATTTTGGTATTATCACCGAAGAAATGGGAAAACGAAAAGCAAGCATGCTTGACATGAAAAAAGAAGGGGGCAACAGAAATCGTATCGTTTATCGTATTGCAAGCCAAAACCTTCTTGGGATTCGCAATTCGCTTCTCACAAAAACGCGGGGAACAGCTATTCTCCATTCATTTTTCTTGGGATATTTCCCCAAGGGTCTACGAATGGATGATGCGCGAAACGGAAGCTTGGTATCTGTAAAGGGTGGAGAGGCTGCAAATTATGCTATCGGAAAAGTACAGGCACGTGGAGTTCTTTTTGTAGGTCATGGAGATGTGGTATACGAAGGCATGGTAGTGGGTGCTGCAAATAAGGTGGACGACATAGAAGTAAACGTCTCAAAAGAAAAACAACTTACCAATAATCGATCCGCAGGAGAAGGAGTATCAATTGGGATTATTCCTGCCACAAAACTCACTCTCGAGCAAAGTCTTGATTTTATCAATGATGATGAACTCTTGGAAATCACGCCTATCTCGCTTCGTATCAGAAAGCGCGTCTTGCAGTCGACATTGCGAAAAGTAAATGACCGTCGCATGAGGCAAATCCGAGAAAGCCAACAACAAAACCAAGGATAACGTTTTTAAAGTAGTTTTAATATTATTTTAACAGCCGGATACTTTCTTGATGAATAATCCCCCTCCGTTTGTACAGGGAAGCGTACTACCCGCATCTGACGGCATACTATTTGGCTTGCAGACACAAGGGCTCGTTGAATTGCAAGTGCTACAAGTGGCTTGTGCGCACACTCCCATTACACAGGAACACTGAGAAACCCCCACCTTCAAATTGCTGCTTTTTCCCCATGGATCAATCACCTGACATACTCCGCTTGGTGGTTGTGAAGGAGGGGTTGTCGGAGCAACGGTTGATTGTGTTTGTCCTGTAGGAGAAGGAGGAGGAGAGGTGGTACCTGGCTCTGGAGTTACTGCTGTTGCTGTACCGGGAGTACTTGATCTGCTTGGAGACGGTGCGACTCCAGGCATAGCACCACCCAACAACGATTTTAGAATATTCTGGAAAAAACTACTCCCTTGGCCTTGTAAAAAACTCAGCAAAGTTCCAAGAATATTCCCGCTTTCCGGTGGTACTGCAACTGAGTCAATAGTCGGGACAACTGCGTTAATAGCTATTGTTGGCAGACTAATTGTGGGTATATTTATCTCCATGGCCTTGGATTTATATCCATATTTATTGTTATTCTGGTTGGCTAAACCCACTACCGTTAATAACACCAGCATAATAACAATAACACCCACAGCAAAAACTTTTTGAAGACTGCCAGAAGAGTTACTATTTTTTTTTGCCCTGGTATTGATTGACATACTTATGTGATATTCAGTATAAGGTCTTTTTATTTTTCTGTCAACATGGAGAGAGCGATACTGTTTCAACTTGTAACGTACTTCCGCTCCAGTCAACCGTATAACCGCCTTTTTCAACCTCTTTGTTAATAACATCTTTCATGGAAGAATAAAAACGCTCCTTATTACAGTATGCCGGAACAACGCATTGTGTTTGTTGCTCATTATATTCTTGTGAACCACATACAAAAAATTTACACACACGAATTGATCCATGTAGTGATATTTTGCAGGACACCCCATTTGGGGTGTTCGTTGGATGAGAGGATGTCTGAGATGGGGAAGTAGGTTGTGTAGAAGAAGGGGTAATTGTTGGTTCAACGGCATTTTGTGTGCCAATCCATAAAGGATAAATATCTGCGGCATTTAACGACATGCTTTTTATGGCAGATGCATAATCAGTGGTGTCAACGACATTGTCTTGATTGCAGTCAGCATGATTTAAGGCTTCTTTATCTTCTTTTCCTAAATATTTCAAAACGGTTGACATATCAAATGAGTCAATTTTTCCATCGTTGTTTACGTCTCCAACATAAAATATCGATTGAGTCATGTCGATACTGTTTTGTCCCTGTTTCAGTATCAGTTTTGGTTGACCACAAAAATTAATTGTTTGATAATCACACACCAGTTGTTGTAACGATTTATCTGGTTTAACGGTAAATGCATAAAAATGAGAGTCAACGAATGAGGAAAGAGTAATTTCTCCGGTATAGATACCACGGGAATCCCGACTGAAGATAACATCATTCCACGTCTGTAGTTTTTCTTTTTGGTTGTAAAGCTCTATTCTCGCTTTTATGCTCCGGGAAAGATTATATGTTCCTTGAACCTTTATTGTGAACTGAACTGTTGTGCCGCTAGCCTTAGAGTAATGAAAAATATTTTTGAGAAAAAATAGGAACACCAATATTCCAATACAAGCGTATATTATCAAACGCAATTTTGAATGAGTCATAGATATATGTACATAAATCTGACGTTATCCTTGACTTTCGTCCTCCAATCCATTAGTCTCATTATTATATACGATTATCAACCTCAAAGCGATACTCGTTATATTCTTTCAAATTGAGTAGTATGAAAAAAATTGTAGTTTTCTCCCTGTTGATCCTCTTTTTTCTTGGTGGATTTTTTACGTCCGCAATTCTTACAAAAAAAGAAATAGAGAAAACAAATGAAGCGCAAAAACAATGCCAGTCACATCTTCTCCAAGCTCTCAGTGCGCCCAAAAAAGAGAGTGAACAAGATATATATCTGTATGCCCAAAAAATAAAAGCCTTAGATAATATTATTGCGTCAACAGTCTATTTTTCCCCACAGATTTCCTATCTCTCTGCAACAAAAAAAGAGGTAATAATATCTTTATTGGGAGGCGCTGCGATGAAAGCTGACGCGAGCGATTTGGTTATGAGACTGTCGGACAATCTTAAAATCCTTGAAATACGTTCCGGTACTGCTTTTCCTTCATATCCACGAAAGATTTCCTCAGATGGCATTGTCACCATTACCGGTATTGCTTCCCTTGACGGCGCTGGAATGAAATTAGGACAACCCAACCAAATTTTCATTACACTCCTTGTGGAAAAAACCGGAGACGTAAAACAAAAGGGAAAAATTTCTGTCGACAAACTCAATACAAAAGTTTTTTTACAAGGCAACTCAATTCTTGATCCAAACCTAACGTTTGAGGAGATAGAACTCTGATATTCTATGAGTAAAAAAGTATTTGCTCACTATT
>JAZDOY010000011.1:0-4966 GCA_043798165.1 bacterium | reverse complement strand
TTCAATTGTCCCAACTTGGACTGTGGCCGTATTTACGATGGCAGGGAACCCTTTTTTTTCTGAAATTTTCCCCAAGCGTGCTTGGGGAGCATACACAACTGCTTTTCCACTAATTGTCAGATTGTTCTCTATTGCTTCATCAACAGTTGTTATGCCTCTATATAAATCTGTCGAGGAAGGAAGAGATTTAAATCGAAGTGTTGCCGAGTCTGCCCATATGCGCTTATGTTCTGCGATTTCAAAATCGGTATCAAAATGAATTGGGCCTGTCTCATCATCTACAATAAGATCTTCAATCAAACGAAGTGGTTCGCCTGAAAGATGTATTTTGAGAGGATAGGTATTTGGAGGGCACCCCCTAAACGGTTTGGTGATAGAAATGTTACGAGCTAACGTCTCCCATTGTTTTGGATCTACCGCTTTTTTTAGACTCGTTGTTACAGCCTGCCATTGTTTTACCAGTCTTTCTCTTGCCAATGTCATATCTGCAACCGGGATTTCTGATTGAGCCACTAATGCATCAATATTAACATCTTCAAAACTGTAGTGAAAAATATCCTTTAAAGGGGACAATGCGTGTGCAATCTCATCTCCGGACAAATTGGTATTACGGGCAACGAGAGATGATATTGTGTCTGGAGACGTACCATCAAGGCGTGAAAGTGATCCGCCTCCAACCAAAACACGGGCAAATTGATTAGCCTGCACATGCATTAATTCAAATACTGCAAAGCCAATATCCGGCGGATTCGTATTTTTCACTGCCTTCACGGCGGTAAACGATCGGCTACCGACTTCGAATTAATACGCCCGTCCTTCATATTGGGTCAAATAAGGAGAGATATGGGTAGGAAGTGTTGCGATAGGTTCAACTAAGTGATATGCAGCGGAAGGAGAAGTGCATTCAATTGTGGATTGTGGGTCAAGGTATACGATTGCATCTGGAGAAGATGATGCTATCCGCCCGGTTCCACCGCAATAGACCATTGCACTATCCTCAACAGCCATCTTGTCATTTCCTTCTACAATATGCACAACACTTGTTCCTTTTGCAACAACTGTGGGATTTGAAGATGAGCTCCTCTCAGCTTTTGCGACGTATCCATGACTATTTGTATATACGACACTTCCAACGGCTTTAATCAGTTGTGTTGCAAAGGAAGCATTATCAACCGCTACCTGTGCAGCCGCTGCAGGAGAAGTTATATTTTTACCATAATACACGTGTGTTGCGTGGTCAATTTGGGGACTCGCATTAATCCAGTGAAGATCAAGACCTTTCCGCTTGTCAGGGTCAACCGTTGCGGCAAATTCCTCCATTAATTTTGTTTCTTCGCCAATGCCGGATCTGAGGTAACTCGCATAATTTGACATGTTACCAAGGTTAAAAAAAACGGTCACTGCAGTCAACTTATCCGGTTCACCTTCAATTTGAGTTTTTTTGAAAATCACCGCTCCATTTTCACCTTTTTCATTTTTAGTTCTTACAATAACAAGAGGAGCATCTTTTCCTGCACAAAGACACATAGTTCCTTTATTTTTAGGAGTATTTATTGCGGTAGGCTCAGCTATATCATCAATGCTTGGTATGTCTGCCTGGAGGCGATATGTATTTTTGCCTGTTTCAAAATTAATAGGCCTCTCGTTTTTATATGTCATCCCCACAACAACCGCTGCATGTTCGGGAGTGTCTTTGGGAAAAACAACACACCCCTCATCATCCTGTAATATAATAGTAGGCTTCTCGCTGGGTTGAGCATCGCAATCAAGATGATCCATAACAAGGGCTGAATGACCGCGGACAATTCCCATACTGCTGTGCCAATTGCCAACATGCACAATTGAACCGTCGCTCACAATCACCTGTGTATCATCTTTATTTGGATGAACTTGAGCTATATAAAGATTGCTGCAATCAGCTAAAATAAAGCCTTCTCCTTCTGGGGGGATTTCTGTAATATCCGCATGTACATAACGCAGTATCAGCTGAAAGAGGACTTTACCCAATAACAAATTACTATCACCATGCAACTCCTCTCTTTTTGTTGTATCATGCCTCACCGGTTTATATTTCCATTCAGTTAGGTGGGGAGTGGATTGTTCATCTGGCATAGTAATATGATATTATATCTCTTATGGGTTTTTTTAAAACACTACATTCATCCGCAGTATCAAAAGCACGTCTGGGGGAAATACATACAGACCATGGGGTGGTAAAGACGCCTGCATTTATGCCGGCGGGTACAAAGGGAACAATCAAAGGACTCACACAAGGGCAAATCAAAGACCTCAAGATTCAAATATCATTCGTCAACACATATCATTTAGTGACACATCCGGGTGTTGAGGTATTGCAAAAAGCAGGGGGCATTCATACATTCGCAAAATACAACATCCCGCTCATGTCTGATTCGGGAGGGTTCCAGGTGTTTTCGTTGGCAAACCAAAACAAAAGAAGGGCTTCAATTCGTGGAGAAGAACAACCGTTAGTGGAAAAAATATCAGAAGACGGGGTGGTATTTCGTTCCGTTTATGATGGACAGCTTATCACCTTTACTCCGGAAACTTCAATGGATTTTCAAAGAATTATTGGGGCAGATATTAATATGGCATTTGACGAATGCACCTATTACCCTGCTACGCATGAATATGCAGAAAAAGCAATGAAAAGAACACACTTATGGTTAGAACGATGTATAAAACATCGTGCGGTAGATTCTGTCTCGGCCCTCCTCCCCGCCAGTGCTCCCTCGCTAAACGAGAGTCCGCGCGTGACGGGGAGCCCCTCCGTCCGAGACACCTCCCGCACGTGTAGGCAGTATTTGTATGGCATTATTCAAGGCGGGACCTTTGAAGACCTCAGAAAGAAATCTGCAGAGTTTGTGGTGACAAAAAACACTCCCGGAGTTGCGATTGGAGGAGTGTCGGTTGGCGAAAGCAAAAAAGAGATGCGAAATCAGGTGGAATGGGTGGCTCCCTATTTACCAAAAGATCGTCCCGTACATTTGCTCGGCGTGGGCCAAGTAGACGATATTGTGGATTTAGTGAAATATGGAATTGACACCTTCGACTGCGTGGAGCCAACAAGAGTGGCACGTATGGGGACTGCGTATCAAACACGCGCCGTATTGGCCCATCTTGAAGGAACATATGCTCCCTACGAAATTGACATAAACAAAGCAGCGTATAAAACCGACCTGAGTTCTTTAGATGAGGAGTGTGGATGTTCAACTTGTGTGAACTATAGTAAGGCATATCTGCATCATCTGTTCAAACAACGTGAACTCCTTGGATATACACTTCTCTCATATCATAATTTATACGTTATGGAGCGCCTCATGGAGCTTATTCGAAAACAAATTGAAATGAACTTACTGTAATTTGTCAATAAACATGGAGTGACGGCAGTAATAACAGTACCTATGACGACAAACTCATGTCATCAACTTACGTTATAAGCAGTCTGAAAAGTAGTAATATCCACCTCTTTTTTTCCCTCCAGTTGTACATGAGTGATTACAGGCATTCCTTTTATACACTGCATTCTTGTTATTTTCAGCCGTTTTTTTCCAGGAATAACCGTCCAGAGCCCCGGCCAAGGAGAGAGACCCCGGAACAGATTGAATGCTGAAAGCTGAAAATTATAAGCGGGAGGAGTGCCATATTTCAAAAAATAATTGGAAATAATGGCAGGAACATCGTCTTTTATGAGCGGTTCACCTTTTAAAATTTTTTGAACAATAGGAAAAGGGATAAACCCATCTTGTTTAGTCAATAGTCGTGTAAAAGTTCTTTTTTCATGATTTTGTTCAACCTTTTGCAATGTGCCATCTATCAATAATTGTACAGATTGTTTGAATAGCTCATAGCCTATGTCAGAAAGTCTCTTTTCAAGGTTTTCTCGGGTATCTTCCTCTTGTATTTCATATGTTTTTTGGTTAAGAATAGATCCATGATCCATTCGTTCATCCATTTCCATAAGACTTACTCCCGTAGTTTTTTCTCCCATAAGAAGGGAGTAGGTAATGGGAGAAGTGCCCCTGTATTGAGGAAGCAGTGAAGGATGGATATTCCAAAACCCCCATTTTGGCATTTTAAGGATATTTGCAGGAAGCAGTGAACCGAATGCATACAAAAGAACAAGATCCACCTCTTTTAATTTTGAATGTAACGTATTAAATTCAAGGTTGTCGATAACAGGAATCTTCATTTGCAGGGCACGTTGCTTGACAGGGGTTGAAGTGAGGATTTGTTTTCTTCCCGCCTTCCGGTCTGGTTGGGTGGCAACAAATCGCACCGTAACTGGGAGATCTGTATCCTCAACAATACGTTTAAGCACTCCTGATGCAAAGTCTGGCGCCCCAAAATACGCAATATTTAATTTTGCCATGAACTGATTGTATCAAAAAAGCAAAGATAAGGACGCTCTATTTAGAAGTTAGCTCAATGCTTTTCTCAATTAAGGGGAGATATTGTCTTGCCACGGTAACTGTGACTATTTTTGCGTTTTTTACATTATAAAATCGGTACGAAGAAGTATCTGTCGTATTTGTCTGAAAAGCACGTATTGTGCCGTTTAGAGTAACAACAACTTCTTTTTTATCCTGAATTAAACTCTTTTTTTCACAAGAAAGAGCGATGGATAATTTTTTTGACAGCGTTGAGAAAAGGGCAGAGCCTGAGCTTTCGGACGTTTTTTCAACCGTATTTGGCACTAGAAACGAAACACCACAATCTGCATGGGTATATGTCATAAATCCAAGTGGAGGCAATGTTGGAGCAACAGTAGGGGACGGAGGAAGACTCACCAAGTATGAAATAGTCTTGTTTACCTGTTCAGTCCGTTGACCATAACGAACCCCTAAGATAAAAAGAAGGATAGCCAAAAGGAAAGCGAGAAAGAGATAGGGAATAGATTTTTTTGACATGAAATGAGTATACAATATTTCTTCAGGAATTTTTAATT
>JAZDOY010000031.1:0-8497 GCA_043798165.1 bacterium | reverse complement strand
ACCTGTACCAATTTCAGAGTTGACGTTTTTCCCTTTTCCATCCATTCATCTCCATAGATGACAACAAGCGATTGACCTTTTTTTAGTCTGCCGACTTCTTTTAAATGGTCAATTATTTTTTCCAAACCTTTTGCCGTCACCAAATCATTAGTGAAGGGAATAAAATGGGAGAGTGGTTGCACGCCACGATCGAGTGTGAGCATGTCGCCTAGTTTATTGGTAGACACCAATGCATAAATAGGAACATTGGGTCGATAGCGTGAAAGCATACGGGCAGTTCTTCCCGTTTCGGTAAACACCACAAATCCTGATACTTTATTTTTATGTTCTTCCAGGTTGCGATAAATATTGTATGCCGCTTCGCACAGGAGTTGTTCACTGTCTTCCACATGGAAACAAAATTGTTTTCGCGTATCTGCACTAAAGCGTGTTTCATTTGACTTAATAATGTGTTTCATCATCGTCACTGTTTCAAGTGGATACTTTCCTGACGCACTTTCCGCGGAAAGCATCACCGCATCGGTAATATCAAATGTTGCATTTGCCACATCCGATACCTCTGCTCGTGTAGGGAAGGGGTTTTCCACCATTGTTTGTAACATCTATGTTGCAGTAATCACGGGAATTCCTTTTTCAATGCTTTTTTTTATCATCACTTTTTGCCAATAGGGCACTTCCTCTAGAGGAACTTCTATTCCTAAGTCGCCTCGGGCCACCATAATACCATCGCTTACTTCAATGATTTCATCAAGATTATCTATGGCAGATTTTGCTTCAATTTTTGAAATAATTTTAGCTGTTACTTTATATTTTGCCATTTCCTTTTTTGTCACTAAAACATCATCTGCGGTACGTGCATAAGAAAGAGCAATATAGTCAATTTCGGCACGTTGAGCCATTTTTAAGCCTTCAAAATCGCGGTCGACCAATACAGGGAAAGGGAAATTTGCTCCAGGAATACGGAGTGACTTTCTGTTTTTAAGAAGTCCCGCACGGTTACATTTTAAGATTACTTCCGGCTTCAACTGCATGACGGTAAATGAAAATGCCCCGTCATCTGCTATTAAGTGCTGACCCATTTTCAGATATTCAAACAGATCTGGGTGTGAGCAGGAAAATCCTTTTTTTCCTGCGGTAAACACAGATTCTCCCAGCGTAACAAGCTCCCCTATTTCAACCTGGATACTCTCCGTTGGCATGTTTATGCGGATTTCTGGACCTTGTAAATCAAGAAGGGTGCCTATATGTTTTTTCATTTTTTTTGCCACCTGTTTTACTCTATGAATACGGCTTGCATGCCAATCAATTGTGGAGTGTTTAAAATTGAAGCGAAACACGTTAACACCCGCAGTAATAAGGGCTTCTATCTGTTCTTCCGATTCACAAGCGGGGCCGATTGTTGCAACAATCTTTGTTAGTTTCTCCATAGCCTTTTATTATACAGGAAACATTAATTTATTGAAGATTTTCGTACCTTGTTTGAAATTGGTTGAAACAAATCGGTCTGTCTTGCATATTGTACACATGCAAACATAGAGCTCCACACTGCGTCCGGCATAGAAGGCGGCCGTGCTAAATCTTTTTCCCAAGAATACGCTAACAACCAGAATGCTAAATCAAATGGCAACGCATGAGTATTTATTTTCATGCTCGCTTCTCCATACATGGGCATTTTAACCGATATTGGTAAAACATAAAATAATGAAAGGATGGCATCAGGATCCGATACAATTTTTCCAAAAAATGAACTTCCCAGTGTTTTTGGAAAGCCTATCATTACTCCACCAGTTGTAACGAGCGGTCCTCCAGTTGGAATAAAAGACATCAATAACAAAGTTCTAAATCGATCCCCACTGGTAAAAATATCAAACCCAGACTGTGTAGTGATTACTTCTTCCTTTTTCTTTCGTATAAGTAACGCCTGATCTCTCCCCCGGTCAAGATAGGTAACCCGAATATACTCCACGCCACCGACATTTACGGTTGATCTGGAATAGAAGTCTTGCTCTATAAGCAGCATTGTTCCGTCGGGCAAAGCATATGAGTTGCCTAATGCATTGAGGTAGGGGTATAACTTTCCACCTTTTTGTACATAATATTCGGTGTTTTCTCCGATTCTTTGTGGATCAGATGAATAGTGCGTCTGAACAACCTGAGTTGATATTATTTCTGTGGCGGTTGGCGCTAATTTTTCTGTATGCAAATACATATTTGCCGTCCCCTGAAGTACCGCGGCAGTAACCTCTTGCATTTTGATTCTTGCGGGAACTCCTTTTTGAAATGTGGGCACATCGGTTTTCCTGGTAAAAGCCACTTCATACTCAAATTTGTCAGGCAAATTTAAAAGTTTATCTCCTTCGAGATAGGTTGAATAGCCGTTTTTTGTATCCAAGCCCTCTGCAGAAGATAGTGCAACTCCTCCCACACCACGGAGGGGAGTATTAAGTGGAACTATGTTTGTTTTTATCCTGTCTCCCTCTTTGCTGCATGCAATGGCACACAACACACCCTTGTCATTTCCTCGCGTCTTCATTACCGAAAGACGTACAAAACTCCACTTAAGTTTATTATCAACCCGTTCATTCATAAAGTCAGGTAAAGGAAACGTGGCATTTCCAGCTTTTACCTGCACTTTTCCCTCAGTGCTCATGCTTACAGCCGATTGAATTTCTGGAGGAATATAATTTTCGACATATTGAGTACCGGGAAGTTTGAGGTCTTTTACACCATCCATAATTTTCCACATTTTACCCATATACCCTGTCGCAGCTTGAGCGGACATTCCATATTTATTCTGAAGATATGCTATAAGAGCGCCATTCACTGCAGCTTTTTTTTGATTGTAGCCGTTTATATCTTTAATATCCTCACCAAGTTGCACATTTATGTTTGCCAATATGCCTTCTTCATTCCAGCTTACGGCCAATTTATTTTTTACTGCTATATTTTCGTCAGAAGTTTTAAGGGCTCGTATCGGGGGGAGCGATGCTTGCATATCAGCGATCATGCGTTGTTGTTGTATGCAATAGGAAATGCTTTCAGGGGTTTGGTTATCCGTATCATCGGCGATCAATTTGCTGATAAAACGAGCGGCAATATCAAGGGCCTCGTAAGCATAGAGAATGTAGTCTCCCTTGATGGCAAAATCTGCATATTTAGACAGAAACGATAATAATTTAGCTTGTTGTATGTGTGTTGCAATAAGAACTTGCGTGTCTGCTGCTTTTTGGCTTGCTGCTATTCCCGGCAATTGATCTTGTACCAATTGTGACACTCCTTGGATCGTATCCTGTGAATTTGACAGCGAAAAAGCACCGGCCAAGACAAATCGGGTTACGTCAATATTTCTCTGGACAAGCCCTTCAACCGCTTTATATACAACTTCTGAAATACTTCCACTCGCACACGTTTCCAATTCTTGTGGCGTGTAATTCACCATATTTAAAAGCGTGCTTCCATTGTCGTTTAACGAGACAATATCTCTTATTTCATCTTTTTCAGCCTGATTTAAACTTTGTCCACCATTTTTGCTTTTGTTTATAAGACTTGCTATCCTGTCTCTTCCCATTTCTTTGGCAATAACCCTGATGTGATCGCCCTCCATGGTAAATGGTAATGTATTGCAGTTTTTTGGGGGGGGAGCAGTTGGGCCTGGCGCGACTGATGTGGGTATTACAACAGCCGGCATTTGTTGACAGGCAGCAAGAAATGCCAGCGCAGCTGCGGAGCCTGCACCTATTAGAAACTTTCGTCGAGATAAATAGTTTCTGTTATCTGTTTTTACACCTTCGTTGGCCATAGTTTTATTTTACTTGTAAACTTTGTCCCCATGCATCAGCCACCCCCAGCATCAAAAATCCTGCATGGAGGCCTGTTTCGGCAAGGAATTGCCTTGCGACAGCTCCTCCCACTAACACCTCCGGAAACAGTAATGAGAACAACAATACCCCTGCAAGAACGGTGTCAACGAGCTCCGAATCAAGCGTTCCGGTTGGTTTGGTCAGCCATATATCATCCCGGCTGACAACGAGTCTACTCTCTGCTTGTCTTTGGATCACCACATACAGTTTTCCACTAATTCGTTCCATTTGTAAGCCCCCTATGGTGGTAATGGGCATTGCCTGTGTCATTGCTCCCATAGATTGCGCCTTGTTTGTTGCATTGTCAATTTTCCATATTGCCGGAGGGGTAAGTTCTTTATGTCTGAAATCCGTTTTCCATAACGAGGCGGGGTCAAAATGTGCGCCCTTCGGTGACGCCCAGTTTACGATCTTTGTTACCGACTTATCAGCGACTGTCATTTTTAAGGTGTCCTGGACAAGCCGCCAGAGATCTGCATTTGACTGAAAATCGGTGTGACTCATGATTGACCGATATACGGTGCTTGTAAGGGGTTCAAAACTGCGGGATATGGGGAATGCAGGAGGATAATTGATCGGATATATATACGCTCCATCTGCTCCTTTAAATCGGTTACCGGCTTCATCAAACGGCTGTACGTCATTTCGAAGCATGATTGTCGGATCTTTTTCTTTCAACACTAATTCATCCGGATTGTCCTTTCTCCTTAAAATTAATACAGGATTATCAATGTCATTATCGGTAATAGATCCGTCAGCATTTGTGTGAATAGCCGATTGTGCAATCATGACCATTTCATATCCATCAGGTATGGTATATTTGGTTGTTTTGTTTGCCGCATTGCGCATATTTATAAGAAAGGGGTGCATGTTTTGTTCACTTTTCCAAACCAACTTTACCGTCCTAATATTCTCGTGTCCTTCTATTGTTTTTGCTCTGCGCATTGCGTCCCATCCAGGAAATGTGGGCGGGGAATAATCTCCAATATTAATGGCATATGACACATTGGTCTTGGTACCATCGGTATTTTCAAGCTGTATTTCCTGGACATTGCCGGGAGACAGGAAGTAAGACAGATTATCCACATTCCAAAAATTTGTTTTCTGCTCGGTAATATTTCTTACCAGTTCAGCTGCGTATGTCTTAACAACACCATCGACAATCTTACTCACTTCTTGCGGTGAATTTGGTTTTGGAAAGGTGTATCCTGGCATCCCTTGTTTTATTCGAACCGATTCCGTGGCGGAGGCAGCTATTTTTGTGGGATCTGTAAGGCCGGCTCCAATGAAGGACTTAAGATTTCTTTCAATCATGCCCTGAAAAAGATCCTGGACTATTTTGCCTTTATCTACTCCGGCCCATTTTAATACTCCCGATTCGGACAAGTATCTGCCCTGCATGATCAGTCTGAATTCATCCCTGGAAATTGAACAGTTATTTCCCCATCGAGACTTTAAATTATCGTTATATATCTTGTGTGCCCCGTCAAGCGTAATACCCTTTGCAAATACCTTATCGAGGTACCATCCGATGGTGGCTTCTTCATATTGATGGGCAACTGTTTCATACCTCTCTTGAGCAATCCTGCGCGCCTCTTCTGCATAAAATTGGTTTCCTTGGGCTGCGTATGTCTCTGCTTTTGCGAGAAGTCCCGTATATATTCCGTATTCCTCATACATTTTTGTTTGGCAGCCACCCGAAGAAAAATGGCAAAAACTAAGCCAACTGGTATTTCGGGATTGCTCAGAGGCCAATTTGGGAAATGCGATGTCAAACTCTGCCCGGGAAACAGCCTTATAATATTCTGCCATTGTCAACATTGAACCATTTGCCACTTCCGTTACGGAGGACAATCTTTCAACCTGATCTTTTAATGCAGCATCTATTTCTTTTTGAGCTGTTGCGCTGACGGTTAACAGTTGAATATTGATTGTATTAAAAAATTGTTCGCCTTTTTTTCCAAGCTCTTTTCTCATTGCTTCAAGTCGTAATGTTGCAAGCACTGCCTGTGTATCGTCTCCTATGGATTTACTAAAAACCATTATGTCAAACCATAGCTTTGCCTCTCTCAGTTTATCCTGTTCTCCTTTGGCTTGTTCCAGTGCAGTATACCAACGTAGTTCTTCACTCGCCCGTACTGTGTAGTCTTTTTTCGCTCTTTCTATTGCAGCAGGAGTAAAAAAATCGCCAGTTGCTCCCCCCTGGTCAGGTGTCTTCAGTTGTGCAGGTGGAAGAGGAGTTGCCGGTTGCGCGGGGAGCTGTGACTTTTCTGCAACAGGTGTTGCGGACACACCAGTTGGCGGTAAAGCCGTACCCTGCTGTATTCCTTGCATATTAGGCGCACAGGCGGCAAAAAAGGGTGCTAAAACAGCATCTGCTCCAAGTAATGCTGCACCAAAGAGAAGCCTTCTTCGAGATATGCAGTTTCTTTGATCTTTTCTTACACCTTCATTGGCCATAGTTATTTTTTTATTTCTAAACCTTTTATTGAATCTTTAATACTCCAATAAATAGCCCATTATTTAAAAAAAACAGTGTCTCAATAATAATGCGTATATTTTGTGTATTTTTTAATGTTTATCTTCGCCAAACCAATATCAACATCATGCTTTAAAAAATAGCCTATATTATATCATAATATGATACTTTATGCTATTGTTTGGGTTTGGAATTTGAATTATATATGTTATAGTATTTCCTAATTATGGGCAAAATGAAGAGTGAGACACGCCTTATAGAACAAGAAAAGCTCCTTTATGTGGAAGTTGAACAACTTCGCGCAAGCCTTTTGCTCCATGACGCTTCGCTCTTATTTACATTCTTTTCTTCATTTTACTTTGTGGTTCAGGCTATTAAAGGTTTTTTCGTAACAGAAAAACGGGAGGAACCATCTTATATTACAAGAAAAAAATCAATCGCTCTACTTGTTCATAAAAAAAGTATTCTGTTGTTTCTCAGCAAGACGCCTTATGCGTGGCTTATTTTTCTTGTTCGGGGCTTTGTGCGAATAACGGCAACGCGAAAAAACACATATTTTACAGATCAACAAAAGAGTGCATTTCTCATATATGGCACAACAAATGCTGCAGATATGCAGTCCCGTTCCGTACAAATTGCCAGAAAACTTGCGGAAAAAAATAGGGTTATCTATATTGAAGGAGTATTTGACGAGGGGAGAAGCGTGGGATACCGGATTATTGAAGAATCTGGGCAATTCGTTTCCCTCCGCCTTGTTGCACACAAATCTCCCCACCTTGCATACCAGAAGCTCACCCCAAAAGAAATTATATGTATCAAAAAGTCACTCCGGTTGTTTTACGTTTCAATGTTGAAACGTTCCCACATAAACACATATATCCATCACCCTTTTTGGCGCTTATTCATTCCACTACGTAAGAATGCATTTTATTTTGATCATGACAATAGTTTTGCGCATTTGCATAACGCGGCAAACCATATCATAGACGCCGAAAAAAAACTATTGAAAAACGCTCTCCAAATCACTGCCCCCGATACAAAACTCTTGAGAAAGAAGGGGGGTATTGTTGTAAAAAATGGGGTTGATTGGGAGATTTTTAAGAACACTTCACACATGATTCAAACATGTGACGTGGACCTCTGTTGGATAAAAAAACCGGTGATGGGATTTATCGGCACCCTTGATGAAAGAATTGATGAAGTATTGCTGGGAAAATTAGCCAGTGCATTTCCCACAGCTTCCATTGTACTGGTTGGGAACACAGACTATCGACCTGTTATTGAAGTTGCAGAACAGTATGCAAACATTTTCCCCGTTGGCAAACAACTCTACAATAAGCTTCCGCTTTTTCTCCAATCCTTTGATATTCTCATCACCCCATATAAATTATTACTAAAAGGGAGTGCGGTTCATCCTGAGCTCCCGCTTTATCTTGCCTCGGGAAAACCAATTGTGGCAACGGCATATTGTGGACTCACGCGAAATCCGTTCAAAAAGAGTATTTATTTTCCCACGTCACATATCGAATGGACCGATGCAGTAGCACAGGCGTTGAAAGAAAAAAAACACAGCAATAAAAAACATTTCCGCATTGCATTGGCAAAGAAACTTCGTTGGAATATAAACCCTTTCTTAAAAAAACTCTAAATTCTAAGCTCTAAACTCTAAGCAAATCTTAAATTAGAAATTCTAAATATCAAACTGCTCTATTTATAATTTAGAGTTTTCCCTCATTTGATTAGAATTTAGGGTTTATGGTTTAGGGTTTAGAGTCGAGAAATGAAGGTCTAGAATTTGCTATACTAAAATAATGTCCTCATCGGTCACTGTTGTTGTAGTAGCTTATAATCATGGCGCGTTTTTGCGTCAAGCCATAGAGAGTGTGCTCCACCAAACACAACATGTTGATAAAACAATAATTATTAATAATGGTTCCTCAGATCTCACAGACGTAATCGCCCGGGAATATCTAGATCTTTATTACCCCTATATTGAATATTATTCCTATACCCATAATCGTGGACAGCTTGTTGCTTTTAATAGAGGATTGGAACTTGCCAAAACGGATTTTACCTGTTTTTTGGATGCGGATGATGAACTGGACCATACCTATATTGCCAAGACCATCCATGCATTTTCGCAGGACTCCCATGCTGT
>JAZDOY010000019.1:0-3622 GCA_043798165.1 bacterium | reverse complement strand
ATATTGGGTTGAGTGCGGGAAAAACAATGTGCCTATCATAGACGCTATGGCAATATCAGGGAACAAGGATTCAGACGTTGTGATTACTTTTTATAGCCACAGTACAAGTGAAGGTTTAGCAAAAGTGCTTGAGTTGACGAGGTTATAGTGATATGATTTTAGAACTAGGAGCGATTATTGGTGGTGTTTCTGGTGGTAAAAGGGGCTTTTTAAGATTAAATTCTAATGTATCCCTGCCTCTCCGATTAGTTTTTAAGTTTATCTCCCATTTCCTTCACAAACCTATCGTTTTCATCATAACCTCTATATTTTTCAGATACATATAACATCAGCTAACCACAGACAACATCAGTTATCATTACGAATGAATTGCCTATTTTTAGACATTTATGTGGTGAAAATGTGGTGGCAGTAATAGATGTTAACCGTTTGCTTTACAGCCTTTCTTTTTAACAGTATAATAAACCAAGTAAAACGAATAAGAAAGTCAACTACATTGGTAACAAGCCGTAAAATAAACACTCAACATAGTAGCCTAAGAGTGTATTGATAATTCAAAAAGACGCTATGCCTACGTAAAAGGCATATAAAATAGCAACAGTGATAAAATTTTCTTACCCTGATGAAATTGTATATTAAAACTTTCGGCTGACCGTATGTGCAAGTTCCGCACGATGATATTGGGACTTTTAAAAAAATAAATGGATTAGAACATTAAAGTTAAGAGAATATTAGTGGATAAAACAGAAAAGGAGGGTGATTCATGAGACATAAAAAAGGTCAAATGGTAACAATATTGTTATTTTTAAGCTTAGTATTCAGTGGATGCGCAAGTGTTAACTATCGCGCTCCGATAAATCTATCCATGCAACCAAAAATTAATAAAAGTTATTTATATGGAAAGTTTTTTCTAGAGCAGGATTTTATGAACAAATTTCGCCTTGCGTTGCGATTTGAAAATACCACTAATGGTGATATATTGAGTATAAGATTGTTTAATAATCAGCCGGTATATGCTGTTGAAATTGATCCTGGCACATATATCCTAAAGGATATTGTTTATGCTCCTCTAGGCGCTATGATGGATTTTGAAATCAAGAAGATGACCGTACCTAGTGAACCAAAGTATCTACATAACAGCATTACCATTGAGCCAGGAAAAATTTATTATCTTGGGGATTTCTCTGGTTCTAGCCGTCGAGTTGGCTTTGGAACAGGTGCGTCGGGTGGTGCGTTTGCAGTTTGTGTGCTTTTCCAGGGAGGTTTGGTAGGCGTTGAACAGAACTTTTTAACAACGACAGAAGAATTAAAGCGCGTATTTCCAAAACTAACTAATCTTGAATTTCATCCTGCGTGGGAATCTAAATAAAAGGAAAAAAATTTAAAAGGCGCTTTAGGCAATGTTGTTTAAGATAAACGGTTACAAAACAAATCCAACAGAGACTAAAATTGTAATTGTTTAGTAACACTATATTTTGTGATTGGTCCTGTAAAATGTCGATGCCCTATTTTGAAAGGAGGCTACATGTCAAAAAGAATTACATGGACAACATCATGCGTTGCCGTTGTTCTATTAACATCATGTGTCATCAGGGGGGCAATAGCACAGCCCATTGTCCCTGAGAGACCCGGTCAGTCAGAATATACCGATAAAAATAGTCATTTCAGATTTAGGCCTCCGCAAGGGTGGAAAATAAAAGAGTTTGATGATCCCCGCACTAAAGTTGAGTTCTATGTACCTGTCGTGGGCGCGGGAAACATGAGGGATGCGTCACTTTTCTTTCTCAGTCAGGATATAAAAGCTGCTTACCCTTCGGGTGAGTTTGATATATTCAAAGAATCTGAAAATCGTGTATCCCGTTTGAAATCGTCTGGAGCAAAAGACGCACGGTTTACAAAAATTGAATTTTGCGGAATAGATGCTTCTTTGATCGAGGCGACGCTAGCGAAGAATCAAATGCAGATGTACGGGTTAATGTTTCTTAAACACGAGAGAATTTATACTATCAGTTTTACGACTACGCCTCTCGTGTATGATAAATACTTTCCTATCATTAAGGTGTCACTTGATACTTTTCAGTGCACCGCACCTGAAGGTGGTGTTCAGGAAGAAGTTTCCCAAGAAGATATAGATACGATCCTCTCAGAAAGGATCAGGGTGCAGATTAACGCCTTAAATGATCCTGATATGGGTGATGATGCTGAAGCGTCATTGCGGGCATATGGTGATGCCGCGGTCCCGGCTTTACTTGATATTGAGAAGTTCGGTACCGCGATACAACGAACACGAGCAAAACGCATACTAGGTAAAACCTCAGATAGCTTGGTTATTGCTGAAATTGCCCAATTACGCTATGGACTTGTAGCTGAGGGAGAGCTTGTTCTTGTAACTTATTATGAAAATGATCCTGAAAAAGCCGATGTTCCTAAAAAAGAAGATGGAACTTATGTTTTACCAAAAGATACCCAAAACGGCAGCCGGTATACTCTTTATCAGGGTCTAAAAAATCCTGATGGGACCATAAAGGTTATGGAAAAGATAACTCATCCGCGGGATAAAGGAAAAGTTAAAACTTTTTTGGTAACAGACGTGGGAAAAAAATTCATCACCGGAAAAACTGAGTTCGTTTTGCAAGATAAATAATTACGATTAACTTACTGCTATTTTATAAATTAATTTTAAAAAAAAGAGAAAAGAAAGTACAGGCTATGAACAAAGTCACAGATAATGAGCAAGTTAAGAAGGAAGAAAAAGTGCCTATAGCAAAGTCTAAACAAGACCCTCCAGAAAACATCAATGATATTAATAACCATTTAGGAAATATATTCATATTTGCAATTCTAGGGGCTTTCCTGTTTTGGAAATTATTACAGCGTGGTTTTATTGGCGCATTCATTGGCGCTTCGCTCGGAGGCTTTGTAGGCTCAATTTTTCAGCTAATTGTGCACGCGGTTAAGAGACGCAGGTATATTAAAGAATCCGCAGAGATACAATTAAACGAAGAGACATTGCCATTGACTATACCGATTAAACGCGCTAGGGCCCTTTGGATGGAGAAATGGACACTGGTCATACGTGAAGACTCCCTTGATTTTCAACCGGATAAACATGATAATAAGAAAAAAATATGCAGGGTTTCTCGTACTGATGCAAGAGATGTTATGCGTATTGAGCGCCAATTCATGGGTCGAAGTGTTTTTGTGGACTCTGATGGCAAAACTCTTTTGTTTATTGTAAATAAATATTGCGAGGACCGGATCCGTTGGTGGATAGGCCATGATTGGGGGATTTCAACTAGAGCATAGTGCAATCTATAATATGAAGATTAAGGAAATTTTATTGTAACACCTACTTTCGATGACGCTTGGAGCTTCAATGGAGGGCTGGCAGAAGTTAGGATAGAGGATAAAAATGGTTACATTGATAAAGAAGGTAACTATATTTGGGAGCCTACGAAATGAGAATACCGGAGTCCTGTTATTTGTATTGCGTTAGGTGTATTGATTGGCAGGGTTGCTTCAGGCACGGCGATATTTCTTGATGGCCTTTCAATTTATGTCAATGGTGCTCCGGTTGTTTCAATACCAATCGCAATTTGCTTGTTCTTTATGATGTATCCTA
>JAZDOY010000030.1:0-38597 GCA_043798165.1 bacterium | reverse complement strand
TGATGGCTGCAGATATTTTGCTGTATGGTCCGGATTATGTGCCAGTTGGCGATGATCAAAAACAGCATATTGAAATTACTCGCGATATTGCCGGTTTTTTCAACAAGACATATGGCAATACGTTTATCCTTCCGGATATTTACAACATTAAAGAAAGTGCACGACTTGTGGGCACTGACGGAAAGAGGAAAATGAGCAAAAGTCTTAACAATTACATTGCTGTTTTTGCTGATGAAAATATCATTAAGAAACAGATTATAAGTTGCTATACAGATCCCAACCGTAAAAAGGTAACAGATCTGGGACAAGTGGAAGGCAACCCTGTTTTTACCTATCATCGATTACTTAACGGTAATGTGGAGGAAGTTGTTGATCTGGAGGAAAGATACAAGGCGGGCACGGTTTCTGATGTTGAAGTGAAAGAAAAACTCATTCGGGCAATTCTGACAAAATTTAAAAAAGAACGAGAACTCTACAATGAATTAAAAGCAAATCCAGATAAAATTAAAGCCATATTAAAAGAGGGAGCGGAAAAAGCCCGATTAAAAGCGGTGGAAAAAATGCTGGAAGTAAGAGAAAAAATCGGAATTACCAATAAGTATTCCGAATTTCACTATTAGTTTTACTTTCATAACATTTGAGTTTTTTTTGGTTGATTGGGTATCTGTATAATGGATACCATGCAAAAACAAGAAAAAAATGGAGTGACTCGCAGGCTTGATATGCTTGATGGACTGCGCGGATTCGCAATCATATTGGTATTCTTAAATCATATTGATTCTCATTTTATCGCAGATGCCGTTCCTTCTTTTGTAAGACCTACAATTTATTTTCTTTTTTCAAGTGGAAGGCTTGGTGTTACGTTCTTTTTTATACTCTCTGGGTTTCTTATGGGGTATCTCTACAAAAATCCCAACCCCAAAGAATTTATTGAAAGAAGATATGCTCGCATTTTCCCCCCGTTTCTTGTCATGGTTACTTGTATGTGGATTTTTCGAATCTTTCCTTCCGCTTCTTTATTTGAACGGATTGTTTTAATGCTTAGTGTTGCATTCCTGGTTCGATATATTTGGGTACATATTGTAGAACGATTTCATAAGGGAAGTGTTTTTGTCACTTTATTCATTGTTTTGCAACTTATCATTGCGGTTTGGTATGGGTTTTTTATTATGCGAAGACCCTCTCTTTGGTTTGACACTCTTCCATTCCTTCTTAAAGAAGGAACAATTTTTGCGTCCAATGCAACACTCACCCTTCCACTTGGCAACTATATCCCTCAGCTTGATGGAGTGTATTGGAGCTTGGCTTCCGAGATGATTTTCTATCTTCTGTACCCCTTTCTTTTTGCCCCAACTGTGCGAATGCTTCAAAAAAAGACCACTATGTTCGTTGTATTATTTGCGACTATCCTTTTCCCTCTCTTTTTTGGTCTTTCACTGCTCTTTAAGCATTCTCAGGGGCTTGCAATGCTATGTATCGAATACTTTATTTTTTTTTGCGGAGGGATCGGAATTGCACATATTGTTTCCAATCATGAAAAAAGGGTTTCATCACCCATGATTACATATCTTGTAACTCCGATATTATTTTTTATACTCTTATTTCTTTCATATTTCTTTCTCAGCAATTCAACCGGACTTATTAACACGTGTCTGTGGTTACTATTAATCTTTCCTTTTGGCTATATCGTTTATTCTCTCATTGAGGAAGACACACCGCTACGTCATTTGTTTCAACACAAAATATTTCTCTTTTTGGGGACTATAAGTTATTCTATGTACATCAGCCATACTGCTGTTGTTGATGGTATGCATTTAATCTTCAGGCCAAGTAATGCTCTTACTAATATTCTTTTTTTACTCGCAACAGCTCTTGTTTTCCTTTTAGTTTCAAGCGCACTCCACAACATTATCGAAAAACCATATTTTTTATTCAAACCGTCAAAAAAATTAATAGGCTGCTCCGGAATTGGGAGAAATAATGCCGCATATGGGATATTATTTGTTATTATTTTGTTCTTATTTTTTTCTACGTACACTTCTCAGTTTAATTTCTTTTCTACACAAAAAAAATATACAAACATCATACCTTCTTCAATTTTTGTCTCAAATACCCCCTACACATTTTTTTTTACTGCACAAGAAAATAACATGGGTGTCATTCTTGTTCATCTAACAAATGTTTCCGAAACAAAAGCTGCAAATCCTACCAAACATCAGCGTTTTCAAATCCGAATGAGAGAAAAAAATGCACATGAGTGGTATGCTTCCCAGGATACTTCTCCCGCTGAAATTGGCAATAGTTCTTCCTATTCGTTTGGATTTCCGCCTATTGTAGATTCAAAAAATAAAACATATGTAGTTGAGATGTCGATAAAAGACTTCGACTACTCATCAACAGTACTTTTTAATAAAGATAAGTATGAACTTATAACTATTCACCAAATTCCAAAACAATCACTTCTTAAAAATCCAGTTAATCTTGTGGCACATGTGAGTGACAAGCTGCAAACTGCATTTTCAAACCCAGAAGCACAATTGGTGGCATTGTGTATATCTCCTTTCTTTATTCTTATTTTTTTTCTATTATATACTTGATTAATTTGATTATTTGATTACCTATGATCCCCCTTGCAGAACAGCTGAGGCCAAAAAATCTCGATGAAGTCGTGGGACAACAACATCTGGTGGGGAAAAACAAGCCGCTTCGTAAACTTCTGGAGGGCGGCACCATCACTTCTCTCATATTGTGGGGTCCACCTGGATGCGGAAAGACTACTCTTGCTCGACTTGTAGCAAAGTATGTTGATGCGGAGTTCATTCAGTTTTCTGCTACCATGGGAGGAGTAGCTGATGTTCGACAAATAATAAAAAAAGCGAAAGATGATGAAACACTTTTTAAAAAACAAACCGTTTTGTTTGTCGATGAAATCCATCGCTTTAATAAGGCGCAACAAGATGCATTTCTCCCTCACGTTGAGGATGGTTCAATTATTCTTATTGGAGCAACAACTGAGAATCCCGGATTTGAAGTAAATGCTCCCCTTATTTCCCGTTCACAAGTGTACAAGCTTGATGCTCTCACGGATAGTGAAATTGAAAAGATTACAAAACGTGCAATAGATAATTATAAAGGGTATAAATGGGACGCTGACGCACTTAAACATGTAATCAAAAGCAGTAACGGGGATGCACGTACCGCAATAAATGCGGTAGAGCTTGCTTCTTCCTTTGGGAGAAAAATCACCCTCAAACTTGCAGAAGAAGCAATTCAAAGAAAAGCAATTTACTATGATAAAAAAGGCGACTGGCACTACGATACTATTTCTGCCTTTATAAAAAGCATGCGGGGAAGTAACCCGGATGCAACAGTCCATTATCTATCTCGTATGATCAAGGCAGGAGAGGACCCTGTGTTTATTGCTCGTCGTATGGTGATTTTCGCAAGTGAAGACATTGGAAATGCTCTTCCCACTGCGCTTGTTGTTGCCACTGCATGTATGCAGGCAGTGCACATGATTGGAATGCCAGAATCAGGGCTCATTCTTGCTCAAACAGCAACCTATCTTGCGACAGCAAAAAAATCAATTACTTCTTCAACTGCACTGTGGACGGCCATGAGCGATATTGATGAGGAAAATTTATCTCCCATCCCCCTTCACTTACGAAATGCTTCAAACAAAGTCATGAAGCAGTTTAATTATGGAAAGGGTCATATCAGGTATCCGTGGTTAGTTGAAAAGGAAAAAGGTACAAAAGTAGAACAGGAATATCTCCCAAAAAACCTTCAAGGAAAAAAATACTATAAAAAGGACTGGTAAAAGCTTACCCTTTTTCCACTTCCCAGAAGGAAGCGCCAAATGCGTCCCATTTGAGTCTTCGTTCATCCACATCAGCAGGATTAAATTGATTATTAACGAAGTAAAATACCACTCCGGGAGTGGATGCAACATTCACGACTCCGTGTGCCACACCACGAGGAACAACAACAAGTTTGGAAGTGCCGTTTCCCATTACAACCTTCATTGATACTCCTTTTGTTTGAGAATGTTCTCTGGTATCCCATAGTCCCAAAATCATATGATCCTCCGGAGCCACATACCACACATCTTCCTGTTTGAAATGAAGATGCCATGCTTTTATCGATCCGGGAAGAAGTTTTGACCTGTTTATCTGGCGAAGTTGGATTTCTGGAAACAATTCCAAATGGCCTGTTGGATCAAGCCGTAATAAGTCTTCAAAGGTGCCATCTTCTCCAGACATTCTCTTGAGTTCAACAATTTTTACCCCCTCAATAGGTTGTTTTTTTGAATAGTCTTGTACAAAAATGCCTTTTTGCACTTCTTTTGATATGTCGTTCAATGTTATATCTGTCATAATAAAACACAAATAAACTGCTAATATTTTTATCGCAAGCCGTCACATTCACCAATCACTCTCTAATTATACACGTCTTCTTTGTTTTTCGTCACGACAGATCCATTTATCAGCGAGTGCCGTAGCTTCCTCTTGAGAATAACGAATCTGTGCATTATTATCCCGCTTCATGCGTAAAAAGTGAGTTACGATACCAACGGATACGGATAAATTAAGACTATCGACAAATCCACACATGGGAATATAAAGAAGCATATCAGCTCGTTTTTTTGCTGTTTCCGTAATACCAAACCCTTCATTGCCAAAAACAATTGCACAGGGAGTTATGGGAGGCTCAAAGGTATTGAAAGACACTGCTTTCGTATCGATCGCTGTCGCAATGATGGCGTATCCACGGTTTTTCAGTTCGGAAAAACATTCTTCTGTAGTTTTCCATGTTTTTATGGTTAGCCATTTGTTTGCTGAGGCAGAAGTGAGCTTGCCTAGTTTTTCGGGATTAAACATTTTTTCAGTTTCGAATATGACATGTACTTCTTGTATGCCAAATGCATCGCAGTTGCGCAAAGCGGCAGCGGCATTGTGTGGATCATGGATATTCTCAAGGACGATTACATCACGAAGTCTGTGCGCAGCTACATCTTGAAGGGTTTGAATTCGTTCATCCGTAAGCATAGGTCTTTTTTTCTAAGAGCTTGTCTTCGCAAGCAAATCCCAACGAGTGTCAGCAGCAGGATTCGGACCTGCGACCTTACGCTTATGAAACGTGTGCTCTACCACTGAGCTATGCTGACTATACTCTATCTTTCAAAAAACGTCTCCCAAACCCAGACTTAAAATATTCCTCCCTCTTAAACGCCCTATCTTCTAATAAACACGCTTCGTAGTAAATAAGATCAAATGGTCTTTCTTGACCGAGTGCTATCAACTAACCCCATTTGGTGTCTCCTCACTCTATCCTCTAGATTGTTAGTACAATCAATATAGAAATTCCCATCAATCTTACTTTTCAGTACGTATGTGTAATACATATTGTACAAAATTGTGCTCTACCACCCCGCCTGCTACGCAAAGACTTAGCATTGCGGGCAGGTGAGCTATGCTGACTGGACAGGGCAATTTGGTATAATTATACATTATGAACGTCAAAGTTCCTGATCTTTCTATCGTGATTGTCTCCTATAACACGAGAAAAATTACGCATCAATGCCTTGAGTCGATTTATGCTTCGTTCCAAAGCTACAAATCAAGGGGGGCCCCTTCCTTTGAAATCATTCTTATTGATAATGCTTCGACAAAAGATGATTCAGCCGTTTATTTTGCTCACTATGCAAAAAAACACAAAAACATGATATTTGTTGCAAATACGTCAAATACTGGGTATGGACCAGCAAATAATCAGGGTGTAAAGCTCGCAAAGGGAACATACATACTTCTTTTAAATTCCGACACCGTCATTCTTAAAGATGCCCTCCACAAACTCTTATCGTATTATCAAAAAAATGAGAATACAAAGCATTTTATTGGTCCAAAATTACTTAATAAAGACATGACTTCTCAGCCATCAGCAGCACCGTTTTATACGTTACCTGTGGTTTTTGGGGCGTTGTTCCTTCGGGGGGATTATTGGGGTCTTACTCGTTTATCCCCAAAAGAAATACAAAAGGTTGACTGGGTGTCAGGAGCAGCAATTATGACGAAAAGAGAGTATTTTGTGAAAGTGGGAGGATTTGATGAAACTATATTTATGTATATGGAAGAGGTTGATCTTCTTTATCGGGCAAAAAAAATTGGTATGAATACTTTCTTTTATCCAAAAGTAAAACTTATTCATCTCGGATCTGCTTCCAGTAATGGAAAAACATTTCCCATTATACAAGTGTATAGGGGATTTCTTTTTCTCTATAAAAAACATTATGGGAAATATGCTCTCTTTTTCCTGCGATTTCTGTTACGCTTAAAGGCAGGGTTTGCTTGGTTTTTGGGATTTATCATTAATAACAATTATCTGAAAAAAACATATGAAGAAGCTTTTCGCGTGGCTGGACAATAATATCATAAAGATTTTGCTTGTTGGTTATATTTTTTTTATCCCCCTTTTTCCAAAGCTGCCTTTTAAAATGGTGGATTATACCTATATAGCCATTCGGCTTGAAGATATTTTTGTTGCATTGGTGTATCTTGTCTTTTTTATTCAGTTATTGAGAAAGAAAGTCACGCTGAACACTACCTACCTCGTTTTATTTATCCTTTTTTGGATTGCAACATTTATTTCATTCCTTTTGGGCTTTTTTGTACAACATACTGTTGTCATAAAAAATGTTGGGTTTCTCAATGCGTTAAGACGAATTGAGTATATGTCTATTTTCTTTGTTTTTGCATCAACAGTTAAATCAAGGAAAGATGTGGTGTTTTACCTTCGTTTAATTTTATCTACTATCGTAATTGTTACGATTTATGGCCTTGGACAAAAGTATTTGGGATGGCCTGCAGTACAGACGATGAATCCAGAATATGCAAAAGGATATATTCTTGTTCTTGATTCGTGGGCGCGTATTTCTTCTACGTTTGGTGGTCATTATGACTTAGCGGCATTTCTCATCTTCTTTATGCCGCTCCTTCTTGCTCTCACCGTTAAGGTAAATAAATGGTATTACCTTCTCTTTCTGCTCGCACTTTCCAATATTGCCCTCACTGCTTCCCGCGTATCATATGTCGCTTATGTTTTGAGTTCGTTTCCTTTTATATTGTATTTCAGAAAATGGAAACTCCTCATCCTTACCGTTATCGCAACAGTGGGATTAACACTCCTTTCAAACAACCTCACACAACGCATTAACCGAACGTTTCAAACAAAACAAATATTCATTGATAAAACAACAGGACAGACAACGGTCCCTAGAAGATTGCAACCAGACGATTTGCCGATTGGAGATTATATTATTGATAAATCGGGAGCCAATAGCAGAGCAGTGGATGTAAGCACCATCGACATAAACACAAAAGATGCGCGAGAGGTGAAACTCAATCTGTTGGACGATATACGAAATGAGGCGAAAAAAACAGGGAGGGTATTGACTACTGAGGAAGAAAATAAGCTCGTAAATGATGCGTTTAACAATATGAAGGTGGTATCGGCGGTTATTCCTGATATCTCTATTGCTACACGTCTCCAAGTGGAATGGCCCCGTGCTATTAAAGCATTTTTAAAATATCCTATTTTCGGAAAAGGCCCTTCTTCTATTACCGAGGCAACGGATAACGATTATCTTCGGTGGCTTGGTGAGTTTGGTCTCGTAGGAACAATGTTGTTTGTGATAATCCTGGGAAAACTATTCCTTACAATATTTTTCGCAGCCAGTAAAAACATTCAAGATAAAACCATTTTATTTGGTGTTCTTGCAGGATTTTTTGGCCTTTTGATCAATGCCACAATGATAGATATATTTGAGGCATCAAAGGTAGCATTTATCTTTTGGATGATTATGGGAATGACGGTGGGATATCTCTCACATTTACATTTAAAATTAAAGTCAAAATGAACAAGCCGCAATTTCATAAGAAAGATTTTATAATCCTTGGCTTGATATTGGCGGTTGCATGTATCGTAAGGATGTATAAAATTGATGCACCACTTGCCGACTTTCACTCGTGGCGTCAAGCAGACACTGCAGCAGTTGCGCGCAATCTTGAACGATCTGGCTTTGACATACTTCATCCTACGTATGATGATCTATCAAATTTACAGTCGGGAATAGATAATCCAAAGGGGTTTCGGTTTGTGGAATTTCCCATCTACAACGTATCGTTTGCACTACTTCATTCTGCCATGCCTATTTTAACGCTGGAAACATGGGCACGGATTGTTGCTGTGTTTTTTTCCCTATTGTGTATTGGCGCTCTCTATTATTTGGCGCTTGTAGAAGCAGGGAGAGTAGCAGCCATTTTTTCTGCGATTACCTACGCAATTATGCCTTTCTTTATATATTTTTCCCGTGTTATTCTCCCTGAAACTCCAGCTGTTTCTTTGGCACTATGCGCCATCCTCCTTCTTCACTTTTTTACTACAGAAAAAGCAAAGAGCAAAAAAATACTTTGGCTTACTCTTTCAAGTATTTCGTTTGCCGTATCCCTTCTTATTAAACCAACGACGATATTTTATGGTCTTCCCTTACTTGTTTTATTTATACGAAAATATAAATATAACATCCCTAAACAACTCCATGTATTTCTGTACTTTCTCCTAGCGCTCGCTCCATTGCTTGTATGGCGATATTATATTACCCAGTTTCCCGAAGGCATTCCGGCAAGTAATTGGTTGTTTACGATGGTAAATACTTCTGAAGGCCAAAAGGAAATATTTATGAGGCCTGCATTTTTTCGGTGGATTTTTTATGAGAGATTGAACAACCTCATTTTAGGTGGATATTTGACTGTTTTTTTTATCCTGGGAATTATTCGAAAACAAAAAACCTATCTTCCTTTGGCCATTATCGCTGCCGGTTTTGTATACCTGTTTGTATTTCAAGGCGGCAACGTCCAGCACGAATACTATCAAGTCATTCTCTTCCCCGGAATTGCACTTGCAGTGGGTCTCGGTGTTGGTCTTATTATTGAGTCTACTAAAACTTTTTTGCATCCAGTCATTACAACTCCTATTGTTATACTCATCTTTTCCGCTTCATGTCTTTTCTCTTGGTACCAGGTAAAGGGATATTATGTGATTCCTCCAGATTTGTTGCTTATGGCAAAAATCATCCAAACATTCACCAAGCCTACTGACAAGGTGATTGCAGACAGGATGGGGGACACAACGTTACTTTATTTATCTGACAGAAAGGGAGCTCCCCTTTTATATCGAGAACCTAGTGAAATGAAAAAAATGGGATATCAGTACATATTGACAGATAAACGAGAAATAATTGATAAACTTGCTCTTGAAAAGTATGAAAAACTGTTTGAGAACAACCAATTTGCATTGTTTGCGCTATGAAGATTTTGATGTTGACGCCGTATGTGCCGTATCCTCCTGCTTCGGGTGGGCAAATTCGCACGCTCAACTTACTCAAATACTTAAGTAAAAACAATGAAATAACCCTCATATCGTTGTACAAGAATGGGAAAGATAAACAGTATATTCCCGCATTAAAAAATTATTGTAAACATATTATTTTATGCAAACGGCCAGAAAAACCTTGGCAGTTGCGTACCATTTGGAAAGCCCTCACGTCTCCCGACCCGTTTCTCATTGTGAGGAATTATTCAAATGAAGCAAAAAAAGCGGTTGATTTTGTACTCAAAAATGAGGTGTTTGACGTTATCCACGCCGAAACATTCTATATCATGCCTCATATTAAAAATACCACTATTCCTATATTTTTAGTTGAACAGACGATTGAATATAAGGTATATCAACACTTTGTCAATTCTCTCCCCTTTTTTCTTCGTCCTTTGTTTATGTTGGATATTATGAAATTAAAACGCGCAGAACGTTTTTATTGGAAAAAGGCTCTCCTGGTGGGAGGTGTTTCGGAGGCAGATAGAAAAGAAATTCGCTCTCTTGAACCAACGATTAATCCGGTGATTATTCCAAACTGTGCGGGAGATGAAATGTTTGTGGACAAACTTACACCAAAAAATTTAAAAAAACCCACCATTCTTTTTATCGGTAATTTTGATTGGCTCCAAAATACAGAGGCCGTAACTATACTGGCTGAAAAAATTGCACCAATAATTCGAAAGCGGATACCTGAGGCACGAATACTTGTTGCCGGCCAAAACGCTGAAAAAAAGTTACCACTGAAAAGCGGCAACAATATTGAGGTAATAAGTCTCACACAGGATGATTCGGAAACTGTGTTGCGTTTATATAAAACTTCGACTCTTTTTATTGCTCCTATTTTTGGGCCGGGAGGCACCCGTTTAAAAATACTTGCCGCAATGGCAAGCGGGCTTCCCGTCATCTCTTCTCAAACGGGTGTAGAGGGACTAAATTTGGATAACAATAAACATGTTTTAATTGCAAATACGCCGGAGGAATTTGTGGAACAAACATTACGAATATTGAATGATCAAACATTGTATGAGTCAATTAGAAAGTGTTCCTACGACCTTGCAGTGAAAGAATACAGCTGGCAATTTATTGCAAAAAAATTAGAGATTGTCTACAAACAAATAAAAAAATCATGAACATTGGCGTTGATATTTCACAAGTGGTGTATGAGGGAACTGGGGTGGGCAGGTTCACCAAGGGTCTTGTTGAGGCAATACTTCGCTATGACACAGAAAATAGGTGGACATTCTTCTTTTCGTCATTCCGTGGAAAAATAAACGATGATCTCCTTAATAAAATAAGGCAGTCATCGCATAAATACATACGTCTCCCCTTGCCCCCTGGTGTTCTTTCTTTTTTATGGAACACGCTCCATATTATTCCTATCGAAACTTTTACAGGGCCATTGGACAGATTTATATGTTCTGATTGGACTGAGCCTCCTTCTTTCTGTAAAAAGGCAACGATTGTACATGATTTTGCATACCTTCGCTACCCAGATACAGTCCACAAAATAATTCTTGAAACGCAAAAAAAACGGATGAGTTGGGTAAAAAAGGAATCTTCTTTCATCATCACTCCTTCAAAAGCTACACAACGTGATGTCTCAACTTATTTTTCAATTCCACTAAACAAAATTACTCCCCTGTATTCCGGTGTTATTGTTGAAAAGCCGGCCAATAATGTACTTGGGGAAGTATCAAAAAAGTTTTGTCTTTTAAAACCATTTGTATTATCTGTTGGAAAAATTGAACCGCGAAAAAATATTTCTCGCCTCATTGATGCGTTTATGCAGACAAATAAAACGGATTGGAATTTGGTTATTGTTGGACCAAAAGGATGGGATGAACAAAGCGTTCAAAAAAAACATAGTTCAGTGATATTTACCGGATATGTGTCGGAAAGCGAGTTGCATGCACTGTATGAACTGTGTCAATTTTTTGTATACCCTTCGGTATGGGAAGGATTTGGTTATCCAGTGATTGAAGCAATGATGCACAAAAGGGCGGTTGCGGCATCAAATACTTCTTCGCTTGGAGAGTTGGTTGAAGGAAAAGGCATAGTATTTGACCCATTTTCAACTGAAAATATTGCACATGCTATCATTAAACTCATAGATGATACACAAATAAGAGCGACATGTGCTCAAAAAGGATTTGAGTATGCTCAACAGTTTACCTGGAAGAGATACTATAACGGATTACTAAAAACGTTGAAATCAAAAACGTAACGTATTATGAACAAAATAGTTATCGGAATTGATGGGAATGAAGCAAATGTTTGCCGCAGGGTAGGTGTTTCTGTATATACTTTAAACTTATTGAGGTATTTCCAATCTCAATCATCAAAAAACCTCCGATTTATCGTTTACCTACGGAATAAGCCACAAATCGACCTTCCGCAACAGACTGAGTTTTTCACGTATAGGATTGTATGGGGGCCGGTAGTATGGTCACAATTATTTCTTCCTATTCACCTATTGCTGTATAAGCTTATGGGCAATTCATTACATGTTTTCTTTTCACCAGCTCATTATATCCCTCGTTTTTGCCCTTTTAAGACCGTGGTGACTATCCATGATCTTTCATATCTTTATTTCCCCGATGAGTTTCTTAAAAAAGATTTGTATCAGTTAAAAAATTGGACCGAATATGCACTAAAAAATACAGTAAAAGTCATTGCTGTATCCAAAACCACCAAAAAAGATATTGTCCATGAATACGCTATTCCTGAAGAAAAAATTGCAGTGATATATAACGGATATGAACACACTCATTCACAAGGCGAGGAGCATCATTCAAAGATGGTTAAGACAGGCCAATCCAAAATAAATAATCCCTACTTTCTCACTATTGGAACCATCCAGCCAAGGAAAAATTTGAGTGTATTGATTACGGCATTTTCACAATTTCACGCATCACACCCCGAATTTAGATTAATACTGGCTGGAAAAAAGGGATGGCTTTATGAAAATATATTCAAACAAGTGGAATCAATGGGTATGAAAGAATATATTTTATTTCCTGGATTTGTCTTGGAGGACGAGAAAAATAATCTTTATAAAAAAGCCACTGCATTTATCCTTCCCTCTTTATATGAGGGGTTTGGGATTCCCCTTCTTGAAGCGATGGCTCATGGATGTCCTGTATTATCTTCATTTAGCTCAAGCTTACCTGAAGTAGGCGCAGAAGCTTGCCTGTATTTTGATCCAAAAAGCGTCGATGATTTGGTTGATAAAATGACTACCATTACGACAAATCAAGATATAGTAAAAAAGCTCGTTGTGCTTGGAAAGAAGCGTATTGAAGCTTTTTCTTGGGTAGAAACCGGGAGGAAAACGCTTCATGTGTTACAATCTCTATACGAATGAAAAAGCTCCGCATAGCCATGTTTATGTCCTCTCATCCCATTCAGGCAGGAGGAGTTCAGGAACACGTGTTATACCTTAGTAAGGAGTTGAGAAGAAATGGTCATACAGTAACTATATTTGGTCCCAAACCCAAAAAAAATAAATATACTCACTACAAGGTTATGGGAGAAAAAGTGTACTTTCCACTTCCCAACGGTCACCAAAGTAATATTCATATATTAGGCGAATTTGACAAACCTGAAGAAGTGTTTACGAAAAAAAAATTTGATATTCTTCATATACACGAGCCGTATATTCCCTTTGCTGCATGGAACGTACTTGAAAATTCTACTATTCCTATTGTGGGGACGTTCCATACAGTCTGGGACAATGAATCGATGTTGAATATTCTTAATTCATTTATTCCCCTTCTCAAAGACAAGTTTTCTTCATATACGCATGGAGCAATATTTGTATCAAAAATAACTTTTGAAAAATGGAGATCGATGTGTGCACAAAAAATGGTCAAGCACATTATTCCCAACGCAGTAGACACATCGCTTTTTGAACCAAAAAATACCATCAATAAAACGGTTAAATTGCTTTTTGTAGCGCGTCTCATACATCGAAAGGGCCTTTTTCCATTATTGAGAGCAATCAATATCCTAAAAGAAAGGGGGCTTAATTTTTCTCTCACCATCATTGGGGATGGAGATGAAAAGAAATATAATTTGAACTATATCAAAGAAAAGAAATTAAAAAAATATGTCCATTATTTGGGAGAAATCAGGGGAGAAAAGAGAGCTCAGTATTTTAAAGAGTCTGATATATTTTGTGCACCATATGTGAACGAGGCATCATCAATTTCGGTTCTTGAGGCGGTAAGTTCGGGTCTTCCCATTGTTGGATATAAAATACCCCTCTTTTCTGACTTGTTAAAGGATTATCCCGGAAAGGAATTTTTGGTTGAAAAAACAGATTTTGCATTGGCCCATGCACTTGAAATTGCTATCCAAAATCCTTCATCAATTCAAACTCTTAAGAAGTGGTGTTTGGAAAAAAGAGAAAGTTTTTCATGGACTACGGTGGCAAAACAAACAGAGGATCTTTACTACCAAGTTATTCACGCCTATGAGAAAAACCATATTTAAAATTTTTTTTTGGCTATTTGGATTTGGATATAAAAAATCAGCAAGTAAAAAAAGTGGAACCATTATTATTTTAATTGACGGGCTCAGTTTTGACGCGCTCAATTATGCAATAAAAAGGGGATATTGTCGCACATTAAAAAAATTATGGAGTGGATCGTATACATTACACAAGTATTATTGTGGGTTACCCGCCTCCACAGCCGCTACCGAAGCTCTTCTTTTTTATGGAAATAATGATAATATTCCCGGTTTTACCTGGTATGATCGCACACTTAAAAAGTGTGTAAGAGGCTGTCGAAGTCTTGAGCTGACCGAATTTGAAGACGCATTTAAAAAAAAGAGGAATCTTATGGAAAATGGTTCGGTAATCATGGGGGTATATTCGGGAGGTGCCACCGAACTTAATATGTCAGGAAGAAATCTTACTTTTTCCAGAACTCTCTACATATTACGAACTGCACATTACTTTTTAATGGCCCTCTTATACCCAATTCAGCTTATCCGGACGGTCTATCTAATTTTAAAAACTTTGGTTCTTTACCGCAGGTCAAACCGTCATTCTGCACGTGAAACACTCTCAAAAATTGTTCTCGGACAGTTTTCTTGTTTTCTGACCGAAATTGAAATCATGAGAAATACTGAAAAAATATTTGTTGACTTCCTCCTCTATGATGAATATGCCCATGAATACGGACCCACACACTCAACTACGTTGTCTACCCTTAGACTTATTGATAAATATGTCAAGCGAATTATTCATACAGCGCAAAGCTCAGAAAGACCGTATGAATTGATTCTGTTATCCGATCATGGACAAACTGAGTCTATCCCCTGTGATTTTCCAAAGGATCATAGTATTAAACATATTCAGATGGCACTGAATAACCCTGTCTATAAAGTGATTAAAACATACGGAGGAATCACCCCAAATGAAAAAAAAGGCAAAGAATTGTATATTGTCCCCGCTGGTTCCACATTGCAGCTCTATTTTTCCCATAGTTTAAATGATGGTTTAACCGAATCGGAAATAAATGTACAATTTCCAGAATTTATTGCAAAGCTATTGCGATATGATGAATTTGGGTGGATACTCGTAAAGCAAAACAAAGATTCTGCCATATTGTACGGTAAGAAGGGCACTGTTATTTTTACTAATGACAACGCTCCTTATGTGAAAGATATCCCATTCCCAGGGATAGACAGCGACGAAGTAAAAAAAATAATTACCTCCTTCCAAACCTATTGCACATTTCCCAACAATGGAGACCTTGTAATTTTTGGAAATAGTACAAAACAAGGAAAGGTATATAGTTTTGAAAAACATAAAGGCACACATGGAGGATTTTATGGAGCAATGACATATCCGTTTATTATGTCGAACAACTCACACCTCCATGAGGAGATTATGTCGATATTATTTGATACAATAAGCGCTCAAATGGATCGATAAGGTGGAGTACAATTATCTATGAAACTATGAATACGTTAAGTATGATTGAACAGAATAATATGGCCAATCACCCCATGCAATCGTGGGAATGGGGCGAGGCACGAAAAAAAATGGGCATACGAGTGGAAAAATTCGTTGAAAACGAAAATATTTTTCAATTTACAGTTCATCCCATTCCCTATTCTCCTTTTTCTGTTGGTTATCTACCTCGTTCTGTGATACCGACGGAGGTTGTTTTAAAACGACTGTATGAGTTTGGTAAAAATAATGGCTTGCTTTTTATAAAGATTGAGCCATATACTCCTTATGAAAGTAATGTTAAATTTGACATTTCTAATTTAAAATTAATCCCATCTTCTCATCCACTTTTTCCGGAATGGACTCAAACATTAGATATTTCACCACCTGAAGACAGTTTATTAAAAAAAATGAAACCAAAGACTCGTTACAACATTCGTCTTGCCGACAAAAAAGGTGTGGTGGTGAAGGACATGTCTTCTGAGGAAGGATATGCCATTTTTGAAAAGCTCTATTTTGAGACTTGTAAAAGACAAGGATACCAAGGACATACGCCTTCCTACCATCGAACGATTTGGGAATCCCTAAAAAACTCACAGGCACATGTGTTGATAGCATTTTTGGGAGAAATACCTTTGGCTGCATATGAACTTCTTTTCTTTAAAAAACGGATGTATTATTTGTATGGAGGATCTTCTCTTCTTTATAAAAATGTTATGGCCCCGAATCTTCTGATGTGGGAGGCCATTAAGCGGGGGAAGAACTTGGGAGCAGAAACATTTGATATGTGGGGATCACTTCAACCAACCTATTCCATCACACACCCATGGGCAGGATTTACCCGATTTAAACAAGGGTACGGCACCCAGTTCACACACCTTGCACCAAGCTATGACCTTGTAATTCATCCGTTTCTCTATTCAATCTATTCTTTCGTATACAAACTTCGAGAAAAACTGCTCTAATCACTTATAGGTATTATTTGATCTTTTTTTCCAAGGCAATAGGAAATACTTCATCCGCGTGTTCTACAAACACAAATGTCAACTTGCTCTTAACATTTTCCGGGATATCTTCTAGATCCTTTTTGTTATCCTTTGGCAAAATGATGGTTTTTACTCCTGCTGTTTGTGCTGCAATCACTTTTTCCTTAACTCCACCTATTTCAAGAGCCCTTCCACGAAGAGTCACTTCTCCTGTCATAGCAACATCACGTTTAAATGGATTTTTTGTGAGAGCGGATACCATAGCTGTAGTGATAGCCAGACCGGCAGAAGGCCCATCTTTCGGAACAGCTCCTTCTGGAACATGGACGTGAATATCAATTGCATGATAAAAATCTTTCTCCAATCCAAATTTCTCCCATCGTGAGCGAATATACGACAATGCGGCCTGACATGATTCCTTCATCACATCTCCCAATTGTCCCGTGAGAGTGAGTGCCCCTTTTCCTGGCATAACGGCCACTTCGATAAAGAGTACATCCCCCCCGGCTTGCGTCCATGCAAGACCAGTTGATATGCCAATGGTATTTTTTGTTTCAAGTACTGAATTGGAGTATTTGTATGGTCCCAAATAAAAGGGCAATTTTATGACATTGACAGTTGGTACTACTTCTTTTTTTTCTACTAATTCTCGTGCGCGTTTTCTAAAAACTGTTGCTATTTGTCTTTCAAGTTCTCTCACTCCAGCTTCACGCGTATACCTATTTATCATTAGCTTTAATGCGCTGTCGTTTATGGAGCCTTCTTTTGGACTGACATAATGTGCTTCTTGTTGTTTTTTTATTAAGTACTGTTTGCCAATGTGAAACTTCTCTTCCACTGTGTAGCCTGGAAAATGGATTATTTCGAGTCGGTCACGCAAAGCGTCAGGAACAGTATCCAACATATTTGCCGTGGTGATAAAAAAAACATCGGATAAGTCGTAAGGCACCTCCAGGTAATGATCGGAAAATGCATGATTTTGTTCAGGATCAAGCGCTTCAAGAAGTGCTGCTGATGCATCTCCTCGATAATCCCGGCCAATCTTGTCTATTTCATCAAGCATAAAGAGGGGGTTTCGTGTTCCTGCTTGTTTTATGCCTTGAATAATGCGGCCTGGCATAGCACCTACGTAGGTTCTCCTGTGACCTCTTATTTCTGCTTCATCCCGAACACCTCCAAGGGACACTTTTACAAATTTCCGTCCAAGAGCACGCGCAATTGATCTTCCCAGGGAGGTTTTTCCCACCCCTGGAGGTCCTGCAAAACAAATGATGGTTGGTTGGAAATTTTTCTTTTGTGGGCCTTTTATTTTTTCCTGTACTTTTTCTTTTGAGCGTTTTAGTTCAATAACTGCTAAGTATTCAAGAATTCGTTCCTTAATTTTTTTCAGTCCATAATGGTCTTCTTCTAGAACCTTTTGAGCAACTTTTATGTCAATTTCACCATCGCTTTCATTTTTCCATGGAAGTTCTACCAGCCAATCTAGATAATTGCGAACATAGGATGTTTCTGGGTTATATTGAGACATGCTACCGAGACGTTTTAATTCCTTAAGTGCTTTTTTTTCTACCTCCAGTGGCATACTCGCTTTTTTTATTTTTATCTCATACTCTTTGGTGTCTTTTGTTTCGTCTCCTCCTCCCAATTCTTCTTCAATCGTTTTCATTTTTTCTTTTAAAAAGGTTTCTTTCATGCCTCTCTCAAATTTTTTTTGAGTTTTAGCAGATATATTTTGTTCTATCTCCAAAATTTTTACTTCCCGGTTGATATATTCGACTTCAAGCGAAAGACGCTTTTTGAGGCTCATTTCTTCAAGTAATTTTTGTCGCTCATATTCTTTAAGTTCAAGGACTGCTGCAATTTGATATGAGAAGTCTGAAGGAGTAGAAACATTTAATATATTCATGAGAAACACAAAATCAACTGCTTTTCCGTGATTAATAGCTATCTTTATCTGTTGAGAAATATATTTCACCATCGCGTTGATTTCATCTCCCACCTCAACTATCTCAGAAATTTGTTCAGTTTTTGCCTCAAAATAGGGCACCTCCTTGATATATTCTAGTATCTTCACTTTTTCAATGCCTTTGACCATTGCGTTTACTTCTCCTTTTTCTCCTATGATGGTTTTTTCAATTGAGACGACTACACCTACTTGTAATAGATCTTCTTTTTTTGGATCTTCATCATTCACATTTTTTTGCATGATGAGTACCATTTTTTTATCTCTTTTTAGCGTTTCATTTATGGTCGCAATGCTTTTTGCACGCCCAAATACCAATACATTTTCCGTCTTTGGAAAAACGATTCCATCTCGCACTGCAATAACGGGATAGAATGCTGTTTGTGTTTTACCTCCCATAAGAAAAACCATAAAAGTCTACAAATTAATTCATAATAGTGCTTCTAAGTGTCATTAGCAATATAGCAGAATGCTTGCTAATTGTCAATGTTGAAGTTACACGAATTCCCCAGCAAGAGCTGTACTTTTAGAATACGGAACTTGGTTAAGAAGTGATATATTCTTGTCTTGAACGGCTAACAAGTGATACACGTCTCGTTTGATTTCATACAACACGCCAAGGGCAAACTTTTCCGCTTGTACATCAAATGCCACTTGGAGAGCTTTTGCTTTGTCTGACGAATCATGAGAAGGATCTAGTTTATAAACATGTTGCATGTAGTACTGATAGGTGTTTTTTTTGTTAAAAGTTACGCAGGGCTGGAGAATATTTACAACTGCAAATCCGGGATGCTGAAATGCTTTTTTGATAATTTCGACCATGTGTTTTGTGTCACCCGCAAACGTTTGTGCAACAAATGTTGCGCCTTGGGTAATTGCAAGTGCAAGAGGATCAAGGGGTGTTTCGATAATTCCTTGGGGAGTTGACTTTGATTTCTGTCCTTTTTCGGCCATGGGAGAAACTTGGCCCGTAGTTAGTCCATACACATTGTTGTCATGGATAATAACCTTTATGTCATGATTGCCTCTACATGCATGAAGGAAGTGATTCCCCCCTTCCCCATAGCAGTCCCCATCTCCCACAACAGCACATACTGGCATTTGATGGTTTGCCAATTTCATTCCAATTGCGGTTGCAATTGCTCTCCCATGAAGACCGTGCATTGCATACGCGTTCAAAAAGTCATTCATGTTTCCAGAACAACCGATACCAAATGACACCATAAGAGATGAGGGTGAGTATCCTATTTCCGTCAATGCCATTTTAATTCCCATTCCAATCCCCCAATTACCACATCCCGGGCACCATGTTGGCTTATATCCAGTAAAATCTTGTGTTGTTACCATATTATTTTTCTGTTTTGAAATTTAAAAGTTGCTCAACGGCCAAAGGACGTCCATCAAATCGAACGATTTTTTTTGTAATAGATACCCCTGTTTCCATACGAAGCAGTTTGCCAAGTTGTGCAGTTGCATTATTTTCAACAAGAATGCATTTTCCAATGATATTTGAGAATAATTCGGTAATTTTCTTTTCATGAAGCGGATAGAGCGAACTAAAATGAATGTACGCAATATCTTTTCCACTCAGTTTTGCTTGTTTTATAGTTTCAAGCGCTACACCTTTTGTTGAACCCCACCCGACAAAAACAGTTTGTGCAGTATTGAGATTTCCATAGAGTTGAGGAAGCACAAAATCGTTTTCAAGGTAAGTGTCCCATTTATGGGCTCTCTTCTCTACTTGTTTTATTCGCTCTTCGGCACTTTCTGAGGTATGTCCATCTTCAAGATGTTCATATGAATTTGCTTGATAAAAAATTCCCTTCTGACCAGGAATAAGGCGGGGTGAAATGCCGTCATTTGTTATTGCGTATCGTTTATATGTCGCATCAGCTGTTTTGATAAGTTTTCCTCTTTTTGGCTTGTACTCCGCGACCAACTGCTTAACTTCGTCAAACGACACCGATGCATGAGATTCAGACAAAAGCATATCAGACAAAACGATAACTGGAAGTTGATAAATATCCGCCAAATCAAACGCTTTTAATGTCATTTCAATCATCTCCTGATGATCACCGGGCGCTAGAACAATTTTTTGAAACTCACCATGTCCTGCGTGTACTGAAAACAGTAGATCTCCTTGTTCTGTCCATGTTGGCATCCCTGTTGCAGGGCCCGGTCGCTGTGAAACAAAAACAACGACAGGTAGTTCGGTAATACCGGCCATAGAGATTGCCTCAACCATCAAAGCAAACCCACCTCCGGAACTGCCGACTGCGCTTCTTACCCCGGCAAAAGAGGCGCCAAGCGCCGAATTTATCACCGCTATCTCATCTTCTGCGTGTCGTACTACCATTCCAGTTTTGTTACTCCACCCCGCAAGAGCAGTTAACACTCCCGATGAGGGGGTCATAGGATAGGCCGCATAAAAGCGACAATCCGCAACAACAGCGCCATACGCAAATGCTTCGTTGCCTGTGATAACCATCTGTTTCTGTGTCTTTTTTCCTTGTAGATGGGGATAAATATATTTTGAATAAGATTTCTGAATTTCCTCATACCCTTTTTCGGCAAAAGAACGATTGAGTGAAATAATTGATTCTCCTTTTTTTCCAAATTGCTCTCCTAAAATAGCTACAAGTTCACTAATATCTGCTCCAAGGAGAGCAAGAGATGCACCAAGGGCTACCATATTTTTCATAATCACTTGTCCGTTGAGATTTTTAAGAATTTTTGAAAAAGGGATTGCAATTGCATTCGCCTCAATTTCCGGAGTAAATTGATCAGGATCGTAGAGTATTATTCCTCCTCTGTTCATCTGATTTTTATGAAGATCAAAGGTTTCTTTATTTAAACAGACAAGAAGATCTATTAAAGGCTTGAGTGTTGTCACTTGTTCATCCCCAAAAGTTACATCGTATGCATTATGACCGCCGCGGATAAGAGACGGATATTCTACAAAATCATAAATATGATAGCCGCTTCGGGCAGCAATTTTTGCAAACAGGAGTCCAGTAGTCATGATGCCAAACCCGGCTTCACCCCCAATTTTCCAAGTATATTGCATGTGTTTTTTTTGGTTATAATTAATTTCAGCTCACCTGAGCCGACTTACCCACAAACGGCAGAACGTATCAAATTTATTCTGGAAAAATTTGTTTTCCCGTTTCATCTTCTATAATTATCGCCGCAACAGGACAAGCCTTTGCAGATTCAATAATTGTTTCTGGTAGTTCTGTTTGTGCAGTCTGAAGGACAATAGCTTTTGCTTCAGAATCGAGTATAAATGTTTTTGGTGCAACTGCAATACAGGTTGCTGCTCCGATACACAGATATCTGTCCACGCGTACTTTTAATTTGCCAATCACAACGGGCCCGGAAGGATTTTTTGGATCTAAAACACTGTCTGCCATATAATTTAATTAATATTTATAACAGCTTCTGCAATGCCTCTAAAGGAAGCAGTGCGCACTTGAGACGATTGGGTCCAAGTTCAATACCCAGTAGTTTTATCATACTTGTTTTATCCCATTTTCTCAACTCAGATATTGACTTGCCTTTTGCGAAGTCTGTCAATAGAGAAGATGCCGCTTTAGAAATCGCACATCCCTTGCCGGTAAACATTGCATGTTTTACCACTCCTTTTACTACTTCAACCTCCATCTGAATTACGTCTCCACACAAAGGGTTATCAAGGAGAATTTTGTTTGTGGCACTGGGAAGCCGACCAAAATTATGTGGGCTTGCAGCATGTTGTAAAATTCGTTCCTGATATATTGATTTCATATTAAGACACTTTGCCTCTTATTTAAACACACGGAATGCTTTATGCAAAGACATAATAAGTTTTTGGATATCTTTTTTCGTATTGTACAGATAAAAACTAGCTCGAATTGATGCTTCAATGCCAAGGTGAATATGAAGTGGCATGGCACAGTGATGACCGGCACGAACCGCAATATTGTCCTCATTTAATAGTTGTGCAACATCATGGGCATGCACCCCTTTGAGGACAAATGCGACAATGCCCGATTCTCTTACTTGTGGACCAATTATTGATATTTTCTCGCCAAATTCATCTTTCAATTTGTTATAACACAGTTGTGCCAATTCAACTTCATGTTGATGAATATTATTAAGCCCGATTTTTTCCAAATACCGTACTGCTTCTTTTAATGCAATGACACCTGCTATGTGGGGAGTGCCCGCTTCAAATCTATGAGGTATATCTGCAAACTCAGTCTCTTCAACAGTGACCTTTCGGATCATTTCTCCTCCATATTGATATGGTGCAAACGTTTTAAGCAGTTCTTTTTTTACCCATAACACACCAACACCGGTTGGACCCAACATTTTGTGACCTGAGAAGGTAAATGCATCACAGCCAAGATCATGCATGTTTACTTTCATGTGCGGCACTACTTGTGCGCCATCAACCAAAACAATAATATGTGGATTTATTTTCTTTGCTTCGCGGATAATATCCTTTACCGGATTCACTGTTCCAAGAACGTTGGATGCATGGGTGATTGCCAATATTTTTGTTTTTTGGGTAATGTGTGTGCGTATATCTTCTACCCCTATTTTCACGTTTCGCATGACAATAAATTTTAATCCCCTTTTTTTGGCAAGCTGTTGCCACGGAACAAAATTGGAATGATGTTCTGCAATAGTCGTTACTATTTCATCGCTTGGAATGAGTGAATCTTTTATTCCGTTGACAAAAAGATTTATAGATTCTGTGGTATTTCGAGTAAAAACTATTTCCATTTCGCTGTTTGCCCCAATAAAATCCTTAATTATCGTCCTTGTTTCCTCATATGCGGCTGTCGCCTTTTCCGATATGTCATATATGCCACGAAAAATGTTCGCAGAATACTGAGAGTAATACTCCACTAAAGAGTCAATCACTGACTGAGGTTTAAACGATGTGGCGGTTGAATCAAGATAGACAAGATCTGGTTGCATCTTAAAAATAGGAAAATCTTTTTTTATTTTTTCAACGTTTTTCATAGTTGTTTTACATCTTCTTCTTAATTCCGATTTGATTGGGATCAGTTTAAAAGACGTTATACCCGTAAAATTTGTAATTGTGGCGGGTGAATTCCTAAACTGGATAATTTATCGTACGCCTGCTGTTTAAAACCTTCAATAGAAAGATTTTTTGCTTCGTCCCTTGTGAGCCCTCTCATTTGTAAATAGAGTAGCTGGTCTTTAGACAATGGTCCAGAGGTTGAGGCATGAGTGCAAAACACATCATCCGCAAGAATTTCCAAAATGGGGCGGGAATCGACAAATGCGTGTTCAGATAAAATGAGGTTTTGATTTTTTTGATATGCATGTGATTGTTGTGCATTTTTTTTTATTCGTATCAACCCCGAAAAAGAAAGTTTTGACATATCCCGTACTGTAGAAAGTATCAGGAGATCGGAAAATGAATGGGGGGAAGCGTGAATTTGTTCTGTCCGGATTGTGAAGGCGTCTTTTTGTTTCATGTCGTACATCCCTACTAAGTATAGCTCAACTTTTTCTGCAGTTATTACACATGATATTGTCCCAGACATGTTTGAAAAATATACCACATACCTTCCTGGATTATCAAAAACCAAATTATTTTTTTCCTTTTTGATTGGTATAAATGTAGTTATCATCCTATGCTTCCCTCCATTTCCAGTCGAATGAGACGATTTAATTCAACAGAATATTCCAGAGGAATTTCTTTTACTACAGGGTCGATAAATCCATTCACAAATGCCGTTTCGGCGTCCGTTTTTGATAATCCACGCGACATTAAATAAAATAACTTTTCTTCGCCAATTTTTTCCACTGTTGCTTCGTGTTGAATTGTGCTTTCACTATTTTTAATACGCATTGTCGGATAGGTATCAGAACGTGAATGTTCGTCCAACAGAAGTGCATCGCAGGAAACATACACGTGTGAGCTATATGCCTGAGGCATAACTTGTATGAGGCCCCGGTAGGAAGTTCTTCCTCCTTCTTTTGATATTGATTTTGAAATAATGCGGGACGAGGTATGGGGAGCAAAATGAATCATTTTTGCACCGGCATCTTGATGCTGTCCGCTTCCTGCAAATGCAATTGAGAGAACTTCTCCCCGAGCTCCTTCCCCCATGAGATAAACTGTGGGATACTTCATGGTTATTTGACTCCCCAGGTTGCAGTCTACCCATTCCATTACGGCATTCTTGTCTGCACGTGCACGTTTTGTTACTAAGTTGTATACATTTTTACTCCAATTTTGAACAGTGGTATAACGGACTCGTGCACCCTCCTTAACAAAAATTTCCACAACTGCACTGTGAAGTGAATCTCTTGCATATATAGGAGCTGTGCACCCTTCGATATAGTGAACGGAGGATCCTTCATCAGCTATGATAAGTGTTCGTTCGAACTGTCCAAAGGCTTGTGCATTCATACGAAAATACGCTTGAAGAGGAAGAGTGACTTTTACTCCTTTGGGGACATATACGAATGATCCACCGGACCACACACTCGTGTTGAGTGCCGCGAATTTATTATCTGAGTGGGGAATAAGTGTTCCAAAATAGTTTCTTACTTTATCGGGGTATTTTTTCAGCGCCGTATCCATATCACAAAAAATGACTCCTTGTTTTTCCAACGTTTCTTGTACCTTTTCATAGACCACCTCACTTTCATACTGAGCACTTACTCCAGCAAGAAACTTTTTTTCCGCTTGAGGAACCCCAATACGATCATACGTATCTTTTATTTCTGCAGGCAGCTCGTCCCAGGAGTGTACCTGCTTATCGGTAGAACGAATAAAGTATGTAATATCATCAAAGTTTATTGTGGACAAATCAGCTCCCCATTCTGGCATTTTTTCTTTTAGAAAAAAATGGTAAGCCCGTATCCGTTGTTCAAGCATCCACTCCGGCTCTTCTTTCATATGGGAAATCATACGAACTTTTTTTTCAGAAAGACCTTTTTCAGCCACGAAAACATTTTTGTTTTTCACAGAAAACCCGTATTTGTAGTCAAAATTGAGTTTTTTGGTTTTCATACACAGATATATTTAAATGGAGTGTTTTGTAGATTTGCACTGACGAGGCTTTGTTTGAGCACTCGAATCATCCCCGTGCGAGTTCCTCGTCAAGCAAAGATGCAAAACACGACGCTTTTAAAAAACTTCATATCCTTTTTTTTCAATTGTCTCGATTATCTCTTCTCCTCCATGAGCCACTAGTCGTCCTTGTTTCATAACCAGTATTTCATCTGGCTTTAAATAGGCAAAAATTTTACTGTAATGGGTAATAAAAACGTACGTTTTATCTTTTCTATATTTTTTCAGGAATGTAAATATTATTTTCAAACTATCGATATCTACCCCAGTATCTATTTCATCAAAAAAAATAATTGCAGGGTCAAGAAGAGCCATTTGAAGTACTTCCAATTTTTTTCTCTCTCCTCCTGATGCGCCATTGTTGAGTGGCTGATCTATTAATTCCTTTTTTATTTGTAATTCATGGGCATATTTTTCTATTTTTTCGTAAAGCTTCACTACATCCATGTCTTTCATCGCCAACCTTAAAAGTTGAAATACGCTGATTCCTTGGAGAGCAATGGGGCTCTGAAAAGTTATGCCAATACCCTGCTTTGCTCGTTTGTCCGGAGAAAGATTATTTAGTTTTTTTTTGTTAAACAATATTGATGATGTCTTTGCCAAAGAATATTGCGTGTTTCCAATAATTGTTTGAACAAGGGTAGATTTACCAGATCCATTTGGTCCCATGATGGCATATATTTTACCTTTTCCAAATTGATGAGAAAAATCAGTGAGAATCTCTTTCTCTCCTGCCTTTACCTTAATATTGAGTAAAGAGAGCATGGGAATTAAGAAAATAAATCCGATAATTTTACTTTTTTAAGATCATTCAAAATAACCTCATGAAGTTTACATCTCACGGACTCTTTGTGTTTACAGAGGTGCTCAAATGCGCACTTTTCCGATCGTTCCTGGCACCCTGTCATGTTCAAATTATTTTCAAATACTGAAAGAAAATCATATACGGAAAACTGATTGAATCCTTTTCCCAATTTGTATCCGCCCACACGTCCTTCACGACTCATAAGTATTCCGTTTCGTGCAAGTACCGCACTGATACGTGCTAGAAAGCGCAGAGGAAGTTTTGTATGCTCAACCAGTTTCGATAAGGAAACATATTCATCCGTATGCAATAACTTAGAAACTATGAGAAGCCCGTAATCAGATTTTTTACTTAGTTTTAACATATACTATGATAGTACCAGTTTAACTCATTAGTTATTTATTTGCAAGAAGAAATTATTTTCATTCTCGGTTCACGATCAAAATCATTACGGGAAAATAAATGTTGTTCCCCTCTTTTCCATGCCGCTATACCAATCATTGCAGCGTTGTCCCCTGTAAGTGTCTTTATAGTGGGGAAAAAAACAGTGCCCACATGACTTTTAACCAGTGTCCTGAATCTTTTTCTCAGATAGAGATTTGCAGATACGCCACCACTAATAATTAAATGTGTCACACCTGTTTTTTTTATTGCCTGCTCGGCCTTATAAATAATAGTGTCAAATACCGCTTCTTGAAAGGAACTTGCAAGGAGCTCAATGTTATTATTTTTTTCCTTCACGGAGATTTTTTTTAGGAAGTAATAGAAACTCGTTTTGAGACCAGAAAAAGAAAAGTTTAAATCTTTACTGTAAAGCATGGGACGAGGGAACTTGTAAGGATCATTGTGATGTACCGTCTCCGCAAGACGTTCAATTACTGCTCCGGCAGGATACCCAAGACCAAGCAATTTTCCCGCTTTGTCCAGCGCCTCTCCGGCCGCATCATCAAGTGTTCCACCGAGCACTTCATATTCAGAATGATTTTTCCAAAGAATAAATTCCGTGTGTCCTCCAGAGATTATCATTGCCAAATAGGGAAACAAAATGTTTCTTTCTGGTTTGTAGTTGCTGTTTTGGGCAAATACTGAATAGAGATGTCCTTCAAGATGGTTAACACCAAGTAATGGTTTATTGTACTTCGCTGCTAATTCTTTTGCCTTACCGATTCCCACCTCAAGGGCAATCGCAAGACCGGGACCTTGAGTGACCGCGATGACATCGATACGCTCCCACCGTACACGTGATTTACGGATTGCAAGATTGACTATTCCGTCAATTCTTTCTTCATGCGCGCGTTTTGCAAGAGAAGGGACAACGCCTCCCCATTTTTGATGGAGGAGCACTTGGGAATAAATGATGTTGGATAGAATACGTCTTCCGTTTGTCACGGCAACCGCTGTTTCATCACATGACGTATCAATTGCAAGTATATTCATAGAATATTTACTCTAAGTCCTTAACTGTTATCACTCTTTGTTTTTCTGATTTATACGAAATTTTTACAAGCACTACATGGGATTTTTTTTTCATATATTCGAATAGAGGACCAATCCTGTTACCCCATTCGACACAAATCATGGTTTCTTTATTAAAATATTTTTCCAGTCCAAGGTGTGCAAATTCTCCACTTTCTTCTATATTATATAAATCAGCATGAAGAAATAATTTCACAAAATCTGTTACTGTCGGGTATTCATAGTAAATAACATAGGTTGGCGAAACTATATCGTCCAACCCTAAAAAATGCCCAAGACCTTTTGCAAACACTGTCTTTCCAACCCCCATTTCTCCTTCCAATATAAATACTACAGGTTTTTGTTTACAGTAAGACGAATATTTTCTTACAAGATACGATGCGATATTCTTTGTTTCTTGTGCACTCCGTGAAGTAAAGCTCTGTTTGGTAAGGGGTAAGATATCTCCCTGTCGAAGAAGTTGTAATGAGCTTCCTGTAAGATCGATTATGGTTGAAGGTTTATTGTGGGGAAGTTTTCCTTTATCCACAATACAGTCAATGAGTTTGCTTTTTTCTTTCGAAAGTTCTTTTATAAATCCTTGTGCCTCATAATGTGGTGGTCGCCCAGAAATATTGGCAGAGGTCGCGGTTAGTGGTTTTCCATATGCGTGGACAAGGTCTTGAATCCAACCATATGCGGGGAAACGGATTCCAAGCGTTTTACGTTCAGATTCTAGAGAACTACAGGTGATATGTTTTGATGGCAAAATAATCGTAAAAGGCCCAGGGAGAAGTGTTGCTAGAAGAGCCTGATGATCGCCAACTTCAACGAGGGAGTTTATCATGGGGAATCCATCTGTAAAGACGGAAATAGGCTTTCCCCATGGCCTATTTTTTACAGCAATAAGCTTTTTTACCGCTTTTTCATTTGTTGCATCACACACCAATCCATACACTGTGTCAGATGGCGCAACAATGAGTCCTCCTTCATTGAGAATATTGATACAACGCTGTAATTCGATGTTTATGCCCATTCTCTATTATACCTTAAAGCGACAAGTTCGTCCTCATCTGCTACAATTGGCACATGGTAAACAAAAAGACATCAAAAAAAATAACTCAGTTTAAACTTGAATTGAATTTGAGAAATATCTTCATTATTGGGTTTATTCTTCTTTTTGGATATATAGCGATCCGATCAATCAGTAGCGAAATTACGCAAACGGTGCCTGAAAAATCTATTAATGCTGTCGTGGAAGATATCCGAAATCAAAAAGTTAAAAAAGTAGAAATTGTTGATAACAAAATTCTTGTTTACTATAAAAATGATGCTTTTGCAGTGACATACAAAGAACCAACGGATAGTTTTATGAAGCTTTTGAAGGATTCAAACGTAAATGCTTCAAAAACACAAATTGTGATAAAAGATACGCAGGGATCTTCTGGAATAATGAATTTACTTAGCAATCTTATTCCGACAGTTCTCATGGTTGCCTTTTTCATTTTCCTGTTCCGTCAGGCACGAGGAGCACAAGAAAGTGTATTTTCATTTGGACAGTCAAAAGCTAAGAAATTTAATAAAGATCTCCCGAAAACAACGTTTAAGGATGTGGCGGGAGTTGATGAAGCGAAAAAAGAACTGGAAGAGATTGTTGATTTCCTCAAAAAACCTGAAAAATATAAAAAACTTGGAGCTCGCACTCCAAAGGGAGTCTTATTAGTGGGACCGGCAGGATGCGGAAAAACACTTCTAGCCCGTGCTGTTGCGGGAGAAGCAAGTGTTCCCTTCTTCTCAATCGCGGGAAGTGAATTTATGGAAATGCTTGTTGGTATCGGTGCTGCGCGGGTCAGAGATTTGTTTGCAACCGCAAAAAAGAGTGCTCCTTCAATAATTTTTATCGATGAGATTGATGCGATTGGAAGGTCCCGATCTGTGGGAATGATGCCCTCTCATGATGAACGGGAACAGACTCTTAATCAAATCTTGGTAGAAATGGATGGCTTTAATCCGAATGAACAAGTGATAGTTATGGCGGCAACAAATCGAGGAGACCTCCTTGACAGTGCACTTCTTCGACCTGGGCGTTTTGACCGCCGTATTGTTGTCGATTACCCGGATGTGGAGGGACGAAAAGAGATTCTTAAAATACATGCAATAGGAAAGCCATATGCAAAAGATGTTAATTGGGACAGGGTTGCAAAACGAACAGTAGGATTTTCAGGCGCAGATCTTGAAAATATGTTAAATGAATCTGCCATCACCGCTGCACGGAATGCAAAAACGGATATCTCTTTTGATGATGTTGAAGACGCGGCAATGAAGGTAAAAATGGGCCCAACAAAAAAACGAATGCAAACCGAGGGGGACAAAAATCTTACTGCTTATCACGAAGCCGGACACGCAATTCTCACTCATTTCCAAAGCGAGACAGACCCTGTGCATCGAATTTCAATTGTATCACGTGGTATGGCGCTTGGATATACCCTCATCCCTCCCCAGAAGGACAAAATTCATGAAACAAAAAAGCATTTACTTCAGCGTCTCGCCGTTATGATGGGTGGACGAGCGGCAGAGGAAGTTGTATTTGATGAAATGACAACTGGCGCTTCAAATGACTTTGAACAAGCAACAAATATTGCTCGTGCAATGGTGGTTGACTTTGGTATGAGTAATCTCGGACCTGTAAGCTACGGAAACGATGAAAAGTCATACTATGGTCAATCTCAAATTTCTCAAGAAATGATGGCAAAAATAGATACAGAAATACATGCCATTCTTGAACTTGCCTACAGTCAAGCAATAACAATGGTGAAAGATAAACGGGAACTTCTTGACAAAGTAGCGAGCGAGCTTATGACAAAGGAGAGTCTTGACCAAGACGAATTTGAAACAATCGTGGGACCAAAAAAAGCCTCTATGAAAAATGGTAAATCATCAGAGCCTGTTCAGCAATAAGTAATAAAATTGGGGTATATTTTGTTTGTAATTTGATATGTTGCATTTTTCATCTCTATGAATGTTCTTCTTATTGTCGATGGAAATGGCCTTATGCATCGAGCGTTTCATGCCCTCCCTCCTTTTAAAACGGCCAAGGGAATTCCTACTCAAGTGGTATATGGCTTTTTCTCAATTTTGTACAAGTCGATAGCAGACTTTCAACCAACCCATGTTCTTGTTTGTTTTGATACGCCTGCACCCACTTTCCGAAATGCATTGCACAAGGAATATCAATCTCAACGACCAAAAATTGCTGATGACTTTATTTCTCAAATACCGATGGTGAAAGCATCTCTTGATGCCGCAAAAATAGTACACGTAGAGCTTGATGGCTACGAGGGCGATGATGTTATCGGCACCGCCGCAAAGAAGGCGGAAAAGAACGGCTTTTCCGTCCTTATTCTCACGGGAGATAAAGATATGATGCAGCTTATTAACGACCATATATCAACAGTTACCCCGGATATTGGTTTTTCAAAAACGAAAGTGTATACTGAGGCTGCTGTCATAGAAAAAATGGGTATTCCGCCAAGTAAAATTGTGGACTATAAGGCCCTTGCGGGGGATCCTTCAGATAATTATAAGGGAGCTGACGGCATCGGCCCAAAAACTGCTCAAAAATTGCTGAATGAATTCGGCACATTAGAAGGAATTTTAAAAAATGTAGACAAACTACCTGAAGGACGAATAAAAACAAGTATTCGCAACAATATTGCTGATATAACAGTGGGGAAACAGCTTGCAACTATCGTGACCAATGCTCCGGTTACTATTCCGTTGGAAGACACAAAGTGGATTGGTTTTATTGAGCCGCTTCGGGAAAAGTTGTTGGAATTTGAAATGTATTCACTCATTGCGCGTTTATATCCCAAACAAAAGAAAAAAAACGAAATTAAAAAAAAGAGAGAGGAAAAAAGCAACAAAGATCAAATTAGCATGTTTTAATATGTTCATCACTCCAGATCTTAAACAAAATATTTTAATGACCATATACCTCACAATAAGCGATAATTTTTTTGCTATTGTATATGCCGTGGGGATTATTATTTCTGCCTTCCTTGCGATCCGTAAGCCTTCCCGATATGCAGTATTTATGTTACTTGGATTTATTCTTCTTTTATTTGGGTTCGAATATAATAAGCATATTCTTGAAGGATTAAAAGAGCAGACTATCAATGCCCTTATAACGGTGCAAGAACATAATAAAGTACGAAGAATTATAAATATTGTGTTGGTAAAGGCTCTTCCTCTATTGCTTCCCCTTTTTGGATGGGGGTTTGTTATTTCCGGTATTTATTTATTGAGGCAAGAAAGAAAAATTACAAAGGTAAAGTGAATCGAAACGTAGAACCCTTCCCTAGCTTTGATTCTACTGATATGTGCCCCTTATGCAGAGCGAGAATTTGTTTTGTAATATACAACCCCAACCCTGTACCTGAAGCATTTGCGGTTTTTGAATAGGAGCTTCCCATAAGGCCAAATTTACGAAATAATTTAGATTGATCTTCTTTGGATATGCCGGGACCCGTGTCGCTAATTGACACTTCTACCTGCTTCCCCACTACCCGTGCTGAGACGATAATTGATCCATGAGAAGGAGTAAATTTTAATGCATTTCCTACAAGGTTTTGAATTACTTCGTGGAGTTTGTCACTGTCTCCTGTAACGATTATGTTTTTTTTAGGAACCTGTATATCAAGGTGTATGTGTTGTTCTTTTGCTTTGATGGATAGTTCGTCAGATACATGTTGAATGAGGTCTTGCAGGATAAATTGTTTCATGACAAGTTGCAATCGTTTGCTCTCAATGCGGGAGATGGTGAGCATATTGGCGACCAATTTGATTAACCGATCCGTGGAGATTGACGCAATGCCAAGATATTCTTTAATTTTTGGATCAAGCTCATTTACTTTGTTTAATGCCATCCAAAGATAACTTTTTATCGCCGTCATGGGAGTTCGCAGTTCGTGTGAAGCAATGGATACAAAATCATCTTTTAATTTATCTAACTCTTTTAATCGTATATTTGCTTTTTTGATTGTTTGATAGAGAATCGCGTTATCAAGAGCAATTGCAATAATGTTGGGAAGCCTGTCAAGAAGACTTTTACTTTCTGCCAAACTCATGTCGTTACTTGTTTCAATTCCCGCAACAAATGTCCCAATGACTGTGTCTCTCACAATGAGCGGATAAACAAAAAATGTGCCGATTCCCAGCTGTTTTTGAATTTCCCTGCTTTGAATCAGGTCAAGCGTGGGACAGGGAAGAAAGTACAGTTGCTGTGTTTTTTGATCTTTTCTTGAATGAACTGCTTTAGCGAGAATTGAATTTCCCTTACTAAGGGAAATTGCTTCCTGTGAAAGTGAGGAAAGCAGGTTTATATACTGAGTTTCTTTATAATCCGAAATGGCAATCGCAAGCGGGTGTAGAGCAGATTTGTTGTGGTTTACTTGGTGAATAAATACCGCCTTAAATTCCGCTTCGTTTACAACGGTGTTTGCCACGCTTTGCATAACCTCTTTCAGGTCAACAACCGTGCTCAAGGCTATTTCTTCAATCTTACGAAGGATAAGGAGTGTTTTGTTCCGTTCTGCAAGCTCGAGATTTTTTTTATACATCTCCTGAGTAACATGCTCCATCTCTGTGGTGAGGGGGGGAGGAAAAGCTAACCATACTTCTTATTATAGTAGAATTTCAAGCACAAGATATGAGTTATTTCAGAAGCATTGGTTGCTGATCCGGAGGAAGTTGGGAGACGAGCTTTCTCACGGCATGGCGACACACCTCTACCGAAACTTGTCCGAAAAAATCACGATATTGTTCAATTAATTCTTCTATTATGTCTGATTCTTTTCCCATGAATGTTATTTCATGCTTTGGCCAATTTACCTTTAATCCCTTCACTCTTCCGGCTTGTTCAATAGCGATGGGTCCAATAATACCCTCCTGCTCGGAGATTATTTTTTCTACGATTTGTGGAAAAATAGCGTTATCCAACATAGTTTGATTATGCACGTTTCCTGAGCTCTTCATACACTGTGTTCAACTGCAATAAACCGAGTGTCATAATATAATATCCGACAAAGTACATAAAATCATTTATGCCTGCTGCTAACCATTCCCCGTTATTTGCTTGATATAGAAATACGAAATCTGCACAAAATTGGATAAAGAGGGCAATCATGATAAATATTACCCGTTTTTTCATCCTTCCGCCTAACATTTTTCGTGATAACAAAAAAGCCAAAAGAGCAATGGCGATATAAACAGATTGGCCAAGAGGATATCCAAAATCCAGAAAAATCGTAAGAGGATGTGTCCAATCAAATGTATAATTCCTGAGGAAGATGTAGTATGAACCAACCAACAATAGTATTGGTATCACAATCGCTTGTATTTTGCTTTGGAAAGATTTAAGAGAAAGGGAAATGCCAGAAGCCTGGGCAAGTAGGGAAATGCCAATAGTATAAAGCGGGATGCTCCCAAAATAGCCCAAATCCCCTATTGAAGGATAGGGAACTTCTATATGGAGAACCATGACGTAGTAGGAATAACAAATCTGACCAAATGCCTGTGCAAAAAGACCAAAGGAAAAAAACAATATAGCCCTTCCCATAAGGCTTTTCCATCCTCCCCACTTTTGTGCAATATATATCCCCCAAATACCTCCCCATAGGGCCATTAAGCAGTAGGTGCTTGCAAAATAATCGAATGCAGGGTTGGCTACAAGATGGCTATACTGAAGTGATATCCACCATGCTGAATACACAAGGAACAACAACGCAGCAACTTTTGCTTGCCATTCTTTCAACACTGTCTTAACCATGTCACACAAGTATAAATGAGATTGCAGTTGAATGTCAAGACAACACCTTTCTATAATGTATGGAGACTATGATACCGTTATTCCCCCTTTTTACGAAACTGGATTTTTCTCATAAAGAAGATATTGAAAAGTTGACACATCTGTTTCCACCCTATTCTGATTACAATTTTACTAGTTTGTGGACGTATGACACTGATAGCTCAATAGAAATTTCCCTATTAAACGAAAACCTGATTGTACGGTTTACAGACTATATGACACTTAAACCATTTTATTCTTTTATTGGACGTAATCAACCCATAAAAACCGCTCATTCGCTCATTGATCATAGTTATAAAACAAATGTCGAGCACTACTTGAAACTTATTCCCGAAGACGTGATTCGTCTTGATAATGCACTGATTAAGCACTTTCAAGTTAAAGAGGATCAGGATAATCATGATTACATTATTTCAGTAAAGGATATAACGTTGCTTCCAGAAGAAAAATACAAAAGAAAAAAATACCTTGTTGATAGGTTTAAGAGAAAATATCCTTCTTATAGGTCTCATCTTATGGATCTTTCAAAGCAACCAGTACAGAATGAAATTCTGGACCTTTTTTTTCTTTGGGAAGAACGTGCCGGAAAAAAAAGGACTGAAACGGAAAATGAACTTATTGCCATTAAAAGACTGTTAGCATATCATAAGAAACTTAATGTGTATGCGCTGGGCATTTTTCATGATAATTCTTTAATTGCTTTCAATCTGTATGAGGTTACCCACGGTGTCTATGGCATCTCAGCATTTCAAAAAGCAGACAAAAACTACACTGGAGTATATGCGTTGTTATCACATGAGGCTGCAAAACATCTTCATTCTTTGGGATGCAACCTGATTAATTACGAGCAAGATTTAGGAATTGAAGGTTTACGGTTATCAAAATCTCTTTGGAAACCAGTACATTATTTAAAAAAGTATATTATTTCTCCAAAGAAGTAAGCGAGTCCCATGATTGTGCCTGGTAAACTGCCACAACCAAAACGGAGGCAGGGCTATCGGTAACTTTTGTAACACACATTTTAATGTTCATTTTTTTCTGGGTAAAGGAAAATCCTCGAAAACGGCATAGATCAGTAAGAGATCTTTTCACCTCTTCCTCAAGGAGTGAACGAACGGCATCTTCAGAATTTTCAGTGGAGTAATGCTCAACAAACACACCTCTTCCATCTTCTTCCTGGCTCCATCCCACGGCGGCTCCTATAAACCGGCCAGATTCTCTGCTTCTGTTTTCCGACATGACCACATAAAGCCTGTGTCCATATTCTTCATTCGGTGTTTTGTATTTTTGTTGCCGAATGACAGCTCCCGGAGGGATGATAGAAGAAAGAATTAATAGGTTGTAATTACTTACACCCGCATCAAATAACGCACAGTCAAAAGCCGAAAGAAGAGTCTTGCCCTGACCTTTGCCGGAGGAAAGTATTATATTCATATCAGTTGTTTTACTTTGTTCAAAAATTCTTCTGGGTTAAGATCGCTTTTAATGAGATATGCGTACCCGAGCTTGGTCACTTTTTGGACCGTCTCATTTTTATCTAAATTTGTTAAAAAAACAATATTCTTCTTCAAAACCTCTGGGTGTTCAATTTTGAGCTTTTCCACAACTTCTATACCGCTCATTTTGGGAAGAATAATATCGAGAAGTACAAGGTCAAGTTCTTTGTTTTGAATTTTTTGGTACGCCTCTTCCCCATCAATCGCAACTTCAAGAGTATATGTCTCTTTTAACAGATCAGCATACAGTGTCCGCAAGAATTCATCGTCCTCTACCAACAGTACATTCTTTTTTTTCATAATGATATTGTTAATTTGTCATTTTTTGTTTTTATTAATGACTGATTCTATTTTTGACATAAGTAAATCGATGTCAAGATTTCCTTTATTGATAAAGTCTACCGCTCCCATTGCAAGAGCCTTTTTAATATCATCCTCCTGTCCAAGGGTAGAAAGAACGATAATGGGTGTTTGCGGTATGATATTGTTTTCTTTTGCAAATTGCAACACATCAAATCCATTCTTTTTTGGCATGATAATGTCAAGAAGAATACAGTCATATTTTTTTATTGCCATTCGTGCAATCGCATCTTCTCCATTATCGGAAAAATCAACTCGAATAGATCTTTCGCGAAATTTATCAATACATATTTTTTGAAAAAAAAGGTCATCTTCAACAAGTAACAGATATAACTGCTTGTGTTTATTTCCTTCTATCAGATTTTTTACTGTTTCTATCTCTTTTGTGAGGGATATTTCTTCATTAGTTTTTTCTATATAGTTTAAATCGTCATATAATACTTTTGGCGAAGGGAGTGATTCTTTTGAGGCAGCGCTGAGGGATATTTTATTGTCATTTGATGTTCTGCAAAATAGTTCCACTTGGAGGGCAAGTGTTGCAATGTTTTTATATCCCATAGCCATGCTTTGTCCTTTTAATGAATGAAAAATGCGGAGTAAGTTTTGGAGAGTGTGTTCTGCGTCAGGAGATGACGTAACGTGGACATATTCTGCAATGAGTTTACGTGCCGTTTCAAGATAGAGAGATTTATATGCAGAAATATTGACTGTCATAGCTTAATGTTAGCAAAAACACGACAACAAATACAATGCAATATAAACAACTAAGATACCCCGCCTGGAGCGGCGGGGTAAATTCTAACGGATCGTTTCTTACCGAGTAACGGTGATCACTTCACCGTTATCAGTTACAGGGGATGAAACAGTGATTCTGTTTTGTGCATCACGAGTAATTTGGTATCCAGTGTCATATGTTGTACAGCTTGTAATTGCTGCCGTGTTGAGCGATGGTTCAGTTGGAAGAGCTGGAATATAATTGGGCATGAGATTTGCACAAAGATCCACTCCTGCATTGCTCAAATTCGTTGGCGTAGCAACCACGAGTGCACTTAAATTAGGTGGCAATTGACCCTTATTTTCTGCGACATATTGGTGAATTGCATTTAAAATTTGGAGAATATCACTTCTTCTTCGTGTGTTGTTTGCTTGACCGAATTGTCTTGCTGGGTTGATGGCAATCAATGTAATCGCCAAAAGAATCGCCAAGATTCCGATGACCACAAGAAGCTCAATGAGTGTAAAACCTTTTTTGAGTTTTATCATAGGGGTAAAATAATAATTAATAAGTACTATATATCAGCGTAATGAAAATAACATGTGTTGTCAAGTAGTTATGGAGATGGTTTTGTGGCAGATTTAATCTGATTTATGGGTGTTGGTGGGGCTTGGGATTTGTAGTATACTACCGCTAAAATTATCATAAGAAGAATAAAAACCGGGATCAATAAGGGAAGCATTGATTTTTCTTTTTTTTCTTCTGCCCCTTCTTCTGCTGCTTCAAATCCTTCAATTGATCTTTGTGGAGTGAGCGAAAACGATTCCTGTTTGATGAGTGAAATATGTTTAAGAATTGTCTCTCCCGATAATTGCGTTAGTATAGAGAGACCACCTTTAGGAAAAATTGTTAATCCTTCAAGAGCTGTGTCACATTCTATTCTGGAAGAGGCAGCGATAAACATTTTATGGAGGCTTTGAATAAGGTCGCCATTTGCAACAATGATCATCACCCCTGAGTCAGTTTTAATACGTTTTGAAAGCACACTGTCAAATGGAATATAGTCTAAATATTGATTGATTGAATTTTCCAATTTTTCCTGGGGAGCTAGAGTGAATTCTTTTCTAAAAAGAGGTGATTGAATGATGAGTACAAACTCTGTTGCGGGAATTTTGTTTACGGCAAAAAAATCGACTAATTGTTTTGTGCCAAGATCGATATTTGTTATTTCCATATCAGCATATACTTCTGCAGGAAGCTTAAAAGAAAAAACTGTGGCTGAGTATGTGGGAATATACATATCAATAGTAGCCCCCTTCATTAGAAGCACTCCTATTTGCTTTTTATTTTTTATATCGTTCATTGAAATACCTCCTGCCAAGAAATAACACTCAAAACATTATCAGTATAGTCTAAATTTGCCTGTATCACGCGAGTAAAACTGCCACTTTTCCCC
>JAZDOY010000029.1:0-12669 GCA_043798165.1 bacterium | reverse complement strand
ATTGATTATGGGGGGTCCGATAAAGCTCGTGTAAATTTATAAATGATATTTGGTATTTTTTTGCTTTTTGAAGGGCGACAGAGAGAAGTTTTTTATCTTCTGGGATAATTGGTGTTTCTATAGTAACGGTTGGAAGATATTTTTTAGCTATAAGGAGTGGATCAAAATTATATCCACGTGCTGCAATATCAAATCTCAGTTCATTTAGTCCAGCTTTTGCAAGTTGTTTTGCTCGCTCTTTTGTTACCAAATCACCATTTGTATATGCCCATATATACATTTGTTTTCCTGGCTCCCTACGTATGGTTGAGATATAAGATAAAAGTGTTTCAAAAACTAAAAAAGGTTCACCGCCGCTTAAACCCACTCCCTCAAAACGGTATTTTTTTAAAAATGCGACGGAATCTTCTGGAGAATCAAAAAAAATGCCGTCAAGGTTTGGTTTTTCACTATACAATTTCTGTTTATCCTGTGGGCAAAAAAAACATGAGCGTGTACATCTCATGGTAAGAAAAATGCAGGCCCAGGTCCCCTTCATACAAATACGGCACCCTGGTGACAATTTACCACTGTGTGGTTTCATTTTTCGAATGTGCATATTATGTTTGCTACAGTATAACAATTAGTGAAGAACCTACTCCACCCGCTCAAAATAGGTCTTGAGTACCTCTCTTGCAACAGGAGCAGCAACATCAGACCCTTGCCCCGCCTCCTCAATAAGCACAGTGATCACGATTTCCGGTTTTTCAAAAGGCGCAAACACCTCAATCCACGCGTGAGGAATACCGCTTTTAGCATGGCTTTCGGCTGTACCCGTTTTACATGCGGTTTGAATTTGTTTAAAGTATTTGTTGTCTCTATTCATTTGAGCTTCAGCTGAGGCTTTTTTTTCTTCAGGCAATTTTTCTAATTCTTGCTTCATAAGTTCTATATTTTTTACTTTAAAATCAAATAGTGGCCATCCTGTCCCTCCGGTCGAACAGGCTCGCTTCATTCCTTCTTTGATGAGATCTACGGTACTCTGTTTTATCGGTAATTTTTTACACTCAGGAGGAGTAGATTTAAGGAGTTGTGGTTTACACTGATATCCATTATTTGCAAATGGCGATAACGCATAGGCCATTTGGAGGGGGGTAGTTGTAAGATATCCTTGTCCTATGGAATAGTTATACGTATCTCCCAAATACCAATTCTCTTTGAGAACTTCACGTTTCCAAAATGGGGAAGGAAGCGTCCCTTCTGCTTCATCAAACCCAATATTTATTATTGATCCTAACCCAAATTTTTCTGCCCATGTTTGCATCTTTTCAGGTCCTATTGCTTCTCCAAGTTTGTAAAAAAAAGTATCATTAGATCGTTGTATTGCTCTGAGCATATCAACAGGCCCTTCTGTTTTTCCGTATTGTAAAAAATACCAGTTTCCAAAACGCAAAGCTCCTGCCATTACAAATCCGTTGTCCTGCACAATTGTTTTATCGGTAAATATTCCCTCTTCGAGAGCCCCTGTTGCTATGATGGGTTTAAATATGGACCCAGGAGGATAGACTCCTTCAGTGATTCTATTGAGCAGGGGTTTGTCTTTATTGTTTAATATCTCACTAACCCGGAGATCTCCTTTCTCAAAATAGGTGGGGTCAAATGAAGGAGAAGAAACAAAAGCAAGTAGTTCTCCTGTTGTTGGCTTCATAGCAATTACTGCTCCTCTTCTTCCGCCAAGCGCTTTAAACGCGGCTTGTTGGAGTTCTATATCGAGGGCAAGTTGCAGAGTATTTCCATCAGTTGGGGGAATGACAGCTATGATTCCTTCTTTTTTTCCAGAGGCATTTACTTCGACTAGTTTTTTTCCCGGTATTCCCCGTAAGTCACAATCATACAGCTTCTCAACTCCTTTTTTTCCTACCCGCTCGTTGGGAAGTAATTTTCGGGAACAGTAATCGGTTTCAATATCTTTTTTATCGGCAAGTTGTCGATAACCAATAATGTGGGCAGTTTCTTCTGGATAATAATACACCCGCTCGGAACGAATAAAATCCTGTGTTGTTGCTATCGAAACGTCCTTGTTTTCCGCCAACACAAATCCTTTTCTGTCCCGTATCGTCCCATATTTTGGTTCTATGGGTATTTCGCTGATTCTATTTGCTTCAGACAATCGACGATAATAGTCTCCTTTTACAATAGTGAGGGTAAATAACTTAATCAGGAGAATAATAAAAAAAATGCCAACACCAAGAATAAGAATAAGAAAGATTGTTCTTCGCGCAGGATCTTTACTGCCAACAAAATGAATATCGCTTGTTCTCATTTTCCGGACAGGGGGGATTTTTGAATGAAATAAACGTTTCATTTTTTTTGGTATGTTGATTATAATGGTTTACAACACACGTTTCACGTTATACATTACATGAGTCATATGCATAAAATAGTAATTGTTCGTCATGGACTTTCGGTATGGCCGGATAGATTTACTGGGTGGACCGATATTGATCTTGCGCCCATTGGACTGGATGAAACATATAAATACGGAAAAAAACTGAAAGAGCTTGGGTACACATTTGATATGGGATTTGCTTCGCTTCTTAAGCGAGGAATAAAAACCTTGTGGAAATTGCTTGACGGTATGGATCTCAACTGGATCCCACTCACCTACGCATGGCAACTCAATGAACGCCATTATGGAGCTTTACAAGGCCTAAATAAAGCAGAGACAGTGGAAAAATATGGAAAAGAGCAGGTGCAGTTGTGGAGACGAAGTTATGCAGTGCGTCCTCCTCAAATGGAGGTGACGGATCCCAACCACCCCTCCCACGACCCGCGCTATAGGAGTCTTAAGCCAAGTGAAATACCAAGCAGTGAATGCTTAAAGGATACGTATGAAAGAGCTGTTCCCTACTGGGAAAAAACAATTATGCCACTAGTACAGCAAGGAAAAAAAATTATTGTTTCTGCTCATGGTAATTCTATTCGGGCGATTATGAAACATCTAGACGGCCTGTCAGAATCAGCAATTATGGATGTTAATATTCCCTATTGCATTCCTCTCGTCTATGAATTTGATGAAAAACTCAATCTGATAAAACATTATTATTTGGCGAGTGATGAGGAAGTGCAAAAAGTTATTGAGGGAATTAAAAACCAAACCAAGAAGTGAATATTATTCCGTCTCTTGTCGAACAAACCGCACGTGATTTATTCGATCGTATCACTTTCCTTTCTCCCCATTACCATCAGTTTCAGATCGATATTGAGGACGGAGTATTTATACAAAATAAGACGCTGAGCACAAATGAGTTTGTCACCTATACACTTGATCATAAAGACAAATTGTCCGGCGCCACACTCTATGATTTTCATCTCATGGTATGTGACCCAGAAAACCATTTGAAAGCAATAGCGCTGCTTCCTCCAAAAAGTGTCGGAATTATTTTAATGCATAAAACTGTCTTTCCAGACTATTCACTCATCACTAGCCACTATCCACTGTTCAAATTTGGCCTGGTATTAAACCCTGAAGATGAGGTGAGTGATGTTTCCCTTCCTCTCATCCAAGCTCTTTCTGTCATCCAGTTAATGACGGTTAATCCTGGAAGACAGGGACAACCCTTTATTAAAGATGTGCTCAATAAAATTGAACAGTTACGAAATCGTGGATTTCAGGGAAAAATCTATATCGATGGGGCGATAAATGAGACTACTCTTCCCCTTATCATTTCTCTTCCCCACAAACCAGATGTTTTGTGTCCGGGGAGTTATCTTGCAAAGGCGCCTGGAGAAGATTTAGAAAGAAGAGTGAATCTCCTAACAATCACTTAAAATGAGTTCCATGGAATAAAGCGAAGAAAAAACGTTGGATTCAGAAGGGCAGTTTTAACATCGTTTAAATCCCATTTTCCATTTCCATCTGCATCAAAAGGAAAGAGGCGTTTAACTGTTGTGGTGTTTGCACCTTTATTGAGAGTGATGATTGCTTGGCGGGGAACATACGGATAGCCCAAGAGAACAACCCGATAACGCTGTCCTGGAATAATATCTGAGATATCCTCTATCGTGATTACCCCTTTTTTCATAGAGAGACCTTTTTTGGAAAACACAAGTTCTTCTTCTTTATTAAAAAGTTGTATTTCAAAATTATCTCCATTTGATACAAACTTTGGGAATAACGATGTTTTTAGGGTTAGTTCTGGAAATGGTTCAATGGTAATTGAATGACGTTTTGTTTCCAGGATTGTTTTTCCATTTTTTTTGAGTTGGAGTGAAAGACTTATGGTTTGGGGCTTTGAAGGAGTCTTTATAGTAAAACTCATTCGGCCTTCTTCGAGTGGTTTTATTGTTTTGACGTCAGATGTAAGTGTTTGAACTTCGGAAACATCGCTTTTTATTGAAAAAGCATATCCTTCATCTTGGCTCCATATGGCTTGCCCTTCATTTTGCAGATAAACAGAAAAGTGATAAGAAGAACGTGCAATAAGATTGTTGGGGAGCGATATTTTTATAACTCCCTTTTCAATTTGTTCCGGATTTCCCTTTTTTTTGGACAGATCTTTCACGGTGTTGTATTGACCTGAATATCCTCCATCCATAATCCAAGAAAATCCAACAAACGGTTCTGATAGATATTTAAATACAAAGGGGGTTACTGCTTGCACGCGAGGGTCTTGCCCCCAAATCTGTTGGAATGCAAGGCTATAATTTTCTGCAATATCAGTTTCTGATAGTTTTCCCCGTCTCCACCCTGTCTCTGTAATAAAAACAGGGAGATCTTTGTCCACCCCTAATTCCTTTAATAAGTTCAGCTCATATTCGTATCCCCGGATAGATTTTTTTCCCGTATCCCACACTGATCCGCTAAATCCTGGATTTGGATAAGAATGTGATGCCCACGCGTCTATAACATCTTGCAGCTGTTTTATTTCGAATATTTTTTTGATAAAAATACTTGAATCTTCATATTGACTGGGGTATGATGGGGCGGCGGCATCCAGTCCTGCAAGCATCACCATATAGTCTTTATTTGATTCTTTCAGAGCTTTCGCAAAAGACATGGCAACTTTTGCATAGTTTTCCGGATCCACTTCTCCTCCCCATTCCGAGGCATGATTTGGTTCATTAAAAAGGACTACATATCTTTTTTTTACAACCCAGTTTAATTTATTAAGAAAATTAACCCATTCAATTGCATCTTTTTCTTCTGGTCTTCTCCAGACTTCTCCCTCTGGGCTTGTCGCAAGACGAATAATTGGGATAAGGTGCTTCGCTCTTAATTGTTCAAATATATCTTGCCACTTTCGAACATCGCGATCATTCTCCTGTATCACGAGGGTTACATATCCCCAGTCTCCATTTTGACTATTAATCAAAGAGGATGCATCCACAATATCTTCTGAAGAGGGTTGAAGGAGCGAAATCCCTATCTTGTTATTTTCTTGTGCAAAAGAAAAACGGGGAAGATAATAAAAAAATGAAAAAATAATCAAATAAATAAATAGTTTTTTCATATGAAAATTGGTGTTAGCAGAAAGAAAAATATTCAAACTATTTAGAGCTTTCATACCTTCTTACCCTGACTCCCGCCTCACTCAATAATTTTTCCCCAAAATCATCACTGTGTTGATCATCGTACACTACCTCCACCACTCCCGCATTGATAAGTGCTTTTGCGCATGCAATACACGGAGCAACTGTCGCATAAAGTGTGGCGCCTTTTGTTGACACTCCATGATATGAGGCTTGAATAAGCGCATTCTGCTCTGCATGTACACAAATACATAAATCCTTTCTTTCCCCTGCTTTAATTGTATTATTCTCCCGACCTGTACATCGTTTACATCCCCCTTCATTGCAATCTTTTATACCTGAAGGGGTTCCATTATACCCTGTCGTAATGATGCGTTTATCTTTGGTAAGGATTGCGCCTCGCGCACCCCGAATACAGTTTGAGCGCGTTTGGACAATGTGTGCAATTGATACAAAGTAAGTGTCCCAGCTAGGACGAATAAGGTTTGTCATAGAGTTATAGTATACCAAAAACCCTAAACACTAAACCCGAAACTCTAATCAAATCCTAAATTCTAAATAAGCCAAAACAACCCACGAAGCCTACCTGTTTATGGTTTGAGATTTTGCACCTGTCTGTTTAGGATTTAGAGTTTATGGTTTAGGGTTTTATTATTTGCTTCTTGTGTCGGGACGGCGAGACTTGCTCAACTGACAGTTCATAAGCTGTAAGCGAATGATTACTGTCAGTTAGTCCCGCTGTGCGGGAAACTCGCGAAATAGTGATGTCCTGAAATTCTGTTTGTCGGGACGGCGAGACTTGAACTCGCGACCTTCAGACCCCCAGCCTGACGTTCTAGCCATCTGAACTACGTCCCGTATTCTCTCAATAATAATTGTACAAGTCTATTTCCAATACCAGATTTCAAGAAACGTTCTCTTGCGTATGCGTCTAAATGACAGTGATATGTTTCATAGTATATCAATCTAAATGGACGATTGTTCTTTGTCCAATCATTCGACCCTCCATTATGCTCCGCTAGCCTAGTCTTTGGGTCTTTTTCTGTCACTCCAATATAACTTTTTCCATTCTTTTCGCTTTTTAATAAATATGTCGTAAACATACGTATTCCTGCTGTCGCCCAAAGGGCGATCGACCTCTGGTCGAAACTACGTCCCGATATCTTCTTGTCTTCCTCATTCTACCAAAAGATTTCCTTTTTTAGGTATAATAATCTCATCCTAAATAAGTATGAGAAAAACAGCCTTTGCACTATTTGCCCATCCAGACGACGAATCCTTTGGCCCGGGGGGTACAATTGCCCTCCTTGCAAAAACGCATGACGTCTTTCTTATTTGTGCGACAAAAGGAGAAGTTGGAGAAGACCATTCCGCTTCAAAAGAATCTCTCTCAACTAAACGTGAAAAAGAAGTGATACGCGCTGCACAACTACTTGGGATACAGCACGTATTCTTTCTTGGCCATCAAGACGGGCGGTTAAACAACAATCTCTACCACATAATCGCAAAACAAATAGAGGATTTGGCAACCAAGTATAAACCCGAGTTATTTCTCACCTACGAAAATAGGGGCATTTCTGGACATCTGGACCATATTGCTATTTCAATGATCACAAGTTATGTGTTTTATAAACTAGATTACGTGAGAGAGCTCCATTATTTTTGCATTGATGAATCTCAGCGAGGAATAGGACAAACATATTTTGTGTATTTCCCTCCGGGATATTCAGGAAAAGAAATAACAAAACGTGTAGACGTCACCTCTGTGCTCAAACAAAAACTTGCCGCTATCCAAGCCCATGCATCCCAGATCAAAGATGTAGAAAAAATGCTCCAAAAACAGATGGGTAAACGGGTAGAAGAATGTTTCATTATCATTAGAAAATAAATACACTATACTGATGGGGTATGAAATATTACAGCGTAAGTTGGAGACAACTTCACCTCGTTACCCACTCCCTTGCTGAAAAAATTCAGAAGAAAAACATGAAGTTTGATCTCATTGTTGGAATTGCAAGAGGGGGCCTCACTATAGCTCATATCGCATCAGATTTTCTTAAGCTGCCCGTTGCATCTTTTACCGTTTCCAGTTATAAGGATCTTCAACGACAAAAATTGTCAAATGTTTCATATCACGTAGGGGGTGATTTAAAAAACAAACATATCCTTCTTATTGACGATGTCTCTGATACAGGAAAGACATTTGTTCGAGGAGTGGAATACCTTATGGAAATGAACGCTGCAAGCATCACCACAGCATCCCCATTTATCAAACCATGGACAAAATATATGCCAGACTTTTATGTAAAGCGGGTAGACGAATGGATTGTTTTTCCCTATGACATGCGTGAAACAGTAGAGGCAATTCAAGGCAGCCTTTCCAAAGATGGAAAGACAGCAAATCACATATTAAAGCAACTCTCTCAAATAAAAATCCCAAAGAAATTTATCACCAGATATCTCAAGATACCATGAATACAATTGAGAAATCATTTAAATTACTTTCGAGTGCAGTTTCTCCCTTCCCTAAAACACTTTTTATTCTTGGATCAGGGTGGAACAGTATTCTAAATGAAATGAAAATCGAAAAACGATTTTCATATACAGAATTATTTGGCATCAAAACATCTGTCCCAGGACATGAGGGGGAGCTACTAATTGGAACGTTAAATAAAAAAAGAGTTGCTTGTATGTCTGGCAGATTTCATATGTATGAGGGATATTCTGCATTTGAGGCAACCATGCCAATACGACTATTTGCCAAACTGGGCGTGACACATCTCGTCCTTACAGCAGCTTGTGGCGCGTTGAACGAAAAATATAAGACGGGGGATTTTGTGGTTCTCTCAGATATGATCACTCTTTTTCTTGCACTTGACAGCCCCCTAAGGGGACCTCAATTTGTTGACGTTTCAGAAGTATTTAATTGCGAAATGAGAAAAAAGGCGGTTGCGGTTTGTGCTGCGGATAATATTCCCTTCCATGAAGGAACATATGTATATTATCATGGACCCAATTATGAAACTCCAGCAGATAAAATGGCTTTGAGATTTCTTGGTGCGGATGTATGTGGTATGAGTACTGTCCCTGAGACATTGGTGGCTCGTTCTTTGAATATAAATGTATTGGGGTTAGTGTTCGTCACTAATCTTGCATTTGTAAAACATGATCACAAGGAGGTATTGCGTGAAGCTGAAAAAGGGAAAGAACGAATGAAAAAATTATTAATGTCGTTTATTGGCTTATTGTAATCTTTTTCATTTCTTATACTCCTCTATTACTACACTTTCAAAAAGTGAGATGTTGTTGTGAGCTTTAGGATATTACTTTCTGGGAATGACTCCCACCGCAAGTCTTTTCATCCATTCATTATTTGATGAATCTGTAGACATCTCATGAACAACCGCTTCATATCTCATAACTCTCCCTGATACAAAGGGGGCTCCTGTTGGAATAATTCTTCTTGTTCTAAAATGCATTGTGGGGTCGGGGATAACAAGTCCGTATTGTATGGCATCAAGTACTGAGAATCCTCCTGCGGTATCAGGATTATTTGTTATCAATTGCTCAACTTGCCCCATATCAAGAGTAGGGTTGATCATTCCCATCATTAAACTTGCATGATACAACTCCATCTCTTGTAAATTTACATCGCTTGGTAAAACAGCGAGTCCTGTATCGGAGGATATTCTGCGCCCTCTCAGACCATAAAGAGCTTTTATTATTTCTGTCTCTTTCCTTCTCTCCCCACTGGTTTTATTTAATGAAAAAACAAGTCCGTCAGGACCCATAATCTCATATGTTGAGTCAGAAACAACATGAAAGTGCCCGTTGGGTTTAAAGCGAGGAGCTAACTCCTCCGCTTTTGCTCTTGCAACCAAAACAGGATAGGGCGCATCAATTTTTTCTCTTCTTACGACAACTCCATTTCTGTTTCTTTGATCGTATTTTTGCTCCCCATTGCCCACATGGGCTATTTTATTAGAGTCTCTTTCAACAGGAATTCCAACGCCTTCATAGAGGCGGCGTTTAGATCGACTACCCGTTACCACGACGCTGTTCTGTCTCCAATACGGATTGAGTCCGAACTCTATAGATACTCCCATAACTAAAAAGCCCGCTCTTTGCGGGTGTAAGTTTTAAATAAATTTTTTAAACCTTTTTCTAACTCCTTCCATGTTGAATTATACTACAAACAAGGAAAAAAGTATGTGTCGCTACAGATTCTGTTGCGGCATATTGTGTCTTCTCCACGTTGACAATAATGGATAATCTGCTATTATTGAATATGGAAAGGTATCAACGAAACAAGCTTTCTTTAGACCCCGTCGGAATGGCGGGCTTTTTTGTGCCCCTACTCTTATTATTATTTATAAATTACATGTATTCATTTATATGAATAAAAAATTTATCGAAGGGTTAACGTTTGATGATATTCTTCTTCGTCCTGGATATAGTGATTTTAAAAGACAAGATATATTACTTAAAACATATATCACAAAAAAAATTGCTCTTACTCTTCCCTTTGCATCCTCCCCCATGGATACCGTTACAGAGAGTACTCTTGCGTGTGCTCTTGCCCGGTTGGGAGGAATTGGTTTTATTCACCGTAATCTTAATGTGGGAGATCAAGTGAAGGAGGTGCAAAAAGTTAAGAAGGAGGGGCTTCTTGTTGGAGCTGCGGTTGGGGCTGAAGGATATAATGAACGCATTGAAAAACTGGTAAAAGCAGGGGTTGATGTTGTTATAATCGACTCTGCTCATGGATATGCAAAAACAGTGCTTGATGCCATTTCAAAGGTAAAAAATCACTTCCCCCTCCTTCAAATAATTAGTGGAAATGTTGCGACAAAAGAAGGAGCACTTGCATCCATTAAGGCGGGTGCCGATGGCTTACGCGTTGGCATGGGGCCGGGTGCAATCTGTACAACACGAATTGTTTCTGGTATGGGTGTTCCCCAAATGACTGCTTTATTTGAAATTGCGCCAATTGCACAAAAATACAAGGTTCCCATTATTGCCGATGGGGGCATTACATATTCCGGGGATATGGTAAAAGCTCTTGCAGCCGGAGCGTCAACTATCATGATGGGGAGTTTTTTTGCATCCGCTGAAGAAGCACCAGGGGAAAAGGTGCTGCTTGCAAAGGAACATGTTCCGCTTCGATTTAAAGATATTCTTAAGATAGAAAAGGAAAAATATATGTTTAAAACGTATCGTGGCATGGGTTCGGTGGGAGCGATGCAGGACGGAGCAAAAATTAAATCAGAGGGAGAGTACCATGGTAAATCATATTCTGACAGAACGCTTGTGGCAGAGGGTGTTGAGGGGTTGGTTCCGATTAAGGGTGTTGTATCCGAGTTATTAGATCAGGCAATTGGTGGAATAAAATCCGGAATGTACTATGTGGGAGCAAAAAATATCGAAACACTCCATAAAAATGCTCAGTTTGTTCGTATTTCTCAAGCATCTCTTAAAGAAAGTCATCCTCATGATATCCTTGTTACAAATCCGGGCAAAAGTTATCAATAATAACAACTTTTATGATTCTTATTATTGACTTTGGATCTCAAACAACTCACCTCATTGGACGAAGACTTACTGATATGGGAATAGTAATTTATATCGCAACTCCTGAAAAAGCAATGAAAGCAATGTTACACTATAAGCCAAAGGGTATTATTTTATCTGGCGGACCTTCCTCAGTTTATGAAAAGGGGGCTCCTACCCTTCCCAAATCATTCTTCTTATGCTCTGTGCCGATGCTGGGAATATGCTATGGTTGGCAGTTGATGGCCCATCTGCTAGGTGGGTGTGTAAAGCCAAGTAGGAAAGAGTATGGCCCCGCGCATCTTGAAATTGAAGCTACTACCCCCCTATTTAAGGGGGTAAGCACCCCTTCAACGGTGTGGGTCAGCCATGGAGACAGTGTGATAAAAGCACCAAAGGGGTTTCATGTCCTTGCAAAGACAGAACGAGTGGTGTTTGGGGCTGTGGTAAACCACACAAAAAATATGTATGGTATTCAGTTTCACCCTGAAGTAGACCACAGCACATATGGCACCAAAATACTATATAACTTTGTGACACAGATTTGTGGACTAAAAGTTAAAAAATCATCTATTGATATTGATGCTATTATCAATGGCATTCGTAAAGAAGTGGGGAATGGAAACGTTATATGTGCAGTGTCAGGTGGGGTTGACTCAACTGTTGTGGCAGCGCTTATTGCAAAAGCTATTGGAAAGAAATTTCATCCCATTTATGTGGAAAGCGGACTTATGAGAATGGGCACTGCAGAGGAAGTAAAAGCTCTGTTTAAAAAACATATTGGCGTTGTTCCTCTTATTGTCAATGCTCAAAAATTATTTCTTTCTGAGTTAAAAGGAGTAACTGACTCAGAAACAAAAAGGAAAATAATTGGTCGTTTGTACATACAAACATTTGAAAATGAACTAAAAAAAATAAATGGCGTTACTCATTTGGCACAGGGCACAATTTACTCTGATGTTATTGAAAGCAAGGGGACAAAACATGCCGCTAAAATTAAATCTCATCACAATGTGGGAGGGCTTCCTAAAAGTATGAAGTTAAGGCTTCTGGAGCCCCTCCGCCACTTCTATAAAGATCAGGTACGGATAATTGGTTGTGCGATTGGGCTTCCCTCTGAAGTTGTCAATAAACAGGTGTTTCCCGGGCCGGGTCAGGCAATTCGTATTATGGGAGAAGTCACTGAAAAACGACTTATGCAGCAACAGCAGGCAGATTCAATTGTGGTTGAAGAAATAAAAAAAGCAAAACTGTATGACAAAGTATATATGAGCTTCTCTATTATGACAAATACGTTTAGCACTGCAGTGAAGGGAGATGGGAGGTATTTCATGGAAGTGGTCGCTCTCCGCATCATTGAGTCAAGAGATGTGATGACAACCAATTGGGCGCGTGTGCCGTATGATATTTTGCAAAACATATCTTCTCGTATTGTAAATGAGGTACCGGATGTTTCACGGGTTGTTTTTGATATTACGACCAAACCGCCAGCAACAATGGAGTGGGAATAAGCCCATGATACAATAGAGAAATGGTATTTGTATTATTTATTGTTTCACGGTTTCTTCTTTTTCTTTGTGCATTTGTCGCCCAAAAAACAATTCCCTA
>JAZDOY010000025.1:0-4762 GCA_043798165.1 bacterium | reverse complement strand
CCAAATTTATTTGGGTGTTCAAATACATTGCGAACCCATCCGTTAACTCCAATGATTTTTGCTTGAATTTTTGTCCAAGCACGAAACCCTACTCCAATCACGTCTCCCTTTATATATACGTGCACTTGTTTCATATCTTTTTATTATAGCGCGAATTTCCCAACACACCAAATATCAAATTTTAAATAAGTTCATTTATTTAAATAAATGAACTTTGTTTAGGGGGGAGTCTCATAATGTATACTTTTTCATATATGAAAAATCGGTTTGTTGTGTTGTTTGTTTTCCTCACCTCCCTTTTTTTTATTTCTCGTTTTATTTTGTTTATTTCAACACAAGGTGTTGGTATTGAACACGACAGTGGATGGTATCTTGGGGTGGCGCGCAATGTGGCAGAACGAGGAATGTATGCCTCTTACACAAACACCATTTCAACAACAGAAAAAGCGGGGGGGTTCCCGAGTATTCATAATAGATTTTCTGTTCAGGACAAAGCAGGCTTTGTTTACTTTCCTGCGGGGGTAACGGTTGGGCCGGGATATGTTCTTCCTGAGGCCTTTTTTCTAAAATTGTTTGGATATGGCTGGGTGCAATATCGCCTTTGGCCATTTATTGCGTTTTGCCTGTTGGTGCCCATTCTTTTTTTTCTTATTCTGAATGTTGGGTCATTGGTAAGTCTTATTATTTTTCAACTATGGTTTTGGTGTTACCCTCAATTATTCCTTGTATTTTCTTATGAGTCTTTCGGCGAACATATTGCCCTTCTCTTTCTTCTTCTTGGATACATCACATTCTACAAATGGCTTTGTAATCCAAAAAGGGGCTTTTTTATTATTCTGTCAGGGCTTAGTTTTGGTCTGGCTTTTCAGACAAAAAACCTCTTTGCGCTTGGCTTCTTGTTTTCAGTTGCTTCTGTTATTTATTATGCAATAAAGCTAAAGTCTGTCCGTCCTGTTGGTCTGTTTTTTTTATCTCTTCTTCTCCCCACTTTTTTATTTGAACTGTATCGTTTTATTGCTCTCAATTTTCAATTTGGGTTGACGGGATATTTGGCAAACAACATTGATATAAGCCGTGTGTGGGAAAACGGTGGAAGTGGTATAAAAGCTCTTCAAAGTGGTATACACTTACGTTTTATTTATAATAAATTATCTGTATGGAAACATGTAGGAGTTGACCCTTATTTTTTTGCATGGCCATTTATTTTTATTTCTCCTTTTATTCATAAAAGAAGGGTTTATCTATATTGGACATTGTTTGTATCAACCCTCATTTTTTTTATGTGGTTTGGGCTCTTTTCACCAACGGGATGGTTTCGTCATATTGTTCCCGGGGTTGTGTTTGGAATGATAATTATTTCCCTTGCTGTTGGAGATATATTCTCAAAATGTGTTGATACAAAAAAACCTCTTTCTATTTTTATATCTTCTTTATTTATCGGAATGGTTTGTTTTGCTTTCTTGTGTAGTTCCAATTCTTTATCCCAATTTGTCATAACAAACAAACAGATTGTTGACATTTACAAAACCCCTTCCCCCAACACATTACAAGGCCCGCAATTTATTCCCCTTGTTTCTAAAAAAGATCAAGGTGGGGTTGCTGCTTTTATAAACAAGTCTATCTCCATAAATACTCGTGTATGTTTTTATGGGTGGTCTCTGGTGGCAGAAGTTCCACCTCTTGTTGATCGTGTTTTTTTCCCCACTTCCCGGTGTAAAAAGAGTGACGTGTTGATTATTGGTCCGTATCAAACCAATGCCTTCCTTCTTGCACAACAACTTTGCACGAGGTCACTGTTTCACAACAACACATATACTATTTGTTCAATAAAATAGTCCTAGTATTTTCCAAGCAGATCATAAATGCGTATCTTAAGAAGATCAATAAATGAGGAAATGGCATCTTGGGGAAATTGCACTTTTGTTCCCCTAACATCGCTCCATTCTACCGGAATTTCCTCTATTGAATAACCATATTTTTTTGCAAGAAAAAGGCTTTCTGAGTCGAAAGCCCATCGGGTGATATGTTGTTTTTTAAATATTTTTTTTGCTGCTTTGAGGGAAAAACATTTGAATCCACAGGTGAAGTCGCTTACATGAACAGACAATATTGTTTGTGAAAGGAGGGTAAAAAAATTACCCATGTTTTCTCTTATTTTTGGTTGTTTGTGTAGGAGTGTGGCTTTACTATTTTTTCGTGTTCCAATAATAATATCTTTTTTTTGTATGAAGTTATTTAGAATTCCGAGCATTTTTGGCGGGGTCGATAGATCTGCATCCATAAATACCACATGCGTTCCCGTCGCTACTTCAACGCCTTTTTTGATTGCCCATCCTTTTCCTTTATTTTTTCGATAAGAGATTATTGTACATTTTGATTTCTTTTGAAACTCAAGAAGGAAGGATTTTGTATTATCAGTGCTCCCATCATCAATGATAATAAGTTTCTTAATATATTTTTTGCTTTTTATAAACCTCCATAAGATGTTGAGGTTGTGAATTCTATCCTTTTCATTATAAACAGGGATGAGGAGTGAAAGAGCTATTTTTCGTTTCTTTTTTGTGCTATGCATAGGACAGAAGTTCCAAATGGCATATCATAGCGGTTTATCCACTTTTGTTCAAGTTTTGACAAAAATAGTAATAGGCTGTTTACAATGGGGTTATTTATTTGAAAATCTGAAGAGTATGACTGTTGGCAAAGTCCTTTTATTTTTCGAATAATCAAACTGGGGATGATGAGAAATGAATAAATGTAGGTAATTTTTTTTATCTCAAAATCTTCTTTTATGAAGATGTTTTCTAATTGTTTTTTTGTATACCGACGTTTATGGTGAAGAATTTCATCCCATTTGCTCCACAACCAATCGAACGCCGGAACGGTGAGTATGACAAAACCATTATTTTTCAATACTCTTTTTATTTCTTTTATCGAGGAGTTTTCATCGGTGTGTTCTAATACATCCAAGACACACACAATATTAAAGGTGTTGTTTGGGAAAGGGAGATGTTCAACGTCTCCCATCTTTATCTGTTTGATGCCTCTTTTTTTACAAAACATAAGAGCGTCTTTGGATATATCAACTCCCCACACATCTCCATAATGGGATAAATTTTCCATGTTTTTTCCCGTTCCGCATCCAACATCAAGAATGATGGGTTTTGTTGTGCGAATGTGGGTGGCAATAAGCTGTTCAACATGTATTCTTTTTGCTTTGTGCCACCAATGGGTTTCTTCTGTCGTATATAAATCTTCGTAAAGATCTTTTCTCATTGTATCGAAGGATCAATTTGTTTGGCTTTTCGAAGACTTTCTGTTGCTTTTCCTTTTTCGCCATTTTCAGAATAAAGAAGATATAGGTTGTAATACAGCTCTGGTGAATAGGGGTGGAGACGTACAGCATCTTCAAGACTTTTTATCCTTCTTGCGTTCTCTTGTTGTATTTGGGCCCACTGAGAGAGAACATCCCCTCTCCCCTCAGCCTTGTATGTCTTAACCTCAAGATCATACAGCGGGGTTCCCCAAATATGTTTTAGATAGTTAATTATCGATGAGTTTTCCCCCTGCATCACCCCGTACATATTTTTATTGTATTTTTGAGAATACATAATGTTTGCTGCAACCAGAAGTATACAGATTACACAAAACACATAAAAGAAAAGGCTTTTGTTTTTAAGCTTTTTATAAAAGATGGTGTGTGCAGACATAATATAGTATATAATTTTTTCATGGATCCCGTAGCCCTTCAGCCCCTCTTAGATCGATTGATCACGCTAGGTATTGCAACGCTTGCCGCTTCTCTCGCGGGTGTTGCTACCCTACTCTTTTTTTACGCAGCGGTTTTATATTCCCGTCTGAAAAAAAGAGAGCAGATGTCACTTGAAATGGTGACGCTTGAAGTAAGGGTCTCAAAAGATAATGAAATTAAAATCGATGCAGCAGAACAGCTATTTGCCTCTTTTAGCACTCTCAAAAAGGGTGGGTTTTTTTCATTTCTTGATGTGGATGATGTTGTGTGCTTTGAAATTGTAGGAACCCAGTCCGAAATACGGTTTTATATTTCTGCTCCCTCAAAAATAATTGACCTCTTAGAAAAAACGGTCTATGGCTATTATCCAAATGCCGATATCAGAAAGGTTGATGAGCCAAATATTTTTTCCGAGGAAGGAAAGGTGGTGAGTGGTTCACTGGTTCAGAAAGACTTCCCCTACATGCCCCTAAAGACATATAAAGATATTCCCAATGATCCCCTTTCTTCCATCACATCCGCTCTTTCAAAAATAAGTGAGGGGGAAGGGGCAATGATCCAGATCCTTATTCGTCCTGCCGAAGGAAAATGGAAAAAAACAGGAAAAACATATGTGTCATCTACAAAGAAAAATGAGGCAAATCCAGAAAAAGCAACATTTGGAAGCGACACAAAAGTACTTGAAAAAATTGAGGACAAGTGTTCCCGCTCCGGCTTTGAAACAACAATTCGCTATGTAGTATGCGCAAAAACGAAAGATATCGCGGGGATACATGCGCGCAATATTGGATCTGCCCTTGCCCAGTTTAATTCGGATCAAAACTCATTAAAAAAAGCGAAGATTCTTTTTCAGGGAGGGTTTATGATCAACTTCATATATAAGTTTTTTCCCGTGTTTGAATTACCGTGGTACAAATCAATTTCAATACTGAGTCCAGATGAGCTTGCCTCTCTTTTTCATTTTCCTAATAAAACAATTGAGACGCCCCATATCCAATGGTTAAAGGCAAAGAC
>JAZDOY010000048.1:0-8213 GCA_043798165.1 bacterium | reverse complement strand
TTACTTGAAGATATTATGAAAGAACAAAAATTAGGAGTTAGTGTCTAACTTACTCAAAGCGGAATAGAAAAAACAATTAAAAGTTATTAGGTTTGGTATGGATAAAACAAAAAAACCAGAGGAAAAAAAGCCAGAAACAGGCACAAAGGAACAAAACAAAGAAGAAACAAAAAAGGAATGTGCATGTGAAGAATGCGAATGTCGAAAAGAAAAATGCGCAAGTTGTGAGGAATTAAAAAAACAGATAGAAGAATATAAAACAAAATATTTACGAGCCATCGCAGATTATCGGAATTATGAACGGCGGGTGCAAGATCAGCGAATTGAATGGATAAAAAATGCAAACAAAAATGTTATTTTCAAGCTTTTGTCATTTCTTGATGATCTTGAAAGAGCAGAAGTTTTTGTAAAAGATCCAAATTTGTCCCATGTGAAAGATTCATTTACAAAAATGTTGAAGAATGAAGGACTAGAAGAAATTGAAGTTTTAAACAAGCCCTATGATCCATACACCGCAGAGGTTATCGATATGAAAGAAGGTAAAGAGGACAATATGGTGATTGCTGTTTTAAGAAAGGGGTACACGTATAACGGTCAATTGTTGAGAATCGCACAGGTAACAGTTTCAAAAAAAGTTGAAAATACATTATAAATTTATTTATATTATTTATATTTTTAATATATGTCTAAAATAATCGGTATCGATCTTGGTACAACAAACTCATGTGTCGCGGTAATGGAAGGAGGAAGTCCGAAGGTTATTCACTCTACGGAGGGACGTAACGTTATTCCTTCAATTGTAGATCCAATTAAGAATATTGTTGGAGATGTTGCGAAACGTCAGATGGTCCTCAATTCAAAGTCAACAATTTATTCCATTAAACGACTTGTTGGACGAAAACTATCTGATCAATCAGTACAAACTGATATGAAATGGCTCCCATATACAGTAAAAGCTGGTAAAAATGATATGGCAGTTGTTGAAGTTGAGGGGAGACAATTTAGTCCACAAGAAATTTCTGCAAAAATACTTTCTAAAATAAAAGCCGATGCAGAGAAGTATCTTGGGGGGACAGTAACACAAGCCGTTATTACCGTACCAGCATATTTTGATGATGCACAACGCCAAGCAACAAAGCAAGCTGGTGAAATAGCAGGCCTTGAAGTTGTTCGAATTATTAATGAGCCAACAGCCGCAGCTTTAGCATATGGATTAGACAAAAAAAATACACACACCATTGCAGTGTATGATCTCGGTGGAGGTACATTTGATATTTCAATCCTTGAATTGGATCTTGACGCACAATCTGGTGTATATAAGGTTCGATCAACAAATGGTGATACTCATCTAGGTGGTGACGATTTTGATAAAGTAATTATTGATTATCTTGCAAATGAATTTAAGAAAGAACATAATGTAGACCTTCGCAAGGATCCACAAGCCCTACAGAGATTAAGAGATGCAGCGGAAAAAGCAAAGATTGAATTGTCTTCTTCCATGGAATCCGAAGTAAACCTGCCATTTATCACGCAGGGAAAAGAAGGACCATTACATCTGGTAATGAAAATAACACGTGCAAAACTTGAATCATTGGTGGGAGATTTAATTGTAAAATCTCTTGAACCAGTGAAAAAATGCTTGAGCGATGCGAAGTTAACGATTTCTGATATAAACGAAGTAGTAATGGTCGGAGGAATGACAAGAATGCCAAAAGTCATTGAAGTTGTAAAGAATTTCTTTGGCAAAGATCCCAACCGCTCAGTCAACCCTGATGAAGTAGTTGCGGTTGGTGCCGCTATTCAAGCGGGAGTTATAGCGGGTGATGTAGGCGGGAAAGACATATTACTTGTTGATGTTACTCCTCTTACATTGGGAGTTGAGACTTTAGGAAACGTATCCACTCCTCTTATCCAGAGAAATACCAGTATTCCAACGTCACGTTCTGAAATATTTTCTACAGCGGGAGATAATCAAACACAGGTAGAAATTCATATTCTACAAGGAGAGCGGCCATTGGCAAAAGATAATAAATCCCTCGGCAGATTTATACTTGATGGAATTCCTCCAGCCCCTCGTGGCGTTCCTCAAATTGAGGTTGCGTTTGATATAGATGCTAGCGGCATAGTAACGGTAACAGCAAAAGACAAAGCAACGGGTAAGACTCAAGCAATTAAGATTACTGGATCGACAGGTCTTACGAAGGAAGAAATCGAAAAGATGAAAACAGAAGCGGAACAAAATGCGGAAAAAGACAAGCAGGAAAAAGAAAAAATTGAAGTAAAAAATAAGGCAGATAATCTTGTCTACACCTCAGAAAAATCACTAAAAGATGTGGGAGATAAAGCGCCCAAAGAACTTAAAGAATCAATTGAGAAAAAGATAAAAGAATTAAAGGAGATTGTCGAAAAAGGAAGTAAAGAAGAAATAGAGAAGAAAACCTCTGAACTTTCTGACGAACTGCAAAAAATAGGGCAATATATGTATAAGAAAGAAGATAAAGCGCCAGACGCTAAAACGGCACAAGGCCAGGCAGGAGCGGAACCTCAAGAAAAGAAAGAAGAGAAAAAAGATGTAGAAGAGGGACAGGTAGTAAGCTAATTGATTGGAGTTGCAATCAGAGACGTCCTCGTTTGGGGACGTTTCTGTGTTTGTTAATTGAAGTTTATAAACTATAATAGTGAACTATGGATTATTATGATTTATTAAGTCTTAAAAAAGGGGCATCAGATGCTGAAATAAAAGCTGCATACCGTAAGCAAGCTTTAAAGTGGCATCCAGATCGTAATAAATCCCCTGAAGCATCAACAAAATTTAAAGAGATAAATAATGCATACGAAGTATTATCGGACTCCAAAAAAAGACAAATGTATGATCAATATGGAAAAGAGGGGTTTGAAAAAGGAGGATTTGGAAGTCATTCAGGGGGAGCAAGGCAGCAGCAACAAAGCCCATTTTCATATACTTACACATCAAATTCTGGCGGACAGAACCCCTTTGAAGGAGTGGATTTTGGTGGGACAGATCCATTTGAAATATTTGAACAGTTTTTTGGATTTGGCGGGGCAAGACCGCGAGCGCGAAAACGAAGAGATTTATACCAGATGGAGATATCATTTCAAGAAGCGGTACATGGAGTTGAAAAAGAAACGGTTATCAAAGGCAAAACTCACTCTATAAAAATACCGGCCGGAGTTGATGATGGTATGAAAATTCGATTCAATGATTTTGATGTGCTGGTGCGTGTTCGGCCAGATAGCACATTTAGAAGAGAGGGACAAGATGTGTACATAGAAAAGAAAATATCGTTTCCTTTGGCGGTTCTCGGAGGAGAATTACAGGTGGAGACACTTGACGCCCCTGTTTCTTTGCGTGTTCGACCTGGCACGAAAAGTGGAACAACAGTTCGACTGCGTGGACATGGAATTGTTTATCCGCAACAATCACACAAGGGAGATTTATATGTTATTTATACGATCGAAGTACCAGAACATATGTCTCCCAAATCAAAAAAATTGCTTGAAGAGTTGCAGAAAGAATGGTCCTAATATACAATGGGGTCTTAGCTCTAGATTATTACCATTTTAAGATATTGACATGAAAACCAACGCGGGCGCACTAAAAAAAGGAGAATTTATCAAACACCAAGATACTATTTGGCAAGTCCAAAAGGCTGACTTTTATTCTCCCGGAAAAGGATCTGCCCTCATGAAAGCCCGCATAAAGAATCTTATTACGCACAAAAATATCGATTACGCTTTTAAATCAAATGAAAGTGTAGAGGTACTTGATGTTTCTTGTATCGAAATGGAATATCTTTATAAGGATCAGGAAAATGTGTTTTTTATGGATCAGCGGACATATAATCAATATACCCTTGCCCTATCTATCGTGGGAGATGTAGCAAAGTTCATGAAGGAAGGGAATGGATACTACGTGTACATGTATGATGATAAACCTCTCACCATGAGACCCCCAACATCTGTAAAGTTTAAAATTATTGAAACAGAAGATGCTGTCAAAGGAGACACAGTTTCTGGAGCAAAAAAAGCAGCAAAAGTAGAAACTGGTGTAACGGTAATGGTCCCTCTTTTTGTTAAGGTTGGTGATATGATAACCGTTAATCCAGAAACAGGGGAATACGGTGAGCGTGTAAAAGAATAAGCTCTGCAACTTGAAGCTTAAAATTCGTAACTAAAAAAAAGCAATTTTTACAGCTGCAAGTTTCAAGTTATAAGTTACAAAAAAAAGATGCTTTCCGTTGGTAAACTACTGAAAGATGCCCGTGAGAAAAAGAAATTATCTCTTCGCGACATAGAAAAACGTATAAAAGTACGTGAGCAATTTATTTGTGCACTTGAAGAAGATAAATGGAATGTTTTTACCTCACGAATCTACATAACCGGCATCTTAAAAAATTATGCCCGTTTTTTAGGATTGGATGAACGCAAAATTCTTGCCTTTTTTAGAAGAGAATACGAGCGAATTGAAGAAATAAAATTTAAGGAAAAAGTATCAACATACTATCTCTCATCTGATTCAAAAAAATCAATAATCATAGGCTTTATCTTTATTTGTATTTTACTAGTTGGTTATTTTTCTTACCAATTATTTCAATTTCTCCGTCCCCCTTCGGTTCAGATTATATCTCCTTCCACCTACTCTTTTAAAAGAGAAACTGCAGTAAAAATTATTGGGAAGACAGAGAAAGAATCAGTAGTCACCATCATGGGAGAGCGAATATACCAAAATAAAGATGGTGTTTTTGAATATGTCATGCCACTCAAAACAAAAGTAAACTCACTCCTTATAGAAGTCGTTGGTGCAAATGGAAAGAAAACAATTCTTGAAAAAAAATTTATTAAGACACAATAAACTTCTGAATTTCCTTGATTGAGGGGAGTTGAGTCTGATCAAGTGGATGGAGATCAAGTCGTTTTGCCTCTGAGGATGTTTTTTTTCCTAAATATCCAGAACGAATCTCTCCCAGCAGTCCCACCTCGCCAATAAATACATGGTTTGTATTCACTGTTTTTGACAAAACAGAAGAATACAGTGCTGCAATAATGCCCACATCAGCCAATGGAGACGTAATGCGTAATCCTCCGACCACGTTAAAATAAATATCATAGCTATCAAGTTTAAGACCTAAATATTTTTTTGCGATTGCAATAAGAAGCTGAATACGGTTAAAGTCAATGCCTTTTGCAACACGGCGTGGAATGGAAAGCACCGTCGGTACTGCAAGTGCCTGCACTTCAAGAAATATCGGTCGATTTCCTTCACAAATTCCCACAATTGCTTTCCCCACTTCTTTTTTTGTTGATTCTGCTAAAAGGGCAGTGGCTGAATTGACTTCATGCAAGCCGCTCTCTTTCATTTCAAACACTCCTATTTCATCTATTGAACCAAATCTGTTTTTTGAGGATCGCAGAATTCGAAAAGGAGAAGAAGCATCCCCTTCGAGGGACAGAACACAGTCAACCATATGTTCTAACGTTTTGGGTCCTGCAAGATCTCCATCTTTTGTCACGTGTCCAATGACTAAAAAAGGAATTGCACTTTTTTTTGCAAAAGAGATTACTCTATTTGCCACCTCTTTTATCTGATTTATACTGCCAGGAGGTGTTTCAACATCATCTGTATATAATGTTTGAATTGAGTCGAGAATAACAAGCTGTGCTTCTTTTTGTGTCTCAATACCGGATAGGATACGGTCTATATTTGATTCATCGGAAAATAATATATGTCCTATTTTTGCATGTAAGCGTTCTGCCCTGTGTTGTACTTGGTCGAGTGACTCCTCCCCCGAAACATAAATTGCTGTCCCATTTTTTATTATTTGAAGGAGAAGTGTAGATTTACCAATACCTGGCTCTCCAGAAAGAAGCACGACTTCTCCCGGAGTAATCCCTCCTCCCAGTACCCGATCAAACTCAAACATCCCCATCGATTGCCTATTTGATTTTGTTTTGTCGATTTTTTTAAGCTGAGAAAACTGTGTAGGAGTGGCCTTCTTTCGTGCAATTTGCGACTCTTCCTTTTTTTGAATAAACGTATTCCATTCTCCACAACCTGGGCATTTGCCAATCCACGAAGCAGCTCCGTAATCACAAGATGAACAAATATAATATGCCATGTGTTACATTTTTTGAACAGTTTTTATACCAAGCAAATCAAGCCCATGTTTTACTGTTGATCCAACAGCTTTTGTTATCATGAGACGAACGTATTTTTGATCAGTTTCTGCTTTCAAAATGGGATTTTTTTGATAAAACAGATTGTATTCTCTACAAAGTTCATATAAATAACTTGCGATGATATTTGGTGACAGGGTAGAGACGGCTTTGTAAAGTTTATCGGTGTATTGATAGATGAGTCTCATCATTTGTTTCTCGCCAGCGGATATTTCTTGAGGATAAGTCCCTGTGTTTTCAGTTTCCTTTGAAAGGATACTTTGTGTTCTCACATATGTATAGAGAATATAAGGTGCTGAATTTCCTTCCAGCGACACTGATTCATCAATATCAAATACTATTTGAGAATTTGTTGAATTCTTTAAAAAGGAATATTTTACTGCTGCAACTGCAAGTGTTTCGGCAATATCTCCTGAATTCTCAAATTTTTCAAGGATCTTTTTTTTGATTTCATCCAGCAACCAAGCGGCCTCAACAACGTTTCCCGTTCTCGAGGACATTTTTCCATCCTTCAATTTCACCCATTCGTATATAAGGTGATATTGTTTATCCCCATATTTTTCTTTATTCAACAATTCCTCCACTTTAAATGTTATTTTGAAAAAACTTGTTTGCTCCGGTGTAACAACGTGGATACATTTGTCCAATATACCAAAATCACTGAATTCTTTTGCGGCAAGCCCCAACTCCTTCCCTTCATAGGTGGGGAAGCCAAGACTATTAATGAAAACGCGCGTATCAAGCCCGTATTGTTTTCCATTAAATACAACGGCACCCTCACTTTTTTCAAGAATTCCTTTTGCAAGGAGTTCTTTCGCGGTCTGCAATCCTTGTTCGTGCACCTCACTTTCAAAATAACACCGATCAAAATGGGAATAAACTCGTTTATACATTTCCTCAAAATAAGCAATGCTCCACGTGCGCGTTGTACTCCATAGTTTTTTAATTTTTGGATCTTGAACATAGATTTGTTTGTTTATTTCAACAATCTCTCCTTTTGCTTTTTCATTTGCCTCATACGCAGTTTGTCCCTTTGAATAGGCTTTTCCGATGAGTTTAATTTTCTCTGTCAGCGTCAGTGTTTCAAACATTTTTTCTCCATCTGTTTTCATCATCTGTTGGATACCCCACAGGCATTTTGCAATGTGAAGGCCAACATCTCCCTGATAATTTGTGCGAACTATTTTATTTCCCGTAGCGGCAAGCATTCTGCACACGGATTCACCTGTTGCAATGTTACGTAAATGACCAATATGGAACAATTTATGTGTATTTGGATGTGCAAATTCAACCATTATCTTTTTCTCATTTCCATAAGAAAAGGGAAGAATGGAAAATGTGCTGTTCACCGCCCTCTCCAGTGGAGCAATGAGAGCATTCTTTGAAAGCCAAATATTGACAAATCCCGGCTTAAGAACTTGGATGCTTTCAATATCTTCGTCAGCCTTCATTCCCGCTTTTATATTTTCAGCCAAATCCATAGGGTTTGACTTATATTCTTTTGCCAATATGAGCGCGATATTAGTCGTAAAGTCACCAAATTGTAGTTGAGGAACGGATAACTGAATGTCCCCGACAGGAAAATCTGTCTGACCATTTTGAATGGCATCTTTTATCAAATTCCTTATTTTTTCTTCTATCATGTGTTTTATATTAATTCATAACAGCTTAAATAGCAATTTCATTGAATCAATCCTAAACATTCCGGATGAAGAAATATATAAGCATCCCAACCTTGCAAAACATCAATACCAAGCTTTTGTGTAAACAGGGCAATTTGTTTACTATCAAGAGATATCCACCCCAGCTTGTTATTTAAATGTACCGAAGCTTCATTTATCTTGTCTACGACAGAAAAAATGGGAATACCGGGATAGTTATTGAGAATTTGCTGTGCCAGCTCCTCTTTTAGTTTGGATCCAAGTCCGTGTTTTCTGTATTCTTGAGGGATAAATAAACTGCCTGATTCAAACCCAGTGGGTTTTACCCCATGATCCATATTGGCTATTGCAACCTCC
>JAZDOY010000041.1:0-3020 GCA_043798165.1 bacterium | reverse complement strand
ATTCAACATATCATCACTAGATATATTCTTGCGTATCTTGCTAAAAACAATGGCCTTGTTCTTCATGCATCAAGTTCGCTTATAAAGGGACGTGCATACGTGTTTGTGGGCGCCTCAACTGCCGGAAAATCAACAGTTGTTTCACTTTTGCGGCCAATTTTTCCAACCCTTGCAGATGATCGTATTATTATTAAACAAAATGAAAATAAACGCTGGGTTTGCTATCAAACACGCTTTGTAGAACGAGATCAACATATTCAAAAATCCCCCCTCGCATATCCACTGGGGGGTGTTTTTTTTATCAAAAAATCATCAACTTGTTCCCATATCAAAATCATTGACGTAAACAAAGTTGCTCAAGAGCTGTTAACGGAGGCTGTTATTGACAGCAATATAAAAATCAAAAAACAATTGCTTAAAAATACAGATGTGTTTCTTCGGTCATTTTCGCATTTTTGGTATCTGTCATTGTCGATGAATAAATCTCATGTCATACGGTTAATGAAAACTTTAACCGCGGAGTCCTAAACAAGGACCGGGACATTTATTGAGGGTAAAACCATGCCATTTGCACGTTTTACATTTTTCGTATGCGCTGCATTTCCAGCGTTTATAGTGTTCAAAAAAAAGTGTGCCGCTGGTTTTAGATACAGAAAGCTTTTGAGAATCTATTTTGTTGTCTGAAAATGGAAAGCAAAAAAAGGCTTTTTCATCTGTCCCTAAATCAAACGAGGCTTGTTTTCCCAAACATCCCCATCCTATCATTGCGACATGTTTTTTAACATATGTGTATTCCTTATTGGTAAACATACAACGGATAAATCCACAATTAAAAACGATGCGTGCCGTGGGTTTATCTTTTTTTATCTCTCTCACCAGGAGTGTTAAATTCTTTCCCAAAAGACCCAAGGCTGTAAAGGGGTTTGCGTCTTTCATGCCCACTATCGGATTTGCTATTCCAACTCGGAAGTCATGTATAAACGGCATCTCGGTCATTATATTTTTTGCAGTTTGTTTTCCATCTTCTCCTTTCTGTAAGGTGATAGACACGGCTCGTGCCGCCCCTTCTGCGTTCATCATGTGTCGGATAATTTCTTGTTTGATTTTTGGATTTGCCCGATATGCAGGAGTGGAACAGTTCACTATTAACTGATAGCTTGAAGGCTTTTGGAAAAGTACATTAAGTTTGTCCGAAAATATACCATTGGTGAATATCTGGATATGAGCAAAGTGTTTTGCGGCATAAGTTAATATTGATTTAGCTTGAGGATGAATAAGCGGTTCACCTCCCATTAGCCGAAGAAATGAGTGGTGTTTTTTGACTTTAGTTGCAATCTTTTTAAATTGTTTTAGTGTCATCGCACGCATCTGGTTAGATTCACTTTTCATTTCCCTACGGGCAAAACAAAATGGACAATTCTGATTGCAATAGTTGGTGATAAGGATGTTTGGGGAATCCATGGTGTAGTAATTATATACCTAACTTAGGTTTGCATCTTTTTATGTTTGCTGTGGCAGAATGCTATATCAAACTCGTAGTTGAAATCTCCAAAAAAGTACTATATGCTAAAGATAACACCATCTATGAGTAAACTTCGCCCCATTTTGATTGTTTTATTTATCGTAGCGACGGTAGCAATAGGTTTTGAGGTTGTTTTTTATCTTGCTCTTTCTTATCGCTCAAACACCGTTGCAGAAGTGGTTAAAAAAAGCGCCAATACTCTCTACGATAAATCAGCAGTTAAAAATGTTAATACCATATCAGCAGATGTAATCAAAATGGATAGTTGGGAGCAGAAAAAGAAATTTCTTATTTCTTCATATGTTACAACGGAGGGAGTAATACAAAATATTGGCAAAACAAACTTTCCTAAAAAATTCAGTTTAACACTTTCTAATGCATCCGGAGAATCATATATTCATCTATACACCGATACAGACGTTGAACAATATTTGCTCTATAAAAAGGTAGGTGGAGTAAATAAGACAATCACCTTGAACGACCTTAAAGTAGGCGACCACGTAACAGTGAGGGAAATATACGAGGTGAAAAACAACAGCATTCCAACAAAAATTAACCTTGAAATAATCGTTTTATAATAACGGTTCTTCTGTCATCAGCAATTTGTGTAATTTGTGCTTTATGCGGTCTTCTATATAATTGATGCTCAGAGCCAGTCCAACGAGCACTACGCAAATAGTAAATAGGGCTTCCCAATAAGACAATCCTTTTGTTATAAGGGTTGGGTACAAAGCAATTCCAAGCCCCCTGTGCAACAGATAAAGAGGAAATGTTGCTGCAGAAAGAATAATAAGTATTTTATTTTCTTTAATAGCGTTGCGTATAACATATATAATCACAACTACAAGTGCTCCCAAGGAAAAACTTACAAGTACCTCATCCCTCAGTCCATATGTCTCTCCCGTCATCGCGGCGATAAGAAACAAACCATATATAACGGATAGTATGAGCAGTGCTTGTTTGTTTGTCCACTTTCTTGCATTGTGCATATAGGCAACTATTCCCAAGCTGGTAAATAGAAAGTATATTCCATTGGAGGAAAGCACTTGACTAAGCCCTCCGATAAATCCGGGAAGCTTTTCAAGACGTGTTTGTTGTGCAACTATGGTTATTCCGCACACTATCAAACTTAATAAAACAAGATTCTGAAAAGTTATAGGTTTTTTCCTGAAAACTAAAAAATATGAAATATAAAAGTGAATCTGAACCCACAACGTCCATAAAACTGGATCAAGCGGATTAGCCTTCATGATGTCTGGAATCATACATATGTGGAACAGGAGGTTTATGGGAGAATTGGGAACACCATTCCCCCATATATTTCTCACCAAAATAAGAATAATTACACTTAAGATGTAGGATGGGTATAGCCTGACGAACCGTCGAAGAAGATATCTTTTCTGTTTAGTTTGTACTGCCAAAGCAAATAAGTAGCCTGACACAAAAAATAAAAGAGAGATTCCGATGACGCCTTCGTTTATATGCCATTTTCTTAATA
>JAZDOY010000037.1:0-47993 GCA_043798165.1 bacterium | reverse complement strand
GCCCAGTAGACAAGAAGGATAGTTCCTACATTTATTAACACAAATAACAATGCTGCAACATTGGGGTTAAAGTTTGAGAAAAAATAGACAGGAGCTAATACATAGTAAAGAAGGGGGCCATTAAAAATACCAGGAATATCTGTCTCTGGACCAACAATCTTGAGATCTCCCTTGTAGACCATGTTGTATACACGCTGTGCATCGCGTGCCTGGTCATACGCAAAAAGAATATTATCCTTAAAATTGATTGTTCGAACGAGAAAAGCAACACACAGAATAAGAAATAATAAAAAATAAGGATGTTTAAGTATTTTCACGTTATTTGGAAATTATTTTATAATAGCGCACTTCAACATCCTTCATTGTTACTGTCTTGACGATATTATTATCTTTTGGTTCATGAATCTGCAGCCACTCATCCCGTCTCTTTTTATAGCTGTCTGATTCTACGATAAACCAACAAGTACCATTTACCCATTCACTTGATGGCTTCATCTTCTTTACCAATAAAAGATAGTTATACGTGTGTGGAATAACGGGAGGAGTGTATATCCTTAAGCAATATTCTTTACTTTGATCTTGATTATTATTTATATAATTTACCACCGCTTCTTGCACTTGTAGTCCATCAAATGGCGGTTTACTTTGATGTGTTTTTAATGCACTATTCACACTCAAAACCCCTAGTCCAATAAGCAAGCTCAAAAGAAGCACATGTTTTACTAAAACATATTTTTTTTGCACAAACTGTCCTATTAGGGATATAAAAACAAAGAGAAAAATATACTGAATACCTTCATAATAATTTTTCCAAAAGAAATCCTTATAGAGCGTTGCAATGAAAAATAGCCCTCCCAGGAGAAATAAGTAAAAGAAAAAAATAGGTTGTATTTTTGATTTACGTTTTATGACAGATAATACCGTTATCACCGCAATAAGGAGCACGGTTACCAAAAACACATGTCCAAAATAGCGTTCATTAAACATCTCAAAATAATATCCTTTGAATAAAATCCATCGTTCACTTACGCGACTCAAATAGGGTGCAGGATTGTTGTAGAGTTTAGGATGAAGGAGAAAGGAAAGGAGCACCCTTGTTTGTGTAAATGAATTCTTAAGTTCAAAGAGAATGCGAGGTATAAATCCAACAATAAGCCCTAACAGAAAAAACAAACCCTTTTTTTGGAAAAGAACTATTCGAAGTGAACGGAAAAGCAAAACAGCTGCTACGTAAAGAGGAATAAGGAAAATACCAAACGAAAGTTCAAATTCACCCACCAATGCAAGAGATAATCCAGAAATAAAAAGAAGAAGAAGTGATGCCTTTTTATTCTTAAAAAGATAATAATTACTCATCAAAAATACCACAAGAGAGGGAAGTACCATTACATTGTTTCCCACAAACAAAGATATAAAGATAAAATAAGGAGCAAGCGCAACAAACAACCCAAATATAAGGGAAGTAAGACGCCCAAATTCCTTTTTGAGAAAGAGCATAAAAAGAATAAGAAGAATAAACTGGACGGAAAAATTAAACCAGTAATAACCGATAGGCGCCCCCTTAAAGAAAAGATAGGGAATTGTAAGAAGATAATACCACCACGAGCCATGAAATAACCCATTTATGCCAGTTGTGGGGCCTATGAAGGGAATTTTATGGAGAAGTATAATGTTCGCACCCGCAATAAAATCACGACCTTGATCATAAGTATAGGCAACGTAGTGTGCAAGAAGAGATGGTATTCGGTAATAGATATACTGTGCACAAATAACGCACAGCAAACCTGCGTATATCACCTTTTTCATGTATATATTCTAGCATAAACAGAGGCTATGGGGTACAATTAAGATCATGATTATGTGGATATATGGGGTGATTCTGCTGGTGACAGGCGTTTATTCGTATTTTCTCATTGATCCAAACATTACATTTTTCCAAAACTCATATTGGGTACTGTTTCGGGATTGGGCAGTGTACTTGGGGTATTATCGACGGGATATTTCGTGGATTGTTTATCTCACACTTCTTATTTTGCTTTTTATTTTCCATTTTATTCTCCTCAAAAAATTCAAACAGTATTCAGTACTTCGTATTGCAGGGCTTATTACTCTCATCGGGTGTATCTCATATCCATTTTTATCTCATGATCTATTTAATTATCTTTTTGATGCTCGGATTCTCACCCATTATGGACTTAATCCTTACACCCATATGGCTCTGGATTTTCAAAAAGACTTATGGACACGTTTTATGCATTGGACACATAGGACATATCCTTATGGGCCAACATTCTTACCTCTCACCCTTATTCCATCCTTTTTGGGATGGGGAAAGTTTTCAATTACATTTTTTCTTTATAAACTCATGAACGGTGTCCTTTATTTTCTTGCAGTTTATTTTCTTAATAAAAAAAATAAAAGAGAAGCTTTGTTTTTTGCCACACATCCATTAATTGTTATTGAAGGACTGATAAATGGACATAACGATATGATTGCAGTTTCTCTTGGATTAATCGGAATATATCTTTTTGAAAAAAAATATGATGTACGGAGTCGCATTTTTTTTCTTATTTCTGCGGGGATAAAATATATAACAGTTCCATTACTTCTTTTTTTTGTTGGTACACGCGTGCTAAAAAAAGTCAATCTTCGCTATAGACATCTTGTTTTACTTGCCTTTATACTCCAAGTTTTTCTTATTGTTTACCTATGCTACAAAATGGAAATTCAGCCTTGGTATTTTCTTTCCCTTTTTGTTTATATTCCCTATTTTTTACAATTTATAGAAAAATTAAACATACTTTTTTTTGGTCTTCTTATCTCTTACTATCCATTTATTCGTTTTGGCGATTGGACCGCAAAAACAGTTGCACTAAAACGTGAGATTGTATTTGTCGCTGTTTTTGCGCAGGTGGGATTTGTTTTACTACTTTATTTACGTAAGAGAAAATTCTTAATAAGGTGAAATTTTGTTCTCCAAGGAGCATATCGAAGTCCAAACACCAATCTATTTCGCTCAAGATATGTTTGTTGAAAAGCTGAAGCTGCACCGCTTGTTGATTGCCCACTTTTGTGCCACAGAACAAGAGTGGGATCATACAGAAGCGGTATTCCAGCCCTCATTGCACGTGTACAATAATCTGCATCTTCATAAAAAAGAAAATAATCTTCTTTCCAATATCCGATTTTCTCAATGACAGATTTATCATAAATCATGAAACATCCGGTAATAAATGTAACCTTCCCACTTTTGTCATATTGTCCCTTATCCACTTCATCCACCCCCCGGTGTGTAGTATATGCGTTCTTCCAATCAATGACCCCGCCTGCATACCACAACACATTTCCTTGGTCGCTCTTCCCATATCTCTCTTTATGGTACTCATATCCGGGATAGTAATAAATCTTTCCCCCAATTATTGACGAAGGATGAGCAGAAATACCTTGTTTTATATTTGCCACAAAATCATCTCTCACAGTTACATCTGAGTTCATGGGGCAAAAGAGCTCATATCCATCCCTCACTGCCCTTTTTATTCCCTGATTAATACCGTAGGCATATCCCTCATTTCTATCGCGTATATAGGTCACGAATGAAGGAAAAGAATACTTTTTTGGCTCTCTGCTTAGATCAAGAATATAAACATGAAAGTTTGTATTAGTTTGTTTTGCAAGCGTGGCAAAATAGTCATCCAAAATGGTATAATTTTCAAATAGTACCGTTATTAATGCAAGTTTTTTCATATGTTTCATTATATCAACAAGCTCATAAAAAAAATCAAACCTATTCATTACTTGTTGATTACGATCGGTATTATTTTTTTGGTAAATTCTCAGTATGTCGCCTATCCAGACGAATTTGTGAATATTCTCGGAGGCAAATTTATTCTTGAAGGAAAAGTGCCCTACCGGGAATTTTTTGATCACCATCTTCCTGGAGGGTGGTATCTTTCGGCGGTATTATTACTGTTTTCATTTGGATCGTTTGTGAAGTTCCGTTTCTTGTGGGGGATAGTGCAATTTCTCATTCTTTTTTTTGTTGGTCGGTTTATTCAGAAAAGAAATAATGAAATTTATCCTTACTTTTTAGGATTTTTTCTTATCTACCCAATACTCACCATGTACTATTGGACACATCTATTTATTGCAGATGGCATTGCATTTCTTTTTTTTAGTGCGCTCTTTTGGATGTTATTTGTTGAGAGTTATCAAAAAACACATACACAACGCACTCTTCTTTTCTTATCGTTGTGCAACATAGTATTTATCTTTACTTCGCTCAGCTATATTTATATAGCACTTTTATTTTATGCATGGATTTTTGTACTGTTTCTTAAAACAAAACCCAAAGCAAAAGATTATCTTGTCCTCATAGGAGTAAATATGACTCCTTTTGTTGTGTATGCACTCTATCTCTTCGTGTCCAATTCATGGAAGGAGTTTTATATCTCCAATGTTGTATATAACACAACACTTTATATGAGAGTGCCCAACTATACACCCGGCAGATTTTTCAACCCGATCAAATTTGCTCTCACCGTCATCTACAACTTTTATAACACATATATTCAACTTCTTGTCCGTATAAAAGAATTTAATCTCTATTTTCCTGTTGATCTCGTTCTTGCACTTTCTACATTTATATTACTTGTGTATTTATTAATTGAGCTTCCACTCATTGGAGTAGTATATTTTTTTATACTATCTTTTTCTGCCCCGAGAAGTAATCTCATGAAAATAGGGGAGACAGATTATCAATCCGGTATTTTTATCGCAATTGGTGCAATTTCTTTTTTTCTTCTCCTGTGGAGGTATAAATATGTCAAATTTTCGTTCGAACCCTTGGAAATTATCCGCAAGTTTCTTGTTGCAATGGTTGTTTTATATGGCATCTTCGCAGGGATATTTCTTGTACAAAATACATACAACAAATTCTACCTCCGTCATACACAAAAGATGCCAAGCATATATGATCATGCGCCAACAGCATTTTTCATAAACGAAATCCTAAAAAACGGAGACTATTATTGGGTTGGCCCCTATGAACCGAATGAAGAGTTCTTTGTCAAAGGTGCAAAATTACCAGGTAAATTTCCCACATTATTACCCCAATTTAGGGAAAGTGAATATTTCAGTAACGGGTTTATTAAACAGTTTGAGACAAATAACCCAAAGTTAATCATATATAAGCACGAGGCTTCTATTTTTGGCACTCCAGCGTTGGAATTTGGAAAGTTTTTTACTGATTGGATGGAAGGGAAGTATATATCTCTTGAGAATATAAAAGGAAAGGGGTTGATGGTATTAAAAAGCCCAGAAACATTTAATATGAGAACAGATGTATATCTTCTCAAGTCCGAACAAGATACACTTCTTAGACGGTTAGTGGAAAAGGGATATATCGAAATAAAATAAAAGAGAAAGTTTATGCTGGTCAAAATGCGACAGCATATATGATGTCGGAATTATTTGCTGAGATTACAATTAAGACTTTCGTCATTCATTTTGCTCAAATCATATATTATTGCCAAGGTATCAACTCCATTTTCCGAGTAAATAATTTTTTTTGTAGAATCAGGTATATTTTTATCATTTTCATTTGAAACGAACAAAGCACGTTCTCTCCGTATTTTTGCCCTGCAAGCAACACCAAGTGCACTTTCTTCAGTTATGTGGATATTCTCTAAATCCTTTGCGTGTGCAAATCCAATAATGTCAGGTTCCTTAAAAATTACTTTTTGCTGGTAGACAATTGGGTCAATCGCATTAAAGTATGCGTAATACATGATACCTTCAGCAATCGATCGAATATAAATTTGAGTATTCTTATCCTGCTGTCCAAGATATCTCATGAGCTTTGGGATATATGTCCCATAAGCAGTTTCATATTTATTAACTTGCACTGTCAAAAACTGAATCAAAAAAAACCCGACAGACATAAGAGACACAATTATAAGTGTTGTATAAAAAATATATTTATGCCAAGACTTTTTCATCATTCCTTCAACTTGTGTAATTCCATACATTATTACAAGACTGATAAATGGAAATAATGCAGAAATGCGAACCTTTTGTGGTCCACTTACAAGAAGGGTTGGAAGAGGACTAATTAATAAGCCCAAAATTAATAACTTCTCCTGTAAAGTAAGTGAACGAGCTTTTATTTTCTTCCATAGATATGCAAAGCCAAAGAAATAAAACGGCAGTAACCACACATAGAAAGATCCAAAGTGGTCAACATTCAAATACTTATATTCAACATCCCCATCCAGGAAAAGATATGAAGGGGATAGCCCAGTAATATATCTGTGTAGGTAGGTCCGAAGATAAAAAAGCGGTTTATTGGATGACGCATAGCAAAGCAGTTTGGGCAATTTTGTACCACAAAATGCACGATTTTCATCTATTTCCATTTTCAAACCAGTATTATAGTTGAGGCCAATTTGGGTGAAGCGTGCGGTGGTTTGTGATGAAAACACCGTTATTAGTATTGGGATTATTGAAATGAGGAAAGTTACAAAAACAATTGCCCAAATTTTATTTTTATTACTCTTCGTAAAATATTGTATCCCCAATAGACCAACAAGTATAACTGGAGTGATGAGCTTAAAAGCAACATAACTATACAGCGTTATACCCAAACAAAACCCAGCAAGGACAGCGAACACAATACTATTTTTTTTATATGATTTGAATATAAAAAAATATCCAAGCATAAAAAACATCAGTCCAAAATTAGATTCAAATCCAAACCTACTTATAATAATCGACCACGGGGAAGTGGCAGTAACTAATCCCCCGATAAAACTGATGGGAATAGAAAATCCAATTTCAATTAAGAGCAAGAAGACTATTCCTGCAAGAGCCGTTCCTGCAAGTACTGAAGGGAAGCGTACGGCAAGATTGTTAAGACCCAGCAACTTTATAAACGGCACCGAAGCATACGCATACGCGGGCAATTTTTGATCCCCGAATGCCTTAAAAACCATAGGAAAAGAGACACCATGTTCATCTTTTCCGGTCTTAAGTATGGAATATGCATTATATCCAAAACTTGCCTCATCAATCAAAATACCAGACGGAGCACGATCAACTAAGTATATGCGAGTGATAAATGCAATAAAAACAATACAACTAAACAAGAAAAAAACCAATATACTTAACTTAGTTTTTTTCATATTCTTATTTTGCCATCCTCCGAAGCAAGGCTCCTAATATCTTGTCCGCAACACGTTTTGGATTCCAAAATATTGTTTCTGACAACCCCTGTGCAAAGAAGCGCTTAATATTTATCGCAGGTTCTTCTATATCTGCACTGTATCTTCTTTTTTCCCAATAATAGAAATAGACTAAGAAAGAATAGAAAAGTTGCAGGATTCCAAGCGTAAATCCAAGCATGCCGTCTTTATATCCTTCTCCAGCAAAATACCTACTCACGAACTCAGAAACAGCGATTTGAGTTGCTTCTTTCAAATGAAATTCCTTTTTTTGCTCAATTTTTTCTCCCGCTTCAATTTTCGCATAGCGCATCATGCGTGATATATAATCGTCTATTGATTCGTAGTTATGGTGGAGAATTGCATTTTTTTCTTCAGGAGGGAGCTCAAATATAGTTCCCTTCACCTCAGGTTGTTGATGTATTTTTGTCGGCCAAATAAGTGCTGTTTTTTTAAATAACCGTATTTGATAATCTGGCCACCAGCGACTATGTTGTACCCATGACCCAAATACCATATTTTTTCGGGGGATTTTTATTGCGTCATATTTCGAATGTATTTTTTTTAGCTCTTGAATGAGGGTGACGGAGAGTTCTTCATCCGTGTCGAGAAATAAAACATAGTCATGTTTTGCCTTATTTTTTAATGTTTCTCGGATAAGTTCAATATAAGGCACTTCATCCATGGAAATTATTGTTACCTTTTTCATATTTGCCACTTCATCTCGAAGTGCCGTCTCCATACCAATATCTGCAACCAGTATTTCATCTGCAAGGTGATCAAGGGAGGTGAGACACGCATATATGTGATCTGGGCGGCCCTTTACTGCAGTTATTCCTGTGATTTTCATATTATTTTTTAAATAATTGTATTGCTTCTCTCATTATATTTATTTTAAAAATAAATAAAAGCACAATTAAGTAGGTTAACGCCCCAGATATGCCAGTAAGGGCCATTCCATAAAGCGTGTGAGGAAATATTTGTTTCACGAACATCATCACAAAACCCATTACGAGCGAAGAAAAAAATGGTTTATAGATAGATGCAAAGATACGAAACGGCACAAACTCTTGGGCTTTCTTTACGACGAAAATAGAGGTAAGAGAGATAATCATTACCGTGATAGGGAATCCATAGTACCCATAGAAATGAGTGAGTAGTGGAGTGAGGATCCAGGTTGTAATTGTCCAAATAAGCATAAAAACAAAGGGAATTTTTGCTTTTCCTAAGGAATTGATGAGGTTGATGAGAGGAGAAGAAAATGATGCAAAAAATGCAGATACACAAAAAATATACAACAAAGGCAATGCTGGCCCCCATTTTGAATATTTTGGGATTATGTGAACTACGTCATCCATCAATATGCCCAAGCCCAAAATTGTAGGAGTAAGGAGGGCTGTCTGATAAAACATAATTTTTTCGATTAACTGTTTTATTTTTTCTTTATCATGTTGGAGTCGAGATAAAACGGGAAACAGAACCTTGGTGATATTGTCCATAATAATTCGAATAGGCGCTTCGGCCCATTTTTTTGCCCATCCAATATAACCCACGCCTTCAAATCCAATAACTTTTCCCAAAAAGAGTGTAATTAAATCATCCTTAAATAGTGCTAAAAAAGAACTTGCCTGAAAGGGAACGCCAAAAGAAAGAAGTTCGTGCAAACTTTTCTTTGAAATTCCAAAAGTAGGCTTCCAAGGAGAAATGATATATACAAGTACCAACCCCACAATCGATCGCAAAAGGACAGCAATAGTAAAGCTCGTTAATCCAAATTTCAAAATCGCCAGCGAAATAATTGTGATATAAAAGACCGTACTTTCTGTTATCTGAACAAGAACGATTTTTTGAAAAGCAATTTTCCGTTCCAATAAAATTGAGGGAATCGTCTTAAGGGATGAAGTAAAAAAGCTCACCAAGAGTGCCCAATAAAGATAAATTCCCTCTGGAGGAAGTTTATAAAACGACCTCACAAATTCACTTCCCAAAAACCCAATGCTAATAATTACAACAACAAGAAACTGCTGTACGGTAAATGTGGTTACAAAATCATCTCTAGACGCTTCCTTTTTTTGGACTAAAGACGCAGCAAGACCGATATCAGAAAAATAATTTAAGACAGAAATAAGAGACATTACGGTAATGTACATCCCAAATATTGCAGGGGACAGGAGGATAGTTACCACTAAATTTGCCACAAGCCCCAACATTGCAGAATACCCGCTCTGAAAAAAAAGGCTCAGTGCACTTATAATTCCACTTCGTTTTATTGCAGAATAGTGTTCGTCTTTTTCCATAATTTTTTGTTTATACAAACAATAAAAAGCAATCCCAACATACTTATCGTTATTCCGTTCCCAATCTTCTCAATAGGTGTCTCATTATACCTTACTACAACAGTCGAATGAGGAGGGAGGTGTGACAAAATAGGTCTTCCGAGTGAGTCGAAGATTTTGGGCACAATTATTCTCCCATTGAATTGGATTTCCCAAAAAGGGAAATAATGAATGGGAAGTGTTATTTGGTCTTGAGTAATAGCTATTTTTTTGTAAAAAGGAGTGTTAATTTTATAGGACAAAGAATTTGTGTAAAATCCGATCTCAGATTTATCATACATTCTCCATGCCGCATAGTTTCCTGATCGGGGAAAATATTCCGGTATTTCATATGCAGCCTTCTGCTCTATATATTTTTCTGTCAAAAACATTGATTTATATTCATCCGAAGTATATTCCCACGGCTTTGAGAAAAATTTTGCCGAAGAATAAAGAATACCAAGGGAAAGAGTAGCCGCAATAATGATGTTTATTTTTTCGCTTTTTACGCAGCTGATAATGTATGAAGCGAAATAAGCAGCACCAAACACAACAAAAGGGAGAAATCGCCACGGAAATTGAAACATTGACATCACGGGAGAAAAGAGGTCCCAAAGAGGTTTGGAAGCCTCAATAGTAAGGAAAGCAGAAAATATGGTTGTACAAAGAATAAATATCGGCATAAAAAGCCCTTTTTTCTTCCCCTTTTTCACTAATGCGCTCAAGAAGAATATTCCCACTCCCAATCCTGCAAGCAAAAGGTGGATTTTACCAATCTGAAAAGACATGTCGTCATTTAAACATCCACTTCCGCTCCCCCCATAGCTCCACTTATTTGCCTTCCATAATTGCCAAGCACATAAAAAATGATCACTATATTTGGTCTTTGATGCTATTTCATTTACATAGGTGAGTTTATTTTCGACAACTGCTGGAAGGAGAAAATAGGATGAAAGAAGAAGCCCAAGAATGAGAGAAACAAAAGCCTTTTTTTTATGGGTAAGTCCGACAGAAAAAACACCGATAAAAATAACAGAAACAAGAGAGAGCACGTTGTGAACAGTGAATAAAAAAGAAAGAACGACAGTTGAAAAGAAAAAAAGCGATCTTTTTCCTTCAGCATCACTTCTTTTAAGCAAATAAAGACTTAAGGGAAGGAGCGCCATAAACCAAATTTCTCCAATATTGCCCCGAACAAAAATTTCAACAGCCATCCAGAGAGAAGAGGAATAGATACTCGCCCCCAGAATGCCTCCCCACATGCCGAAAAATAAGGATCCAAATAAAAAAAATGAAATAAAGGATAGAAGTAGCCCCAACAACATAAGTATTTTAAGCGATATCGCAGAAGAGATTCCCGTGAGATGAATAAGTGACCCAATCCAATAAGCAAAAGGAGCATAGAAATTAAACACAGGAAATCCATGTTGAAAAGAAAAATGAGGTGCAAGTCGAGGAGGAATGATGCCACTTCTTAAGTTGAGGGCAAATTCTTGCAGACGCGCAGCTTGAGTGTTGTCATGAAAAGAAAATAGGTGAGGGTCAAGAGGATTAAGCTCTTTTCCTAAAAAAAAGAAAACAGCTATTAAAGCAATACAAAAAACAAATATTTTTTTCACTGTGTTAGTTCAAATAACTGCAGAGCACTTTTTCCATCGAGTTTGTAGTAGGCTTTTATCCGTTTCATTGGCCAATCTGAAGGATATTTAAGTTCATGAGCTGTTACCACATATACGTGATCTGTTGCTAAATCCTTCTGATGCATAAGCAGCACCTCTTTACTCAACGGCCAATACCCTTGGATAAAGATATGGTCATCTTTTTGCAGGAAAGTATCAAGAATGTCTCCAGTCATACCAAAATCGCCCTCAGCGATAATACGCACTTGTTTATCTTTAGATCTCTCCCGAGCAAAGGCAATAATTTCTTTTGCACCAAGCCCGACAGTAGCACCGGTTATATATTGTCCACGATCTGTGTCGGGGAAAATGATTTTTGTATAGTCTGTCCACATGGGGTACAAAAATATAATAAAAATACCAACCACTAGAGAAAGAAGTGGCACAAATAGCCCCTTCTTTTTAATCTGTCCTAAGCAATAAGAAGTCAAAATAATAAGGAGCGTTCCAAAAAAGATAATATAACGGGGAAACAAAACACGTGTCATGAAGGCAATACCCAAATAGGGGATAAGAAGCCAAAAGAGGAAAAAAAAGAATAACCGGATATTTTTTTTGAATAAAAAATACAGGCCAAGTAATGCAAAAGGAACCACAATCCACCCCGATTCACTAAACACGTAATGGGGGACGAGGCGTAAATTGGATACAACCACTTCAAAGGGGTTTTTAATCCATTCTGCAAAGGTCATAACGAAGGTGGTATTTTTTTTCGACAGGTAATGCATGAAAGGGGAAAGTCGCTGCACATTATAAATCACCTGGGAAAACAAGAACACAATTCCATAAAGAAAAATGTAAGTGACAACGCCAGCAACCCTCCTTTTTTTATAGTCAAGTAAGAAGAGAGCGGTAAAAAAGCTTACTGCTAAAAACATCTGGGCAGATGACTTAGTGAGCAGGCTCACTCCCGCGCAGATACCAAACATAAGAGCAACGTCAAGGCGAAGTGTTCTCGCAAGAAGGATCGAAAAAAACAAAATCCAAATAAAAGCTGCATTTACGCCGGAATCAACCATTGCAAGCCGATCATAAAACAAAAAGTAAGGAGAAAAAATGGAAAGGAATACCCCAATAAGGGCAGTTTTTTTCCCGAATAATAAATAGAGAAGGAAAAAAATTCCTATAAGGGCAACAAATCCCGTTGCAACAGAAAAAAGTCTTCCCGCAAGCAATGCATCATTAGGGAATAATTTGAGAAAAGGAATCGTTCCCCATGTTTGAAGTGGCTGTTTTCCGTCTGTAAGGGAAATGAATCGCCAACTGGCATCATGCCACGCTACTTTTGCCCAGTGTATGTAGATTCCTTCATCATTAAAAATAGGAAGTAGTTTGATATTATACAAGCGTGTAGCAAAGTGAAGAACTCCTGCAAACGTGAGTAAAAGTGCGTCTTTTACCGACAATTTTTTCTTAATAAACGTAACAACAACAAAAATATCGAACATATGACATAAATTATATCATTTTTGGGCAGTCTTTTTTATCCTGAGCTTTCGCTTTATTTTGATGAAGCACTGTAGATATTTTCATGGAGAAAGCGAGCGAGTGCGAATGCGACTCCATGTTGAACTCCTTGAGAACGGGTAACCACTCCCTTTGTCATTAAACCAAACATCCCAATACCCTCTCCTATCTTATTTGTTTTAAAATGTGCGTCAATAGCTTCTTCGAGATTTTTTCCTTTGTGAATAGAATCCATAATGATTTCAGGGAGGACAAGTCCACCAGATGCACCAATGCCAATATGGTTTTCTTTATTAACAATAACTACGATGGAATGTTCAAACCAACCGAAACTATGTTTATGAAGTCCGCCCTCAATCCCCACACCATACTGAGCTCCCTTTACTTTTTTGAGAGCATTTTTAGCTCTGGTAAGTGCGCCCGTATACATTTCATCTATTGACATTGGTTGTTCTGCGACTCCAGATACAACAGGCACACCTCTCACAATAACGTCTTTAAAGTGTTGTGCAAAAACATCGTGAACAGGGGATATTTTTGTTGGATTCATCGAACCAACAGCAACAATCATACGTATTAAAAATAAATAAAATACAATCCAATAAATATAATAACAATGATTAACAATTTCTTCTTAATTATGTTCTCACCGATATTTTCCTTTATAAGGCGGGGAAACGATTTTGTAAGGAAATAACCAAGCATAAGCAAAAATAATGGTTGAACACCGCCGATAATACTCACCAGGGACGCGGGGACAAGTGAGAGAGCGAACCCTTCTGACATTTGTGCAACTATTGCAATACTGTTATTGGCAGAAACTATTCCAAAGAGTGGAACAATTTGTCTCACGACTTTTTTAAATCGTTTTATACCTACAAAACATAATAATATAGCTGCTCCAATCCCACCCCCCATCATTTCATATGAAAGAGTTGTCCAAAAATCTTGGGATTTTACGACGGATCTAAATAGTACAAGTACCGTTCCATAAAGAAGACTGGATAACATCATAAGCCACAGTATTTTTCTCGGTCGGAAGAGGGAAAAATCAACTTTACCCACAGAAAGTGTATATCCGCTCAAAAGAATACAAATAAAACCAACAAACTGCCTCAAGCTTAATGACTCATGCAAAAAGAGAGAAGATAACATAAGAACAAACAGAGGTACGAACTGAAACAAGGGCACCACCACAGAAGTATCATCCATCTGAAGGGCGAAATAATAGGGGACGAGGTATAAAACAAGAAGAATTCCAGCCAAAAAGAGAAAAGCTGCCTGAAAAACCTCAATCCGAGGAAATCCAAGGCATATAAAAAGTAATATACCTAGGAAAGATGACACGGCAGAGCCAAAAATTGAGGCTGCAATAGGGTCTTTTATCCTTTTTTCGAGGAGATATTTGTCTACAAAATTAGTCACACTATAGAGAAAAGGAGCCGCCAAAGCATACAAAACCCACATATAGAAGCATTGTATCAATCTTCGTGGTATAATTAAAGTCACAAATTATGAAAAAAACATTTGGTAACCCCTGCTCACGGTGTGGCACAGAACGAATAATAGTTAGGACGTGGAAAGAGAAAGTTGATAGTTCGGTTATCATCAATACCGAAACAGCATGTCCAAACAAAGAATGCCAAATCGAAGTGGATAAAATAAATAAAAAACAACAGGAAAGAAGTGCTGCACTGAAACGGGAAAGCGAAAAACGTTTGCAAAAAAGAAAAGAAAGCAGCAAGAAATCTAAAAAGAAATAACCCTCGCTATTTTATTGTACTGGTTTTTATCCCACCGTTGGATTTAATTTATTTGTGGGGAGAAATTATTTTACTCTCATTCAAAATTTTTCCTAATAATTGCAAGACATTCTTCAAGGGAAAATTGTTCTGTATTTAATGCGACAGCTCCAGCAATGGGATTGTTCTCCACGGTATTGTAAATTTTTTCAATAACCTCATTGCCCAGAGGTTTTCGGCACCCCTCTTTTATGCCAGGTCGCATAAGGTCGCGATCCTGCAGAGTTTTTAGGGAGCAGGTTATTTGATAAACAAAAACGGGTATATTTTTTTCCTGTCCAACCTTTTTTGCTGCCTCTACAAAGAGTGGGTTTTGAAAGATGCCCTCATATATCACTGAATACTTATTATCCAAAAGACAGCTAAGTGAAGCAAGAGCCGTCTTATTCATGATATCGGTATAAACGCCGGTATTTAAAAAAAATGGTTTAAAATTGTCTGTTTTTAACCAAACAATCTTATCACTCATATCTCTCAACTGTGCGCTGATGGTAGATTTACCACAGGCAGGAGCCCCTCTTAAAATAACGAGAACCTGTTTCATATAAATAAATTATAACAAACATCGCAGTACGGACCAAGTAACCAAAAACACACCCCCCCAATACAATTTACGAAAAAATAAAAAGAAATGAAGAATATAATAACGCACCTGTTAAAATAATTAAAACCTTAATAGGTAGAATGAATTATCCCGAAATAATTTTTTGTTTGAAAGCTTCTCATTGTTAATTCACTTATTGACAATGCAAAACAATCATTACATCCATTTATCCAGTGACTTCTGTAAAAAACTTCAGTTTTTTTTGCAAACCCAATATTTTTTTTACAGAATGGGCAGTTATATTGTGGTCTGATTTTTTGTATTAGTTTTCTCATATGTGGTTTATTCTTTGACATTTTTTTTCCGTCCGTTTTTCCCATTCAACAAAAACTACTATAAGTATACTCCTATCTCAATCGATAAAGAACAAATCAAGTTAAAAATAGAGAAAGAAAAAAGAATGAAAAGAACACATTCATGATCGTATAGGTAATTTACCTGCCTGAGACATTATTGATTATATTGCCATAAAGAAGATATACTACGTGCTTATGGAAAAGAAAGGAGGAATGATTCGGGACAGATTAATAACGGCTTTTAAGCATGGTACGCGTTATAATGCGCCCTTTTATGGAGACAGTTTATATCCTCTTCGGGAACATGCAATTGCATTAGGGGAAAAACAATTTCCTTCACCATCTTCCCTTTGTAGAGCGAGAGATTTGCTTAGACAAAATACTTCATTAGAACAAATAGCAAGGGAAATTCCTGAATTACATCTACATATTAATCCCCACGGCAGTCTTAATTCTATGGCCGCCATGGTAACCACTGATGTTCATTATTCAGGGGCTCATCCACACTACAGTAAATCCCGGTGGACTGTGCCATCTGCTATTGCCAGTGTCGCGATTGATATTGGTCTCCACCCCCATTTGGCGCTTAAAGGAATAAGTCATTATGAAACCAGTGCAGGAGAACATCGTAATAATACACTCAAAGCATTACCAGAAGCTGCCAAGGTCCATTATGCTAAAGAACCTGTCAAAGAAGATGTTTTTGTATCAGTTGATTTAGGTGATCGAACCGGAACTGGAGCTGACCAAAGCGATTCCCAACAATCTCTTGCTATTCATAGAGAAGTAAGACATAGAATCAACAATTCACTATTAAGCTCACATCCATCATTAAGAACAGGAAATCATTGGGTTGCCGGAGACCATGATCTAGACCTTAAAGGATTACATGGAAGACGAGGGGAACGTGGCGCCTCAAGCGTAGCCGAGGAATATCGCACACTTGGCTCCCAACTTGTTTTACAGGAAATCGGTCAACGGCATATTTTCTTGGGTATTAATTCAAATCTCCTCAATAGGGGATGGAGAAAGACGCTTACAAAAATAGCTGAAGCAAGCATACGGCGACTGATCCAAAATCATATTATTGATGCCAAATTTGATTTGGGAAATATTGATATTGTTACTATAAATAGATTGTTAAATCAATACTTGGATCTGACTCCTGAAGACATTGGAAGTCTAGAAAATGTTTTAGTGTATAAACTTGCTCAACAAGAAACCTCTCTTCAAGACTTTCTTATTGAAGCTGTTCTCAGAGACCGCAAAGATATTATCGTCGGAGGTCATCGTTATAATCCCAGACGGATTACTCCCCGAGGGGTTTCGGTTGCTCTGTTTGGGCATCGACACATTACCGCAAACGTACCAATGAGCTTTAGCGTATTACCGCCGAAATTGTCAAGAAGATGGGATGGTATCCTAACAAGATCAGTCAATATTGGCGCCTCCGACGTCCGATTAAACGGTTTAGGTATTGAAACAGATCTTAAGGTATTAGATATGAGAATATCTGACAGAAAAGGAATAAAAATGTCGTGGATAACTGTCAAAGATCCCAAGCGGAATTAATAACCAAAAAAATTACATAGAATCTCTTTAACCTACGAAAAAAATTCCTCAATGGTTTTTGTGTTTGGGGCAGTGCAAAACATTCGAACCTTCTACGCACAAATTTAGTATAGTAAATCGTTGTAAACGATTTAATACGCTTTGCTGTGATACAATTGGACTATCTATGAAAACAGCAACAGATGATGGCGTGCCGCTGCAACATTTAATTTCCCCATAACCTTCAGGTGTATTAGTTGCCTGCAAGGGTGCAGGGACCAATACAAATATGATTCCTTTTTTAAGTGTAATAATTTTTCTTCTCGGATATGTCGCCATTTCTCAGGAGCATGTGATTAAAGTAAGTAAAACCTCAATAAGCCTTATTTTGGCTGTGTTATTGTGGTTATTGGTTGGGATAAGTGGTTCATCAGGTATAGGACATGCATTGTCTGAATCAGGAGGGGAGATTTTTGGACTTGTTATCTTTCTTCTTTCAGCTATGACACTTGTTGAGATTCTTACTCATTATGGGCTCTTTAATTTTGTATACCAAAAGCTTGCAGAACTTAATTTAGATGATAAAGCTCAATTTGCTATAATCACGTTTCTTGCCTTTGTATTCTCTGCATTCTTAGACAACTTAACAACAACCATCATCTTTCTCCAAATCTCGAGAAGATTTTTTAAGGGGAAGAATCTAGTTATATCCGCCTCAGCAATTGTCATTGCTGCAAATGCGGGAGGAGTATTCTCCCCCATTGGGGATGTTACGACTACAATGTTATGGCTAGCAAATAAATTTACTGCTCAAACAATATTTCTACAAGGGTTCCTACCATCGTTAGTTGTTTTTCTCGTAAGTACTGTGCTTATCGGTCGCACTATTGTAAAAAGTACTCCCGATAAAATAGAGAAAATTAATAAATTAAGGAAGACAGAATGGATAGTTATTTCTTTATGTTTACTCTCCTTTCTATTTCCGCTCTTTATGACACTGATTCATCTTCCCCCATATTTTGGACTCCTACTTGGACTCGGAATGGTATGGCTATTAGTTGATCTGGCGAAGCTTCGCTCTTCACAAAGCGCAAGCCTTTCAGTTTCGATTGAAAAGTTTTTTCAAAAGACTGATATTGCAAGTCTCTATTTCTTTATCGGTATTCTTCTTTCAATAAGTGCCTTAAGTCATCTAGGAATCCTAGAGGCAGTGTCTCAAAAAGTTTTTACCAATACTCCATCAGTATCAAGAATCATCATGGGCAATGTTGCTATTGGAGGGTTTTCGGCAATATTTGACAATATACCATTAACTGCTGCTGCGATGGAGATAATCAAGACAACAGATCCAAGCTTATGGGTACTACTTGCTCTAACCGCAGGTGTAGGCGGATCATTACTTTTAATTGGATCGGCTCCTGGCATTATTGCTATGGCGATAGTGGACGACCTGACGTTTAAGTCATATCTTAAAATTGCGTCGTTACCAGCACTTATCGCTTATGTTTTAGGAATCCTTGCATGGTATCTTCAGCATTCTCTATTTTAATGTTAAGCTCTGTAAACAATAACAATATTCCTTTTGACATACACATATCTATCTTGGTAAGATAACTTTGAAAATAATGAAAACAAATAAAAATCTCCATATTTACAATAAACTACTTAAGAGTTCTGTTGAAATAACAATCAACAATAAAAAACATCGAATCGAATATGGCAAAAAAATATGGAATAAATTTTCAAAACCTTTCCATAAATTCTTTGCAGATAATCTCACATATGCTATAACATGGCATCTTTCTTTAATCGAAAAAAAAATAGTTATATATCATTTTGATCATCCAGTTGTAGAACCTCTTTTTTTTAAACTACTTATGTATAGCATACCCATGAGTGTGTATGTTTTTAAAAATAGTTCAATTATTTCTCTTTTAAAATCATTTTATAATGCTAATTTTATTACCGAGTTTAAAAGTTTGAATCATTTTTATTTTAATTACAAACAACACAACAATCTAAAAGAATCCAGTCTATTGCTTTTTTCATTTGGAAAGGACAGTCTCTTAACTTTAGGACTAATAGACGAAATAGGAATAAAACCAATCATTATGTTTATGGAAGAACCACATAGTAAGTATGAGAACTTCCATAAAACAATTCTAGTTAGACAGTTTAAGAAGGAGTTTACACATCTTGTTGATTTTTTCCCCGTCTCATTTGGTAACATCCGTCAAAATAACGGATATTATTGGGGTTGGGACATAATTTTGTCTCAATACATTCTCACGCTCATACCTTATTGTTTTTATTACCGGACAAAATATATTTTTCTTGGAAACGAACAAAGCTGTAATTCATATTCTATGCACCATAGTGGATTTATTATTAATCCTGTATATGAGCAAAGTGTCAAAGCTATGCAACTCCTACAGGATATTCCAAAACTATTTTCTATAAAAACCCATGTTGGCAGCATAATTGAGCCAATTCATGAGTTATTCATTACTTTTATTCTCCATAACCGTTACCCAAATCTCGCAAAATATCAGACATCCTGTTTCCTTGACAATCACCAGGCTAGAAAAAGAAGGTGGTGTGGAATTTGCGAGAAATGTGCAAGGATGTATGTTTTTTTCCGAGCTCTTCAAATTGACCCAGTATCTATAGGATTTCCAAGAGTTAATATGTTTAATATTCATAAAAAACATCTTTATTCACTTTTTACCAACAGCAAAGAAACAAGTGCTTATGGTGGAAGTGGTTTAGGGAGAGACGAACAACTTTTGGCTTTTTACTTGTCATATCAAAATGGATGTAAGGGGGATTTAATAAAAGAATATAAGAAGCATTTTCATAGGGAAGCGATTCGGAGAAAAAAAGAGTTAATGAACATATATTTTGGTATACATTCTTCCATTACCCTTCCTACAGGGGTACGAAAAAAAATACTCTTAATCTTTAAGGAAGAACAAAAAAAAGTAATGAAAAAATTACTATTTAAAATAGAAGAAAAGTAGTTTACTTTGAAATTCTGTATAAAATATAAAATAAACCCGCAAAAAAAACTGCGGGTTTATTTTTTAAGTTTCGAGTAGATACACCTTATATTTTTGGTTGAGCAGCTATTGGTATACTTGTTAAAGAGTAACTATAAATATATTTAAAGTAGACAACTAATAATAAATATATGCAAGAATAGGTAAAGAAAGTACATTCTTCTTATTTACTATGTAAGTAAGACAAAAAAACATTATGGTCTGAAGTATACTCCCGCAGTTACAACAAGAAAGATACCGATCGCATTAAGGACGAAGGAAAGTAAAACAAACTGACTTGTTTTTAATTTTGAAATACCCATCAAGCCAACTCCCATTTCATCAGGAAGAGGAGAAGCGATGATAATTGCACCCAACACAGGTAGAGTCCAGCTGAAATACTTTGAATGAACGAGGTGTTTCAATTTATCGCTTCCAAAGAATTCAAAAAAGTGCTTGATTTCGCTAATGAGTCCCTTACTCCGTACGTATTGGAAGATGACAAGATCGCCTACAACAGCTCCCAAACCCGCAATCAGTCCAATAATGATAGGATTAATTGTTTCAGCCAGCAAAAGAAGGAGTGCTACACCAGTAGATACAGTAAATGTAGAAACAAAAAGGATTCCTCCGATGAAAGCTCCAATATAGCCGAAATTCCCCAAATGGAATATCATCTCTCGAAAAAAGGGTGTTTTCAATAATACAAAACCAACAATAATGCTTATTACAAAATAAGTAAGATTCTTATAGTGATATCTTCGCCAATTTCTTTCGAGTTGATCCATAGCAATCAGTGTACCAGTAAATTTAAATTAAAACCTAATTTCCTTTATTTCTTTTACCGTGTCATCATCTTTCTTTATTCTAAGATATATATAAGCCACAACTATCGTTACGGAAAATAAGATTAAACGGATGAGGATATTGTAATATTTGTATACTTCATGTAGCCAGGGAATGACAAAATGAACAAACCTAAAGATATTTAAAAAAAGATTGAATACTACGTCAGCGACAACGTTCACAAATACAACTGTTATAGTACTTTGAACGATAACTTCTGATTTTTTTGTCATAACTAACAATATAATATGAACAACTAAGCATATAGGTGCTATCTATACGGAATGATATTTGCACACGATTGCTGAGTGGAAAATTTAAGCTCATATTCAGAATTGTTTTATATCCTTTTTCAATTTTACTCTTGAAAAAAATACACGATTTTCAACATAAATTGTTTTTGGTTTTATCCGCATTACTTATTGGCGGATATATTGTTTTATTCTCCTATTTATCAATCAATCGCTTTTTAAACTTAGGAGCACATTACTATGATCTTGGGATAATGGACCAGACTGTTTATAATACCTCACAAGGAAAAATACTAGAGTTGACCCATCCAGACTCTGCTCAAAATATTTCACGTTTTGCAATACACTTTGATCCAATACTTACACTATTTGCTCCCTTTTATCGAATCTATTCAAGCCCAATAGTTCTACTTATTGGACAATCTATCATTCTTGGGTTAGGGGGGGTGGCGGTATTGCTTATTGCTCACAAAGTTCTTAAATCTAAATGGTTATCTCTCGTATTCCTCATTCTTTACCTCAACTACTATCCTCTCTAACTATCCAATATGTTTGATTTCCATGCAGTTACGATTGCTACTACAACTCTTTTGTTTGCCTTTTATTTCCTTGTACTTACCTCACTTAAGAATAAGCTGCACAATATAACACTAGGCATCATCTTTATTATTCTTACTCTTCTAACAAAAGAAAATGCAGGACTTACGGTATTGGCACTTTGCGCTTATCTATTTATGATAAAGAAAGAGAGAAAGTTTTATTTCTTGCTTGGATTATTGATATTATTATTTTTTGCTACTGTTGTATTTGTCGTTATTCCTCACTTTGCACAGGGACAATCATTTGCCTTAAGTTACTATGATTATCATCACCCTCTTTCACTCTTAAGGTGGCTATTTTCATTAAGAAGCGTGATTTATATCATAAGACTTGCTTTACCGTTTGGACTCTTGTCATTTCTTTCTCCCTTGCAATTTCTTATCACTGTACCCGAATTGCTTTTGAATCTTTTATCTTCCAATAATAATATGCGAGCCCTCTATTATCACTACACAGCTCTTATTATCCCCTTTGTTGTCATTTCTGCGATCTATGGTATGAGAAAAATCACACCTTATATTAATCGAGTCCCTAAATGGAAAGAAATTATGGGCGTAGTACTCATTGCCTTAAATATTTACTTGAATGTTTCGTCTGGTTATACAAATTACACTTCTTACTCTATAAACCAAGCCACATTAAGCAGAATACAATATTGGAGACAGATATTAAAAAATGATCAAATCAAAGTTTCAACAACGGGAACGGTTGGTCCTTTTTTTACTGAACGACAGTACTTTTACAACTTCTTTTTTGATCCAGCATATCAAATACTCGGCCAATCAAAAGACATGATAGAAAGTACGATGAGGAATTATACATTAGCCGATTATGTCATTGTCTACAAAAAAGATATTTATCCAGGTGATGAATTAAGAAGGCAATTTTATGAGGATTTAAGAGCAAATAAAACTTTCAAACTACTTGAAAGTACAGATGGTATTGAAGTGTATAAAAAGACTAAAGCCAGCAAGATTATGTATCAATAATATAAATAAAATAAGTTAGAACCTTTTTACATTGTCATGAAGGGCTAAAATAGTGTTTTCATGTTTTGTCTATCCTAAGTCCAGAGGGAGGGATTTCCCCCAAGGGGACTAGCTTTTCTCTTCGTTCAAAGCGGCGCGTTCCTCATCCCTCCCATACTACAATCCAAAAAAATAGAAGGCGTTTCAGCCTTCTATTTTTTAGGGTCCAGAGGGAGGGATTCGAACCCCCGAAGGGAAAACCCAGCAGATTTACAGTCTGCCCCCGTTGGCCACTTGGGTACCTCTGGTTTACCTTTCGCAAATATAATTGCTGCGGGTATAACTATTCGTAAGTTCATTTTGAATTAACAATTTCGCAAAATGAACAACGACTAGTTAACAGCTTCCTATTGTAGCAAATATGAGTCTTATTAGCGAATGAAAATGATACACTTATTCTATATGACTCATCTGTTTCTTGCCTGTAAAAAGACAAAAGTAACAATAATCGGTGCCGGAAGAGTAGGAATTACAGCCGCCTTCACCATGTATCTAAAAAACACCTCACAAGAAATTATGTTATATGGACGAGATAAAAATAAACTTATTGGAGAACAACTTGATTTTATGCACAGTCTTTCTTTCTTGGGAACAACCCATATTACCGTTGGCAGTGAACCAAATGATCTTGCTGGATCGGATATTATTGTATTTACTGCTGGTGCAGCACAAGAACCGGGAGAAACACGGCTCGATTTAGTAAAAAAAAATACAGCAATTTTAGAATCATTGGTTCCCGACATCATAAAATATGCGCCAGAAAGCATTATACTCATGGTGACAAATCCGGTGGATATCCTTACCTATAAGACCGTGTTGTTATCAAAGCTGCCAAGAACACGTGTATTTGGAAGTGGGACCACTCTTGACACTGCACGATTCCGTTTTCACCTTTCAGAATATCTCGGAGTAAATCCAAAAAGTGTTCATGCCTACATTTTAGGAGAACATGGGGACAGTTCTTTTCCCACACTTTCTTCTGCAAACGTAGGAGGGCAACTTATTACCACAATGAAAGATTTTTCTCATGAAAAAGCTCTTCAAGCCTACACAAAGGCACGAGACGCTGCCTATAAAATAATCGCTGCAAAAGGATCCACCTATTATGCCATTGGCGTTGTTATAAATCAGCTGGTACACGCAATCCTTACCGATGCTGGAAGAGTATACCCGCTATCGGTAGCGTTAGAGGGGGAATATGGACACAAGGATGTTGCACTCAGCGTTCCCTGTGTATTAGGAAGAACTGGCATAGAACGTTTAATTGAGATTCCTCTTTCTGAAGAAGAGAAATTAAAATTACAGCTTTCCGTAGAAACACTCAAAAAATATTTATAAGTAGAAATAAGGCAGATCCCATATCACAGTATGGGATGACAAAAAATTAAAATTTTGATACACTTCCCTTATGTTTAACGTATATGCGCAATGTCCTGTTTGTATCGTCACTGTCGGTGGAGGACTTTTTATTGCAAAAAAGTTAGGAATAGATGATCTTCTCACCGCCTTGTGGATTTCAGGGCTCAATACCGCAATTTCATTTTGGTTTGTGTCGTTTATAAAAAAACCAAAAATTTTAAAAAACCCTCTTCTCTGGAGTGCGCTTATGTTTGTTTCCACTCTCATATATTTTGCCACTACAAAACAGATGTATCACAAAAACAACACTTTTTTACATATAGACAAAGTGCTTGTGGGATTGGTTGTTGGTATGATAATATGGCTTTTTGGCATTGGAGCCGATAAACTGACACGTACGTATAATCATGGAAAAGTGTTGTTTTTTTATCAAAAGGTAATCATACCCCTATCTTTACTTATCGCTACTACGGGATTATTTGCAGTCCTCATTAAAAATATTCGTATTTAATATATGGAAGACAACAAACTAAAGGATTTTATGAATAAAGTGAAGGCACTAGAAAAGGGAGAAAAACTTGATTTGTCTTCAGGGGAGGATCTTTCCATTGGCATCATGAATCTTATTTCCATTGAAGAGCATCTCTTTTTTTCTGGAGGAAAAACGGGCGAAACCAAATACTACGATTTATTAAATGAAGTGCGGAAAATGAGAGTTGACCTTATGAAATCCATGATTAAAGATTATGAAGGGGAAGTGTGGTGTATCAGTAAACATCTCCTCGCAGCGTCTATGCGGGTTATGGAAGTGGGAACAAAAGCCCTCAAGAACAATGAAAAAGAAAAAGCGCATGCATTATTTAAGAAATCATATGAACTGTATAACATGTGTTGGGCTTTAAACTTGGGGCTCATGGGGTCAAAAGATCTAAAAAAAATAGAGATCCCTGAGAAAGAAAAACCAGTCATCAAAGAAGAAAAAACTGTGTTTGCCAAGATGGGCACACTCGTGGGGAAGATGCTTGATTGTTGTAGGGAATAACTGCTATCATTGAAGAGTATGTCCCTAACAGATGTGTCTTATTATGCACGCAAATTTGCACCCTTCGCAATATTTGCTTTTGTGGTTATCCTCATCCTTTTTTATTCGTTTCAACTTCTTTTTCTTTTGTTTTCCATGAATCAACCAAAAATCAACTACATTAATCCCATATTTAAGGAAATAAAACCACTCTTTCTTAAAAAAGATGCAACCACAAGTGCTGGTTTTTCATTTACTCTTGATACTGTTGAAGGACAACCGATAACCGCTACAGAATCTGCTCAGGTTTTTCTTTTTCCTCCTTCCAAGTTCCAGTTTGATTACCTCCCTAAGGTGTATGTGATGGCAAAGATGCTTGGTTTTGATACCGAAGTAGTGAAACACAAACTTATCAATAACGAAGCCGTATTCCAGGACACATACCAACGATTAGCAGTTGATATTAATACCTATAACTTTCGGTATGATTATGACTTTCGGAAAGATCCAGAACTTGTTGAAACAGCATCAATGCCCGACATTGAAAGCTCAAAAAATACAGCTATTAATTTTTTGAAATCAATTGATAGGTATCCAAACGAGCTTGCCCTGGGGGATATTACCTTTATTCATATGTTTTATGACAAAACATCCTCATCAGCTGGCGTTGTTACCGATCCACAACAGTCAAATATGATTGAGGTGGATTTTTATCGCCAAAAAGTCGGTCAATATCTTCCTATGTCACCAACCTATTTTAATAGCCAAAATTATGTTATGCTCATGCCCAATAAATATGGTGCAAAAGTTGTAAGCGCTCAGGTAAAGTTTTTTGAAACATCTTCGACTGAAATTGGCGTCTATCCGTTGATATCAGGACAAAGAGCGTATGAGATGCTCCTTGCTGGCAAGGGTATTCTCGTCTCAGGAGGATTAGATAAGAAAAAAGTTTCAATCAAATCAATGACGCTTGGTTATTTTGACCCAGATATCTATCAAGATTATTATCAACCTATTTATGTTTTTTCTGGAGATAATGACTTCGTGTCATATGTTCCCGCCGTGTCAGAAAAATGGCTGATAGATGAGAGTAAACTATAAATAAGTGGCTCGTGACTAGAGCTTAGTGAGTAGTGAGATTAATATATATTTATGTAGAACTAGTCACTAATTGAGGGGCATAGACACATGATCAACATACAAATCAATCCACTGCGTAAGATTACGCGTATCTTCAAATCGGTCAATGCTTTTTAGAACAACAATGATATACTGATTTCCATTTTTTTTATAAAAACTGACAAGGTTTTGTCCTGCAAGTTCGGTGTACCCTGTTTTTAAGCCTCCAATCCCCACAACTTCTCCCAAAAGTTTATTAACGTTACTCAACTTGTGAAAATATTTGTAGTCCGTATCAGATATAATAATCTCTTTTGTTGAAACAAATTTTGCAAGATACGAATTTTTAAGTAGTGCGCGTGCAGCAAGCGCAAGATCATAGGGAGTAGTAAGTTGTTCGGGATCATCAATGCCGATAGGGTTTTTGAAATGGGAGCTTTTCATACCTAACTCCAGCGCTTTTTCATTCATTTTTTCAACAAACCTATCATATCCATATGCATTTGCAAGTGTAAAGGCTGCATCATTTGCCGAGTGAACCAAAATGCCATAAAGAAGATTTTCAATGGTTATCTTTTCTCCTGTAACCAGACCCATAAGTTGCCAATCCGGTTGATCCTCTTTTGTTATTTGTTTGTTAACGACAATAACATCTGTTGGTTTAAATACATCAGCTACTACAAGAGCAGTGAGAATTTTTGCAGTGGATGCGGGATAATATTTTTGTTTACTGTTTCGTTCAAATATCGGTGTAAACGACGATAAATCAGCAATGTAAACTCCCTCTGCCGAAATAAAAGGGTAGGGAGCATACTTACTTACTTCAGGAATAGGGTGGAGAGCAAATTGGGAAACTGGTTTTTCACGCCACAAATCCTGTTGAGAGAATACGTGAGTAAGCCAATAATTTCCCGGATAAAACAGCAACAAAAAGGAAAAAGACAAAAAAACAACAATACGTAACAATGTCATTCCTTCATTGTATCAGGAATTATCGTTGCTATTCCCAATTCCTTCAGCTTCTCATTGGAGATTGCAGAGGGGGCATTCATTACCGATGTTCTTCCTCCACTTGTCATGGGGAACGCTATAACCTCTCTTAAATTGGCCTCTCCACAAATACAGGTAAGCAAACGATCTATACCAGGAGCAATTCCCCCATGAGGAGGAGCTCCCCAAGCCAGGGCTTCAAGCATGTGGCCAAACTGAGATTGAATTTCATGTTCCGTATATCCCATAATTTCAAAAACTGTTTTTAAAACTTGAGGCTCATGTGCACGGATACTTCCTCCTCCAACCTCGTATCCATTGCACACCAAATCATATTGAGTAGTGACTATTCCTCCAATATCTCTTTTCTCAAGCAATTGCTTTTTATATTCGGGAAGGGGAGCAGAAAATGGATTATGGGTAAATGTCCACCCTCCCTCTTCCGTTTTTTCAAAAAAGGGAAAATCAACAACCCACGCAAACGCCTGAACTTTATTTTTTTTGTCCTCTTCCGTTCTCAGGTCAAATTTATCTGCCCCAAACTGTTTAATTGCTTCTTGGTAGGTATAGCAGGGAAATGGTTTTTGCTTAATGGGAATATTGAGTCTTTTATACACCTCAATAACCATTTTTTCAGTGAGTGCCATCACATCTTCTCTTTCTACAAAACTCATTTCCAGATCAAGCTGAGTAAATTCACCATAGGCACGGTCTGCCCGTGGATCTTCATCACGAAAACAACGAGCAATTTGGAAATATCGTTCAATTCCTCCCACCATTAAGAGTTGTTTATACTGTTGGGGTGATTGGGGAAGAGCATAAAATTTACCCTGTTGTAAGCGTGAAGGAATAATAAAATCGCGTGCTCCTTCTGGAGTTGACTCCGACAAAATAGGAGTTTCAACTTCAATAAACCCATTTCGATAATAAAACTCCCGGATTTCCCGAATAAATTGAGAACGAAATGCAAGATTTTTTGCCAGTCGGGGTCGTCGCATGTCAAGGTACCGATATTTAAGTCGTGCTTCCTCGTCAATTTCATATCCATCAGTTGTGACAGGAATAGGCATAGCATTTGCTTTGTTAAGTATTGTTATCTTTTTTATTTCAACTTCGATTGAGCCAGTTTTAATTTTTGCATTAATAAGTTTTTCCGGGCGTTGTTTTACCAACCCCACCACCTCCACAACATCTTCCATCGAAAGTCCTTTGCAATCTTCTCCTCCAATTGCCTGTACTATGCCACTTCTATCCCGAAGATCAAGAAACACAATCTTTTTATGGTCTCTCACCGTATTTACCCATGCATACAGTGTAATTTCCTTCCCTACGAGACTTGGAGTATCTGAAATATAAACAGTTTTCATAATTTTTTCATTATATCACCTGTTGAACAACTTTAATAAAGCACTTAAGCTGTTTTCTTCCTTGCCAGTATTGAGTTTCGATGGTATAAACAATACTGAGTGTTGCTTCTGCCTTAATCATTTTCCTTTGTTTTTCTTTTGGAGAAAAATATATACATTCCAATTGTTTTGTTCGCAGAGTAAGGTCTTGGCCAACGAACTTAATATGCTCTTGTTTTTTCCCCATAGTTTTAACAAACAAGACTTTTACTTTACTTTGAAAAACGGGAGTGGGATTACCTATTCCAAAGGGAGCAAGTAATGCCAGGGAGTCTGCAAGTTTTTCGGAAATGCGGCTTAAGGGGAGTGTTATATCAACATGTAAATCCTTCTCCTTTGGGAGCGGAATAACATTTAAATGTTCGTCAATTTTTTTTTCAAAAAGGGAAAGCTGTTCATCAGAAAAAGAAAAACCAGCTGCCTGTGGATGTCCACCAACGTGTTTTAGCATCTTGAGAGACCGTAGGAAGGCTATTATGTCAAAATCCCTTACTGAACGTGCTGACCCCTTCCATCCTTCGTCTGTCTTAGTTAAAACAATCGAAGGCCTATTATATTTTTCCGTTATTTTTGAAGAGATGAGACCAATAATGCCTTCATTCCAGTTTTTATTTTTTTGAAGTATCAATGGTGACACCTCTGCTTTATCAATTGCAACAAACGCTTCAATCACAGCTAAGTCCACCATTTTCTGGCGGGCAGCATTATGATTTTGTGCTTCTTGTGCGAGAAATTTTGCTTTTGCTGCATCCTTGGTACAAAACATACGAACAGCATCAATTGCATGTGAAAGCCGTCCGACTGCATTTATACGAGGAGCCAGTGCAAACCCTGCATGATGGGTAGAAATCTCAGTAGTGGAAAGTCCTGCGACTGCAAGGAGTTCTCGTATTCCTGGCTTTGTTGCGCGAGAAAAAGCTTGAAGCCCAAATTTTGCAATACTGCGAGAATACCCAATAAGAGGTACTAAATCAGCGATTGTACCAAGTGCGGCAAGCGCGAGGAAATCATAGGTAAAAAGTGTTTTGAGCGTTTCATTTCTTGGATCAAGGGTATGCCAGAGGTCTAGAGCAGTGATATATGCAAGTCCAGAACCAGATACAAGTGGACAATGAACAGTTGCCACTGCAGAGTCAGGAAGGAGCTCCGGCTTTGTGTGGTGATCCGTTATTATGACAGAAACACCCTTTTCATGTGCATACTGTATTTGTTCTCGCGCACTTATTCCATGATCGACACTGATAATGAGGCCAGGATGATATTTTTCAATTACCGCATCTATCCCTTTAACCGAAAATCCATACCCCTCACGTTGACGGTGAGGCACATAAGGAAAAGCGGCAAAGCCAAGCGTATGGAGCGTTTCCCATAAAAGAGATCCTCCTGTAATACCATCTGCGTCGTAGTCGGTATATACAACAATAGTTTTGTTGTTTTTTTTACATATCTGTAGATAAGAAAGGAGTACTGCGCGTTCTTTTTCGAAACCCAACATTTTAAGAGAGAAGGTGAGTGGATGAACGGGGTGAAGAAATGTTTCTTTGTCAGTAATCTTCCTGTTTGAAAGCAATGTTTCAATTATTTTTTCAGGAGATAATTGTTCTGTATTCATCAAACCATTGTATCATCTTTATACTAGGCCGCCACCTTTGAAGATTTTTGGTTTGAGCCAATCTTGAGGGCTTTGTGCCCCTTCCTTGGATTGACTTTCCTGAGATTCAACAGATGAAATTGACTGGACTTGTTGTCTTTCAGTTCCTGGTTGCTTGATAGAAAACACAGGTGTTGAAACTGATTGTTGTGCATGCTGTGGAAGAGAAGTCATCGGTGTATCAAATGATTGTGGTTTAGAGATAGGTTGTGGACTCATTCTTTTCACTGCCCCTGCTTTTAACAAAGCCGCTATTGTTTCAAAAGTTTCTGCATTTACCGAGTAGGATGTAAATGTGTTTGTAGCTGCTGCAACACCGGCATATAAATTGGTTGCCATGTCTTTATCAATTTCACACTCCAACTGTCGCAATACTTTGTAGACGAGCTCACATGTTGAAGAGCTTGTTTTATTGATAAAATTGACCGTTCCAAAAAAAGCATTTGTAAGATGTCTATCGATATTTATAATTTCTTTTCCTTGAAATTGTGCTTGGTTTTCCGCATAGAGAGTTCCAATCGTATTTAAGTTTGGTGTATCGACAGTAATAATAAAATCAAATGTTCCGCCAGAATATGAATATACAACCTGATTTGGATTTAATTTTGGAAATCCTTGTCGAGGAGTGATAACAAGATTAAATTTTTCTCCTTGAATGTGGTAGTCAATCTTATCTATAGCCCCATCAGTATAAGGAAATGAGACGACGAGATTATCTCCTCCAACGGAAAGAGATGTCTGGATTTTGTCTGCCGCAACGAAATCACTTTTAATAGGAGAAGAAGACACGATTGTTACATTTTTGCCGAGCTTAAGAAGTCCCAAATATAAAGAAGTCGCTCCCGCGATAGCATCTTGAGACGGGTTGTTGGGAAGTATGATTATGCCACTAAGCCCTTTTGTAATGATGTCCGAAACACGGGGTAAAGTGGTGTTTGTATTTGGAAACATATTATAGGATACATTTTACCATATCACCTACCCGAATGTCAAGTGCAGGAGAGAGTATGAGGCCGCACTCCTGTTCCTTTTTTACCTCTTCCACCCTTTTTGCTCGTATTTTTAAAGAAACAATTTTTGATTTTCCTATAATATTACCTCCACGGTGAATTTCCAACATGTCTCCAAGCTCAAACTTTCCCTTTGAAAGTTTAGCTCCAAACACTTTTTCTCCTTCGATAACGAATGTTGCAAGGATTTTGGCCTCACCCTTGAGATTTTTCTCGGATTGCTCTTTCTCTTGCAGAAGAAGTGCTACTTCCTCTAGTTCTTCAAGGAGCTCGTAAATAATAGTGTATGACTTTATGATGACCTTTTCCTGTTTGGCGATATCCTTTGTTTCTTGATCAATATGGGTGTTGAAGCCAATAACAATAGATTTGCTTGCCTTTGCAAGGAAAACGTCGGATTTATGAATATCTCCCACCCCACTGAGAATAATCTCAATATTGGAGTTTCCGGACAAAATAGCCTCAAGTGCCTCAAGTGATCCCTGAGAATCGGTTTTTATGACAATTGATAGCTTTTTTTGCTCTTTTTGTGGGGTCGCAAAAAAATCCTGAGCAGTAAAGGCTTTTTGAGGAAGGGGGCTTGGGGTGACGGGTTGTTCAAGTGATTCAACTTCTTTTTTTTGTGATATTTTTGAGCCTACCAGTGGTGCAATCTCAAATCCAAGTAATTCACACGCTTGAGAAGCAGCGGCTTCTTTTAATGGGGAATTTACATCGTCAGTAATTGAACGTATCTTTGTTTTTACTGAACCTGAATAAACAACGTCTCCTACATGAAGAGTTCCATTTTTTATTACAATGCTCACTGCTATTCCGCGCCTGTCTTTTTTAGTTTCAATTACATATGCTTCGAGCTCAGCTTGTGGGTCATACATGAGTCCCTTGTCTGTTGCAAGAAGCAAAATTGTTTCCAATAGTTCTGGGACTCCTTTTCCTGTTTTTGCACTAATAGGGACAACAGGTATTGTACCTCCTTTTCCTTCTACCATTATTCCATGACGGAGAAGATCATTCTTTACCTTTTCTGGCTTTGCTTCAGGAAGATCCATTTTGTTAAGAACAACGATGCAAGGGACTGCAGCCTGTTTTATGTGTGATATAGATTCTATCGTTTGAGGCATGAGCGAATCTTTAGCATCAATAATGAGAAGTACAATATCAGCAACATTTGCTCCCCGTGCTCGCAATTGTGAAAAAGCTTCATGTCCGGGAGTGTCAATGAAGGTAATTTCATTGATTGGATACCCCTTAATAGAAGTTTTTGCAGTATATCCTCCAATTTTTTGCGTAATGCCACCTTGCTCTTTCGCGGCTATTCTTGAGCTGCGAATATAGTCGAGAAGAGTGGTTTTTCCATGGTCCACATGGCCAAGAATTGCTACAACAGGAGGACGTGGTTTCATAAAGATACAACAAAATAAATTCGTTAACTATCACCATCAGCCAGTCTTTTCTTTTTTTTCACTTTTTTCTTCTTTGGCTGGTTCTGAAGTGTTGGGTATTTGAATTATATCGATTGTATATCCGGCAAGCCGAGATGCAAGATTGACATTTACTCCTCCCTTACCGATAGCGAGGGGTGCTTGAGATTCTTCTACCGTTACTTTTGCATGTTTTGCTTTTTCATCAATTTCTATTGAAGATACTTTTGCAGGGGACAGTGCGGACATAATAAACAACTTACTGTCATTGTTCCATAAAATAATATCTATTTTTTCCTTTCCTCCGCATTCATCTGTAACTGTTTGTACACGAACTCCCCGTTGTCCAACGCAGGCCCCAACAGGATCAACTGCTCCATGGCCTGTTGCTACAGCAATTTTTGCTCTTTCTCCTGGTTCACGAACAGTTTTTTTTATTACAACAGATCCATTGGCAATTTCTGGAACTTCACGCTTAAAGAGCTCTTCGATAAGTCTCACATCACTTCTAGACACAACGATACGAGGATTTCCATATTTGTCATTTCCTATTTCTTTAATATAAACCGTGTAGCTCATATTTACAGAGTATTCCTCTTGTTTAATTTGATCTTCTTTTGGCAGAACAGCCTCCGCTTTTCCAAGATCAAAATATGCATTATAACCATCAAAACGGATAACTCTTCCTTTTACACATGATCCAATATGAGATTGAAAATGCTGTACAACGGTTCGTTTTTCGACCTCTCGAATTTTTTGTAAAATAACCTGTTTTGCCGTTTGTGCTGCTATTCGACCAAATCCAGGAGGTGTGATATCTTTTTCGTCTTCAAACAAATGAGCTTCACCGGATTGACGATTGATTTTTGCAGAGATATTTTCGCTTGTTTGTGCTTCTGGATATTCTTTTTTGTATGCCGCAACAAGAGCTTGTTCAATAGATGATAGAACATCTTCAGCAGGAATATTACGTTCTGCCGCTACCTGATTGAGCGCAAGTAAAAATTCTGATTTTACGACTGTCATAATAATTTTATTGTAAAACTAATCCTTTATTCTTTTTTCGCTTCCTTCTTAACCTCTTTCTTTTCTTCTATAGGTGCTGGCGCTCCGGCCTCACCCTCAACAACCACATCTGGCTTTGCGGTTAAGACTTCAGGTGTTGCGGCAGCGGTTGTTTCTGCAATGACACTTTCTTCCTTGTGGGCTGCGACTGATACAAGCACTTTCGTAGCTTCAGTCTTTATAGCATATCCAGTGTTTACAGGTATATCCGAAACCTTAATCTCTGCACCAATTTCATTTAAAATACTTAAGTCAATTTCAATATGATTTGGAATGTCCTGTGGAAGAGCTTCAACTGTGACCTTATCTGTCAGGGTAAGAATAACCCCTCCCGCGTTTACCGCTGGGGCAATTCCAACAAATGTAAGAGGTACAACGGCCTCAATTTTAATATTTAAATCGACTTTACGGAAATCCACATGAAGTACCAACCCCTCAAGAGGATCTCTCTGCAATGAAGTGATAAGGGTTGGGATTTCTTCCTTTTCCGTCTTAATATAGACAATGCCAGTTTCTCCAACCGTTTTAAACGTTCTTTTAAACTCCACGTAGTTTACTGAAATTGCTTGCGAGGGAAAGTTTGTCCCGTATATATTGGCAGGGAGAAAGCCTTCCTTTCGAAGATTTTTATTCTTTTTACCAAACACTGTCCTTAACTTTGCATCAAGAACTGTTTTTCTCTTCTCCGAATGAGCTTTTTTCATAGTTGTTCTTTCAATAATTCAATAAAAAATACACGATCTGTCGACAAGTCAGTATTATAGAGGATCAGGCTATTTTTCACAAGGGGAGAAAAATTTGTATTTAATAGATTCATATTTTTTGGAAGCTGTAGTGAAAAATGAACATCGTGTGATTGCGCTCCGATTTGTTTCTGGAGAACAAGTTGGTAAGTAGCCTTTCCTTTTTTAAATTTGATTGATGAGGTATAGGAAAGGGATATTGTTTTTTTTGCTTGTGGGGGAATTTCAACGAGAAAACCTATCGTTTTATGTTTTCCCGTATCTGAGTCGTAAGAGGAAAGCTGTTGTCCCTCAATTTGCACTTCCCTGACAAGAGAATCTGCAGGGAGCAGTATTTGAAAATAATTTTTGTAGTTTCCTCCCGGAAACACTCCTGAGAGAGAATTATTTGCATAGGTAATTGAAAGGTTTGTTACGACAAGTCCCGCATCATCAATAGTGGTTTGTACATCATATGATTTATCGATAAAAAAGTTCGTTTTATTTACTCCCAAGTTAGCGTCCATCGCAAACTGAAAATCTGCATAACAATTATCTTTTACCGATTCTGGACAAAACGGTGTGGCAAGACGACCACTCCAGAAAAGTTCATCAAGATTTTTTTGCACTATATCGCTATTCATAAAAAGAACCATATTTTTTTGATCAAACCCTTCAACAATTGCGGAACTTAAGAGAAGGGGGTTTGCAGTTTCAGTTTGAGAAAGAAGTTGTTTTACAAGGGAGGAAAGAAAACTTTTCTTTTGTGTCGATCCGGGGAAAAAATCGTGCTCGGCATAATATTGTGTCTTTATATAAAAATTATCTTTTGTTATTCGTTCGTTGTAATCTGGCAATAATATCTCGTTGAATGCTCCAATAATATTTTTTACTGCTGAAGTGGTAATAAGAGCTGCACCATTCCATGAACCAAGCCCCATCTCCTTTTGCAGAAAAAAGGTTGCCTGTTGGTATGTGTCGTAAAAGTCGGGAAAAAATGCACTATCACGTAAAAACCAATGAGGTTGATTTAAATAATCACGGATGGGACCTGGAGGAGTAACATGTGCGGTAAGTTGTCCATCGGCATCATACACATCATATATTGTAAATTCGCTTATACCAAAATATTGCGTTTTTAAAATACCATAGGATCCAATAAATCCTCCTCCTGGCCGTAGCTCCATATTGTTTGCAAAGAGGAGGAGAATCGTTTGTTCATTTTTTTCTCCTAGAATATCAGGAAGAAGAGCAAACACCTTTTTTGCTTTTCGTAATTGAGCAATGCCTTCTTGAAATTTGCTTTTATAATTTGCAGATAGTAAGTAGGGGGGGATTTTGCGGTAAATAGTAAGAATCTCTTCTTCGGACTGAGTGAGCAATTTTTGCGTTGCATCATAATGCAATCGCACTAAATGAGCTGTTGCTAAGTCCCTTGTTGGCTGGAGCACAAGTCGTGAAAATATATGAGATTCATCAATGAGTTTTTTTACTGTTTGCGTTAAATCAGTCACTGTTGTATTGACGACAAACAAATCATCAGGTAACTGAGCCAGGGAAAAAAAAAGGTAAACAGGTCTCACTGGCTTATAGAGAAGGGAAGCGAGAGAAAGGAACGGCTTCTTTATGTCATTATTATTTTTTGCTTCGGAAAGATTGTTTACTTGAATACGTTTTATTGATTGGAGCGAATAAAAACTAGTTATTCCCAAAGGAATCCAAAAAGAGAATAAATAGAGTGTAATCATCATAAATCCCACAAGACGATACAGATAAGTGGGCACAAAAAAATGCATTTGTACCACCTTTTTTTGTTTTGGTTTTGGGGGTGTGTGAAACGGAGATTCAAGAGTGAGGATAGGCGAGTGATGTTGTCGTGATATTGCAAACCAAATAATGGTTTGCATTTGAGTTATACCATAATCAACTCCCCCAACAATATTAATAAGTCGAGAATTTAAAGGAAGAACTGTTGTGTGAATATATTTTTTTTGTGCATGAAACACGATGTACACAGTGGGAATCGTTTCGTTTCTTTTTTTTATTTTATATGAAAAATTAACAATAAAACAAAGATCAAACCGTTGAGTATCCCCAGGAATATGAGGAGAAATAAAAACATGCATGTCATGGGATACTAAATGAGCTTTCAGTTTTTTTATAAAAACATCATTTTTATCCGTCACAATAAGCACTTTTTGTTTTTGTGTTGTTTGTTCTGTTACAAAATGTACTTGAGCCATACTGTATAATTATATAATGAATTTTGATCATAAAATCTTCCCCCTCTCATCTCTGAAGGATATTAAAATACAAAAAACAAAAAAAATTGTTTTAGTGGGTGGGTGTTTTGATATTTTCCATTATGGGCATGCAATATTTTTACAAAAAGCACGAACTGCTGGTGATGTTCTCATCCTTTTATTAGAATCCGATACATTTATCAAGACGGTAAAAAAGAAAAAACCGATACATATACAACAACAAAGAGCGCAAATACTAGCAGCTTTAGGATATGTTGATTATGTGGTATTATTACCTTTCCTGAAGGATCCGGATAGAAATTATGAAGATATCGTGAAAATCATTCATCCATCAGTCATTGCCTTTACATTTCCGGACCCAAAAGAATTACAAAAAAGAAAGTTTGCACAAACAGTTAACGCGGAAATATTATCAATTCCCCATTTAGCATCATTTTCTAGTTCACAACTTATCACCTATGCGTCTATTTCTCGGGATTGAGCTTCCACCAACAGAACGGGAATCGCTCTACACACAGCTTATTCCTCTTATTAGAAAATATCCATCTTTTAGATGGGTACATCCTGACACATATCACGCAACTTTCCAATTTTTTGGTGAGGTTGAAGATACAACCAAATTGTCCGAATCAATAAAAACCACTCTCTTCGATAAGGAACGATTTACTCTGTATGGAATGGGACTTGATATGTTCCAAACAACGGAGCTTGTGCTTCATATGACCTATCGCAGAGAAAAGAAAATTGATGTAATTGTACATTCCCTCGAAACCACCTATCCAACATTCGTAAAACAAAGAGCATTTGTATTTCATACCTGTATTGCACGAGCTCCGCGTTCGTCAAAACAACAATTTTTTTTACTCAGAAAAATATTAGAAAAAACAGAAATATCCATTTCCTACCCAGTGAATTTTCTCACATTATTTGCCAGTTCCAAGAATAGTGAGGGGAGAAAATTCACCAAAATAGAAGAGTTTCCCCTTTTATAAAACAAAAACCATTCCTTTTACAGAATGGCTTTTGTTTTGGATGGTACGCTTTTTACTTCGATCCAATTTTGTACATGCCTGTTCCACAGTCTGGGCATTTTGCCTTCATCGCTGGTTTACCATTTTTCATAGTAACTTTTTCAGGATTATTGACTTCTTTCTTTGCTCGACATTTCACACAGTACATTGATGTTGCCATAGGTTTGTTTCACCTCCTTTCAAATACACGCAGATAATAAATGAAATATAATGCAATTTCAAATACAGTTATAAATACTGCAAAAAAAATACTTTTCATCAAATCTTTTTTAAACAAAGGATCGACAGATAAAAATTCATTCTGTATGACGCCGGTCTGCATAGCTTGGGATGACTCACTTATTTTCATCTGATTTCGAAGCTTTTGTAGCCGTGTTTTTTTAGGCATGGTGTAATTGTAATCATATTGACAGCACTTTGTAAAGTGGATAAAATGAAAGGCATGGTTGTAAATATCACCCTGGCTTTTATGTTTGGATGGCTCGCACTGGTCACTTTTATTGTTGTGAAGCTGAGAAGTCACTATCGACGACTCACAAAAAGGTCAGGAGTTCACTCAATTGACGGAATATTAGACATGCTTTTGCGTGAGGCAGAAAAGGGTGAAAACAGGCAAGAAAGCTTAGAAAAAAAACTTCAGGAACTTCAGATTGCATCTACACACATGTATCGTAAAATAGGGATAGTACAGTTTTATGCATTGGGGAAAACAGAAGGTGAAAAAAGTTTTGTTATTGCTTTGTTGAACGAACTTCGCAATGGCATAGTTCTTGATTTTATGTATATCCCCGATGGAATACGAGTATATGCTAAGAAGATAAAAGAGGGAAAAGGCGAAACTCTTGAACTGACACAGGAAGAATTGGAGGCAATAAAAAAAGCTGAATAGATTCTATTACTAATTTTTTGTACGATGTATTCTTATGGATATTAAAAAAACGATTGGATTGGCAATTCTCTTGGGGGTTATTTCATTTAGTAGTACATACGGGGTAGTACAACTAATACAACATTCAAAAACAACAGTCGCTCAAAAAACAACAACTTTACTTGAAGAGGAATCCACAGAACCAAAAACAGAACAATGCCCCATCAACGGACAAATGATGACTGTCGCACAAAAAAACAAATGGATAACCCGAAGACCACTTGGAGTCATGATTGAAAATCACGTAGAAGCACGTCCACAATCGGGCATTTCCTCAGCTGATGTTGTATATGAGGCAGTGGCGGAAGGTGGAATCACTCGCTTTCTTGCAGTCTTTTATTGTCAGGATGCATCATTTATTGGTCCCGTCCGATCTGCAAGAGTACATTTTATGGCAATGCTGAGAGAATATGGAGAATATCCACTTTACGGCCATGTGGGAGGCGCAAATTGCGACGCTGAAACTGGATCTGGATGTGCAAATGGGGCAAAAGCTGATGCCCTGGGAATTATACGAAAATTGGGATGGGACTCCTATAACGACATGAATCAATTTGCAGTTCCCTTTCCTTATTACTGGAGAGATTATGACCGACTCCCTAATGTTGCTACAGAACACACTGTATATTCTTCAACAGCGAAACTGTGGGATTATGCAAAGACGAAACGTATGCTAACCAATGTAGACGAAGAAGGTGTTGCATGGGACAAAACGTTCGAGTCGTGGAAGTTTGCGGACGATGCACAAGTCGCAGATAGAGGGACAACAAACAAAGTGCAACTCGGTTTTTGGAATTCATTTGCGAGTGATTTTGCCGTTGTGTGGAGTTATAACAGTAAAAAAAATACCTATGCTCGTGTAAATGGAGGAAAACCACATCTAGATAAAAACACCGGAAAACAACTTGAAGCAAAAAATGTTATGGTAGTGTTTGCAAAAGAAAGCCCTGCAAATGACGGTTATGATGGTGGACACATTCTTTACAACTTGGCAGGGGAGGGCGATGCTCTTGTTTTCCAAAACGGAAAGGCAATAAAAGCAACATGGAAAAAAGCGGATCCTGAAACACGAATGAAATGGTATGATGAAAACGATAAAGAAATCTCTATCGTCCGAGGGAAAGTATTTGTAGAAATACTCCCCGTTGGAAACACAGTTACTTATTAACGATGGTTCACCTATGTTAGCCGCAGTAATTCCCTCAAAGACGAGAAGAAAAATTCTTGAGTTATTTTTTACACACCATACTGAATTGTATTATTTAAGAAATATTGTTCGGGCAGTTGATGAAGAGGTAAATGCGGTGAAGCGAGAACTTGACATCCTTGAAAAGGCGAAAATACTTTTTAAGGAAAAAAGACTGAACAAATCATTCTATACTCTCAATAAATCGTATATATTCTATGAGGAGTTCCTGCGTATATTTGCAAAAACCAGTTCATTTCCTCAAGCAGTTCATGAAAGTGCGCCCCGACTTGGGAAAATAAAATTTGCATCACTTTCAACAAAATTTATTAAACAACAACCAATCAAAAAAGATGAAGTCTATTTTTTGTTGGTTGGAATGATTATCATCCCCGAAATAGAAGCATTTATCAAACGAATGGAAGAAACAAGCGGGAGACAGATTGATTATACCGTCATGACAGATGAAGAATTTGTCTTTCGAAAACGAAATAACGACCCCTTCTTGTGGCGTTTTCTGCGTACACCAAAAATTATGATTTGCGGTTCTGAAGAAGAACTCATGAAATAACATTATGAATAGTCGTCGATTTATTTATATCGTTCTTCTTGTGGCACTTATAGGAATATGTTTACCGGAAAATATACCAGTAAAATTTAATGTTAATAAATCAAAAATTAATTTCGTAATACATCCTCTCTCGATTAATACTTCATTTTTTGGCATACAGATAAAGAAAGAATTTAAAACAAAGCTTGGTCTCGATCTAAAAGGAGGAAGCCACCTGGTGTTTAAGGTAGATACGAGAGGCATAAAGCCTGAGGATATGAAAGATGCTCTTACTTCTGCAAGGGACATTATAGAAAAACGGGTCAATTTTTTTGGCGTCTCAGAACCTTTGGTTCAAAACATCAAATCTGGCAGTGAACAACGAGTGTCAGTAGATTTGCCGGGGCTTGAAAACGTTTCTCAAGCAGTTGCCCTTATCGGACAAACGGCCCAACTGAGGTTTATTGAAGAAGGGCCCTTGGACAGTAAAATTGCCACCACCGCCTCACTTCTTGAACGGCTCAACAAAGATACCGGAATGAACGGAAAACACATCAAAAAGGCAGCCGTTGTGTTTGATTCTCAAACAGGCAAACCCCAGGTATCTCTTACCTTCACAACTGAAGGAGCAAAACTATTTGAAGAAATAACGGGACGCAATGTGGGAAAGCCCGTTGGTATTTTCTTAGACTACTTTCCTATTTCAGCACCAATCGTTCAACAAAAAATATCTGACGGAAGCGCCGTCATTACAGGTTCATTTACCACTGATGAAGCAAAAAAATTAGCTATTGCCATCAATTCGGGAGCCCTACCTCTTCCTATTCAACTTATTGAACAACGTAACATTGGCCCAAGTCTTGGAGCAGATGATGTACAAAAAAGTGTAATAGCCGGTGGCATAGGACTCTTTATGGTCTGTATTTTTATGATTGGCTACTATGGCAAGCTTGGGCTTATCGCTACAGCCGCACTTGCTTTATATGGAATGATTTCATTCGCCCTGTTTCGAGCAATACCAATTGTCCTTACGCTTCCTGGAATAGCAGGATTTATATTATCAATCGGAATGGCGGTTGATTCAAACATTCTCATTTTTGAACGAATCAAAGAAGAACAAAGAAAAGGAAAAGATTTTAATACAGCGATACGCCTCGGGTTTGGAAGGGCACTTGATGCTATTAAGGACGCAAACATTACAACGATGCTTGTAGCATTTATCCTATTTAATCCTTTAAACTGGGAATTTCTTCCACAGTTTGGTATGGTGAGAGGGTTTGCTCTTACGCTTGGAATAGGAGTTGCCACAAGCTTATTTACCGGAGTTGTCATTACAAAGCGCTTAATACAAACATTTTATAAGTAATATCCTATGATTCGATTTCACAAGTACACATGGCTCTATGTAACGATATCTCTTATTGTTATTTGTTCGGGTATGTTTTCCCTTCTTCGATTTGGATATAGATATTCCATAGACTTTACAGGAGGAACAACCATAAGTTACCAATTAAAAAACTTGGTTGAAAAAAAAGTTGTCGAAAAAATTCTTACCTCAATGAAATTACGGGTTGTCCATTTGAGTTCCCAAAACAAAATTCTTAATATCCAAACAAACCCTCTCACCGACGAACAAGAAAAGAAAATACAGACAGAATTAAAGAAAGTGACTGCAAGTGAGGTAAAAGTGTTACGATATGAAACAGTAGGACCTACACTAGGAAAAGAAACTGGACAAAAGACAGTTATTGCCGCCCTTCTTGCCATATGTGGAATATTAATTTATATGAGCTTTTCTTTTAAGGGATTTAATTTCGCACTTGCTGCAGTGCTTGCAATGGTGCATGATTTTTTTGTTCTCATTTGTACCTACTCTCTCCTTTCTTATTTTTTTGGGGCTGAATTTGACCTGATGTTTGTTACCGCCCTTCTCACAACCATGTCTTTTTCTGTCCATGATACGATTGTTATTTTTGACAAGATAAGAGAATACTTAAAGACTTCAAAAAGCGGTTCAATCGAAGATCTTGCGGACAAGGCGGTATCTGAAACCATGGTCAGATCTATCAATAATTCGCTCACTATTTTTTTCATGCTTTCCGCATTGCTTCTCATGGGAGGAGGAACAATTCGTTTTTTTATTGCAGCCTTGTGGATTGGGACCATTACGGGAGCATATTCTTCCCCGTTTGTGGCAACTCCCATATTGATTTGGCTTGAAAAAAGAAAAAAATAAACGGGGACATTGTGCTATGAATATTTATACCTATCCACTTGGAGAGTTGCAGGCAAACTGCTATTTTCTTATGAGTGAAGGGAAAGTTCTTATTATTGATCCAGCAGATGAGGGAAGCTTTCTTCTGGAAGAACTGCAACGAAAGAATCTGGAATTGGTCGCTCTTCTTGCAACACACGGTCATTTTGACCATTGCTTGGCTGGAGGGGAGATACAAATGAGTTTTGATGTTCCTTTCTACATCCACAAAAAAGATCAGTTTTTGATAGATCGACTAGAAAACACGGCAGAACATTTTTTAGGACATAAACCAATCACCGTGCCTCCCAAATTGGTAAAGTATCTCCCAGTGGGAGAATTTCAAATTCAAAACTTCAAATTTCAAATTTTACCTGCTCCCGGTCACACTCCTGGGGGGGTTTGTTATTATTTCCCGGAAGAAAAAATTATTTTTACGGGAGATACATTATTTGCAGGGGCGATAGGGCGTACAGATCTCTCTTATAGCTGCAAAAAAGACCTTTGGAATTCATTAAAAGAAATATTTACACTACCTGAGGAAACTACTATTTATCCCGGGCACGGAGACTCGTCCTACATCGGTCAAGAAAAAACCATTTTAAAATAAACATATGTCTACGACCACAGGAGTTTATTTCTTTTCTTTATCGTTTTCTTTAAAATACAAAAGTGATGCGGCGCTAATAACCAAACTGACATAAATAGTTGCAATTTCATAAATATAATAGAAGGGAGGCTTACCAACCACATTCATCGGTCTCACATTAAGAATTACCCAGTTTACCAAACCATATACTATTGAAAAAGATATAAATGGGACGTTTTTTCTGTAAAAAAGAGCAGACCCCAAAAAGGAATCAAAAAAGGAAACATTCTTTATTGAATAATAAATTCCAAAATAGGTAAGCAATGGAATAAATAAGGGAGAAATCAACCCAAATAAAAAAAGGAGATTGCTTGGTAAAAGAGGATGTTGAGGGATGTTGATGATGCCAAACCATATCGCTGCAAAAAATATTATTAGCAAAACGATCTTAACTGATTTAAAAAAAGTACTTTGGTAATTTTGCCCGATAAGAGCCCATGTTATCTTTTTCTTTTCAGAAGCGTCATACAGCGTTTTGATTGCTATGAAAGTTGATCCGAGGGAAAGCAAACCAATAATAAGGGATATGAAACTGATAAATGGGTTTTGAGATATTCCCACACTTTTTGTTATCTTGTCGATCTGGGGTCCAACTGAAAATAACAGACTTGTGAAATAAATTATTAAGTTTCCACTGACCAAAAAGAAACCCTTTTTGTAATACTCAACATATTTATTAATCATTTTTTAATGATATCACAGGAATCAGAGAAAAAAGACTACATATAACATAAAAAAATAACATCGGCTCAAAATCAACACTCAATCAATTTTAACAATCCGAAACACCTAAAAATAAATAAGTGAATCATTTTGAGGTTGATATATATGTTTATAAAATATGATAAGCTGATAGTAATTACACATTCGTATTAATTCCTATGGACAAGGTTATTTTTTCATATATCAAAACACATACATTACTCATCCTCACTTTGTTAGCGACAGCCTTTTTAGTATTAGCTATTGGAGAGGTGGTTCTTTATAGAAATGTTATAAAGCTTAATGAAATGTTGTCTGAAGGACTTATCCAGATAAAGGAAAGCAAACAGATAAACCAAACACCGACCACGACAATCAAACAAATGAACCTGCCAAAATAAAAGCTTAAGGATTATTTAGAGCAGCAAGGAGAGTTTCTCGGTCATTTTTGAGTTTCCCGTTAACCACTTTTTCAAAAAGCATATCAAGGATGTCACCCACTTCTTTGCTCGGTTTGATACTCCGAATTTTCATGACATCAAGACCATTTACCTTAAGATCTTTAACGGTGAACGGCTCTTTTTGCACTTCAATAATACGTTTTTTAAAAAGGTCTAATCTCCAGGAAGTTGGAGTTGCCCCCGAGCCAATACGATCTGCAGTACGAAGATCAAACATATCTTGGATGTATTCTTTTCCCACATCGCGAATAAACCGACGAACCGCCTTATCTGTTTGGTCTTCGGAAACAGTGAATTGATGAAACTCAATTAAACGAACAAATTTTGTTTTCTGCTCATTTGAGAGGCGAAGTTGGTCTGCAATTTTTTTTGCCTGTATGGTTCCCACCACTTCATGATTATAAAAAGTAATAAGCTCGGACTCTTTATCTTTATGAAATGTTCCCACCTTGCCAATGTCATGAAGGAGGGCTGCAAGTCGGGTGATAGGATCGGTAGAAGGACAACTCTTGAGCGCCATAACAAGATGAGTTCCCACATCATAAACATGATGACGGAGGGGACTTTTTTGTGGGATAGTAAAGCATTCATCAAGCTCAGGAAGGATATATTTTAATAGTCCCGTATTTCTGAGAAAGAGAACCCCCTCAGCAGGATGATCACTTCCAACGATTTTTAGTAGTTCATCCCGAATGCGTTCCCATGAAATGTGAGTGATAAGCCCTGAATTGCGTGCCATTGCATTTCTTGTTTCATCTGCAATAAGAAACCCAAGTTGAGAAGCAAAACGAATTCCTCGCATGAGGCGTAACGCATCTTCTTGAAATCGTTTATCCGGATTCCCAACAGCAACAATTTTTTTTTCATCGATATGTTTTTTTCCATCAAATAAATCAACTATTTTTTCCCCATCGAAGGCCAGAGCATTTATAGTGAAGTCACGACGTGCAAGATCCTCCTCAAGCGTTTCCGACCATTCAATTGTTTCCGGGTGTCTATTGTCTGTATAGTTTGATTCTTTACGAAAGGGAGTAATTTCAAATAGATGATTTTCCAGTTTTACTGTCACAGTTCCGTATATATTGTGATAAAAATTATCATTTGGAAAGAGGTTTTGAATATCCTCAGGGGTTGCATTGGTCGTAAAATCCCAATTCGTCACCTCTTTTTTAAGGATGAGGTTACGTACTGCTCCGCCCACCACATACACCTCAAATCCGCCTTTACGGATCGTGTTCATAAAGTTTACAACAGGTGAGGGAAGAGAAATCATAGCTCTATTATACCGAAATAAGAGATTTGAGGATGTCTATATTCTTTTTATCGGGCCCCATCCCGTCAAAGCCGGGAGTTTCGATAATGAAGGGAAGAGAGAGAGTTCTTTTATCATGGAGAAGAAGCCTGAATGGTTGTAGCGACAGGGTTCCTTGCCCAATATTTTCGTGCCGATCACGTCCAGAATTGAAAGGATCACGACTGTCATTTATATGGAGAACAACCAATTTCTTCAAACCAATTTTTTTTTCAAACTCATCAAAAAATACATTCATTTTTTCCTGTGTTGAAAGCTCATATCCTGCAGAAAAGAGGTGGCATGTATCAAGGCACACCTTTAACCGTTCGTTATTTATATCTCTCAAAATTGAGGCTATTTCATCGATATTTTGTCCAATTTTCTTGTTCCCTGCATTCTCGATAATTAAATACGTATCCTGGGGGGTTGAGGTAAGTACTTCATGAATATTGTTTATCAGAACGCTATACTTTTTGTCCTGTGAAACGTCCCATATAGTGGGAAAATTTCCTTTAAATGATCCAATATGGACTATGCTCCCCACAATTCCCAGTTGAGACGCAGCGTTAAGTTCTGCAATAAGCGATTTTTTTGATTCTTCCCCGATTCGTCCGCCGTCTGCAAGATTTACCAAATAAGATGCATGAAAAAAAACAGTACTGATACCCAACCTTTTTTTTGTATCAAAGAATATTCTTTTTGATTCATCAGAAAAACTTGCCCGACTCCATCCCCGTGGGGAAGAAGAGAAAATTTGAAGGCAATTTCCTCCAATTGCCTTTACTTTCTCAAGAGCTTTATAATACCCACCAGCAATTGATAAGTGAGCTCCAAGCAGATAATTCATTTGTATTTATAAATATTCAACATTCTTTTTTTTAAATTGAAAGGAAAGGTATATTGCTCTATATCGTCAATATGCATCCATGCATAGTCGGTTAACTTGTTTTCAAGGATGACTGGCTCAGTTTTCTTTACCGTACAAAGAAAATGTTGTGCATGAAAATACCGCTTGGAAGCAACAAAAACATCTTCTCCTATCCAGGTATGAGAGGCTATTTCCAATCCAACCTCCTCCTTTATTTCTCTCACAAGCGCTTCAAGAATTGGCTCGTGTGGATATACTTTCCCCCCAGGAACTACCCATAATCCAGGATCAACTTGTTCTTTTGATGATTTTTTAACAATTAATATATTTTTTTTGGAGTCGAAAATAAAAGCTGCAAGAGCCAGAACAATGGGATATTTTTCGTACATGATCCAAGTATATCAAAAATACCTCTTGACTTAATTTAGCAGAGTTGGTATATTATTGCTAACCACTCTTCGTCCCAAAATAATTAAGGGACTTCGGAATGGTACGTAATATGGATGAACTAACAGCACGGCAGCTTGAGATATTAAAAGCAATCATTCAAGAACATACGGATACTGGAGAACCCGTCGGATCTGAAATATTGGAAAAAAAATATAAATTAGGAGTTTCGCCGGCTACAATTCGGAATGAAATGGTGGTTTTGGCAAAAAAAGGATACATCGTGAAGTCGCATTTTTCCTCTGGAAGAATTCCTTCGCCAAAAGGATTTCGACTGTATATCAACAAAATAATGAAGCAGAAAGACATGTCTACAGCGGACGAAGTTGCCTATAAAAATAGCGTTTGGGACGAACGAGGAGAGATGCACAAATTGCTAACACAGGCCACTCGTGTACTTGCACATAGAACGGGACTTGTATCACTTGCCACCACCAATACGGGGGACATTTATTTTGCCGGGCTGGCAAATTTATTGAATATTCAAGAATATATCAATCGTGAGATGGAAAGACAGGTATTTCAACGATTGGAACAAATGGAATATTGGGAACGTCTTTTAAGCAAATTTGGAGCGACAGAAGACCATGATATATATTTTGTATTAGGGGACGAAGGATATGCTGATCCCATTTATGAATCATGCGCAAGTATTTTTGGAGAGTTTGAAGCAAATAGCGTTAAGGGAATTATTGGTGTTGTGGGCCCAAAAAGAATGCATTACGATCTTATTGCGCCTCAAATAAAGTATTTTTCAACATTACTTGAAGATATTATGAAAGAACAAAAATTAGGAGTTAGTGTCTAACTTACTCAAAGCGGAATAGAAAAAACAATTAAAAGTTATTAGGTTTGGTATGGATAAAACAAAAAAACCAGAGGAAAAAAAGCCAGAAACAGG
>JAZDOY010000018.1:0-16436 GCA_043798165.1 bacterium | reverse complement strand
ATTATCTCAAAAACATTGGGGCAAGAGAAGTGACAATCAGAAGAATAGAGGCAACAAGAATTATACCTTTCCACACAGTTTCTTTTTTTAGTTTCCATTTTTTTGCCATGTGACTAGTATAGCATTTTTTGTTATAATTCAACTATGATTTCTCGAAGACGACGACCTTCATTACTACATGATAAACAGAAACTTCAAAAATATATCATGTTTGGTGCTATCGGTGTTGTTATCTTTTTATTTATCTTTACAATGGGAGTGTTTGCATGGTTTTCTCGTGACCTCCCCTCTCCTGGAAAACTTTCCCAGGTGGATCAAAACGCAACCATTTTTTATGATAGAGACGGAAAGGTACTCTTTCAAATGTATAAGGACAAAAATCGCCTTCCTATAGCATTTAAAGACATTTCTGATTATTTGAAAAAAGGCACCATCTCCATAGAAGATAAGGATTTTTATAGACATGGGGGCATTTCCAATACAGGAATTCTTCGATCCTTCTTTATGCTTCTTATTACACGAAAAATATCTGGAGGCGGTTCAACCATTACACAACAATTGATAAAAAATGTTCTACTTGACTCACGACAAACACCCACCAGAAAACTAAAGGAAATAATACTAGCCATATCGGTTGAGGGCAAGTACACAAAGGATCAAATATTAGAAATGTATCTAAACGAAGCTCCGTATGGAGGAAGCTTTTATGGCGTCGGTTCGGCAGCAAAAGGGTATTTTGGTAAAAACCCCAATCAACTTTCTCTTCTTGAATCGGCCTTCATTGCTGGCCTCCCCCAAAGTCCCAGTATCTATTCTCCCTTTATAGGAATAAAAGACTCTTGGAAAGGAAGAACAAAGGATGTACTGCGGAGAATGAGGGAAGATGGATATATAACAAGCACTCAGGAAAAAGATGCGCTTTCTAAAATAAATTCGCTTACTTTTTCTCAGTCCCGCATGTCAATTAACGCACCTCATTTTGTATTTTATGTAAAAGATCTTATTGAAAAAGAATATGGAGCAAAAATACTAGATCAAGGACTCAAAATCAAAACAACACTCTCCCTTGACGTTCAACAAAAAGCCGAAAAAATAGTGAAAGATGAAATAGACGGAATAAAAAAATATAAAGTAGGCAATGGAGCCGTCGTGGTACTTGATTCACAAAGCGATGAAATTCTAAGCATGGTGGGATCGTATGACTATAATGATGAAGAGTATGGCAAATATAATGCTGCAGTGTCTCGCCGTCAGCCCGGAAGTGCAGTAAAGCCTATTACATATGCATTAGCATTTGAAAAGGGATATACACCCGCAACTATGATAATGGATGTAAAGACCACTTTTCCAGTAAAAGACCAGCCCGATTATGTACCGGTTAATTATGACGGCAAATTTCGTGGCCCGGTTCAATTGAGATTTTCACTTGCGAATTCGTACAATATTCCAGCTGTTAAATTGGTATCGATGATTGGTATACCTGATTTTCTTGAACGGGCGGACCTTATGGGTCTTCACACCTTAGCTCCCACACAAGAAAACCTCAATAGGTTTGGTTTATCAATTACGTTGGGTGGTGGAGAAGTGAGCCTCCTTGACCTTTCTAATGCATTTGCCGTGTTCGCTCGTGGGGGAGTACGAAAAGAACCGGTAGCAATTCTTGAAATAAAAGATCATTCAGATAAAATAATATTTACCTCCCGGCCAAGCAAAGAAACAAAGGTATTTTCTCCAGAAATATCATTTCTTATTTCTCACATATTGTCCGATAACAACGCGCGCGCCGATGCCTTTGGACTACGATCGTATCTGAATATTCCAGGTAAAACAGTTGCAGTTAAAACCGGAACCACAAATGATAAAAAGGACAACTGGGCAGTAGGATATACCAAGGGAATTACTGTCGGAGCGTGGGTAGGAAATAATGATAATACAGTAATGGATCCCCGTGTTACATCTGGGTCCACTGGAGCATCCCCTATTTGGTATACCCTTATGACGGAACTGTTAAAAAAATACAAAGATGGTATTATTGACAAACCTGAAAAAATAAAAGCAATTCAAATAGATCCACTCTTTGGAGGACTTCCTAAAGACGGATCCCAAACAAGAAGTGAATATTTTATTGAAGGTACGGAACCAAAAGACATTTCTCCTTATTACAAAAAAGTGCGCATCTCAAAAGCTAATGGAAAAATTGCAAATGATATTGAAATTAAAACAGGAAATTATGAAGAAAAAGATTGTTACGTAGTAGCAGAAAACGATCCCGTTTCAACAGATGGAAAAAATAGATGGCAGGAAGGGATAGACAACTGGCGTAAAGATCAGTCGGACGATAAATGGAAATGTCCAACGGAATTGTCGGATAATCGCAGTGAAGACGTGATGGTATCAATAAAAAATATTTCTGACCATTCAACCATAACAGATAAAACATTCACTGTACGAATAAAGACAGTATCCATGAGTCCGCTAAAAAATATAAAAATATACCTTAACAATAATGAGATTAAAAATTATAATGAAGATAAACGTGATTTTGAAGAAACAATATCGGTAAATAGTGACGGTGTATATGAGCTAAAAGTGCGTTCCACCAATGAAAAAGATAAATCCGGAGAAAGTATGATTAAATTTGGAGTAAATAAGGCTTGGGATTATGCAGAACCAACCACAGCACCCTCACCTACATCGTCTACCCCACCAACAGCCACCCCAACTTCAACATAAACATGGCAGAAACCATTTCACCCCCACAACAAGTTACCACATTACGGACAGAACCTATCCCTCTCGTTATAACCGCACCAAAAGAAACGAATGCTCCCCTGTCAACAGAAATCCCGCCTCACTCAACACAATTACCACAACCAGCTCTTAGTGTGCCACCAATATCTCCCTTGCTTGACCATAAGCAACTTATCTATACTGCCGAATTCACCAAACAAACTGCAGAGGCGCTTGGTCGGTGTGGAGTAAGTACAGAATACATTAATCCAGTGCCGATTGGGCAAGGAGCAAATCACGTCGTGTTTGAAATAGATGAGCCAGGCACAGAAAAAAAGGTTCTCAAAATTTGTAAACCCGCAACAATCACAACAATGACGGAAGGGCACATTGGAGAAAAAGAAGGATATGACCAAGCAACATCGTATTTTACTGATAAATATATCCCCAAAACGGAAGTTTATAAAGATCCTCAGTCAGATTTTTTTTGTGTAATTCAAAACGCAGTAAAAGGAAAGGAAATATCAAATTTATCCCTAAGAAATAAACCTGAATTATTAGCTCAACTAAAAGAGATTGTACAAATAAATAATAGGCTTTATAAAGACAAAAAAATTACTCTCGATTTTGTTGGAATGAATGGATTTACCAGTTGGTTGAGAAAACAATTTAGTAAACTTCTCCTGAGAAAAAGTGAATTTCAAGTATCCAACATATTAGTCGATGAAAAAGGCAAATTACAAATAATTGATTTTGAATTTTTTGATTTAAGCCACAAAGCAAGTTTTAAGCGAAGGATACTTAATTGGTTTGGTACTTCAGCAAACAGACTCCTCATGAAGCACTATTTCGGATTAGATATTCTCAAATAAATATTGACACTTTTTACGTAAGCGCTAATTGAATGGCCTTTACCTCTTTCTTCACCTCTTCTTCCAAAATGTTTCGCGAGTGGTCCGTAAATTCGAGACGCAAAGTAATACTCTCATGGTAATTGCTGATTGGGGTGACAGAAATAAGCTTTTGTGATGCTGAAAATGCATTCCTTTTCATTTGAGAAAACTGTGTGTTCTTTTTAAGAGTAATATCGTACGTGATATGTGCATACTGACTAAATGATTTATAGTCCGGCATTACTCGTGCAGTTTGCATGAGATTTTTGAATGACAATTCAGCCGCAAACACAGGTTTTTCAACTCCCACGTTTCTACACAAAGCTGGTTTTACCTGGCCGAATGATCCGAATAACGTTTTACCCACCACTATGTGTCCCTCTACAGTGCTAAGAAAGAAGGGATGACATCCACCTCCCGTTTGCAAAATACCGACTTCAATATGGAGCTCATCAAACAATCCAAAAATAATTTGTTTAAGATCTTCAAGAGATGTATTGACTGCAACACACAGCTTAAATTCTTCAAGAGGCAATCCTTTTGCCTCAGGAATATATGTTTTTGCAATCTCAAAAATACGAATTTTATCTAAAAACCCCTCATTTTGTTTTATGTTTTTTACGAGAGAAGGAATAAGAGATTGACGAAGATATTTTATATCCTCTGAAATACTGTTTGTTATAGAGAGATGTTCTTGTTTTTCTATTCCAAACTGATGTAAAAGTTCTTTCGATACTGCAGAGTAGTTCATTACCTCCGTATATCCTTTATGTTTTAGATATGATTTCACGACATATTGATACTGAAACAAAAGCTCCGTTTCTTTCGGTTGAGTGACATATGAGGGAGGTTGCAGGACAGATGGAATTGCATAATAGCCATAAACTCGCGCCACTTCTTCTACAATATCTTCCGGAATAACAACATCACTTACTCTATGTGTCGGTACCGTGATAGTAAGTCTGTCATTTTCAGTTACTTTTACAGTGAAGTCAAGGTTGGTAAGTATTGAAACAATTGTTTTCATTGGAATTTCTACACCAACTTTTGCATCAATAAATGACTTTGATGTTTGAATTTCAATTGTATGTACTTTTTTTGGATAGATATCAATAATAGGAGAAAGTGGACGTGCACCTGCTACCTCTTTATAAAGTTCAATTCCTCTTAATAGTGCTGTGAGGGCTAGTTCTGGATCAGGATTCTTTTCATTTATGGTTGATGCCATGGTACGAATACCATATCTCATCGATGTTTTTCGTATACTCACTGGGTCATTTGATTCAATAAAAAAGAGAATCCGTTTTGTATCTTTTGTAACTACACTATTTGCTGTTCCCATAATGCCAGGAAGATCAATCACTCTCCCCGCTCCATCATCAATAACTATATCGGTCTCATCTAAGATGTATTTCTTTTCATCAAGTGTAACTATTACTTCTCCTTTTTTTGCATGGCGGAGAATAAGCTTATGTGTACTTATTCTGTCATAATCAAATACATGTGTGGGGTGTCCAATTTCCGTCATCACATAGTTAGTGACATCAACTACATTATTCAAAGACCTCATGTCTGTTGCTAATAAACGTTTTGAAATATATGCAGGAGACTCTGCAACTCCCCCCACTTCCAGAACGATTCCAAGGACTCTTCGACATACCGTATTTGGATCAGAAATAGTGATAGGAATTGTCGTTCCAGGTATAACAGGTGTGGCAAAAGCTTTCTTTTTGAGTTTTGCCCTTTTGCCAAATTGAGGTAAGATTGCAGCTGCCTCTCGGGCAACGCCAAGAACGGATGCCGTATCGACACGATTTGAGGTGATTTCAATGTCATATACAGTTTCCCCATCAACCTCATCAATTCGTTCAATCGATGGCCCACAAAGAGAAAGATATTTTTGTATTTCCTCAGGGGTAGCATCTGTTTCTAAATAATCCAACAACCAATTATGGGTGATTTTTATATTCATTTAAAAAAGTTTCAAAAACCTAATATCTCCACTGTAATAATTACGAATGTCATCTATTCCATATTTCATCATATTTACTCGTTCGATACCAAACCCAAATGCCCATCCCGAGTATACAGAAGGGTCAATTCCCCCTGCTTTAAGCACATTTGGATGCACCATACCCGTTCCTCCAAGCTCAAGCCATCCGGATTTACATATATTACATTTTTTTCCGTCAAGAATTGATGTTCCTTTGCAGACAGTACAGGTGACATCAACTTCAAACGATGGTTCAGTGAATTGGAAATGATGCGGTCGAAGTCGCACTGCAATAGTTTCTCCAAAATATGACTTTACAAAAAAGTCAAGAGTACCTTTTAGGTTTGAAATAGTAATTCCCTTGTCCACGCAAAGCCCTTCAAATTGATGGAACATTGGGGTATGTGTTGCATCCCAGTTAGGTCTATAACACTTTCCAATATTGATCATGCGAATGGGAGGAGTACTTTTCAAGCGTTCCATTTCGCGTACTTGACCATTTGATGTATGCGGCGTAAGTACCATCTTCCCTTTTTTTGTATCAGGTTGGCCACTTAAAAATGTTGTTTCAAAGTCATCACGCGCTGCATGGGTAATAGGCATGTTGAGCGCTTCAAATGCATAATATTCCCAGTCAACCTCAGGATATGACATGCGAATAAAACCAATTTTATTAAAGATATTTGTAATTTCATTTACTGCGATGGTAATGGGATGGAGGTTTCCGGATTCATCAAGTTTCGGAGGAAGTGTGACATCCACCGAAATCTTCTGCTCTTCTTTTAGATAGAGCGCTTTTTTTTTCTTTTGTATTTCGTCAACAACAAATGTTTTAAACGAATTAATATCTTTTCCTGCTGTTCTTTTTTCTTCAACAGAAAGAGACTTTATGCCCTTCAAAAGCTCGTTTATCTTACCGTTTCTTCCTAAGTAGGATAGCTCAAGGTTGGACACCGATTGCACCGTTGTACTTTTTGTGAGCTCATTAACAAGTGTTTTTTTTAATGCTTGAATGTCCATAGACGTATTTATGTATTGTATAGTATTAAGGAGAAAAATCAAAGCTATAAATTAAAGTTTATAGAAGTTCAAGCGTTTCAAAGTTTGTAAATTAACCTTCAAACTTTTAAATAAAAATATTTAGGAGATTTTCTTGACGATTTGCTCGAATGTCTTTGGGTAGTCAATAGCTATTTGTGACAACACTTTTCGATCCAACCCCACCTTTTTATTGTTTAGAGCAAATGCAAGATCTTTGTATGACTTTCCGAGATTATGCATTGCTGCATTCAGGCGGACGATCCACAATGATTTGAAGTTTCTTTTTTTAAGTTTTCGACCGACGAAGGCATATTCACCGGCATGAAGAACACCTTCTTTAGCTTTTCTGAATTGTTTGTGACGGGTCATCCAAAACCCTTTTGCCATTTCAAGCACTTTTTTATGTTTTCTGCGTGTATGGACGCCTCCCTTGACTCGTACCATAATTTTATTTCAAACCCATCATTTTTTTAACTTTTGATGCAAATTTTCCTCCAAGCTTCTTCATCAATTTTAATCGTCTCTGGTTTCGACTTCCCTTTACTGTTCGCAAATGACGCAGATTTTGTGAACGATGTAACACTTTACCATTTTTGGTAACTTTAAATCGTTTTGCGGCTGATTTTCTGGTTTTTGTTTTTACTTTCATAGTAAGATCAATAATTACTGAGCTAATATTATATCATATACAATTTTGATTTCACAGACAAATACATATGTAGCGGATGTCATTTCTTCTTTGCGACAACAGCCCGCACAACTCTTCCTTCAAGTTTTGGCTCTTTTGCAACATTGACATCGCCTAATTTAGTAATGCATCCGTGTATGAGATCAAATGCCATTTTTGTTTTTCCCATTTCACGTCCCCTTAGTCCAAGATTTAACCGTACTTGATTACCTTCTTTCAGAAACGCAACACCGCGGGCAATCATACGATCAAGATCGGCAGGACCGATAAAAAGAGATAATTTTATATCTTTTACAACGCCCTTTTTTATACCCTTTCGTGCTTCTTTTTGTTTCTTTTCTTCTTGATAAAGAAATTTCTTAAAGTCAATTATCTTTGCGACGGGTGGCTTTGCGTGTTCTGCAATAAGAACTAAATCAAGTTCCTCTGTTTGAGCTTTTGCAAGAGCTTCCGCTTTACTCATCACCGCAATTTGCTCTCCTTTTGAATCAAGTACTCGTAGTTCTGTTGCTTCAATCCGCCAATTCGTTATATAAAACTTTCTGGGGGTTGTTTTCTGAAATCTACTATGAGTGGTTCTCAATGGTGTGAATAAGTGTGGAAATAAATAATTCTAGCTCCTGCATCCCACTGTCTACCCCCTCACGTGTCCGTACAGAGAGCGAAAGCTTTGGTGCATCAACTTCCTTTTGTCCAATTATACCCATATACGGTACTTTTTGCAATGTGGTAGTACGAATTTTTTTGCCGATAGATTCGGTGGAAGTATTTAATTCAGTACGGATTCCTTTTGCAACAAGTGCCTGATGTACTTTTTGCGCAGTTTGCATAAATTTATCAGAAATAGGCAAAATAGCAACTTGTACAGGTGCCAGCCACACCGGAAATTTCCCTGCATAATGCTCAATAAGAATCATGAGGAGACGTTCTACCGATCCAAGTATTGCGCGATGAATCATAACCGGTTGTTTTTCACTGCCGTCATCGCCGGTATATTTGAGTCCAAAACGTGCTGGCATAAAAAAATCAATTTGCACCGTAGAAAGTTGCCACTCGCGTCCTAACGCGTCTGTTGCCATGAGATCCATTTTAGGAGCATAAAAAGCTGCTTCTCCAGGACCATCATAATATTCTATGTTATTTCGCTTCATGATTTGAACTGCCCACTTTTCTACCTTATCCCACATTTTTGGATCACCGATATACTTTTCCGGATGTTGTAGATCTCGAGTAGATAGGCGGTATCGATATTTAAATCCGAACGTTTTCATAATACGATCAGTCATTACAAGTGCCCGATCAATTTCTTCATCCACCTGATCTTCTCGACAAAATACATGACAATCATCTTGTGAAAATGACCTAACCCGTGCCAATCCATTTAATTCCCCCGGCTTTTCATCACGATATAACATCGCAAAGTCAGTAAGTCGAAGCGGAAGGTCTCGATAACTTCTGGGTTTACCTGCATAGATTTGAGTGTGTTGCGGACAGTTCATTGGTTTCAGAAACATTTCCTCATTAGAATAATTGGAAACAACTCTAAACATGTCACCCTTATATTTATCGTAATGACCTGAGGCTTTAAAAAGATCTGCTTTTGCTATTTGAGGTGTCCACACCTGACCATACCCTTCTTTATTTTGGATATTTTCCACATATTCATTAAGAAGTCTGCGAATAATAGTTCCCCGTTGTGTGTAGAGGGGCATTCCGCTTCCGACCAACGGGGAAAAAGTAAAAAGATCTAACTCTTTACCAAGTTTGCGATGGTCTCTTTTTTTTGCTTCCTCAATTTGTTTTAAATATGCTTCCAGCTCTTCTTTTGTGGAAAAACATGTTCCATAAATGCGTGTCAACATCTTATTTTTCTCGTCTCCATGCCAATAGGCTCCGGCAACTGAAAGGAGCTTAAATGGACCAACTTTATTCGTTGACTCAACATGAGGGCCCTTGCACAAATCTACGTCAGATCCCTCTTCTCTTGGTTTTCCAACCCAATACACAGTAGCTTTTTGTCCTTTGTTTTGAATTTGTTCAATCCATTCAAGTTTATATGGGTTATCTTTAAACAGTTTTTTTGCTTCATCCAACTCAATTTCCTCACGGATAATGGGAAGCTCCTTATTGACAATCTCTCTCATTCTTTTTTCTATCTTGGGAAAGTCGGCTTCGCTTATTTTTTCCTCATAATCAAAATCAAAATAAAATCCATCTTCTGTTGGTGGGCCCATTGCTCGTTTCAAGCCTGGATATAAATCCGTCATTGCCTGATGCAAAATATGTTCGCAAGAGTGTCGCATTGGTTCTAAGCTTTGATTGTTCATAGTGTTGATTATACAATGTTTAAAATACTATTTTTAGCAAAAAAAATCCTCCTTTCGGAGGGGTGAGTCTTTTGCACAACAACCCCTCCTTATCAGGAGACTGTAGTTGTGATGGTAATAGATTTGATTATATACATATATATTTTTATATTTTGTGTGGACGATACAGGACTTGAACCTGTGACCTTCACAATGTCAATGTGACGCTCTAGCCAACTGAGCTAATCGTCCAAGTACTGTGTCTTTCCCGGGCTTTGTCCTCCTTCGCACTTCGGGCTTCGGCGGGACATAAGAACTGCTAAACTCACTTCGTTCGTTAAACAGTTCTAATGCGGAACCAAAGGGACTCGAACCCTCAACCTCCCCGCCCTGGGCGGGGCGCTCTGCCCCAAGAAAAGCGCGGCGGACGAGACTTGAACTCGCAACCTTCGCCGTGACAGGGCGATGCTCTAACCAGTTGAGCTACCGCCGCACACCTTTCCTTTGAGCTATGATTCCTTGCAAACAACATAACCGTCTTTTGCAGCTATTATTGTAACATGCACCATCTGGCCTGGCAAGCAGTGTTTCGAATTTAGAACCCCCTCCACATGATTGTTTAGGAGGACTTTAAAACCCACTATGTGTTTTGCAATGACCAAGGCGTTAAACGATACGCCAATAAGCGATTCAATAAAAGTTTGATACTTTTTTTTCGATAGTTCTAAAAGTCGATTTGACCTCTCCCTCTTTGTTTTTGATGATGGTTCAGTGAGCTGCTTTTTAAGATAATGCGCAGCTGTGTGAGGACGAGAAGAAAACCGAAATACATGAAGCCGAGAAACAGGACCACTTTCAAGGAAAGAATATGTTTTTTCAAACATCTCATCAGTTTCTCCAAGAAATCCCACAATAACATCTGTTGCTATAAGTGCATGGGGATGAACTGTCTTAATCTGAATAAGTCGCTGGATAACATCATCTATTCTGTATTCACGTTTCATATACCCCAATACTTCTTGACTTCCCGATTGTATAGGAACATGAAAAAAATGTACGAATCGTTGTTCTTGAGAGAGGGTTTTATGGTAATAGTCCATAAACTCATCCGTAAGGCTCCAGGGATGGATGGATCCAAATGCTACCCGAGTAACAGCTGTTTCTTCAAGTGCTCTGCAAATGAGATTTGAAATTGTCTCTCCTGTGTCTTTACCGAACGCTTCGGTATTAATCGCACTGAAAATCACCTCAGAGGGAGTGGGGGAAAATGAGTTAATGTAAGAAATAATGCTTTCAATCCGTTCAGATTGAGGAGTACCACGAAGATATGGCACAATACAATACGAACAAAAACGATGACAGCCATCCTGAATCTTAACAAGGAGCCTGTTTGAGTGCCTGAATTTATCAATTGTAGGCTCCTCAGCTGTGTTTGTTAAACCAAGAGGAGGGTAGGTCGTGCAAAGCATACTCACCAGGCTTGATTTTTTGTCATTAGGCACGATTATATCTGCCAGTGTGCTATCTCCCGTTTTATATTTGTTCCAGAGAGTTGCGCTGCATCCCGTAAGTACAATTTTAGCCTTAAAATATTTTTTCCTCAGGCTATATATCAGTTGTCTCGCTTCGCGTTCAGCCTTGCCTGTAATCGCGCATGTATTGATAATCAAGTATGCTGGTGAAGCTAAATCCACGCTAAACCCAGCCTCAAATAACTCTTTGTCCAGCTTTATTCGTTCAGCTTCGTTCACTCTGCAGCCAAATACAAAGCTTTGAAATGTCTTTTTCATACAATTCTATTGTACAATAATTGGGTTATAACCTGTTGTGATATAACATATCACTTGACTTCCATACATACTTGTGATATACTTTCCCTAGATCTTAAGGTTTTTCTACCAGCTAGAAGAGCTTTAAGATTTTTTTTATGGGTAAAACTATTTTTTCATTCGTTTTAACCGTACTTGTCATCGCCACACTTGGCGCTGCTCCTGCACGAGCACAATCTATTGCAGGCTCTTCTGCTGCGGTTGCGTATATTGAAAAAAACTCAACCTCATCTATAAATCTACAAAATATAGCTCTTAAAAGAAAGGCAATAACTGAAGTGTTAAAACGGTATGATGCACCTCTCTTGTCTGAGGTAGATTCATTTATTGATGCCTGTACAACCTACAATCTAGATTGTTATCTACTTCCTTCTATCTCGGGCGTCGAATCTACTTTTGGAAAATTTTTGATCCCTGGAACATATAATCCTTTTGGCTGGGGAAGAGGTCTTCTTACCTATACAAGCTTTAGCCAAACTATCATGACAGTTGGAAAGGGCATAAGGGAGAACTACATTGACAAGGGGGCTGATACGGTAGACAAGATTGGATATATTTACTGTGAGGGTAATACGTGGAGCGGAAAGGTAAAATTCTTCATGAGACAGTTTGAAGAAGAAGAGAAAAAACAGTTGTTTTTCATGCAAGATGCGGTACAATTGTAATGCCACTTCGCTATCTAAATCCAAAGCTATGATAGCTTCGCGGTATTATACTACGGGAGTTAAACAATGTAGGTAAATACTTTCGAAGCTCGCATAGAAATTATATTTTTTTTGGAGAGCGAAGAAGTATAACCATGCCTACACATACAATAAAAAAACAACCAAAATCTACCGTAGAGATTATGGTAAAACTTGCCTGGGCAGATGTTCAGACAGCATATAAAACATCATTTGCCACTCTTCATGCCCAATTTGAAATGGTGGGCTTTCGAAAAGGTAAGGTTCCTCAAGAATTAGCGGAAAAAAATATCGATAAAGATAAAGTATATTCTCACCTCATCCGTGAAATTATGCCTAAAATATATGAAGACATAGTAAAAACAGAAGGCCTTCATCCTATTCTCTCTCCAAAAATCGATCTCATAAAAGCCAAGGAAAATGAAGATTGGGAACTCAAGATAGTAGTTGCTGAAAAACCAAAAGTAGCACTTAAGGACTACAAAAAAAAGGTACAAGAAGCAAAAAAAGGTTTAAAAACCGATGACATATGGGTGCCCGGTAAAGAAGAAAAAAAGAGCGAGAAAGATGAAAATCAAAAAAAAGAAAAGGCATTAAACGTAAGCCTTGAAGCTTTGTTAAAAGAAAGTGAATGTGAGCTTCCTCCTCTTCTTATCGAGGAAGAATTGGATCGGCGCTTAAGCCAAATGGTGGATGATGTACAGAAGATTGGACTTTCAATGGAAAAGTACTTGCAAACACGTAATTTGACGCTTGAATCGGTAAAGACGAGGCTTACCAAAGAAATCACGGATATGTATAAGCTTGAGTTTATATTGCAGGTTATTGCGGATGAAGAAAAATTGGAAGTAAAAAAAGAAGATCTAGAAGCTCTCTTTTCGAATATAAAGGAAGAAAAAGACCGTAAGGCTGCTGAGGCAAATGCATATTTTTATGCCTCAGTCTTGCGTAAGCAGAAGGCACTTGACTATATTATAGGTCTATGATATAATTTGGGTCTATGGCAGATAAGAAGACCACGTCACACATCGTTAATCCTCTTGAATCACTCCGTGAGCTCTCTTCAAGTATGGGAAAAAGCACTATTGATGCTCTTCAATCAATGGGAACAGGCATGATTGACCAATTATTGGGTGTTTCTGAACCTGCTCCTCAGTCGCCAGAAGATGAGCAGCAAAAACAGATAGAAGAAAAAATAAAAGAGAAAAAATCCCTAAAAAAAGAGGCAAATCTTTTTAATTACCAAAGCCATCATGAAAATGTTATTGTCCGTGATCAAATACAGCGCCTTATTGAGCAAATAAAACAGGAAGTGCAGTATATAAAAAAAGCAGATGCTTCCCTATTAAACGATGTACGCGATATCGAAAAATTTACCATGGACACATTATCTGAAAAACCAGGTATATATCATGTCAAATTTCTTGAAATCGTCCTTCGCATACTACAAAGCGTACGTATGAAAGTAGGAGAAAGTCGTACATGGATGCAAGCCCTCATGAGCAAAAAGAAAAAAAGAGGATCCGCTTTTGCCGCACGAAGTAAAAAACAAGGCACCGCTTACTCAATGTCTCAGGAACTCTCAAATTCCAGAAGCGTACAATAATCAGTCAATAATCTTCAAAAAAAAGTTGACTCCAAATGCCCATGAACCAGTAGAAGGAGGGGTGTATTTTCGCATAATATCCTCTGCAGTTGTGAGTCCTTTATCAATATAATTTTTTTTAAGTCCTCTACTGATAGTTTCAATTGCTTCTTCATAGGAACCAAAACGGGTGACCTTGTTGCCATATATTCCCCACCCCCAACAATTATACGAACCTTCATAAATATGTTTACAAAGGTTTGACTCTTGCATGGCGATAGCAGGAATAAGCCGATAATCCAACTTATATTGATCAGCCATCTTTACGATAAACTCTGATTTGTCGTATAAAACTGATTCGTATTTTCTAAAAAAATATTTTAGGTTGGCAACGCGAATATCTCCTGTCTTAAATTCTGTGAGTATTTCAGTTGTCGTTTTTTCCTGTTCAGTTGAAATAAGGGAAATAAGTTCAAGATCGTCCATGACACTTCGATAATAGACAAGTTGACGATTCATTGCGGATAGTTTAAAACCGATACCAAAGGAAATGAATACGACAAAAAGGTATAGTATGGCAAGATTTATTCCTTTACGGATAAGTATTCGTAACTTCATCAGTTCTCTTAAATTTTATAATAAAATGTTGAAAATGTTTTATCGATTTCTACATAGATTAGACGTTGTTCAAATCCAACAATCTTAAAACCGTGTGAAATAATTATTGCCCCCTTTTTGAGTTCTTTTTTAAATTTAGGTATGAGCTTCATAATAAGTTCTGGCATAAGAAAAATATAAAGATAATCTGTGCGATTGAAAGAATAATCAAATATATTTTTATTAATAAATTGCACTTTATGAGAAGTTCCATCACGTTTGGAGAGAAATGCTGACCACCATATAAGAAGAGGATTAATTTCAATCCCTACACCAGTTATTCCATATTGTTTTGCAGCATAGCGTAGTAATCGACCATCCCCGCTTCCCAACTCAATAAAATGCGAACTTTTATTTAAACGAACATTTTTGAGAATTTTTTCTAACTGTTTTTTTGAGGTGGGTACATATGGGGCACCTTTAAATGCAGAAAAAAGCAGTCCAACACCATATATGGCAACAGCCAAAAGGATAAACATCTCCAAAAACATGAAAAAAAAGTAAATAAGCACGGTCATTTGTATAGTATAATGTATAGCTGTAAGTAATGGAGGGAGTGTGAGTCCTCATAGCTCAACGGATAGAGTAGTGGTCTTCGGAACCATTGATGGGGGTTCGATTCCCTCTGAGGACACAAACGCAAGATAGTAAAATAGAGTAGATGCGCTGGGTCCGTAGCTCAACTGGTAGAGCATCTCCCTCTTAAGGAGGTGGTTGTGAGTTCAAATCTCACCGGACTCACACGATTCAACTATTAAGATACACCACCAACTATCCTAGAATAATAAAAAATAGAGGACATAAATGTTTGACAATGTGTGCATGATTTGATATATTACAGGACATTTATGTATCATTCTCAAATAGCTCTTCTTCAGCTTGATATGGCTGTTGCCCAATTTGAAGGAGGCACATCAAGAAATATCGAACTTTCTCCTTTGAACTCTCCTTATTTTTCTCCAATAGAAACTACACTAAAACCCCTTCTCATGAGTGTACCAAATGTACCGATTAACAGAGTGCATGTTGCGTATGGAACAAGGACTCCTGACATGATGAAGGTTGACACAACATGTGCAATACGGGGGGACGCACCAAAGTTAGCCCAAAAGTATCAGACATGTCAATTTGGTAATGCCCTGTACTTGTGCGATACAACAAAACAGGCAAATAAACCAGATCCAGAAATAAAAGTAGTGCACGATAACAATACGATGCCAGGAGGTGAAAATAGTCTTTCGGTGGTGGTAACTAAAGATACTTCTAAAATAACAAATGTTTTTGGTGGCCCCACTGATGTTCTATTTGGTCAAAGAGGATATTTTATAAATTTCCGTTTGGCACAGGATATATCTCAGGAATATATTCATGAATTGGCTTCATTCATCGCATTAATTGGACAAAGGCCCAATTCTGCAGTACGGGGAGGAATATTTGACTTAGAGGGCAAAATAGCGCCATTTGCATTTTCCTTTATGGACGATGAAGATGTTGTGGTGGCACACGATTCCAGTGGAAAAGGAAATGTACTGACGGGAACTGAAAAATTTGAGCAGCTTGCTCATTTGATGGTGGAAGCAAACAATCACCTCAAAGGTTCCCAACGTCCACTTATCAATATTTCTGCATCATTTGTTGTCTAATAGTTACGCAAGAAGAAGAACACCAATACTTACTAATACGGCACTCATTATTTTCTTTTTAATGTCTTTTCGTTCATTGAGAAATAATGCTGATAAAATTACAGTGACAATGATTGATGCGCGACTTATTGGTGATAATTGCGAAACCGATGCTCCACTGTCAAGTGCTTGATAAAAAGTAACAGCACCAACACCATAAAACAATGCATAAATAGCAACATGAGAAAATGGCTTTGGACGAAATAATTTTTTCATTTGAGGGAGCTTTTTGAAAAAAATTATGGCAATAATTATTCCTGGCATAAAAGACATAACAGGAACAAACGAAATTGGATTGTAGGTGCGTATTATGACTACATCGTTAACTACTGCAACACCATAAAAAAAA
>JAZDOY010000009.1:0-22720 GCA_043798165.1 bacterium | reverse complement strand
TACAAAAACAAACTTGACTCAATTGACGCGCTGAGCACCAAAATGCGAGGCAACACGACTACTCAAAAAGTAATTCCTACCCAAACGAATCTATCAGCATCAGAAGGCGGCAAAATAACTCCTCAACCAACAGTAACACCGGTAAGCGTCACCACCAAAGAAGATCTTACGATACAACAAAATGCACTCGACAACACCGATTTATCCTCAATCTCTTCCGGTCTTGATCAAAATACGCTCGACGCCACAGGATTCGCTCCATAATTGCCAACCAAATACCACCTAAACATCTAAAATTGCCTTTCCTGACGGTCTATGTTATAATCAAGCTCTATGGCAGAAAGACCAAGACCAAGTCAAACTCCATTAGGACCTGTTGCAATCGATGGCGGCCCTCTTCGTCCATTTCACATTTTACGAAAAGAAAGAAATCGCTTTGTTGTATCTGACGGTAAAACAAAAGCGAAAAGTCTCCCAAAAGCTAATGTCATGTCTTTCGACGAATTAGCACAAGTAAATGCATGGCGGAAAGAACACGGAAAAAGACCTACACAAAGCTTAAGCACAGTGGCAAAAGACCATGCCAGAATGCAAGGAAAACCAATCGATGAAGCACCGCCAACGTCTGATGTATGGGATTATTTATTCGGGGGAAGTGACTCGATGTCTTGGTCGGAAAGAAAAGGCATACGGGATATGTCTGCTGCCGATTTGGTTCGTATGATAAACAACAGTTATACAGCTGTCCTGGAAATTGATCCGTCTCGGGTATTCGGAATGAATTATCCCCACAAAGTCAACACTGTCGTTGGTATGTGGTCGGAAGCGGAAACACCAGAAATGGTACATCGCAACAGAATGATTTTGCTGGATCAATTCGCCACGGGAGATATTCCAAACGATGTGCCTATTGCAACTGCTACCGAATCACCACAGGTGGAATCCATAAAACGGGAGTCAAATTATACAGTCATGTTTGAAACAACATTTTCCAGAGACGAACTAATCGGTAGTTTGGATCACTACCGAGATTTATGTGCTGTTGGCGATAGAAAAAGTCAAATGGCGGCACGGCGAATTATTAGTGCACTTAATCTCAAAACATCATTGACACGGCATAACCAAACAGTCGTTGAAACAAATGATCCGCTCCGCAGGGAACTTGCAGCTCAACTGATATCTTTTGTTCCACTCCTTACCGATGCCGCATCCAGAACCGCTATCGCCGATATTGTCTTTAATATGACGCCAGCCGGTAAAGAAAATGAAATTCCCTTGGTACTTTCGGTGCTTGGATTAAACTCTATTTCTGACAGCTACAATCACACTGTAGAGAGAGCCTCTGCGCAGGTATGGAACGCACTCAAGTCCCCTGAACCTACGTCTCACTTTGTTTTAAGACGAGTTGCAAGGGCGATTCCAACAACCCATGAATGGTCGTATTTTTGGCATACCTTTATGGCACATATCGGAGCGGCCGTGGTCGATAGACCTGAGTATGTTCGTTTACTGACTGAAAAGATGGGAGAGGCAGGGTCACATGCCGCTTCTGCATACGGTTCACTCTGTGTGGGACTCAACACTATTTTGGCAGTCAATCCCGAACTTATGGCCGAAGATGCTATCGCGTTTGCGCTCGTTAAAAATACCCTAACACACTACCTAAAAACCAAACTTGACGCCAATACAGAATACCACCGGACAAGAATGTTGACGTTGGTTCGCACTTTATGTCTCACCCATCCAGGGCTCATTACTCCTGATAATCGCCTGTATCAGGCCATGTTAAGACAAAAACATTATGATCATTCGTTTGGGGGCATAGAGAGCGAATTAAGTGTTGTTGAAGATATTCAGGCTCTTATCGAGGGATCAGCTGCATAATTCCCGCTTAGACTAAAATCCACCACCGCTTCCAGGACTTTCTCTGCTAGAAGCAGAACTTCATCAACTCAGACAAATTCAGTTCACTCAATGACGCACTCCTCTCCAATATTTAAGAAGTTTATCCAGAAGCAATTTAATTAATTTTATATACTCCTTTTCTCTCTTGTCTTCATCGTTTGTAGGTTTGTGAGGTTTGGGGGTTGGCGTTGGTTTTTTAGTTGGGGAAGGTTTTTTAGTTGGCTCTGGCTTATGGATTGGTTTTGCGGTTGGTCCAATTGTTGGCCTCATCGTTGGTGCCAGTGTTGGTTTAATTGTAGGAGTGATAGTTGGGATGGGGGTATTTGTGGGAATAAGTTCTGATACGACACCCCCCGATATATTGTCAAAAGATATACTGTAGTTATCTATTCCACCCACCGTAGTTTGCTTCTTAAATTGATACCATTGGTCGTTATTTGATCCAATAAGCCAAATGCTCACAGTATATTCACCCGAAAATTGTCCGGTAACCTTTAACGAATATTCTCCAGTTTCTGTATTTTGTAAATAGATCATCCCTTCATTTTCTTGGGTAGTGGCTCCATTATGGGTAATCTGTATTGTTGCAGGAGACTGAATGAATGCAAGTATCGCTGGAAATATTGCTGTTCCCTTTCCCACAGGAATATCTCCGTCCTGAACCTGAATATTTAGTTTCGATAAAATTGTTTTTATGCTTTCTTTTGCATATATTATTTCTCCATGATTTTGGATTGGGACAGGTGAAATTTGATTAAGGGAGCTCTTTGCCAAAACGATTCCATCTCCGTCTTCTGTCCAAGACGAATAGGGATGACCATCAATAGATAACCCCAACATAATATCAATGGGTGTTCGAAGAGATAGTACATATCCATCTAGTGTTAGTCTTCCACTTGCACCAATATACAATTGAGGGATCACAGGAGAAAGATTAATAGGATATTGACTCATTAAACCATTAGTGAGTAAACTAGTGATTTCTATACCACTTTCATTTCTGAGAAAAGGAAATGTGGGAAGTATATCAAACAGTACAGGAAACTTTTGTGAAATCGTATCTTTGTCGCTTTGAAGACCAGATTTATTCAGCATTAATATAAGTTTTTCTGCCATCCACATAAGCGAGTTATCCCGATCAATCTCTCCCATAGCAAGAGGCTTGTATGCCTGTGTCGTTCCCATAAGTGGGGCTCCAACAGTAATAATTTGTTTAATCGGTCTTGAAGAATTTTGTTCTGCATAAATACGACTTACTACCCCACCTAGTGAATGACCCACAATCTGGACGGGCTGATATGGCTTATTCAACCAAACATTTTTTATTAAAAACGCATCAAGATTATGTACCGTTTCTACAACTGGCTTTCGCCAATCATAGGGGAAGACAAAATAATCTGTATTTTTAGTACGTCCTATGTTTTCAAGTGTTTTTTGGATTGCATCATACTCTGCAACCGCAGGATGCAATTTCCACGAATCAAATGGAACAGTAGTATTATGTAAAATTGCCTCTTTATTCCACGAAGCAAATGTTCCCGGGATGATTACTACTGGATAGGAAGGGGGAAGAATGGTTGTATTTGCAGCTAGTCCAATATGTAGGCCTGTTTGCGTGGGTAATGTTCCATAAAGCCATAAATCACTTCCAACTTGAATGGGAGATGGATCACGGAGTGGACTGTTTATGACATGTCTGTTTGTCCATACAGTATTACATCCGTTCAGTAGGTTTGTTTGTTGCACTTCAAGCCCATTTGGTGATTGGAAGAATAAATAAAATACATTATTATATTTTATGACGTGACCACTTGCTCCCGGGGCAATAAAGGGGTTATTGGGGCATTTCTGCCAGCTTTGACCATCGAGGGATGTTGCAAGGCCTATTCCCCAATTACTTACACCACTCCCTGCATAAAAAAGGTAATAGATATTATTATCTTTTATTACTGAGGGGCACGAGAGATTAGTACCTTCCCACGGAACTTGCGATTTGAGAATTTCTTTTTCTGTGCCAGGGGTAAATGTTGCTCCGTCCTGGCTTTTCGATTCCCATAAAGATATGTATCCGAAGTTAGAAGAAGCAAAATAGAGAGTATATATATTATTTTCAAACAATACAGAAGGATCACTCGCATTTTGTCTGGTAGTTACCAATGTATCTTTTTTATCATACCAGTCAATGCCATTTGCCGATTGCATGCGAAGGATGCGGTATCCAGTAGAACTATCATCCGCATACCACAGGGAGTATGCATTTTGTTCCCGCAAAACAAATGGCTGTACTACTCCCCTGTGAGAGGGTTCACTCATAACAATGGGATTATTTTGATAGGGGATAAATTCCTGTGCCTTGACGGGGGAAGAAATTATGAAGAGGGTTAGAATTATGATGATGAGTATCATATTCTTCTACTTTGTATGAGTTGAAATAAAAACACAACGGCTTATAAGCCGCATTTGACTTATTTTTTCTTTATATAAAGCTCCAAAATACTTCCTTTATGGTGTAAATTAAGCAAGCCCGTAAAAAGAGGTGCAAGGGTTCTGTCGAATAGGTAATAAAAAACTCTTTTTTTTACATTTCGCAACATGTTAGATTTCATACCGTTTTTTTGTATTTTTTCACCTTGCGCATGAAATATATTTTTTTGCTGATAATGTTGTCTTGAAGAGAGTGTTTTTATTATTCCCATAAGATGCTGCGAGTAACTATATGTATGTTCCAAAAATATATATGCATACGAAGGAAGAAGAACCTGAATCGCTTTTTTTGAAAATATCCAGAGATGGTCTGGAGGAATAAGAAAGGTGTAGTTATCTTTTTCAACATAAAGAAGATGACTGTCACTGTTTGGGGTTTCAATATACAGTATGCCTCCGGGTTTCACTAAGCGTAAGAGGAGCAAGAAGAATTCACTAGGATTGGATACATGTTCGATGACATGTATACAGGTAACAACATCAAACTGTTTATGTTTGATAGCAACATATTTTTTCAACTCACCAACAAATATAGAAATTTGATAATTATCCTTGGTATGGCGAGCAAGTCGTAATGAAGGCTCAATACCAATAACGTTATATCCGGCAATACTGGCCTCATTAAGAAAAAATCCATATCCGCTTCCCACATCACACAATGATTTAGCTTTCGAAGATAGCTGTTGTATTTTTTTGAGAATTATTTGACCCCTCTTTCTAATTACTGTTTCATTTTGCAATCCATCTCTATACGAAAACTGTTTTGCATAGTATGTTTGAAGATATTTCTGTGATGGCATCACCGGTAAAAATATTAATTTACAATTTGAACAACGATAAAAAACATAACCATTTTTCCGTGCAAAGTAACATATTTGTTTTGATTTGCAGAGAGGGCACGACATGGATGAACTATAAATAAAAGAGAGTAATAACGCAGCGGATTATAAGCCGCTTTTTTCTTTTTTAGCTCTTCACAACAACATATATTATGCATTAGCGGTATGCATAGTTCATTTATTTAAATAAATGAACTATGGTAGTGAAAGTGGTGGTAAGGGGAAGAAGAATTGGGTGGGGGATTTGTATATAATTGTGGGATATGAAATGCGAAGTTTGTGACTCCCTGGAGGTGTATCCATATAAGAAAGTAGATGGAGTATCTATTTTCCAGTGCAAAAAATGTCTTCTTGCTTTTGTTGATCCTTCTACTCCCCGAAAAAACACCAACGAAATCTACTCATTTGCAGATTATAAAAAAAGAGAGGAACAATTCAAACAAAGATATATAAACACGGTAAAACTATTAAATAAATATACGAGGGGTAAACATGTTCTAGAGGTTGGCGCAGGATTTGGACTGCTAAGCAGTCTTATTGCACGGGAAGGGTACCACGTAGACGCACTCGAGCCCGCCGTAACCCCCCATTATCTGGAAAATACATCTGCTGTCACCATCATCAAAAAAACATTTAATACATTTGCGGAAAAAACCACAAAAAAATATGATGCGATCATTCTTTATGATGTATTGGAGCATGTAGATAACCCAAAAGAAACGGTTCTGTTATTTCAGAAACTTCTTAATAAAAATGGCATTGTTTTCGTGCAAACGCCAAACTATTTAAGTTACATGGCGCGTATCGTAAAGCATTGGTCCTGGTGGATGGTTGAGGATCACCGCTTTTTTTTTAGTAAGAAATCTCTCTCTCTTTTATTCTCCCAAAAAATATGGAAGGAGAAACATTTTTCCACTTATGAAGATTGGTTTGATTTCAAAAAAAATCTTGACGGCAATTTTGGCAGGAATAAAAATGCCAAATATATATTTTTTTTGTGGTGGATTCCGTATTACTTTTTATTGAGGCGATTTATTTGGGCGGGAGCGAGGGGAGGGCTTATTACAGTAATCTATCAAAAAAAATGAAAAAGATTTTCCTTTTTGCCATTTGTTTATTTGTTTATTTGTTTATTCTCATTTCTGTTCCTGTACAAATATTTCCCGAGTTTTTTTTCTATCCGTGGCTCGTAGCAAAGGGATTGGTGCAATATAAAGATTTTTTTGATCACCACGGATTTATCACCAATCTGCTTCTTGCTCCCTTTGCGCGTAATATCAACAGTATTTCTCTCATTTTTATAGGTACTCAAGTTGTACAGTTTATTCTCATCGCTCAAATAGTATATAAGAAAATCAAACAACCGGCTCTTTATTTGTTTATCCTCATTTTGTATTTTTCATTTCAGTTTACTGTTGTTCAGCAGACGATGTGGTTTGACAGTTGGATGGCCTTTTTTCTTATAACAGGGTGGTTCTTTTTTGAAAAAAAAAGAGAACACATAGGATGGATTTTTGTGGCATGTGCCACCATGATAAAACCCACTGCGCTCATTTTTTTATTTCCTATTTTTTTGTATTCAAAAAATAAAAAAAGTATTGTGGGCTTTCTTTTTTTGTGGGTTGTGGCACTCACCTATTTTATGAAAGGGAAGGCGGTAGGGGAGATGTTGAGGCAGTTGTTGGTGTTTAATTATGCATACGTTACCACGGTATACAAGGTGATGTTAGCGGGTGTTCAATATAAATTACTGCTCTGCATTTTCGCAACATTTGTCATTGTCCTTTGTTTTGCAGTGCGGAGAAAAAAAAGAAACTCAATACTTATTTCCATGACATTTTTCTCCTTTATATTTTATTTCTTTGGCTTTTCAAAACTTAACTTTGCCCTTTTTGTTCCTTTTTTTACTCTTTTGATATCTGAGGTGCTCGGACAAAAAAAAATAAATAAAAAATTATTGATTGTTCTCAGTCTTTTTCTCCTGATCATAATGCGGGACGCATATAAAACGTATCTCGATGTGCGTCATAGGCATGTTTATCTTTCCAGCATTGTATTATCCGAGGCGAAACAAGTGTCGAACCTTATTTCTGAAAAAAAAGGAAAAAATGTGCTTGTTGTCGGCAATAGGGTTGAATTGTATTACCTTCTCGATGTTTTACCGAACGAATTTACTCCCCTTCATTTTCCCTGGGTCGAAAAAGTATACGGCACTGAAGTAAATTTAAAAAATATTCAGTACATCATCATCCCAAAAAAGCCCAATGAATACGAATCAATTAATCCTGCAGTTAAAAACGCAATTAAATACAATTTCCGTCAAATCGGGCAAACTGCTTCTTACGCGATTTGGCGGTATAATAGGACATAAGACAATGAAAATCCCCATACGAATTATGTATTTGCTCAGCGTCGTATATGTTGTTTTTCCCCTTGTCCTGTTTGCTTTCGGCTGGCTGAAGATGCCATTGGCACTGTGTATTGCTCTTGCCTACTTGTATCTGTTATATCAGTTATTAAAAAATAAGAACTCAAACGATTTTGTTTATGTCTCAGTAAAAGAAGGTGTAATCATTTTTTTGCTTATTTTCTTTTGGGTCATTCTTTCTGGCGCGGGTCACAGGGGGTTTGATGATGGAGACTGGTATAAACATAACGCCATATTAAATGACCTCATTTCATTTAACTGGCCTGTTGTATATCAACAGTTCAAAACAAATGAGTTCGTCTATTTGTGTTATTACATAGCCTACTATTTGCCAGCTGCACTTGTGGGGAAAATCTTCGGATGGAAAGCGGGTAATATTGTTCTTTTTGGATGGACCATGTATGGAGTGTCTCTTGCTGTCCTTTGGTTTTTATCAATGTATAAAAAAGGGAAAAAGTCTTTAGTACTTTTTTTCTTTATTTTCTTTGGCGGGTTAGATGTGGTGGGAAAATTTTTGATAAAAAGTGGCGCAACATACGGCCTAGACTGGGAATGGTGGGCACAAACGTGGCAGTACTCCGGCAACACAACGCTTCTGTTTTATGTACCCCAACATGCAATCGTTGGATGGATACTTATGGGAATACTCACCTATGGACTGTTATATAAAAAGCCCCTCCCGTTTTTTCTTGTGTTATTATCATGTATTCCTCTTTGGTCTCCTTTTGTCTTCCTTGGCCTCCTTCCTTTTGCCGTCATATATGTATATCAGTATAGAAAGACACTTACTCGTATTGAGTGGATTCTTGCCGGCCTCTTCCTCTTCTGTCAATTCATTTATTTTTCGTCCAATCTCACGTTTATGGTAAAAGAAACAAACGCTTCCGCATGGTTATGGCAGATAGAAAACGTATATCAAAGCTGGATTATACCAAGACTGCTTTTGTTTTATCTATTGGAATTCGGGATATGCATACTGTTTATTATTTTGAGCAAAAAATCATTTATTGGATATAAAAGAAAATTGCTTTTCTTGGTTTCTCTCGCTCTCCTTCTTTTACTTCCCTGGTACAAAATGGGGCTTTCAAACGATTTTGTCATGCGAGTGTCAATCCCCGCTCTCTGGATCCTGTGTTTTTTTTGGATTGAGGCACTGATGCAGGTAAAATGGAGTAAGAGAGTGCAAATTATGGCATATGGCTTTTTCATTCTTGCTGGTGTATTTCCTGCATTATTATGCATACGCGGAATACAACATTTTTCGTATGGTCCGCCAAAAGCATCCCTTACCACATATAAAGCAACAATCACTCGTATGCAGTATTTGGGATCTACAAAGGGTATTTATTTTACTATTTTTGCGCCACTGATAAAGAAGCCTAAAATAGGACACATTATCTATAAATAACATGGATCTCACCATACTTATCATCACTAAAAACGCTGCAAATACCCTTACGCGTACTTTAGACAGTGTACGGGGACTGCGAAGCAAAATAGTTGTAGTTGACGATTATTCTTCAGATAAAACGCTCGAAATTATCCAGGCATATAATTGCACAATCATAAGAAATCATTGTTATGATTTTGGTGAACAACGCGCTTTTGCTCTTGAACAAGTTATTACCGAGTGGACATTGGTCCTAGACAGTGATGAGGTATTAACTAAAAATAATATCGAAGAAATCACAAACGTAATTGGAGACAAAAAATATGACGGATACTATCTTCGCTTTCGTAACCACCTTTTTGGCAAAAAGCTCATGCACGGAGAGCTACACAAAAAACTTGTATTGTTTAAAACAACACAAGCAACTTCACAGAAAAAATTGATCCATGAACAATATAATGTTTCAGGGCTGACAAGCGAGCTTGAAAGTGAAGTATTACATTATTCTTATCGGTCGGTTCCTCAAATTGTTCGCAAATTTTTAGATTATTCTATTCGGCAAGCCAAGCAATATAAAGAAGAAAAAAGGCACTATGGCATTCGTGAACTTCTCCTTAATCCTCTCCACATGTTTTATTCTCGATATATTCTCGACGAGGGGTATAGAGACGGGGTCTCCAGAATTATTCTTGATTGCGCGTTTGCAAAAATGGAATTCCTTTCCTATGCGCTTATTCCATTTGTAAAAACAAAAAAACGAATAAGCATTGACTGCGGTTCCTGTAATATAAACGGCACTGTTCAAAGTGGTATTGATCGAGTGATCCAGGGCATTTATTCCCACAAAACAAATAATATTGACTATTATTGGTTTGGATTTCATAATAATTCATCTCATAAACTTCCTACTCGACTATATTCTCAGATATGGCTTCCATTAATTACACTTATAAATAGATGCGACATATTTCTTGGAACTGGTGGAACTATCCCGTGGATATTACAGTTTTTTTCCATTAAAAAAATTCTTTTTTTATATGATTTTGGTTTTTTTTCTACACCGGAAAAATATGATTCAACCGCAGTACGACTGCAAACCCAAACAAACAATTCAATAAAAAGAGCAGATAAAATAGTCGTTCTTCATGATGTGATATATAGGGAATTTCTTTACAGATATCCACAATATAGTTATAAAGTGAACGTCATTCCGGCAGGTGCTGACCATCTTACAGCAATAAAAGAAGAACCAGTTTTTATCCAGGACAAAAAACCTGTTTTTCTTGCAGTTGGAGTTGTAAAGCCCGTAAAACGCATTGATAAAATCATTTCCGTGATTGGAAATACGTATTGTATTATTGCTGGACCCCACGAAAATAAATATGCAAAAACGCTTTCAATTGGGAAAGCACAAAATGTGCAATTTATAAAAAATTTTAATGATGGGCAACTGAGATGGCTTTATAACCACTCAGACGTATTAATAAACGCATCAGAACATGAAGGGTTTTGTTACCCTGTATTGGAAGCGCTTATCTTGGGTTTACCGGTTGTGGCACTGGATCTTCCTCTCTTTCGCTCCTATCAGGCATATTTTTCCCATTTGACACTCGTTAAAACAGAATATGAAATGAGGAAAGCACTCAACAACATAGATGGAAAAAAATATTCTGTTGAAAAAAACCATCCATATACGTGGAAATTGTTTAATGAAAAATTGGCTCTCCTTTGGCAACCACAATTGACACAATCCCCAACCGATCAAAAGGGAGCGTTTATCATTGTGCTTCATAAAACTCCAAGTAAGGAAAAAAAGAGGCTTGAAAAAGAAATAAATAATTTAGGATTATCCTCCTATGCAATATATTGGATTGATAACTCCACAAATGACAAAGGATATGCAGCAGGAATCAATGAGGGAATACGAAAAGGGCTCCAGGACGGGTGCCACTATTTTTTTGCGCTCAATCCTGATGTATCATTTAGGTCCATTTCTTCCCATACACTTCTAGCTGCTGCGGAAATGTTTGACGTGTGGGGATATGGCATGAAACAGGGCAATAATATGTACTACGGCGGTAAAATTGATATCTGGCGACTGAGTGGAGGACTTATCTCAGTCAAGCCACTACATCGGTTTGCATCAGTAGATTTTGTAAGCGGCTCAGTAATGGGTTTTTCAAGTGCTGTTATTCAAAGAATTGGGCTATGGGATGAATCATATTTTATGTATTATGAAGACGTTGATTATTGTATGCGTGCAAAGAAAGCCAGGTTTACAGTGGGGATTGATACAAAAATAATGTATGACCATTTTGAAGTTTCCCAACAAAATAAAAAAAAGCAAAAATGGATCGCAAGAAGCAGATGGTTGTTTTTTTGGAAATACGCAAATTGGATACAAAAAATTCGTGAAATTGTGCGATTACCAAAAACACTAAAAGAAGTATGAAAATTTCATTTATTCGTGGAGCGTATTTAAATAACTTTGAAGGGCAAAACTATCCCTCAGGAATTACAGGGTATTCTTCGCTCATTCCTATCGATTCACACGTGTCGTTCCCCGTGATAAAATTGCCTAGTCTTGCAGATCTGCAAACAATATCCTTTCTTAATAAACCAATAAAATATATTACAAACAGAACCCTTGGGGACAGTCAAATTTTATGGGGACTTGAACAGTATATCGCTGGATCAGATATTGCGCATGTTGCAGATCCCCATTATTATTATTCCTATCAGGCTGCGCGCTTACGAGCTAAAGGCGATATAAAAAAACTGATTTCAACCTGGTGGGAAACAATTCCTTTCAATAACGAATCAACTGAGGCAAAAAAGAAGATAAAACACTTCACCATGAAGAACGTGGATCATTTTATATGTCACTGTGAAAAAGCAAAACAATGTCTCATTGCAGAAGGAATTGCAAAAGATGCCACTTCTCTTATTCCGCTCGGTGTCGACACGACTGTTTTTTATCCCTCTATAAAAAAAGATACAAAAAACTTCACGATACTGTTTGTGGGACGACTTGTAGAAGAAAAGGGAATTCTTGACCTGTATGAAGCGTTTAAACAGGTAATTGGGCATGAAAAATTCATACTATTAAAAATTGTCGGCTCCGGTCCGCTTAAAAACAAACTCCAATCGGCCATACAAAAAGACGGTTTGCAAAAAATAGTAGAAATAGATCATAAATCATATGAAGATATGCCAAAAATATTTCGTCAGGCAGATGTGGTATGTGTCCCCTCAAAAAAGACGGTAACGTGGGAAGAGCAATATGGAATGGTATTTGTTGAAGCAATGGCAAGCGGAATCCCGATCGTTTCTTATACAACCGGCGCCATACCAAATGTTGTGCACAACTGTGGACTGTTAACAAATGAAGGGAATATTAAGCAACTTGGAGTATTATTAAAAAAACTATACTCTGATCGGCAGTTACGCCTCAAAATTGGTACAATGGGAAGAGAGAGAGCAAAAGAATTGTTTGATTCAAAAAAAGCAGCTCAAGCAATAGAAAAACTATATAAACTATTATGAATAAGATATCCGCAATTATCATTGCACAAAATGAGGAAGAAAAAATAGAACGTGTAGTTACATCACTCGTGTTTTGTGATGAGGTATTGGTTGTTGATGATGAATCTGTCGATGAAACAAGACAAAAAGCTGAAAAAGCTGGAGCACGAGTTATTGTTCACTCGACAAGAGGGGGTTTTGCCAATCAGCGAAATTGGGCTATGAAACAAGCGAGAAATGAATGGGTATTATTTGTGGATGCGGATGAAGAAATGTCAAAAAATTTAAAATATGAACTTGAAAATTTAAAATTAGATGGGAATATCACATCATATGCAATTCCCCGCAGAGATTTTTTTTGGAATACCGAATTAAAACACGGGGAAACACGCAAAGCACGGGCCGAAGGCATAATTCGCCTGATGAAAAAAGGGTCCGGCACCTGGGCAGGGGCAGTCCATGAAACATTTCAAGCAACAGGAGGTGTTGGCAAAGTTAACGCGTATCTTGATCATTATTCACACGATACTCTTGCCGAATTTGTACAGGACATAAACGTCTATTCAACGCGCCGTGCAATAGAATTGCATGAAAAAGGGAAAAAAACATCTCTTTTTGAGCTTATATTTTATCCTTTTGGTAAGTTTTTTTATACCTATATTGTGTTGGGTGGATTATTAGATGGACCTGCCGGATTTGTGTATTCTTTCGTTATGTCATTTCACTCATTTCTTGTGCGTGCAAAATTAATTACGCAAACGTATGTTTGATTATTTCCTTCTTTTTTTTGCCTTTGTTTCACTCCTTGCGGGGCAATTCGCTCGCATTGAATTATTTAACGGGGCGGTAAATGGATATGTTCAAGAAGGTATTTTGTTTATTTTTATTTGTTCAGCGGTTTATCGGTTTGGATTTGGGCCACTAAAAAAATTTTTCAATCAAAAAACCATTCTCATTATGACAGCATGTTTTTTAATATCCCTCCTTTTGTCATTTACGCAGTTTACTTTTCCACAAAATGGTGTGGCCATTCTGTATTTACTTCGTCTGATGCTCTATGCATTTTTTGGAGTATATCTCTTTCATCTGATTCATAAAAGAAAAATGATGAAAATAAAATTAGACTCTTTGCTGCTTACCTTCAGCATTCTTCTTTTAGTTATTTCAGCAATACAATATTTCTTTTTTCCCAATTTTTGGGGTCTGTATCCCTATGGCTGGGATCCCCATTTATATAGAGTATCTGCCACCTATTTTGATGTGTATGTTGCTGCTGCACTGTATGGATTGCTGGCCTTTTTTTGGTTCCAAAAGGACAAAAAAATACTTGCATTTTGTTTTATGATTGCACTTATTGGAACATTTTCCCGATCTGCCTATATTGCTTTTATTTTGGGCGTAATTGTGATGTTTGTATCACGAAAAAAGTGGAAAGAATTGGTTATCATCTGCAACTTATTTCTTATTCTTGTATTATTTGTCCCCAAGCCATTTGGAGAAGGAGTGCGTCTCTTTCGTACTGCATCTATCAATTCGCGAATCAAGGATTATCAAGTGGCGCTTTTGGTATGGAGTAAAAAGCCGCTATTTGGATATGGATATAATCATATTGGCGCTGCAAAAGAACAACTCAATCTTGTTTTGGTAGATGACAAATCTCATTCTCTCTCTTCATTCCATAGCAGTTATCTCATTATTCTTGCAACCACCGGAATAATAGGATTTATTTCATTTGTGCTGATGATTGGGTATTGGATAATAAAATACCCCATCATCCGTGTATATTTTGTATACATTTTTTGTATGTCGTTGTTTGACAATGCACTTCTTCATGTACTTATTCTGTTTCCGCTCATTCTCATTCTCTGTAGCAGATACTATTCGTCTTTGGAGTAGGTGATAGTAAGGTCTTTTTTTTCTTGATTTCCCACAATATCTTCTGCCGTTATTTGAATTTTGTTTTCTCCTTCTTTAAGACGAAACAATGTAGTGAATTTTCCATTTACATCAACAATCAACGGCTGCCCATTTATACGGATGGTTGTTTCCTTATCGGTTTGCCCTGAAATTTTAACATCTTCCTTATTGGTCTTTGTATTGTCCCCCGGTTCCTGAATTTCTAGTTTTGGTTTATCGCTTTTATATAGAACATCATAAGCGGGTGTTTTTTTTGTTTCCTTTGATGTGGATGATTTTGCAATGAAATGTATTGTATTTGTGCCTTTTTCAAGTCCTTTCACTTCTCCCGAAAATGAATCGGATATTGAAATTTCATCTTGTTTTTCATCATTCAAATATATTTCCAGTTTGTCAAAATTGAGTGCGGTACCGGAAAATGTAAGCGTAGCACTATTTGTGGCGGATGGAATGGGATCTATATTTACAGTGTTGAGTGATTCGGTTTGCTGACTTGTTTGCTGTTTGGATCCGCCGTTTGCAATTTGATTAAGAAAAAGAGTGAATGAAACAAGCATTTTTATGCCCGCACTGAAGAAGAAAATAACGAAAGCAACAAAAAGAACAACAGCAATTGCAACTCGCTGTAATAACTGTTTATTTTGATGTTTTTCAAGGCGTGACATATAAGCTTAATTATACTACTTCATAAATCATGAGCCAGTAGTCGGAATCGGACCGACGATCTTTCGCTTACGAAGCGACTGCTCTACCAACTGAGCTATACTGGCAATTCTTTTTTATTATACCACCCAGCTATTTGGAATGAATCGTTGTCTGGTCGAATCTGATAGGAAGGGAGAATTAGAAGGATATATATTAAGGTTTTAACCACTTAACCAAGATTCCCGCAAGTTCATCTTCTTTAGCTAAGAAATTGTGTACGGCATTTTTAATAACACATCCTTCAAAGTGAGAAGATAATGAGTTTTTTTTGATTAATTTAATAAATTCATAAGGATTAATACCGGTTGCAACATCGTTTTCAGGGTTAACTACTAGAATAGGAAGTTTTATTTTATTAAAGTTTTTAAATTCGCTTTCAGGGTGTGTTCCGTTGAATACAAAACAATTAGTATGAGGGTTAGTGTAGTTCCAAAAAGATGCGGCTGACATAGGGCAATTACTCCATAACATTATAGGCATAAGTTCTTTTCCCTTACCTTCATCAATCATTCTTTTAGCAATAAGGGAATATTTTTCCCAATCAGGAACACTTGTATCGAATTGGTAATGTACATCTGCGGTCGTTAAGAATATTACTTTAGAAATAAAAGAGTTTTTTGTATGAGTTAAATAATAGGATATTTTATGAGGACCTAAACTATGTCCTTGTAATATTATTTCAGTAAACCCAAGCCTTTGAACATAAGCAATAACCCCTTCAATATCAAATAGTGAATTTTCAAGTATGTCAAATATTGATCCTCCCTGTTCCCAAATAAATCCCGTTGAAGTTTTTTTGAAAAGATCAGCCATGTAATCATGTCCACGATTGTTGAACGTTAAAAAAGCATATCCATTTTGTGCATAAGAGTCACCAAGAACGGAAACAAAATGATTTTGAACAAAGTTACCCTCTTTTCCGTGTACATGAATTACAATTCTTTTTGTTTTGACAGTAGGTTCGTACAATATTGAGTCAAGTTCAATTCCATCTGTTGAATATATTTTGTGAATGGATATAACAGCTTTCTTCATAGGGTAAATTGTAGCAAAGAATATAATTATAATCTAATGATGCCTAAAATTGCATGGCTTTGACATATTTACAAAATATATCGTACGTTACGTATGCCTGGATCGCCGTTTAAAATATACTAAACAATCTCTCGTTTTATTGTATGTGCAAGATGTACGAGAAGTTCATAGGGAATTGTTTTTGCAGTTTCTGAGGCATGAACTATCGAATTTTTATCTGTTGAATTTGAACTAAAAATAACAACAATTTCTCCAACGTGAGGATGAGGAAGATGGCTTATGTCTATCGTCGTCATATTCATCGATATGCGGCCAAGAATGGGGCATGTTATGCCGCGTATGGTCACCACTCCCCGGTTTGATAGTCGTCGATCAACGCCTTCATAATATCCTGCAGGAAGAAGACCCACTGTCATATTCTGCTGAGCGGTAAAGGTGCAGTTATATCCCACCCTATCTCCTTTTTTGATTTGTTTAACTTGCACAAGAGTTGAGGTAAACTGAAGGACGGGCTTGAGGGCAATTGTTTGATATTTTTTATCGTTCTGAGCAAGAGGATTAATGCCATAATGTGAAATTCCTCCCCGTATCATGTTAAAAAGGGGATCTGCTACACGGAAGGCACCGGCGGAGGCAGATATGTGGCGCCACTTAAAGGAATAACCATACGACTCACACAGGGCAATTGATTTTTTGAATTGAACAAGTTGCTTCAGAGTAAATTTCTGTGACTTGGAATTATCCGCGTCCGCAAAATGGGAACATATTCCGACAATATTTAAATTTTTTAATTTGACAAGACCGGTAAGAAACATGGGTAATTTATTCATGGTAACGCCTTCTCGTGACATGCCAGTGTCGAGAAATATATGCACGTTACACTGCTTTTGATATGTGTTTAGCACTTTCGCAGTTTCTAAATCAAATAGAGCGATATGAAAGGGAAGAGGTTTAACGGCATAATTGTGTGGATCTGTATATCCCAAAATAAGAATGGGAGTTTTTACATGCAATTTGTATAGCTCATAGGCTTCGTACAAACTATCCACGATAAGAAATGGGCAATCAAGGCGATCAAAAGCAGCTCCCATTGCTTTAAGTCCATGCCCATATGCATTGCTTTTAAGAACGGGGCAGATGGCCGAATTGGGGTGAGCACTCTGGAGGGCATTATGGTTGAATACAAGCGCATCATTGGAAATTTCAATTCTATTGAGAGGAATGTAGGATCTGTGCAAAAGACCACCCGCATATTTATATAAATGTTTGAGCATCTTGCGTGATCTGTACGTAGTTAAATTCTAACGTATCGCGAGAGCGGGCTAGTCAACAAGATTAGAACTTTTTATCAACAGTCCGCTAAGAAGTATTATATACCAAACTTTGATCATTGAATTGCCTTTTTAAAAATTCAAAAATTGGTGAGATTATCAGATTTTTTAGCACTCCAAGAATAATTTATCATGAATAAAAACTAAAATTACAACAAAATTCAAATTTAATTTATCAAAACTTTCTTAAAATTAATAACATAGGCGACTACGGTAATTTGTTTTCTGTTTAAACTTTCTTTTTTTACCGTAGTCGCCACAGTTTATCTACTTCAAAAAAAGCTTTAATTCTGCCTCTCTTACTGACTTCGTTCCCCTCAAATTTTTTTGAGATGTGGAACATATTACTTGTCTTTCAAGCGAAGTAAAACATCCATTTGCCCCTCTAGTCGTCCAACTTTTTCTTTTAGATCAAATAGTTCTTTTAAAAGATGAGGTGGTAGGTCATGTGGTGGAGGTCCCTTTTTTTCTTCTTTCTTTGTTTCTTCCTGATTAGTTGCCATAATTTTCACCCCCCTTCAATGTACTAAATTTTCTAAATATATTAACGAAAAAATAATGACAAGACTAATATATAGTAACCTAGTATAAATATACTAAAAAGCAACCCAAAAATCACATAGGAGCCAAAGGTGATTCTAGAACCTTCGGGATAATTTTTAGTTTCCTGACTAAGAATAATTCCCGCCGAAGCAGCGGTTACCAGACTAGAACTTCCTGCAAAAATTCCGGAACCAAGAGCCCAAGCGGCAAGGTGGGTAGGTGCTTGGGAGTGTACAATTGGTGTTGCGGCAGAAGCCCATGAGGCAGCCTCTGTTAAAAGCGTACCAACATAAGAAGCTACGGCAATCGCCCACACGCTCATGCCAGATTGTGAAAGCCAATGTTGAATGGTATTACCTATTCCAATAGTTGAATGTGCAAGAACTTGAGCAAGGACAAAGATTGAGGCTAGTGTTGCATAAGTCTCTATACCAAGTGCTAAAAGGGTTTCGGATCTGTGTTCACTATAATCCCCAAGTACGCTTAAAATAATAGCAAACGCAGAAAATGCCAGCTCATATTTAATAAAAAACAAAGGACCTATAATGGCGACAACTAACCCTAGCAAACCAATGCGTACAAGAGGTAAATCTAATGACATATCTCGACGAGAATTCCTAAATTGTATCATCGCAAAAGCAGCTTCAAATTTAGTTCCTTTTTTTGATGCTTCCTTCTTCATAGTATTAAAAAGCCACCAACTTACAACCACAATAAGCAACACTAAAGAGCTAAGGTTTATGGGCATAATTTCTCTAAAAAAATCTTGATGTGTCAGTCCCCACTGGCTTGCTTCAACGATATTTGGAGTATCGCCCCACCGTGTACTGAATCCTCCAAGATTAGAAGCCACCAGTGCACCAGCTAAAACAGGCAAAGCTTTTAGCTTATAGCTTTTACAAATAACAAAAATAATAAGTGAAGAAACTAAAATACTTGTTGTGTTATGAAATAAAGCGGCCATTACATACACCATGACTAAACTAAATGCCGGTACAAGGAAGGATATGTTTACCTTAGTCTTAATATAAACTTTTCCAATTAATTCACCTATCCACATTCCAATCCAATTGAGCAGATTGCTTCTTTGAAGAATATGAGCTGGAACAGCAACAGCAGTAAATAAAACGGCTATTCGAGAAAATTCTGAAAAGCCTGAGTGAAGAGCTTTCATTCCTTCGTGGTCACCAGCCAATATTATGGCACCAAGAGCTACTAATGGCATAGCCACTTCTTGCTTTAGTATTCCTTTAGTCATAAGGACAAACGCTAGCAATATTATGAAAACTAAAATAAAAGTTGCCATAGTTTTAAACCGTCATAATATTTACACTAATGCCCCTAGTGTTTAACTCAATAAAATGAGAATGAGGCGGTATATGTGGAATACTGTGAATAAAGATATCTTTTAAGCCGCTAAGACATAATTGATAAATTAAATTAGAAGCATTTTGACGCACATACATCATGTTGTTTTCAACATAACCCTCTAAAACAACCGCTTCTACTCCTTTTGTAAGCTCAAAAAGATCATTTGGTGGAACAAAATCCAGATTTTTATAATGAGCATGACGCAAATGTGGAGGTAGATTTCTATCAACAATAAGCACAAGGTCATGATGAGCGATGGTTAATGTAGGATCACTAAGATGTGGAGGAAGGGGAAGTAATATAATCGCTTTTCGATCTATTAATCGCATAAATAAATTACGACGTATTGTTAAATTTTTTATAGCTTCATCAATAAGAAGAAGATTAACGGCAACTTGTGTGTCTGTTATTCCTTCTTTTTCTATTTTATTTATGATACTGATACACTCTTTTGCATGTTCTTCTATCACCTCTTTCAAATTACTTATCAAGGGCATTTCGCCAGACATCTCCATAATTGTTTCCATAATACTTGAATTAATTCCTGGAAATATTTGGAGATGTTTATGTTTTGGCTTATTATCTGGTCCTTCATCTCTGGGAGGGTGATTTAAAAAATGTTTAGGGGGCTCGCCTACAATCTCCTTGCTTGCCTCCTTTATTTGAAAGTTATTAGTTTCTGAAGGGTTAATGAAATTGTTAAAATCTGATCGCAATACACGGTATTCTTTTCCTATTTTTTTAGCTCTTAATTTCCTCAATTTGATATAGCGTCGAACTGTGATAACACTAATATTTAGTTCCTTCGCTATTTGTCTTAAACTAAGATAATCCATAATTAGTAGCAATTGATCGCTATTAATAGGTATCAACTAGATACATTATAATAGCTATCAGATAATTGTCAAGCGTATATTCGAGGCTAAAAAGAATATATAAAGACGATATTGTTTGAAAAATTTGGAGAAAATGGTTGCTGTATGGCATATTATTTTACTTCCAAAATCAAAAGAACAATCGGAAAAAGGATAAAAAAAATAAGAAAGATGAAAAAATTAAAACAAGTGGAAGTAGCTGTTGATGCAGGATTGAATCCAAGTTATTATGGCAAAATTGAAAGAGGAATAGTAAACCCGTCAATCGAAAAAATTTATGGAATAATCAGAACATTGAATATTAAATCTTCAGATATTTTTCCATTCTAAAATAAACAGATATTTTATATTCAATAAAAATATAAAATGACCACAAAAAAAACCGCCGGTATAAAGATTGCTCTCTACACCGACGGCTATAAAATTATATTTACTTTTTCAACCTCCTTTCAATAAAACTGATAACTAAGACCAACACTCCAATATGCCAAAGACAGCCAAGTAGGATAAGGATGTGCTTAATCAGCGTATCCATTCTGCCTCCTCTCGGGTTGGTTCGAGTCCTTGACATTCCAGACAAAGAGATTAAACAACTCAACATATTCAGATAATTCTTTATCAGTCGGCCGAACTTCTGATGTACCCCAGAAATAAGGCATAACTATATTTCTCAACTGATAATAACGGGACAATTGATAGTTACTCATAGAATTAAAATTAAATTTGTAATATTTAGATCAAGGATTTCTCCTTAAGACTGGTAAACGAATTACTGCTAACAATGATATGGTCCAGTAACTCAATTCCTAATATTTCACCTGCCTTAACCAGTCTTTTGGTTAGGTCAATATCATCTTCCGATGGATTTGCTTCACCTGACGGGTGGTTGTGGGCAATGATAATCTGAGCTGATCTTTCACCAACTGCTCGGGTAAACACTTCTCTGGGGTGAACAAGACTGGAATTCAAAGTTCCAAGACTAACCAATTCAAGCAATTTGATCTTGTTCCGGCAGTCTAGGTGAAATACCCAGAAATGCTCTTTATCCCGATCAACTTTATCCTCTGATCGTAAACAATCAGTTAAAATCTGATAAATATCTTGAGGTTTTACGATCTCTTTTTTATCTTCTGAAATCTTGATAATCATGTCTATAAAATTCTTGCTAAAATAATAATGTGTCTTGCTTACGAAAGTTTTGACACTGGGAAAAACTAGCAATAGTTTTGTCCCGCGGGTGAGGGTGTAAACTACCCTCACCTTTTTTTATCCAATATCTATTTCATCACCTCCTTAAAAAATTCAACTTCTAACGCTTTCTGCTTTTTCCTAAATTCATCTGATCGAAGATATCTTCTGAATTCGTTTAATTCTTGCCACTCTGGTTTTTCTCTTTTTTTGAATTTGCTTCCAGGGAGCACAATCAAAAGCATGGATAACCAGTAAACAAGGAAAATAAAATAAGGCATAAATAAAAAGACAGAAGAAAAACTAATAAATAAGTACAGGGTCTTTCTGTCCTTCGCTACAGGGGTTAAGGGGCAGAAAAAAGTAGTAAAAATAATCGATTTTATCGTGGAAAAATCGAATATTCCTTATTTTTATTTTTACGGTTGTCAAAAGTTTTTTATTATTCGAACTTTAGATATAGGGAAGTAAAAAAGGATTTTTATGCCTGTTATAAATATCCGAGAAAGGGCAAGCTTATTAAAAATTTCCATACGAGGATATTTATACAGGCTAAAAACCCACCTTTTGATAAACTTTTTTGCCCCTTATACTGGGAATCAAGGACAGAAAGCCCAAGCGTAAAATCTAACCGGTGTTATACTATTTTCAAATATGGGAAATCATCATTGGACAATTCATGAAATTCATATCATTCAAAAATGCTTTCATGTAATGCCAGATTTTGCGACTGCTAAATATCTTCCCGGAAGAACTCCTTGTGCCATTGCTTGCAAAAGACGTGCATTAAATCTCAAATACAATCAGGAATGGATAAATGAACAGGTGAAATTGGATCGTATGTCTCCATATAGCTTTTGCTAGTGCGATCGTGCGTTTCAACTCCGTACACGCACCGTACCTAAAACGTATAAAAGCCGATGTCAAACTGCTTTTAGATTATTATCAGATCTTACCTTGAAGGCGGTTTGTGAGGAACGAACAAACCGCCTATTGTCTTCGGGCAAGTCTGCTCCGAAGAATGAGGAGCAGAAAATGTCTTCCTTTTCTCGCAGGAGGGCGTCGTAAAATTAGCTATTTTGCGATGACCAGTAGGGAAAAAAGTATATCGAGCGTCGTAAAAAATCTTTTTACGATGACCGATTATATCTGTCTTTTACCTTTTTTTTCCCTACGTTCCAAGA
>JAZDOY010000007.1:0-8211 GCA_043798165.1 bacterium | reverse complement strand
TGAGCCCTGTGTGCACTTCCAAATGCATCCTCTACAAAAACATCAGCAAGGGATGCGAGCTGTTGAGAAAATATACTGTCATTCTTTTTTTCTCCTGCATAAAATCGCGTATTTTCGAGGAGAAAAATAACATTATTTTTCGACGAATCCGCCGTAGCTTTAGCGAAGGAGGAATCATTAAGAAAGTCGTCAACTAATACCACTTTATGGTCTGGAAAATATGTTTGAAGCTGCTCTGCGACGGGTTTCATGGAAAAGGCCCTATCCCTTTCCTTTGGTTTTCCCAAGTGGGACATGAGAATAAGTTTATTATTGCCCTTAAGAAGTAATTGAAGGGTGGGAAGAGAGTTTTTTATACGCGTATCATCATTTATCGATCCCACCTGCCTGCCGGCAGGCAGGTCTTTTTTGAAAGACACATTATAATCGACCCGAACAAGCACCCTTTTATTTGTTATCTCAACCTCGTCGATATATTTGATCATAGGAATGTAAATTGCCAATTTTAAATTTTTAATTTTAAATCAATTACAAATTTAAAAAATTAAACGATTGGATTTTATACGTGGTAGGTGGCACGAGTAAAGGGTACCCGACAGCGCGCACAAAACTTCGACCAGCAGGCTATCGAAGGTTTTGGAGCACTGACGGGGGAAATTACGAGTGACAGAATCTACTACGACTTTATTTATATAAAATCGCTTACTTTCTCCACCAAGTCAACTATTCTGCACGAATATCCCCACTCATTGTCATACCACCCAAACACTTTTGCTAAAGTCCCATTGATTACTTTTGTATAACTTGCATCAAAAATGCTTGATCGGGTGTCACCGATAAAATCTGAAGAGACAAGAGGGGCTGTTTCATACCCCAAAATGCCTTTCATATCGCCTTCCGCATGCTTTTTAAACGCTGCATTTATCTCCTCGGCAGTCACTGTTTTTTTCATAACAGCAGAAATATCAGTAAATGATACTGTAGGAACGGGGACGCGGACAGCCATTCCGTCAAGTTTTCCTTTTAGTTCTGGAATAACCTTTCCAACCGCTTTTGCAGCTCCTGTTGTTGAGGGCCCGATATTAAGAGCTGCAGCACGTGATCTGTCTGGCTTTTTATTTGATTCATCAAGAAGACTTTGTGTTGCGGTATATGCATGCACGGTTGTGAGATATCCCATTTCCACACCGAATTCACTCTGCAACACTTTAAACATTGGGGCTGCACAGTTGGTGGTACAAGACGCGTTTGAGATAACCTGTTCTTGTTTCCAATCAATTGCATCATCATTTACGCCAAGCACAACATGTACTATTTCTTGGTCTTTTGATGGAGCAGTAAGAATCACTTTTTTTACTGATCCTTTCACGTGTTTCATTAAATCCTCTTTTTTTGTAAATGCGCCCGTTGCGTCAATGACGACATCAACACCGTAATCGCTCCAAGGAATTGCGGCGATATCCGCAACGAGCAACGCGGGGATTTTTTTGCCTGCGACAGTGATATAGTCTGCTCCCGCCTCTACTTTTTTATTAAATCGTCTGTACACCGAATCATATTGTAAAAGGTAGGCGAGCATATCAGGAGGGGTTTTTCGGGTGTTGATGGCAACTATCTCAAACGTGTCTCTCTCAAATGCAATGCGTGTAACGGCGCGTCCAATCCTCCCAAAACCATTTAAGCCAACCTTGATTCGTTTCATATAAAAATAGGCAACATATAACACACAACATATGACGAGCTTTTGCCGTTATATGCTCTGTGCTTTATGTTACAACAAAATTCATGCCGTGTTTTCAATCTTCAACTCTTTCAAAATAAGTCGCACTTCCTCTTCAAGTGCCTTCATAACTTTTTGTTTGTAAGCATCTTCCATATGCCAAATTTTGTCCTTAAAGGTGCCGTTTGCTTTTTTTCTTGTTTTGTAATAAAACTGTTCGTCGGTTTGTCCGTCTTTCCGCTCTGCGGCACACTTTGTATCAAGCCATGCATATATTTCTTTTTTCAATGCGGGAGCCATGTGTTCAAAAATAATGTTTTGGAATCCTGTGGCGAGATGAATTTCAAGAGTCCCCACTTCTGGAAATCGATGAAAAAGGGTTGTTGGAAGAGTGGAGGCTCCATGTTGTACAACGCCTCCCATGTGAAATGTTTCTTTTGCTATTTTTCCGATGGATTCGATGACAGAAAAGTCGACAATTGCCTGTTTAATAGTGCCATCTGGCAGGACTGTTCCTCCATGAGATGTTCCTGTTTGAACACTTACCTTTGAAAGCCCAATGGTTGCTTTTTGCTGGTGTAGTAAAAGTTTCATGAACGCTTCATATTCCGCACCTGTGCTATTTTTTCCTCCAATGTGCCCTATTTCGCCACCTACGGAAATAGTGGTTCCTTTTGGCTCGATTTCACGAATATAATCTGTCAGCGTTGCCGTCATGTGGGCATTTTCTTTTTGTTGATCTTCCAGGCTTGTTTTCGTAAGATCAACGAGAGTGGAAGCATCGATGTCAATATTATAAAACCCTGCATCAACGGCAGATTTTATGAATTTTTTCAGCAGTTCCTCTTGCCCTTGTGGATCACTGCTATATTTTTCTGCTGAAAACTGAGTGTGATCTGCCTGGATATATACCGGCCCCACATAGTTTTCGGCAATGGCCGCAGCGAGCACGGTAGTAGCATATTCATCATGTGTTTGAGCCGTATACCCCACCTCGCCGCGTGCTATTTCAAAAATAGCATATCCTACTTTTTTTTCCTTCATAAGACGGAAGAGCAAACGGGAAAAATCATACGTAAGATTGCGTACATTGAATGCGGGAACGGTAAACCCGGATAATACTCCCCTCCCATATTTCATGTATACATCATGAATTGACGCGGAGTAGATTCCTTGTTGTTTTGCGAGGACGCGGATTTCCTTTCGAGCGATCTTTTTTTCTTCTTCTGAGGGATTAAAAACAGAAGCCTGCACTAATGAGTCAATGAGATTCATAGTATTTGTGTATTATAAAATGGTTATAATAAATACAACGATTATATACTCCCCTTACGCTGGTTTGCAACCGATCAGGTTGCCAAAGCAGCTTAGAGGAAGTTATACCCGTAATGGTTTTTAATTATGGAGGGTGTACCTATTATATAGTAATAATATGGACTGTATTTTCTGCAAAATTGTAAAGGGAGAATTGCCAATTTATAAGATCTATGAAGATATCCTATTTATTGGATTTTTGGACATTTTTCCCCTCAGTCGTGGAAATGTTCTTCTTATTCCAAAAAAGCATTATCGCTGGGTTAACGATGTTGTTGAATTTGGTGCCTATTGGGAAGCTGCACGAAAAATAGCGCAGTCTATTGAAAAAAGTCTTGGGGCCACTTCTATTTCATATCTCACCTTTGGTGAAGAGGTTCCCCATGCTCATATCCGCATTATTCCCCGCTATCATGCGGATGATATCTACATGACTCTCCGAAAACCGAAAGACATCTCCGAGGAGGAGATGAAAAAGATACAAAATAAAATAAAGATCGGATTAATTTAAAATTCGAAATTTTAAATTTCTAATTTGTATTAGAAGCTTGTCATGAAGAAGTTTGAGGGTATCTGAGGAAAGGATTGGAAGAGTTCGACTCGCTTTACCACTCCACTTTCAGTGCGAGCTTCAGATTCAACCGTTTTACCCTGTATGGGGAATGCAACAGCGGGATCCATGCCCTGAAAACCAAGTTTAGTTCTCCCTCTTAACACCTTCACAAAAGCAACAATGCCGTTTGAAACCACTATGGGGCTACTGGTTTTATATTGGAATGACACAGAATCGATAACAGTTGCGGGGATATTTTCTGTGGCTGATGTTGCATTATTAATGATTGTTGGCGCACAGGTATTGTACGCGTATCTATCCTGTTCGTAGGTATTTTTTACTACTACTACTTCCAAGCTTGGACACTGCCCACTCTCTGAGACTAAATTAATGAGAAAGCTTCCGCTCCAGGGCGAACCAAACCCGGGGTAATCAGAAAGATAAAATGTATATTGCTCATCTTTTTGCAGGAGAGGAGTCACAAATGTTGATTTGGAAACTGTGGTGACTTGAGCATTGCCGGTTATACCCTGTGATTTGAATTGACCTTGCCCGATGTTTCCCAGGTCGCCAATTTGAACGGATGAATTTACAGACTGTTTTATTACTGCATCAACCCCTGCCTCAGCGGCTGCGAGTGCCTTTTGGGAATCTGCCTCAAGTCGTGCAACTTGTGTTTCCGTGGTTGAGTTAAAAGCTATCGTCATGACAACAGTAATCACTGTTGCAAGCAACATGACTGCAATGAGAAGCACCTGTCCCTGTTTGTTTTTTGTCTTTGTCGCTGTATTATTCTGCATTTTAATAATTTAATTATTTGTTCATTTGATTATTTCCTTTTCATCTTATTGTATCTGTTTCCAATCATAAGTACTTGTTGACAAATAGGGCAATAAATTCAGATATGTTTGTGGATCAAACACGACAAAGAGAGATGGCCGTGAGCCATCATTTCTGGCTCTCTCAACCGTGACGCCCGCTTCTTCTTCGTCAATAAGATTTCCTACTATTTTTATGGGGTTTACTGAACTACCCATTGTCACGGATTGTCCGATAAGAATGGCATTTATCTCAGTCACAGCAGGATCAATTTCTATCTTCCCTGCCAAAACCGCTACAGACCCATTGTTGGGAGGCTTAAAGTTTGTGTTAATGCTGGCGGTCATGTTGTTAGCAACAACGAGTACGACATTTTTTCCGTCAAAATTATTTTGATCTAAAGTAATGTTTGTTGCAATGCTATAGATACCGCTTGTGTTAATCTCAGAAAGCGCAGTAATTGTTTTGTAGTCTTTGCGTGACTTAATATACTCTATATAATTTGAGTAGCTAATATTGTTGGTTGTCGCATAATTATTCGTGTACCAATTGTTTGAAGAGTAAGTAACTGTTCCATTTGTGTAGCCGTTTGCTCCCGGGTCAAGAGGCCCATTTTGAAGAAGAAGGCCGGAGCTTCCAACACTGGATCGACCAATCATAAGGTTGTGATTAGTGGTGGCGTCATCAGTATCATATTTTTGTATGTAATTGGGAATAAAATTCTGTCGCCCGGATTGTCTGGAGATATATGATGTCTGGGAAAGCTTAAACCACCCTGCAACATTCGGTGGAACAGGTGGTGTAACACCGGGCGGTGACTGCGTAGGGAGAATTGCATTATAGGTAAAATATAAAGGAACACTGGTATCTGAATTTCCGGCTGAATATGAGCGACTCGCTGGATATCCTGAACATACGCCCCCTCCCGCTCCACTTCTCCACCCGATCGTTCCATATCCAGAGTAGGAGCCATTCAAAGTAACCTGTATGTTGGGGCTTACACAAAGCCCTGTTTGGTTGTTGATAATAAAGTTACAGGAATAAGTAGAAGCGCCTGGTGCTAATGTGGGACAAATGGGAGTTACTCCAAGAGCTGGAACTATTTCTGGTTCAATGGTGAAATTGCTCGTGAGAGTCATAGGATTACACGTCCTATTTATATCCTCACTTAATGGTCCTGAAACGTGGATTGTCGGGTATGGGCTTGGAGTGGGAATGGTCACAGGACTTGTTGCAGACCACGCAGATTGCCAACTCAGTGCGTCTCGTGACATAACACGAAAATAGAGATTTGTGCCTGGGGAATAAGATGTTGCTGTTTTTTGGCTCCTTGTGTTTGTCCAGTCTTCGCTCCATCCAAATAACAGTGATGAAAATCCGGCATTAGACGATCCTTGTGACGAATAGGGAGTTGAGTTGAGACCCGAACACCCGCCGTCAGCAACTGCATCCCATGAATAAAGCACATTGTATTTTCCGAGACATGCTCCATCGGTAGGTAATACAACTGTTGGAACCGGTATGGTTGGAGCTGTTTTGTCAACATCAATAGTATATATAGGACTTAATGAAGAGGCGGTACACCTTAAGGGTGAAGTTGTTGATTGGGAGCGAGCCGACCAATAATATCTGTCTGTCACTAGCGGATTGCATCCATTCCAGGCGCCTTCCGGTATCCATCCACTGTTACATGTCCAGGGATTCAAAAATCCACTTTCATCATCAACCGCATATTGAATTTGGCTTGCTCCGTTACCAATTGTGGCCGAAAGCTCTGGAAATGACGAGTAACACCCTGATGTGGGAGATTGGCCGTTCACAGAGCAGACGGGAGCAGTGATGGTGAACGCCTTGACGGTAGAACATGTTGTCGCATACCCATTTAATGCACAAACTTGTGTAGTATGACTTCCCCAACTACCTACCGTAATTGTTGTTGTTCTTGCGGCAGAGGATATGCCTGTAACGCTGTCTGCTCCATCAATTTTAAGGGTAAATGAATATGCTGGCGAGCCGCATACATATCCCCATTCATTTCCACAGCCAACTCCCCCTAGGCCAAAACTCCACCCCACATCAACCCGTGTTGGATTGACATAAGTCGGATTATTTTCAACTACAGTTATACTTGTGGGAGCAACAGGAGCAGAACTTACACAAGCACAGCTCGTGTCCGTATATGTGCCACCCACTGCTCCGTCTGGTGCAGTACATCTTGCAGGGGGACAATTATTTTGAGCTTGATCCGTGCAGGTTCCAAAACGCGTATTTAATCCGCAGTTTGTTGGACAAGAGGCAGGTGCATATGTCCAAATTGGCGTCCGTGTTGTCCCAAAATTTGTACAGCTTACTGAGTTACAGGTGGACGCATTCCATCCACCGTTGTCCACACAGGTTGCACCACTACATGCGTCATATACCTGCCCACAAATACTGCTCCCATTACATGTCAGTCCTGCGTTACAGGTATATGTGGCGTTGCATGGGCTTCCACCACAAGCATAATAACCGTAGATATTTTTATTCAAGAAAAAAACACAACAAAAAAGAAACAAAATACCCATTAAATACACTTTTGTTTCATGAAGCTTCATTTAATTATGATGCTAACAAATATATGAATCCAAGTCAATCGTATCAATCATGATATTATGATCATATGGCTTTGCATGTTTTACTTTTTCTATTCTTGCTTATACCTTCTCTATTGGAGGGGCTTGGTCTCTGGGTAGATCGTCGCATATTTCTTCTTTATTTTTCTACTATCTCATCTTTTTTTTATATCTATGGATCTTTTTTTCCGGTGCCAATAAAAATTCCCTTGAAAGCTGGAATATCGTACGTTTCTTTTCTTTTCTTCCTCTCAATCTCAACATTTTTCTTTTCCCTGGATAAACAAACGTCTTTTGAATTGCTTCTTTTGTATTATTCCAGCTTTTTGTTTTTTATATTTTTTTATAATCGTAAAAAAAGTACTTATTGGTTTGCATACTATTTCCCTATTGTTCTTGGTGTGTTTTTTACCTGTTATTCGTTTTTACTTCCTTTTTTTAGGCAAAAAGGTCTTAACCTTCTTCTTCCGGTTATTGAAAAACAATTTGTTTTTGCTTCGTACGCAAATCACAACCACCTGGGTGATTTGATGGGTTTATTGGTAATAATCCTTTCTTATTATTGTTTTCAAAAAAAATGGGCCTTTGTTCCTTTCTTCCTGTTTTTTTCTGTCATTCTCATTGTTTCTTTTTCTCGTTCTGCCTATGTAGCTTTTTTTATTGTTTTTATTCTGATGTTATTTTATGCTCGAAAAAGAATATCATCCTTTCTTCTCCCTCTATTTTTTCTTTTTTTGTCTACGATCATATTCATAACATATTTAACAAGTGTTCAACAGCCGGTTGGATCTCCCTTTTTCACTCTCCAGACATTTGGCAAAACCGTGTTGAATATTTCGCCGCGTGATACCATCTCTGGCCGTGACGTATTTGTAAAACAGGCCCTATTATCTATACAGAAATATCCTCTATTTGGCATCGGGGGAGGCAATTTTATAATTGCGTCCCAAAACAACATAATAAACACCGTCTTCAGTGACTCTGCTCATAATATTTTTCTCCAACTGGCAACGGAGCAGGGAGTTTTTGCAACACTCTGCTTTCTGTTGTTTGTTTTTCTTGTCCTACGGCGTGTATTTTTATCCCCTTCTCTTCCAGGATTCCTCTTTCTGTATCTTCTCCTTAATTTTCAGACAGATTATACCTATCAAATATACTCACTCTTCCTTTTCTGGATTATTCTTTCCGCTGGC
>JAZDOY010000001.1:0-54933 GCA_043798165.1 bacterium | reverse complement strand
AGGTTAAGATATTCGTTATGAGCCTTGTTATAGAGATAATCCCATTCTGAGGTAAGATTGTGAGCTTGAGGTCGAACTGAATAATAAGCATACCCAAACGTCTCCACTCCGGTACCAAACAACGGGTATTGTTTGCCTAATTCCCATGCCCCTTTCCACACAATTTTCCGAATATCAAGAGACTCTGTTATGCCCCCAACGATTTCAAGAGGTCTGCTATTTTTGGAGGGAATAGACGTGTGTGATGTTGGAGGGGTTGTTGGTTTTAGAAATGAAAAGGTAAGGAGGGAATCAACCTGAGGAATACCAGTTTTGACGATGAACGTCACCACGATTAAGCCTCCCAATATAGCAATAAGTGTCTTTTTTCTTAAAGAAGAAATCCAATTGCTTTTTTTAAGTAAAAGAATAAGAAAATATATACCAAACAATGTGGCTCCAGGGAGGAGAGAGCCCATAGATGAACGAGATCTACTGAGAAGTATCCCGATGTATGAAAACAAAACGCCAGTCAGACCTACAACTCTTATTTTTCTTGATTGGGAGGTGAAGAGAATAAATAAGCCCATAAAAAATGTGATCGCAAGGTAAGCGCCCAACCAGTTTGGTTGACCAAGTGTCGAAAACATGCGTTCAGCTGGTCTAAATTGAGCGGTCCAGCAGGTATTGTCAAATTTACTTGTAAAAAGTAAGCACGACAAATCATGATTAAATGTACCTGGTAAACCCCATAATACGACAAGAATGGACGAAATAATTGATATCCCAAATAGCGTTCTTACTACACCTTTTTTATTTACCTCTATGTTGGAAACAAAACCATAATAGAGGAATATATAAACGAATGTACTTAAAAGCCCTCCATTAAAGCGTCCGTAGTATCCGAAGAATGATGTGTGTTGGTCGATAGAAAAAATAGTACTTATTATTTGGCTCAGTACGAAAACACCTAAAGGAATATCAAAAAGGGTTCGACGTATTATCACCCGCTTTTCTTGAAAAGATCGAAGAAGCCATACGCCAAATATCAACGATGCCATACAATAGATTACTATCATTTTATTAAACTCAAACAATTCTGAGGTGACCGGTAAAACCACAAACGGCAGAACAAAAAAAAGGATATAATAAAGATATTTGATTGTATTCGTGAGGCGACCTAAATTCATATGTTTTATTTTATACAAAATGTATTAAAGAGTATATCACCATTTACACAACTCTATGTTGCTTTTGATATGGGAACACATACAACAAAGATTGGCCTCAAAGGAAAAGGGGTGGTGCTTCGTGAACCTACCTGTGCAGCATTACGTACACAACCAATAAAAGAATACTTGTTTTTTGGCTCAGAAGCGAAACAAATCTTAGGGAAGACACCGGAATTTCTTCACATTGTCAAACCTATGGTTAATGGTATCGTATCAGATTTTGACACTGAAGTTGAGCTTCTTCGTTATTACATTGAGAAATCAATAACCCCCTATACAAGATCGATGTTTATTAAGCCTCCCGTACATGCAGTTGTCGCAGTCCCCACCATTGCAACTGAAATCGAACAGAAAGCGGTTGAGGAAGCTCTCCTAAAATCAGGCTGTTCTGCTGTCTCTATGATCAAAAAACCGCTTGCAACGGCCTCAGGTGCTGGTTTTAACGTATTTTTTCATAAACCTCATTTGGTTGTAGATATTGGGGCAGGCATAACAGAAATAAGTGTTATCAGTGGTGGAGGAATAGTTTCCTATAAATCCCTCAAACAAGCTGGAGATTATATGGACAAAGTTATTGCCAATTATATTCATTTGAAACATGGAGTTATGTTGGGTGAAGCCACCTGTGAAAAACTAAAAATTGCATGTCTTAATTTTAGCGATACCGAAGTAACTGAGCTCGTACGAGGAAAATCGTTGGAAAATGGATTACCAAAATCAGTTAAAATCCGTTCAAGTGAGTTACGAGAGGCTCTTACCCCCACCTATACCCTCATTATCGACACGATTAAAGAGCTTATAGAGATGTCGCCTCCTGAAATTGTTAATGATATATATCAGGAGGGAATTTTGCTTACGGGAAAAGCTGCTCTTATACCCGGCTTTAGTACATTTATTGGAAGTGAACTAAAAATGGAGGTTGTGGTACCGGAACATGCATCTGAAGCTACAATTTATGGTTTGTTGAAGATGGCAGATTTCCCAGAACATCTAAAAACAATACGCATCAATACCGCTTGACAATTAATAGGGTGCACAGTACAATGGAATTTGCTTCTTTTGAATTTTGCTCTTTGAAAAGTTGTTGTTTTAGTGCAGAAAACGGGTTAGGAACTCCCCGCCGATGGCGGGGGGGTCCAATCAGTTTTTTTTAAGAGTTTGATCCTGGCTCAGGATGAATGCTAGCGGTGTGCCTGAGATATGCAAGTCGAGCGATTGTTTTGCCGCAAGGTGAAACAGGAGCGGCGGACGGCTGAGTAATGTACAGGAATCTGCCCCTTAGTGGAACATAGCTCCGGGAAACCGGGGGTAATTTTCCATGGTATCGACCTTTGGTCGATTAAAAGCCTTTACCGGTTGCTAAGGGATGAGCCTGTATCCTATCAGGTAGTTGGTGGGGTAAAAGCCTACCAAGCCTATGACGGGTAGCTGATCTGGGAGGATGATCAGCCAGAGGGGGACTGAGACACGGCCCCCACTCCTACGGGAGGCAGCAATCAGGAATAGTCGGCAATGGGCGAAAGCCTGACCGCGCGACACCGCGTGTAGGATTTTGATATTATGTATCGTAAACTACTGTTGGAGGGGAAGAAGATCGTCGTAAGACGGTTTGACGGTACCCTCCGAGAAAGGAGCCGCTAACTGCGTGCCAGAAGCGTCGGTAATACGTGGGCTCCAAGCATTATCCGGTTTTATTGGGCGTAAAGGGTCGTGTAGACTGTTTGATAAGGTATCTTTTAAAGCTCGCCGCTTAACGGTGAGTGGGGGATACGACTGTCATGACTAGAGTTTCTTCAAGGGTAATCGGAACTCAGAGAGGAGTAGTGAAATGCGTTGATACTCTGGGGAACACCAATGGCGAAGGCAGATTACTGGGAGGAAACTGACGTTGAGACACGAAAGCTAGGGTAGCGAAGCAGATTAGAGACCTGCGTAGTCCTAGCCGTAAACGAATGTCTGCTACCTGCATCTTCATTTTGCCGTAAGGCAAGATTAGGTGTGGGAAAGGTAACCCGTTAAGCAGATCGCCTGGGGAGTACTGCCGCAAGGTTAAAACTCAAAGGAATTGGCGGGGAGGCACACAACCAGTGGAACATGTGGTTCAATTTGATACAAACCAAAGAACCTCACCAAGTCTTGACATGCTAGCGTCCAGTTCTGTGGAAACATGGAATGTTCGCAAGAAGGCTAGCACAGGTGCTGCATGGCTGTCGTCAGCTCGTTCCGTGAGGAGTGCCCTTAAGTGGGACAACGAGCGCAACCCCCATCTTGTGTTAAATTTGTCACAAGAAACTGCTCCGCCTTTGGCGGAGAGGAAGGAGGGGCAGACGTCAAGTCAGCATGGTCCTTATGACTTGGGCTACACACATGTTACAATGAAGGAGACAAAGAGTATTGCAACACAGCAATGTGAAGCAAATCCCTTAAACTCATTCTCAGTGGGGATTGGGGTCTGCAACTCGACCCCATGAACGCGGAATTGGTAGTAATCGCAGGTCAGTCATACTGCGGTGAATACGTTCTTGCCTCTTGCACACACCGCCCGTCAAGCCAACAAAGTCGAGTATATCTGAACTCCGATTTATCGGGGGAGGATACATCCGGCGATGGGGGTTAAGTCGTAACAAGGTATCCGTACTGGAAGGTGCGGATGGATCACCTCCTTTCTTTTTTTTATTCTTAGGAATAAAAAGAGCATTTTTCGGTTTGGAAGCCAAAAAAATGTTTCCGTTCTTCGTAAACGGATAAAATAAATCCTAGCCCGTTTTTTGACACTAAAACAACAATTTTCAATACACTCATGATAAAAGCAGTTCTTTTTGATTTTGACGGTACCCTCGCAGATACACTTCCTTTTTACATAAAAGCCTATGATGTTGCGCTTCGTGCTTGTGGTTTAAGCAAATCCGACAAAGAGATTGTGGAGAATTGTTTTGGAAAAAGGGTTGAGGACACATGCACCTATTTGGGAATAGCAGAAAAAACCGAGAAGTTTTCAACGGCTTATTTTGATGCAGTCAAAATATTGTTTAAAGATGCAAAGCTATTTGGCGATACAATAAAAACACTTCATTATTTACAAGAGAATAATATTAAGTTGGCAATAATTACGTTTGCATATCGTTGGTATATTAATCAAATGATGAAGCAATTTAATCTGATTTCTCTTGTTGATCTTATCATTAGTGCGGACGAAGTAACTAAGCCAAAACCAGATCCTGAAGCAATTTATAAAGCAACAACACTGTTTAAAATTAAACCCGAAGATACAATGGTGGTTGGAGATTCAAAAAGTGATATCTTAATGGCAAAAGCTGCCAAAAGTAAAAGTGTACTTATATTTCCAAAAGACTACAGTCGCTATTATGACTTTGAAGACCTTAAAAAAACAAATCCGGATTTTACGGTACAAAACGTAGGGAATATCATCTCTCTTCTATAAACTTCTACTAAAAATGTATTTGAATTTTCAAAATATTGGCGTGTCATTTCAAATTCAGTTCCTTAAGAAATTTTTTAAACTCCCCATTAAGTTCTTTGTGTTGAAGTGCAAATTCCACTACTGTTTTTAAATATTCAAATTTGTTTCCGGTATCGTAATATCTCCCATTTTCTATAACAACGGTATACACTGGTATCCCTTCTTTTTTGAGAAGATTAATTGCATCAACGAGCCAAATTTCTCCGCCTCTACCTGGCTTTATGCGCTTGAGGGCACTAAAAATATCAGGTGGCAAAATGTACCCTCCATGGGTTGCGATGTTGGATGGTGCCTCGTTTGGCTCAGGTTTTTCTACTATTCTTTTAATTTTATGAACATTGCCCTCCACATGCTCTAATTCCGCAATACCATATCGTTTTAAATCTTCCTTTTTCTCAATTTTGACTCCAGAAATAACAATGCCGCCATATTTTTCATATACATGAATCATCTGTTTAAGTCGGGGAGGTGTAGAATAAATAAATTCGTCTCCCCACAGTACTGCAAATGGTTCATCTTCTATCACCGGTTCTGCTGCAAGAATTGGAGTCCCGTTCCCATATGGTCCTTTTTGGCGGATATAAATAAAGTTTGCCATATTTGCAATATTTCTTATTTGGGCGAGAATGTGTTCTTTATTTCCTGCCATCAAATTTTTTATCAGATCTTCATTGGGCACGTCAAAATGATCCTCAATTGCACGCTTATTTGCGCCGGTTACTATGATGATATTTTCTACTCCAGAATGTGCAGCTTCTTCAACTACGTATTGAATAACTGGTTTGTCGACCACGGGAAGCATTTCCTTAGGCATTGCTTTTGTTTGTGGAAGAAAACGGGTACCAAACCCTGCGGCGGGAATAACTACCTTAGTAATTTTTTTATGCATATTGTTTATTCAAATGTAATAGATAATGTTTGTGTTATTTTCAAAGAACCGCCAATTGTAGCTCCAATGGCAGAAATTCCAGGTGTGTCAGAGGTAATGGTTACCATTGCTTTTCCCTTATCGTCAGTGGTGATCTCTGTAGCTGCTAGTTGTCCAACTGTGGCTGTCAACATTATCTTTTGATCTTTCACCGGCATGCCTTTATCACTGCGAATAAATATGCTAATCGTACTTTTTGTTGTTCCGTCTGCTTTTACAAGAAGTGGATATGCAAACAAAAGGGATGCTTTTGCGCTTGGTGCATAATCTTCTTTTGCTCGTGTAATTGATGAAAGTTGTCCACTAAATAAGATTGAAGAGGCAAAAACGGTAAACAAAAGAAAAAAAATAAGCAATAACCCGCCTAATCTTTTATCCATATGTAGATAGTATACCATGAAGTATCTAATGACAAATCAGAAGTATAGAATTAGTCTGTTGTAGATTGCTAGCTGAAGATTATTAGCAATACATATTTTTTACATACAGGTGTATAATGCATATTGAAAGTGAACAAATAGTATGTGTATAGTTAAGAATAACAGTTTGTATTTTATATGCTATATTTTTCCGAACTTGACAGGAAAAGAGTGCTCACAGATGACGGAATCTTCATAGGCTATCTTGATGATCTTATCTTCTCACTTGACAGTAAACCAAAAGTTACAAAAATAGTAGTTGATCTAAAAGGTATCAAAACTATCATTAATGCAGATGCAGTCCATAAATTTAATACTGTGGTACGCATCGCTAAATTTTATACCCAAGCAGAACTTGCTGAAAATGAGCTATATGTTAAACGAAACCTGCTTGATAAACAGGTTATTGATATCTCGGGAAATAAGATAGTACGTGCAAATGATGTTATCATTCATGAACAAATCAATCTGTCCAGTCATAGCTATGAGTGCTATGTCTCTGGTGTTGATATTGGGCTTATTGGCATTTTAAGAAGGCTTCATATCGAGAATTCCATGACACGAATGATTCATTTTTTTGGTATAAATCTTGTGTCAAAGTTTCTCTCTTGGGCAGATATTCAACCACTTGATTTGGTGCGTGGTAATATCCGTGTAAAAAAAGAGGAAACGAAACTTCAAAACATGCGTCCTGAGGACTTGGCCGACCACCTCGAACAAACAAACGAGTTAAATATAAAAAAATTCTTGCGTCTTCTTGATAAAGATTTTGCAACGGAAGTCATTAGTAATTTAAATATTAATTATCAGCGTGATTTATTTCGTACATGGAATTCTGAAAAAGCAGCGGGGATTATAAATGGTATGAGTATTGATACTGCTGCAGATATTCTTTTAGCATTATCAAAAAAGAAAAGGGAGGAAATTATGAAAATCATTGATGAGAGTAAACGGCCATCAATTCAAAAACTTCTTTCACTCACCCGCACCCCCCTCAGCAAACGTCTTTCACCTGAATATTTTATTGCACAACCCACTGAAACACCTCGAGACATTATTCAAAAAATGAGAAAAACAACTGCCGACTTTGCTTCTTTAGATTATATTTATGTTGTAAATCAAAAAGAACAACTTATTGGTGTGTGCAATTTACATGAAATGCTTATTCAACAGGAAAATACTCCAATTTATAAATTTATGTCCCAAAACCTTATTGAGGTATACCTCAAAACTCCTCTTGAAATTGTTGTCTATAAAATTGTAAAGTATAGACTTCATGCTCTTCCTGTAGTAGGTACAAACAAAGAGTTGATTGGTGTTATTCCCTTCGATAATATATCCGATATTATAGAAACCAAATTTAATTCGTAGTTAATGAAAAAATATTTCAAAATAAAATTTCTCATATACCTTCTCGGAGTAATGGGACCAGGTTTGGTTACTGCGTTTGCTGATAATGATGCGGGAGGTGTTGCTACCTATTCCGTTGCAGCTGCAAAGTTTGGATATCAAATCCTTATAACGCTTATTCCCATAACCGTTGTTCTTTTTATAACGCAGGAGATTGGTGTACGTATCGCACTTGCGTCCGGAAAAGGCCTGGCAGATTTGGTAAGAGAAAGACACGGCGTCATTGTTTCGCTTTTAATATTGGTCCTCGTCTTTGTCGTTAACTTTGGGGTTATTCTCCAGGATATGAGTGGTCTCAAATCTGCCCTTCAATTATTTGGGTTTGATTATCGTATTTATCTCCCATTACTTCTGTTATTTTTATTTTTTTTTCTTGTCAAATCATCATACAAAAAAACTGAGCGCCTTTTTTTTATACTTATTCTGTTCTATTTAAGTTATCTCTTTTCAGCAATCCTTGTTAAACCAGATTGGGGTCATGTATTCCGTTCAATTATCATACCTCAGGGAAAGTTGAGTTTTGATCTTATCTATACATCAGTTGCAGTTTTGGGAACAACTGTAACTGCATGGGGTCAATTTGTTATTGCAAGCTCGATAAAAGATAAAAAATTGACTGCAAACAACATGCATGTATCCCAATTTGAGGTGGTTGCTGCAGCGATTATTAGCAACACATTCACTATGTTTATGATGGTGGCTGTTGCTGTAACCGTTTTTTCAGCAGGATTGCACATAGGTGATGCGGCAGAAGCTTCGGTAGCAATACGGCCTCTTGCGGGCAATCTTGCTGGTGTCCTTTTTGGTGTGGGACTTCTCGTTGCGGGCTTTTTAGGATGTGCAATTGTTCCTCTTTCTACAGCTTACATGTATTCTGAGTTGTTTGGATATGAGGGAAGTCTCGACCATGGACTGACCAAGAGTAAATTTTTCTATGGATTTTTTGTGTTTCAAATTCTTCTTGCATTTATCTTTGTTATGCAGCCTTCATTTTCATTATTTAAAATTACCCTTTATGCAGATTTTCTTAATGGTCTTGTTCTTCCTGTCATATTTTATTTTCTCTATCGTTTTGCAAATAATAAAGAAATTATGGGCAAGTATAAAAACAGTAGATTGCAAAATTTTCTACTTGTTGGCTGTGGCGCCGTTATAACACTCGCAGTCGTGGTAAGTATTATTGGTAAATTATTTAATCTTTAATTGTATGAAAAAATTAATTGTCGTTGCAGACTGGGCTCATGATTCACTTACCAATCAAGAGGTGCAAGTAGCAATAGAGGGATTTGTAAAAAATTCGCGTGATGTACGCATTGGTTTTGTATCTTCCACTCCATCCACCATTCATACTTCCTACATTCTCCAGCAATTAGTACGTACCGTGGAGCGTTATGGGAGACCATTAGAAACTGTTTTTTTTCAAAATACGGATCCGCACATTCACACACAGGAGGGTGTTGACAAAGCAAAAGGAGCTGAGTTTATTGTCATAAGATTAAAATCTGGCATCTATCTGTGCGGTCCAAACGCTGGGTACGATTTTTCCCTTTTAAAGCCAAGTATTGAATATGTGTACCGTTATCCAGGATTAGATAAGGGAAGTCAATTTCGTTCTCGAGACCTCTATTCCCGGGTAAGTGCACATCTCATGGATGAAATGGAGGATCAACTGGATCTTGAGGAACAACCGTCAAGCTGCATACCAGAGTTGAGAGGGTATTTTATCGGTCACATCGATAATTATGGAAATATAAAAACCACCATAACTCACGCAGATTTAAAAGGAAAAATCCAGCTAGGAGGAAAAGTGGAAATAACCATTAATGATGTACAAAAATCAGTCGTATATGTAAACAATTTATTTGGTGGCATTCCAGGCGTTCTGGTAATCTATCCGGGTTCTTCAGGAGATCCGGCTAATCCTTATATGGAAATTTCTGTGTGGAGACACTTTACAGAAAAGGATACGTCTACAGGTACTCATATATTTAATATGCCATGGCCGGGAATGGAGATAGAACTAAAATCCTAAACACTAAACTCTAAACCCTAAACAAATTGATACAAAATTCAAAATAACACAAAAAAGTGTTTTGAGCTTTATTGAATTTAGAGATTCTAATACTTTAATTTAGAAATTTAGGATTTGTCTAGAATTTAAGATTTAGGATTTAGGGTTTAAATCGTATACGGAGTTTTGTGTTTAAACTCATTCTTTTTTGCAAACTCAATTATTTTCCTTGCATTCCTGAATCCTTTTTTCTCAATGTTTTCCAATGTTTCCTTTTCATCGTAATAACGACTCAATACTTCATCAGCTTCCTTATAGCTGAAACCAAACTCACTCTCATCAGTTTGGTTCTCCCACAAACCAGCAGATGGCTGAGCATCCAATATGTTATTCGGCACCCCTAAAAACGTACCTAATTCAAAAACATGGGTTTTATACACATGTTGTATGGGTTCAATGTCGGAAGCTCCATCGCCAAATCGCGTAAAATATCCCAATAAATGTTCTGACTTGTTTTCTGATCCACATACAAGTGAGTTTAATTTTTTTGCATAGTCATATGCCGTAATCATTCGTACTCGTGCCATTACGTTCCCCAAACGAAACGGGTCGTTTATTTTTAAATGAGTCTTTATTTCGTCTACCACTGATTTTATAGAAAGAATCCTCAGTTGAAATTTTGTCATCTGTAAATAATCAAAAATGGGGAGAAATTCATCTTCAAATGATTGTTCGTAAGGAAGATGCAATACGGTGATATTGGCAATAGGAATACTTTTGGCTAATAAGTAGAGACAAACCGTAGAATCAATTCCTCCTGACCAATTTATTACAGCTTTTGTTTTTCCTGCTGAAGTAAATGTTTTTTTCAGGAATGCTACGATTACGTCTGTTTCCAATTGAGCATTAAATGGTTTCGTTTGGGTGTTTTAATTGGTAAATAGTACTACGTACTATATAATTGGTTGTCATCGATGTATTTTTTGACGGTTTCTCCAACAAATGGTGTTATGGGCAACTTCTCTTTTATTCTTTGCCGGACATTTGTCGAAGAAATTGTGCTCACGATAAGATTCCCTTCCAGCACCGTAATATTGTTGGGTATCTGTGATATTTTGAATGAGTCGCGGACTCGTTTTTCCAATGTTATAAAATCCGTGTCCCGAGGAAAAATAATAAGGTTGTGATTGTGAACTAGCGACTCCCATTCATTCCATAAATGAAAAGTGGGAAGTGCATCAGATCCAATAATCCAATAAAACTCATCAGGAGGGTTTTTTTCTTTAAGCAGTTTGAGAGTGTCTATAGTTCTACTTCGTTTGTTGTATTTTTCTTCAAAATCAGAAACTTTTATTTCTCCATGTACAAACTGTTTAGCCATGTAAAATCGATCTTTATATGAGGTGATTCTACTTAGTTTGTCGGGAAACTCAGGAAAGTAGGAATAACACACCATCAACCACACTTCGTCCATACGGAGCTCCTCTTTTACTTGTTGAGCCACTAAGTAATGGCCGACATGAATAGGATCAAATGCACCACCCAAAATTGCAATTTTCATATCAGAATATTGTAACACAAGTAACATATCGACCACGAGAGATGCATAAATTATTTATTGACTTGTATTTTATTATTTATATATATAAAATGTAACCCATATCAAGAGAGATGGGGAGAGACCTGGCTCAATATACAAACCCATCCGACAACCGACCTCGCCATCTTTCAGGCGGGCACGGTGCCACCACCAGCCCTGCGATTGGGCGGGGACATGATAAGCCATTATAATTTGGAAATTTTTCCCTATTTTTTTATGTCACTTACTACTTTTACTTCCGAATCCGTTTGTGCTGGCCATCCCGATAAAATTTGTGATCAGATATCCGATGCCGTGCTTGATGCGGCATTGGCGATTGATAAGTATTCAAGAGTTGCCGTTGAAACATTGGTAACAAAGAATTATGTTGTAATGGCAGGCGAAGTTACAACAAAAGCGACCCTCGATTATAAATCAATTGCTTCAAACGTTATTCGTGAACTTGATTACGTAGATCCAGTGTTGCACTTCACCAATTTGTCTCCTATTATCACCAAAATACATACCCAATCACCAGAGATTGCGGTGGGAGTTGATGAATTGGGGGCAGGAGATCAGGGAATGATGTTTGGGTATGCATGTAAAGAAAGTCCGGAGCTTATGCCGCTGCCAATAGCCATTGCTCACGCACTTGCAATGAAAATGGATCATGTAAGAAAAACAAAACTTCGCTATCTCAGACCGGACGGAAAAACTCAAGCAACAATCCGATATGAAAATGGAAAAATTAATGGTATTAAAACACTTATTCTGGCCGTGCCACATAGCGAAGACGTGGACCTGACAACAGTTAAGGCAGATTTGGTTGAATATGTCGTTATTCCTGTATTGGAACACTATAAAATGAAAATTGATGAACAAAATGTTATCGTCAACGGCACCGGTGTGTGGCATATTGGAGGTCCCGCCTCTGATACGGGAGTTACGGGTAGAAAAATAGTGGTAGACACATATGGAGGTGCTGCACGGGTTGGGGGAGGAGCATTTTCTGGAAAGGACCCGACAAAGGTGGATAGGTCCGGAGCATATGCAGCGCGTTATATTGCAAAAAATATTGTTGCAGCAGGATTGGCCACTCAGTGTGAAGTACGCCTGGCATATTTTATCGGAGCAAAAAAACCACTTATGCAAGAAATAGAGACGTTTGGAACAGAAAAAAAATCGATTAAAATAATTCAAGAATTTATGAGCTCATTGTTGGACACATCTGTTCAAGGAATACTTGATACGCTTAATTTAAGACGTTCACTCTATTTTAAAACGGCTTCATACGGACATTTTGGCAGATCACAATTTCCGTGGGAAAAAATAGTCTCTTAACCGCATATCCCTTGCAAAACAGGCAAGCCGCTGTTACAATGTATAGCTATGGAAGAAAAAAAATATGATACAAAGGAAATAGAAAAATTATTTGAGGTAGGAGCCCATCTTGGCCATAAAAAAAACAGACTTCATCCTAAAGCACGAAAATACGTTTATAAAATGGTCAATGGAGTGGCCGTTATTGATCTCACCCAAACCGCAGAACAGCTTCATACAGCAAAGGAATATTTAAAAGATGCAGCAAAAAATGGTAAAAAATTGCTAGTTGTAGGTACAAAACGCGTCGCAAGCCAATTTGTACAGGAATATTGTAAAGAAAATGAAATTCCTCATATTACAACCAAATGGATGCCCGGCCTTCTCACTAATTTTGAAACTTTATCCAAAAACACGAAGAAAATGATTGATTACGAGGCGGGAAAGGCAGATGGTTCATGGGAACAGTTTGTGAAACATGAACGAACAAAAATGCAGAAAGATCTTAATAGACTCAAAAGGTTATATGGCGGGATTGAAAATATGAAAAAAAAGCCGGATGTCCTTTTTATCGTTGATATTAAAAGAGAGAAGAATGCCCTAAAAGAAGCGAAACAAAATAACATTCCTGTCATCGCAATAACTGACACCAACACAAATCCAGATACGGTTGATTTCCCCATTGTTGCAAATGATGATTCACCAACTTCTGCTCACTATGTTATTGAATCAATACTGTCTTCATACACCGTTGAAAAAACTGAGGAAGCAAAAGCAACAAAACCGAAAACCACCTCCGCTAAAGCTACGGTGGTCAAGGAGGAAGAGAAGAAGGTTGAAGAAAAAAAAGAAGTTAAGGAAGAGAAAAAACCAAGGAAAGCTGTAAAAAAACCAGCAACTAAGAAAGAATAAGTATTTATTCTTGATTAAAGCTATTAGTAATTTGTACCAATTCTTCTATGTCCATTGATCTTGCTAAATTAAAAGAGCTCCGTGAAAAAACAGGTGTTTCGTTTGCCCTTTGTAAAAAAGCACTTGAAGCGACAAATAATAATATTTCTTCTGCAATAAAAAAATTGCAAGAATTGGCAGGTGAAAAAATTGAGGAAAAGGCGAAACGCACAACCTCAGCGGGTGGCATCTTTAGCTATATTCACCACAATAAAAAAATTGCCGCATTGGTTGAGTTGGCTTCAGAAACAGATTTTGTTTCAGGAAACGCAGACTTTCATAAACTTGGCCAGGAAGTCGCACTTCACATTGCGTCGATGCCTTCCAAGACAATTGAAGAATTACTGGAACAAGAATATGTTCGTGACCCAAGTAAAAAAATAAAGGATATACTTAAGGAGGCTGTATTAAAGTTCGGTGAGAATATCAAGATAAATCGTTTTTTGAGATGGGAATTAGGATTGTAAGCGCAATTTTTAATTTCAAATTTAAAATTTGATATCAATTTTAAATTGATTAAAAATTGGAAATTAAAAATTTTAAATTAAACGAAAAAATGGACCTTTCTTCATTTAAATCAAATCTTTCTCTCACTATTTCCGCCCTCAAGGAGGAGCTTAAATCAATTCGGACAGGTCGCGCAAATCCCGCAATGATCGAAGACATTGTTATAGAAGCCTATGGAGGGACAACAAAGCTCAGGTTAAAGGAACTTGCAACTATTACTACAGATGGAGCTAGTGCTCTTCTTATTGCCCCTTTTGATCCCTCTACAATTATTGATATAGAAAAAGGCATATTGAAAAGCCCTCTTGGTATTACTCCTCAAACACAGGGGACAAGAATTACTATTCGGATTCCCCCCATGTCTCAAGAACAGCGAGATAAGTATGTAAAACTTGTGGGGCAAATGATAGAAGAAAAACGTTCTATTGTGCGCAATCATCGTGATGATATACGGAAAAAAATTCGAGACGAATTTGAAAAAAAGACAATCACTGAAGATGATAAATATCGCCTTGAAAAAGAAATTGATACTCTCACACAAAAAACGAACGAGGACATCGCCTCCGTAAAAGCTGCAAAAGATACCGAGATACAACAAGTATAATCTTCATTTAAAACTTTCTACTGGACCTAATCGTTTGTTAGTGTTTTTGTATATGTCATCCCTGCGTAGGCAGGGATCCAGTCGATAATTTTCTTTTTTTTAAATTTGTAAATTTATAGTCTAGACTCCCGCCTTCGCGGGAGTGACACAAAGCATAAATTATAAGATATAATCTTCATATCGTGGACTTTGTAACTTTATAACTTTAAAACCTTTGAACTTTTATGTTTTCCCTCATTCTTTTCATCCTCATCCTCAGTTTTCTTGTTCTTATTCACGAATTTGGTCATTTTATTGCGGCAAAAAAAAACGGTGTGAAAGTTGAAGAGTTTGCGATCGGTTTTCCTCCTCGACTTTTCACTATTAAATATGGTGAAACAAATTATTCAATAAATATATTTCCACTTGGAGGATATGTAAAACTTTTCGGTGAGGAATACCAAGAAATTGCGGCCGAAAGTCAAAAGCCCAAAACCGAAAACTTACTACGAGCATTTGCTTATAAAAGACCGCATCAGAAAGCTCAAGTGGTAATGGCTGGCATTTGTATGAATCTTCTTTTCGGAGTGGTTATTCTCTACGGCATTATTGCATTCAATGGCTTTAAATCCGACTCTCTCCCAATGCTTTTTCCACATCATTTTACATTCGGTGTGCAAGAGGGGAGAGTTATTGCGATAAATTTGACAAAGGGGTCTCCTGCCGAAAAAGCTGGAATAAAACCGGAGGATATTATTTCTTCCTATTCTATTAATTCTGATAATACGATTACTCGCTTAAATTCAGCTCAACAGTTGATTGATATGATTAAAAAATCTCCTGGAAAAAAAATTTATTTGGAAACGGTAAACCTTAAGGATGGAGCGACAAAAACTATTCCCGTTGTTCCTCAATATAATAAAACCTTGAAGCGTGCCATTATCGGCGTGAGTCTTATTGATGGCGTTGTTATTTCATATGAAAAGCCACTCGACAAAATTTTCTCCGGATTCATGCATTCCTACAACGTGATGGAATATAACTTTAGTGCCATCGGTTATCTTATTGGAATCTCTATAAAAGAAAAAAGTGCAGAACCTGTATCCGGAGCAGTAGCCGGGCCTGTGGGAATATACACTGTCATCAACGACATGGTACAAACATCAGGTGCTCAATTGGTAAAAAATATTTTGAATTTAATGGCTCTTCTATCTTTGTCTCTCGGTGTTATGAATATTCTGCCATTTCCTGCTCTTGATGGAGGGAGAATGGTGTTTGTTGTATATGAATGGATCACAGGGAAACAAGTCAATAAAAGAATTGAAAGTATGACAAATGTTGCTGGATTTGTTTTTCTTATGGGAGTTGCACTGATCGTTTCCATAAACGATATTTTGAGACTTATCAAGTAATATAATTTACAGTTTAAATTGATTAAAAATTTTAAATTATAAATTTCGAATTATTCTTGTATACTGAGATATGGAAAACACATACAAAAATATAACCGTTTCAGGAAAAGTAGCCGTTGGGACAACGACTCTTTCTCGTAATCTTCAAACGATTCTTGGTTGGCAGCATGTAAACGCTGGTTTTATTCAACGCGAATATGATCGTATGCATAATATTCAAGAAAATATGCAAGGAGCAGTGGCTCGCCCAGATGATCATGAACAGAGTATGGAGGCAATCGCAAAAAAAATGCTCTCCGAACAAGAACATCTTGTATATGAGGGATGGTTATCAGGCTTTGTCGCAAAAGATATTCCTGGTGTGCTAAAAGTGCTTGTGTATTGTTCACATGACGAAGTGCGGGTAGATCGCGTCATGAACCGAGAAAATGTGAGTGTCGAGGATGCAAAAAAACGTATCAAACAAAGAGAGGGAGAAAATATTGAAAAATGGAAAAAACTGTATGGCAACTATGATTTCTGGGATCCAAAATACTATGACCTTGCCATTGATACGTACGGGTGCGGACCTATGGAAAGTGTGGGAAAAGTACTTGATGTGCTTAAATATAAGGCAAGTTTCAAAAAATAAGTTCGTATTTAATAATAATTTTTAGTTTGAAATTTTTAATTTATAATCAATTTTAAATTGATTTTGAATTTCAAATTTTAAATTTCAAATTAAAGTGTACAATAAAATAACCATCTCCGGTAAGATCTGTACAGGGAAATCTTCAGTTTTTCGTGAACTACAAAAACAATTGGATTGGCCTACCTTTGCTTCTGGCGCATGCTTTAGAGAATATGCAAAAACACATAACCTTGTGTTAAATAACGCAGAGGAACAAACAAATAAGCTTACACAAAAAGTGGACGGCATGGTAAAAGTCATGCTTCAAAAACCAGGAAATCTCCTTCTTGATGCATGGTTAGGGGGGGTTTTGGCAGAAGGAGCAAAAGATGTACTCAAGGTACTACTCGTCGCAAAGGATGTTGTGCGATTTAAACGATTTGCCAAACGCGAAAATGTATCTTTGGCAGAAGCAAAAAAGGAAGTGCTGCTCCGTGATTCAAGTTGGTTTGAAAAGGTAAAAAAAATACATAAGCGTTCGGATTTTTTTGATGAAAAACAATATACATTGGTTATTGACACTTCGCATGTAAATATTGAATATGTAGTTTCTACTATCCTTAAAAGCCTTTCTTAATGGGCTAAACTTGCTTTTGTATCAATATCTGATATAGTATTTTCTGTGGATATACTAAATTATTCAGACCCGGAAAGTTGGGATAGAAAAAATGCTGCCCGTATCGCTGCTGACTATGGCTACTGCCTGAATAACAATTTCCTCGCAGCACTTGACCAAGCGATCCAGTTGGTGCATGAAGCGACATATGTAGCCATGATCGGGTCTGTTGTGCAAGGTTTATTTGTAAAATGGAAACCCCCGCTTGAACGAATTCCCTGTGAACCTTTTCTTGTGCCAACGTCAAAGAAAATTGTCACACCACAAGGAAAAGGTTGTAATATATTTAGGTGGATGCAAAGAGCAAAATAACCCTTGGCCACTAACCACTAGCCACTCATCGCTAACAATTGTATAATACATACATGCGTTACTCAAAACTCTTTGGCAAAACAGTCCGTGAAGCACCATCTGACGCTTCGATGAATTCATATAAACTCCTTTATCAAGCTGGTTTTATTCGTGAATCAACTGCCGGACGTTTTTTCTTTTTGCCTCTTGGCATGAAAGTACAACAAAATATTATGAAAATTGTAAAGGAAGAGATGGATAGGGCGGGCGCTCAGGAAATGGTTTCTCCCGTTCTTCATCCCCTTGAGCTGTGGAAAGAAACAAATAGAACAAATACGGCTGGATTTGAATTGATGCGAGTAAAAGATCGAAGAGATGCAGAATTTGCCCTTGGCGGTACAGCTGAGGAAATGTTTGTTGATGTGGTGCGCAAATTTCAAATAAGTTACAAGGAAATGCCATTTAATATTTATCAATTTTCTTCAAAATTTCGAGATGAGCTGAGAGCACGAGGAGGACTTCTTCGGGTGCGTGAATTTATCATGAAGGATGCGTATTCTTTTGATATTAATGAAGAAGAGTTTAAAAAAGAATATAAAAGCATGGGGGACACGTATACTCGTATTTTTAAACGGTTAGGCCTGGATACTGTTGTTGTTGAATCAGATGGCGGTTATATTGGCGGGGACTATTGTCATGAATATGTTGTCGATTCACCGATTGGGGAAACAAATTATCTTACGACAAGTGACGGGACATATAACGCACATGAAGAAGTTGCTACGTTTGATAGAGACGATATTAATAACTCTGAAAAAATGAAAGAGCTAAGCGAGGTTGATGCAGTACGTGGCACAACTATGGAAGATGGAGTTAAACTTCACAAAATGCCCCTGACACGTCAAATTAAAGATGTCCTGTTTGTAAACGAAAAGGGAAGATTTATATTGGCAATTACTCGAGGAGATTTTGATGTGAATGAAGTGAAATTAAAACATGTCACCAATTCCGTTACTTTACGACATGCGACAGATGAAGAAATTCGCAAGAAATTAAACTCTGAACCTGGATTTATTTCTCCAGTGAAAATTAAAGAGAATATAGTTCAACCAATCATAACTGATGGACATACCAAAAAAATTGAAATAGTTGTTGTTGCTGATACGTCATTAAAAACGGTAAAGAATGCATATGGAGGAGCAAATAAACTAAATCGTGACTTACTCAATGTTAATTATGGACGAGACTATACGCCTGATCTTGAAGCTGATATTGCACTTGGAAAAGAGGGCTGCACAAAAAATGGAAAAAAACTTATCATGAAAAAGGGGATAGAGGTTGGAAATATTTTTCAGCTTGGATATCACTACACAAAACTCATGAAAAATGCCGTCTTCAAGGATAGTGATGGTTCAGATAAGTCGTATTATATGGGATGCTATGGCATCGGTATTGGACGTACAATGGCAACTATTGTTGAACTATACCATGATGAACGAGGAATGACCTGGCCGGAAAATATTGCGCCATACCAGGTACATCTTATTACAATTGGAAAAGATGCTGCTCCCTTTGAAAAAGCGGAACAACTCATAAAAATGTTGGAAGAAAAGGAAATTGAAGTTTTATTTGATGATCGTACCGATGTGTCGCCCGGTGCTAAATTTGCCGATGCAGATCTCATTGGATGCCCATATCGCCTTGTTATTTCCCCAAAAACGGGAAATAAAATTGAAGTCAAGAAAAGGACTGAGAAAACCACTCAACTCCTCACAATTGATGAATTAGTAAAAATAATAGCGTGATGCGAAGTTTCTGTTTTGCAGTGCACGTTGAACTCCTGATTTCTCGCGGTTCACGGGCACTAAAAAACGGAAACGGAGCATTCAATTGATAAAAAATATTATGAAAACAATCGTCACCCACATTTTCCCCGATCTTGATGCTATCACATGTGCCTGGCTTGTTACGCGCTATCTCCCCGAATGGGAAGATGCCGAAATCGTATTTACTCCTCAACAAAAGAATTGGAATAATGTAGTGCCCGACTCCAATCCTGATATTTTGTATTGTGATACCGGATACGGTAAATTTGACCACCATCATATCAAAGAAAGGACGTGTGCAAGTAAACGGGTATATGATTATCTCCTTATGATGAAATACATTTCCTCAAAGGACAAAGAGCCGCTTTCTCGAATCTTGGATTACGTTACGGATATTGATAATTTTGGTGAAGTAAACTACCCAGATCCAACTTCTGATAAATATGAATTTTGCATTCACCAACTTATAACCGGTCTCAAAAAAAAGGGTATGTCGGATAGCGCCCTTGTACAGACTCTATTTCCTCTTCTGGACGGAGTATTGCAGTTATTTTTCTATAAAATCAAGGCAGAAGTAGAGATTGCAAAAGGGTTTGTGTTTTATTCCAAATATGGCAAATCCCTTGCGATGAATACCTCAAATGACGAGGCAATGCGTTTGGCTCAAAAGAAGGGATTTAGCCTCTGTGTCATGAAAGATCCACAAAAACACTTTGCACGGATTAAGACATTACCATCCCCCGAGTTGGACCTTACACCTGTATATGACAAAATTAAAAAAATCGATACAAAAGGTTTTTGGTTTCTGCATATATTGAAAAATATGTTGTTAAATGGATCTTCCCGAACGCCTGATGCCACACCTACCCCTCTTTCACTCCAAAAACTCATTGAAATAATTAAGGAAGTGTAATACAATAGAGAAGGCAGAAACTCTAAATCCTAAACACTAAATCCCAATCAAATGAGACAAAATCTTAAACTTCAGATTTTGTTTAATTTAGGATTTGTTTAGAGTTTAAGGTTTAGAGTTTAGGGTTTAATTATATTTTAAGGGAGGTGTATATATAATGGTCGTTATTCAAAAGAAAAAAGGAGAGACAAAAGACGCTATTTTCAGAAAATTTTCTCGTATGTTCATGGATGAGAATATTGTTGATGAACTCAGAAAAAAGCAATATTACAAGAAGCCATCGTTGCAGAAAAGAGACGATGCAAAAGAACGTATTCGGCTCCGTGCCCGAAGACGTAGATTCGCATTGTCCACAAAGAAAGAAAGAATGGCAATGCATCACAGATAATTTCTATGTTGAGAATCATCACCTCATCTCGTTACCTTGTAGATAGAAAGCGTATACGTGTTTGTGTGGAAAAAACCCTCAGTTCTTTTCAAGTGGACTCCACTCTCTCAGTTAATGTTATTTTTGTGGGAAAAAATAAAATGAGATCCATTGCATCAATCTATAAACATGAGGATGTGGCGCTCCCCGTTCTTGCATTTCCTTATCGGAATGACGAAAACATGGGTGATCCGCTTCTTGGGGAAATATTCCTCTGTTATCCTCAGGTCGTTCTTCTCGCTGCAGAACGAAATAAACGTCTTGATGCCCTCATTGATGAACTCATCATACATGGTATAAAAAACCTCCTTAAATAAACCCAGGCAAGTGTGATTTAATTTAATATTTGAAATTTTAAATTTGAATTGAATTTTAAATTGACTAAAAATTAAGAATTTCAAATTAAAAATTGTCTAGGGTCTAGAGTTTAAGGCTTGAGGTTTGTTATAATGTTTCCATGTACTATCTTAAATACCGACCGCATACAATTGCCAACTTAGACAACCTTATACCAGCCGAGACATTACGTACCATTCTTAGAAGCGACTCACTTCCTCACGCATTTTTATTCATCGGACACAAGGGAACGGGTAAAACTTCCACCGCTCGAATATTTGCTAAAGCGGTGAACTGTCTTTCCAATGTCTTTGCGGGGAAGGGAACAAGTATTGAACCGTGCAACGCATGCGGTAATTGCAAATCAATAGATCGATCGTCGTTCTCTGACGTCACAGAGATGGACGCTGCGTCGAACCGCGGAATTAACGAAGTGAAGGAACTCATTCGAGAAACATCCCTCATGCCTATGGCGGGAAAATATCGTGTATATATTATCGATGAGGCCCATATGATCACGAATGATGGATTCAACGCTCTTTTGAAAACGTTGGAAGAACCGCCCGAAACAGTGATCTTTATCCTTGCCACGACCAATCTGGAAAAGGTTCCAAAAACTATTCAAAGCAGGTGCGTACTTGTACAGTTTGGAAGTGCGAAAGTAGAAGAAATCATTCATATGTTACAACGGATAAAGGAAGGAGAAAAACTAACGATCTCTAACGAGGCACTTGCTGTAATAGCAAAACACTGCGATCTTTCTTTTCGAGACGGGGCAAAAATACTTGAAGAAATCGTACTTTCAGGAAAAACAGATGTTGAATCAATCCTTAAAAAAATTGGCATTCGTTCAAAAATCGTACTTTATGAGTTAATGAAAAAAAAGGAGGCATCGGGAATATTGGTTTGGATAAAGGAGTTTTGGGGAGGAGGGGGAAATGTCCCGCTTCTCATCGAAGAGCTTTTGTTGGATCTTCAAAACCATCTCCTTTCTCTTCATAAAGTCGCGGGAAATATATCAACCTTATCGTATACACTCAAAGAAACAATCGTTCTCATGAAACTGTTGAACGAAGCATACGGTCTTATTAAACTAAGTCCCTATCCCTCAATCCCGCTTGAAGTGGCATTACTTGAATACTGTGATACAATGAGGTGATAATATAGTTAATTTTTAATTTGAAATTTTAAATTTGAATTGAATTTTAAATTGACTAAAAATTATAAATTTAAAATTATAAATTCATCGTATACTTATGCTAGGTGGACTTGGCGATATACAAAAACTACAACAACAAGCTCAAAAAATGCAAACTGCCCTTCAACAAGAGGTGGTGGTCGTTGAAAAAAATGGTGTCAAAATTACGATGCGTGGCGATCAACAAATACTTGAAATTGAAATTGATGGCATAGTTGAAAATAGAGTCGCTGAAGCAGTGAATGAAAGCGTAAAAAAGACACAAGAACTTGCAGCAAAAAAATTAATCGAAATCTCCCAACAGGGGTGAGCTTAAGTTTAGCCTCAAATTAGCTTCAGTTTATTCTCTCTTGTTTTTGCCTCCTTTTGCCTTTTGATATTCATTAATCACTAGCCGTTAATTGCCCTCCACGGCCTTGACTTACATCCTATAGTATGTTATACTATAAGACTTAAAACCTATGAATAACACTTTGATGAACATTATCGCTGCAGCCACGCTTTTGCTCACTAATCCCTCTGGAGCCACGCCTTCTAAGGCTCTTGCTAATGTCACATACTCACTTGCCAACAGATACTCAAATACCTTTGTAAATGATGTGTTTTCAGACAATATACTGCTTACTATAGCCTATATGGGTGGAAAGGTTGAAAAAGGCGACGCGATCGCTTGGAATGCTATTGAGGCAGACGGAGAAACACAATTTACCCTCAAGCCAGGTGAAGCATTTGCATTTCATGATGCTGTTCTTGATAAATATAAAAAAAGGGTAGTTCTCACCTCTCATGCCCATTTTAATGCAAGCGAAGGATTTAAATCAGATGGATGGCTTGTGGGGAACGGCGTTTGTCATCTTGCCTCATTCATGTATGTTGCCGCAAAGATGGCTGGCCTTGAGGTAGAGGCACCTACATCTCATGATTTTGCCGTCATCCCCAATATTGAAAAAAAAGATGGAGTATCTATCTTTTCTGAAAACACACTACAAAACCTCTATATTACCAATAATAAGAATAAAACCATTACATTTATCTTTGTGCATGAAAATCGTAATTTAACTATGCGTGTAGAAGAAGCAAAATAAATATCTTTACATCCAAATCTTTTTCCATTATCATGAAGGAGTGCGTAAAAAAGTTACCCATCGCAAACCAAAGGCGCCACACCCGAGTTTCTTTCTCCGTTATTCAGTTGGTGCAGTAATAGCTCTTACGCTCGCATTATTATTGTATCCGTTCCTAACAACAAAAAACACTCCTTGCGCAAATACCATTAGTTGCAAAACTCCTCCAAAATTTGAAATGGAAACAAATGCGATAGGGATATACAATAATCAACCCGTGCATGTTCCCAACATTTATATTTCCAAAAATGAAAACATAAGCCCTGTATTGGGTGAAAAAACATCAAATGGGGAAAAACATATTTATGTAAATCTTACAACGGAGATACTCACTGCATATGAAGGCGACACTCTTTTTATGCAAACACCAATTTCTTCAGGTTTATGGGGTAAGACACCTAAGGGTGACTTTACCATTTGGACAAAGTTTCGTTCAACTCGAATGAGTGGGGGGAGTGGAGCGGATTATTATGATCTACCTAATGTCCCCTATGTTATGTTTTTCTCCAATGATGAGATTCCGGGGAGCTCTGGCTTTAGTATCCACGGTACCTATTGGCATAACAATTTTGGTCATGCTATGAGCCATGGTTGTGTCAACATGAAAACAACCGATGTTGCGAGGCTCTATGACTGGGCCGATGGCCCAAGCAATGGAAACAAGGGAACAAAAATTACTATTTATGAACCATGATAACCCTACGCCATAATTTGGAAACATTTTTCTTTATTGCGTTTGCTACAACCGCTATACTTTTTTTCATGGTGCAAAGGAATAATAAGACAAGTCTTCCTGCGTTTGCTACTCTTCCACCTGTAGTTGAAACTCCCATACCAACAATCTCGCCACAAGAAACCTATATGGACTCACCAGAAGGAAGTAAAACACTCACGTTGGAGAAACTGGATAGGGAAGGAATTACCACCTATTTGTTATATGTAACATTTAAATCTGACGAGCAAAAACAACAGATATTTAAAAAAGAAATGCCGCTTTCCCAAAGTTTTGAAATTCCTTATAATGCATGGTCACCAGATACAAAGTATCTTTTTCTAAAAGAAAAAAATCCTACTCTTGACAATTACCTTGTATTTCAAAGTTCTGGAAGTCCATTCTCCAATGATAGAGCATATCTATCTATTCAAGAATTATTTCAAAAGAAAGTTCAAAATTATACGATAGAGGATGTGACTGGTTGGGCAGACCTTCCTCTCCTTATGGTGAACACAAAGGCAAATGATAGTGACAAAAAAGTATCATTCTGGTTTGATGTCCCCAGCCAATCATTTGTTCAGCTAGGAACATATTTTAAATAAACCTGTATAATAAATACAAATGAAATTATTTTCTGGAAGCGCAAACCCAATTCTTTCTCAAAAAGTTGCTGATAAACTCGGAGTTTCTTTAGCAAAAGCAGAGATAGTACGGTTTGAAAACTCTGAGATTCGTATACACATTGAGGAAAAGGTACAGAACGAAAATTGTTATGTAATTCAGCCCACAGCAAATCCTGCCGATACCCATCTTATGGAGCTCTTTTTTTTCTGTGATGCGCTTCGTCGACAAGAAGCAAAAAAAGTATTTGCTATTATTCCTTATTTTGGATATGCCCGTCAGGATGTGCAACACAGGCCTGGAGAATGTGTCTCTGCAAATGTTGTAATCCGCTTTCTTGAATCAATTGGTTTCTATAAAGTGTATGTCATCAACCTACATGATGAGGCAACAGAGGGCGTGTTCTCCATCCCATTTAAGAATCTCGATGCCTTTCCTATTCTTGCGGCAAAGATAAAAAAATATATTGGCACGGTTTCAACGGAAACAGTTACTGTTGTTTCCCCCGATCATGGAGGTGTAGAACGTGCTCGAAAATTTGGAGATGAATTGTTTGGACATACTGAACACTCAATCTCAGTTGTTGAAAAAAGAAGAGACTTAGCCCACATTCATAAAAGTGTTGCTCTCGATTTATATGGAGATGTTAAGGGAAAAACAGTAGTACTCGTTGATGATATGATCACTTCAGGTGGTACGCTTATGCACGCAGCTCAGTTGTGTATTGATCGTGGTGCATCTCGTGTACTTACAGCAGTTATCCACCATGACTTTGGACCAAAGGCACCGACACAACTTCAGGCTTCCTCAATTGAAAAAGTTTTTACAACGGACACAATTGCTCTCAAGGATAATCAAAAATTCAAAAAATTAGTCGAAGTCTCCGTTGCTGAAATGATAGGTGAAGTAGTTAAAAATTAAAAACTTTTCCTATTTTCCATCGCTTTCCCCAGTGTCCCGTAGTCTGCATATTCTACGCTCGCTCCCATTGGCAATCCGTAAGCCAACCTGGTGATTTTCAAGTTTGAGTTTGAATTTTGTACTTGAATTTTCTTTTGAATATACATTGCCGTTGCTTCTCCTTCCATATCAGGATTTGTCGCAAGAACTACTTCTTCTACGACCTTTTTTTCTTTTTCAAGCCGTTGTAAGAGTTGCTCAATATAAATATCATCAGGACCAATATTGTTGAGGGGATCAATTCTCCCATGAAGGACATGAAAAACGCCGTTATATATGCCTCCTTTTTCAAAAGATAATAGGTCTAGGGGAGATTCAATAATAGTTATGATTGTGTGATTTCGTCTCTTGTCACTACAAATTGCACATTGTTCTTTTTCTGATAAATTCATACAGATTGAACATCGTTTCGTTTTTTCTTTAAGCTCTGAAAGCTTTTTCGCAAATTCTTGTAAATCCGATGCAGGCATCCGAAGAAGATACAACGCTAGTCTGTTTGCCGTCTTTTCCCCAATGCCAGGAAGCCGTTCAAAAAACAAAGCTATTTGTTTTAAACTGTCAGGAAGCATAGATATTAATTTTTAATTTGAAATTTTTAATTTTTATTCAATTTGAAAATTGATTTCAAATTATAAATTTTAAATTTCAAATTTCCAATGTTTCTACCACAATGAGGGGTTTTCTCCCTCTTTGTTTATAAAAAAAGTTCTCAAGTTGCGAAATTATGTTTCTTTTCACTCCCGTAAAATCACTCGCAGGAGTTGAATTTGGCCTCATAGAAGTTTCAACAAGCTTCATTGCTTTTTCAAAAAGTTCATTTTCATTTTGCTGAAACACAAATCCCTTTGAAACAAATTTGGGTCGTGTAACAAGCCGTGACTGTTTGTCCAGTGCAAGGAAACAAATAACCATACCATCCGATGAAAGAGTTTTCCGATCTCTAAGCACCATGTTTCCCACATCTCCCACACCATACGCATCTACGTAAATACTTTTTGTGTCTACGTCTTCTCCTCTAGTTGCCTTTCCTTTTTGAAATACAATTGTTTCACCCTCATTTAAGAGCATTACTTTGTTTTCCTCAAAACCCAAGTCACCAGCAAGTGAACGATATTCTTGTTGATGACGGATTGTCCCTCCGATAGGAATAAAATATGATGGATTGGTAAATCGCATGAGGAGTTTTAAATCTTCTCGATTACCATGACCCGATGCATGGAGTTGATCTGCAATATCTGAATACACCACATGTGCTCCTTGGAGAGAAAGTTCTTCAACAAGTGCATATACTTCGTTTTCGTTTCCTGGTATTGGATCAGAGGAAATAACCACCTTGTCACCTTGTTTTATTTTTATATTTTCATTTTGTTTGTTTGCTAATTTTGAAAGCGCTGATCCATATTGCCCTTGGCTGCCAGCAACAATAAGACATACTTTGTTTGGGGGAAGTTGCATTACTTCCTCTTCTTTTCCTAAAAATTGCGCAGGAATTGGAAGATAATTTATTTCCTTTGCAATACGGGTATTGTCCCGCATTGAGCGCCCTAAAAAGATAATCTTTCTATTAAATTTTATAGCCGCTTCTACACACTGACGAATACGAGATATATTGGATGAAAAAGTTGTCATAACAAACTTTCCTTTTGTTTTTCGCATTTCATCTTCAAACGTTTGTCCAACAATTGCTTCGCTTTGGGTGAGTCCCTCTCTTTGTGCACCTAAACAATCGGAAAGAAGACACAAGATACCATCGTGCCCCGCTTTTGTTATCCGATAAAAATCTGGTGGTGCGCCATATACTGGCGTTGTATCAAGTTTAAAATCTGAGCCATGGTACATGCTGCCAACAGGGGAACTGATAAGAATGTGAGTGGTGTCGGGAATAGAATGAGTAACAGAAATAAACTCTGCTACAAACTCCCCAAATGTATATTGCTTTCCATAGGTAATAACTTTTAGATCAAGAGGCAAATTAAATTCCTTGCATTTATTTGCAATAAATGCCGCCGTCAATTTGCTTGCATAAACAGGTGGCCTTCCTAGATCTTCGTAGTGAAAGGGAAGGGCAGAAATATGATCTTCATGTCCGTGTGTGAGTAAAATTGCACGAATCTTGTCTACTTTATCCTTCAAATATGAAATATCAGGGATAACAAAATCCACACCAAGCTCCTTTTCATGAGGAAAACCAATACCACAATCTACAATGACAATGTCTCGCAGTACGTTGTCTTTGTATAATTCATAAACATACATGTTTTTTGTGACGCCGACAACACCACCAAGAGGAACAAATCGAAGTGTATACATATTTTCTTTAAATTTTTAGATACCTCAGTATACAGCATTTGGTGATTAGTGGTTAGTGGCAAGTGGTATACTATATCTATGACCCCCTCAGTGCGAGTTACAAAAAAAACAGTCTTAGAAAAACTTGGTCTTGTACTGGATCCAGAAATTAATATTTCTATTGTCGATCTTGGCCTCATTTATACAATAACCATCAAAAAGGATGGGCAAGTCCATATTCTCATGACCCTTACTACAATGGGGTGTCCGTTATTTGGCGTTATCGAAGAAGATATATATTTAAAGCTGAGTGAATTGAAACTGAAACGACAAAATATCACGCTTGAGATGACCTTTGAACCTCCATGGGATATGACTTGCATGACAAAGCGAGGTAAAGCACTGCTTGGGATCTAAAGCAGACCCGAAATCCTAAACTCTAAACTCTAAATCATAAACAAATAGATGCAAAAACCTAAACTTCATATCTTAAACAAAATGGTTTTATGTTTCTAATTCAAGATTTAGAATTTGTTTAGAGTTTATGGTTTAGAGTTTAGAGTTTTTTTAGTATAGTTAAGTATGGTTGTAAAAAAAATCATACATAATGCGTTTGAGCAGATGCTTGAAACAAGTAAAGATATGGCAAAGTCGTCAGCAAAACAAGTGAAAGAAACATTCAACCCTTGGGATATGATACGGAATAGTTTTGAGGGAACAAATCCAACCTCAGAAAATCAATCTTCCCAACTTAAATCAAATGAACTACAAGCTAAGGGGGGGAAGAGTACTCCTCTTGATTTTGACAAATTACATAAGTCGTATGCCGATCAGGATAAAAATAATATTGCCATGATGAAACAACGATTGTTTCAACTCGTGAAAAAGGATGAAGAAAAAATGATGATGAAAAAGAAACAGGAAATCGCGGAAAAAGAACGCACAATTGCCCAAGAAGAAGCAGAAAAAAGAAGAAGAGAGGAAGAACAAAGAAGAAGATATATGTTTTCAGATGCTCCAGAAGGTAAAAGTGGTCGAGGCACCGCCCTCATGGGGAAGAAAAAGAAAAGAAAGCCAACCGAACCGCAACCAGCCGAAACAAAGCCAGGAGGTGGCAAACAATAACACTTAGCGGCTTCCCAACAAAGCATATAATTCTTTTTGTGATTGGACCATTTTCTTTTCGTTAAATACGTCCCGTGTTGCTTTTTGTAATAATCCGTTCATATATACCTGTAACGATTTTCCTTCCCCTATGTTGTGCGCTGCCAGCTGTTCTCCATCCAACAATCCTTTTTCATGAAGTGAGTCCATTACACCATTCCGTATGGTTTCGTATTCATCAAGACTTATAGGTGTTCCATTTCCCCCCACCAATTTATCCCATGCCTTAATGATCTTGCTAAACTCAGTGAGCAATTCTCTCTGTTGTTCAACGGTAGCGTGTGGAGGCAAAAACCTTACAAAACCATCACGAAATTGAACCTGTGCCTGAGAAGGAAGCAAACGCACCGTGTAATGGGATGCTCCTTCTTTTTGTGAAAGAATTCCAATCGCTCCCATGCTTGGAAGGGGAGCATTAAGATCGATATTTGCTGGACGATACGCATTTGATATGGCGGTGGTAAAGGATGATCCCATTTCCCCACCAGGAATTGTAGAGATCATTCCCTGTGCGTGGGTAAGCATATTGGTTACTCTCGGGTTTAATACACCTCCCATATAGGCCAGTGGCGTTTCTCGAGTGCCAGTAATTGCAGAAAAGAGCGCCGCATCGCCTACGCCACTTTTTGATCTATCCACAGCCTTGCGATAAGCCCCAACCCATTCTTTCGCATTTTTTTTATTTAGTTCCGAGGAAACAACAACAACCGGCTGAACATTGTTTGAATTAGGATTACGCACAAAATATGTCCCCTCAGCTTTTCCAGCTACTAACTGTTGGAAGTATTCTATGCCATTTGCTCTCGCAAGCACAAGTGACCGAATGTCAACAGGAGTCAGAACCACATGAGGACCAAGTATTTGTTTTGTGTAGTGAAGAGCATCGTTATAATCGGCTCGTGCTTCAATCAAGGGGAGTCCTAGTGCATCTTTGTTAGAAAAGACGACGGATTCTTTGAGAAAATCCTCAAAAGAGTCAGCGGCTCGGGAAAGAATGGGAGGAACTTCTGGTACTGCTGTTATTGAAGCAAGGCCTTTTAAAATTTCCGCATTGTGTTTTTGTGCAGGTACACCGTCAAAGTGGGGATGGCTGTATCGTGTAGTGACATTCACTTTTCCCGCCACGTTAAACTGCAGTTGTATCGCAGCCTTATGTGAGTCAACTGCAAATAACGATCGAGGATCACGAGTATCCGTATGTGGGCTCCCCGCCTGGATAATGTAATCACCCTCATATTCTTTCCGAGTATATGGATTTACTCCAAAGCTTCTATATATTTGTGCGTAAAGTGGGTCTTTTTTCCTTTCTTGCACACTGTACCCTTTATATGAAAGCGTTGCCCTTTCTCTATCTGTGAGATGGCATGTCTTCCACTCAGTAGCTGAAATGGCGCTTGATATATGGTGAGCGATGTCGGCATCGGTTATGCCCTCGTGATATGGAATAGTGATTTTTTTAACCTTATTTTCGCCATCAAGAAGTGTAAATCGGACAAATGTTTGATTTTTTGGGATGTGATGATGAATAAGATCTTTCATCGTCTGAAAAAGCAATTGATTTGGGGTAACTCCTTCCGGAATGGAAATGTTTTTTTGAAGTTCAAATCCAGCCGCTTCGGAACTAAGAAAATTATCTGCAAGATGTTCGGTATATCTTTCGAGTTTGTGTTTTTTCACAAACTCTGGCCATTCCGTTTTTAGATGTTCATAAATATCCTTGGCTCTTGCTCCTCCTAGCCGCAACTGCCACCACATCTGAGCTAAAATCTCCGCATTCTCAACGGGAAGAACTCTTCGCAATGCTGTTGCGAGCTTGAGAACTCCATACGGCGCCTTATCCCATATTCTTCGATCTTTTTTTGGTATAAGAGAGCTTAAATAATCACAGGCACTTTTAAAGTGTCTGTTGAGCATGTCTGCAGATAATTCTGGATTGAGTGCAACTCTTTTTATGTCTTCATGCTCACTTTTTTTTATGAGAGTTTGTTTTTTTTCATTGGCACGTAATCGCAAATCCTCTTTATATTCTCCAACATTTACAGAATATATATTGTTTTTTGCAATATCCAACTCTCGCGGCGTAACTGCTCCTTGAATTTCCTGAATATACCGATAGTAAAGACGGGTATTGTCAACACCATGCATTTGCATTTGTCCCACAATTTTTGCTGATTTTTGAACTCGCTGCACACATTCCATATAGTGTTTACTTTGTTCCGGCGTATATGTTCTAGGTGACGTTTTTGTGTCTCCAATTGCCTGGTGAGCAGCACGTTGGATATCTTCTGTGGGGGAATCGCCATTTACTTCGACAAGATGGAGTGATTCGGAAAGTGATCGTATTATATATTCTTGAAGTAACAAATGTTGATCAATAGAGGTATCTTTTCGTGCCTCATCTGACACAAGTGTTTTAAATTCTTTATAGGAAAGATGCGGTGCTTTTCGCGCCTGCCAGTCTGTAAGAGAGGATGTTGTTTTTTTGTCGCCTTTTTCTCCATTTTTATTGTTGGGTGGAGCGTTGACACACTCACCAAGTGGTTCAAGCACCACTTGTCTCATTTCATTCGTAAAAGGTTTTCCGCTCGCTTGGGGAACACCTCTATAATAGATGTTTTCAAGGAAATGGTGTCTCTCAATTAATGCGGCTGTTTGGAGCATGTTGGACGCAATGTGTGTACCAATAAGTTTTGGTTGTTTATCACCGCTTACTTGAATTTCGCCACCAGGAGGAGAAAATAATCCCATATGGCTTTTATTGTACCAAACTCTCTAGGCATAAGTTTTGATACAATATCCTAAGTAAACTATAAAAAACGGGATGTAGTTCAGATGGTAGAACACGCGGTTCGGGACCGCGAGGTCGCGGGTTCAAGTCCCACCATCCCGACCCTTCGGCTCGTCGCTTTAAGACCGCTCCTCGCTCAGGGTCTTGCGACTCAAATAAGTTACGAGCCGAAGGGAGCTGAGCTTGTTGAAGCTCATAAATAATTCCATGAATAAAGGTTTTTATCTCTATATTCTTCGTTGTACTAGAAATAATCTATATGTTGGTGTAACTCATGACATAAATTTAAGAATTGAAAGACATAAAAAAGGAATGGGAGCTGAATTTACTAAAAGAAATAAAGTAAATGATTTGGTCTATTTTGAAATTTATTCAACTTTAGCTGAAGCAAGAAGAAGAGAGAAACAAATTAAAGGTTGGAGAAGAGAAAAGAAGGAAAATTTGATCAAGTATGGAAAACCAATCTTATAAAATACTAATATTTATTAACCTCTATATTATATATAACTTAAAATATTACAGCTTTAGACTATTAGAACAACATAAAACACACCTCTAAGGTGTTGAAATTGTTGAGGCTAAGTAACGTCGCATACCATTTAATTTACGACGTTATCAATAATACAAGTCTAAATTCACTATGCTAATCCTTCTGTTGACTGACAGTTGAGATAGGAGTTGGAATAAGCGATTTCTCTAAAATTATGACTCTTTCGTTTAATTTATAATTGTCTCTTAATTTGTTAAGTGTATCTGTATATTGATAATATGCTTGCGCATTATATTGAAAATAGGCTATGAGGAATCCCAGGAAACCCAAAACACAAACAACTGTTATACCCACCATAAACGCAAATGTCCAGTTCAACAACTTTCCTTGGTTTGCTATATCCTTACTATGTTGACCAACTAATTCTAGAATATTACTTTTTCCATCAGATTTAGGAATAGGATTATAGCCTTCTTTAGATCCATTCTTTTCTGGTTTTGGCTGAGTTTTATCTTCCATAAATTATGTTATTGGGGGACCGTAATATCCTCTTAGAAAGTAAACCCCGTTCTCAAATACCATAGCTAAATCTCTTCCCATCAATCTAAATATGTCAACACCACCCATGGAAACACCAGGACCTATTGATACGCCTGGGCCTATGACAACGCCATTGATATTAACAATAACTTTGGGAGTAAGTGTACCGTTTGGAAGTTGAGTAAAAATAGTAAAGAATTGATATCTATTTGGCATATTCTCAAGTATAACATTTTATACAGAACATTTTTTGTTTGAAAATCAAAATATGACCTTAACTGCTATGATTTTTCTAGGTATTCATTTCTCCAATATCTTACAAAAGCTTTACAAAAAAGAGAATTAAGAACTTCGAACGGTATTACAGAAATCCAATGTTCCTTTGGTAATCCATCTATGTAAACATCAAATTCATAACTCTTTCTTATTTTTATATCTTTTTTGTTGGGAATAATTATATAGCTTGCTTTGTGGACAAATCCGTTGCGAATATAGTAGATAAAACTTTTCAGTACTCTTCCTAATTCCTCATCAATAGTTTCTGATTTTTGTATATATACAGGTTTAAGTAAGGTCCCATTTGCTATTCGTTGTTTACTATATGTAAATTTCCGTCTAATACCTCCTGTAAAAATCATTTTACTCCTATTTGTTAAATTCTCTCTAAAAAACTTTACTATCAAACGGTTAGAGCCATAATTGTTCAAATATTCTTCAATTTTGTCATTTAACAGAGTACACGCTTCATTTCCATCTTTTGTCATGATAATTTTTCTTCTAAAATCTTTACTCCTAAGAAGTACATCTAAGGATTTCCACTTACCACAACTTCTTTCTATTGCGGACAACATCATAATAAGTTTTGAACCATCATTTTCTTGGTATTTTGATGAGTATAGAAACTGTATACCACTAAAACAATCATTTGCTCTGTCACTTCCAAGAGTTAAGACAAAATCCTTAAAATCTATATTCTTAAATAACCCAGGCATCATTGATATTACATTGAATCCTTTTTGTGTTTTTGGGTATTTCCCATGAGGAATATAGCTCATTTTGATATTATAGCCTCTACGAGGAGCTATTATCATCGCTATTATTTAGTTTAAATCCATATGAAGCATAAAAAAGTTCAAAACACACCTTCTTATCAGTACAAATACTCAAATCCAAGCCCGCTTTGACCATAGATTACATATCTTGGATTAAGAATAATATTTTTTATCAATTTTAACTGGCTTCCAGTGTAGGAGGATGGCTGTAGTTAAAAGTTCAAGATCATTCTCTTCAACTCGACTGAGTGAGTAAAGTATTGTACTAAATGATACAGTATGATATACTTACGCGATATGTCAGAACATGCACGATTTGCCGATGTTCAGCAACTCATTGCGGAAAATGGTCTCTTCTCACGACACGTCAGTGAAGCGTGGCATCACGTGCCAAAAACCTTAGTTCTTACCCATCCTTATGTAACAATCCCTGCTTTTGATAAGGGAATATCTGGTACCGTTCGTGGGTATGCAAACACTCCATTTTTTCGGCCAGACATACGTGATCTTATTGCTTCAGCACAGTCTCAGGGGGTTGCTGTGGTTGCCTTTGAATGGGGAGACATTATGGATACATATCCGACCCCCGTTTCAGATTTCCCTGATCTGCAAAATGCCGTTGATTTGAGTGTTCCGGAACGTTCTGTAAGACCTGCTTTTACATGCGAATTCCAAGATTATGTAGCCGGACAAACCGGACACGCAGTGGACCTTAATAGTGCTTATCGGCTTTTGAGTGCCAAACCGGTTGAAATTGTTTTTGCTCGCTATCCGGGTCAAAGGGTGTACATTCTCAATGATGAGACAAGGATGAAGGCTGTGCAACTACCAGCAGGATTGGTTCAGGGTACCGTGTTAAAAAGAGGGTTAAAAGACATCCCCTTCACTCAAGGCCTTACTGCATCAATGTTAACCAATCCACGACTTCCTTCAAACGATCGAAATCGCACCGACCCAACTGTGTTAAAAACAGCCATTCTTGCGGAAGAAACAAAAGTTAGCAATCGTATTGCTTTGGAAATGGAACAAGTACGGCAAGAGGTTGCTGCATTTTTTGCCGATTAATTTACTACTAATGGCCAATTGGATGGGGTGGTGGCGAGTGGCTTGTTTTTAGTAGGAGTAAGACCACCGCTTGTCAATAATCTATGTATAATATGCTATGCAATTTTCTTTACTCACATATAACACTCTTTTGTACGATGCTCGTCGGGGTTTGAGTGTCATCTTTAAAAAATACGTACCGGATATTGTGTGTTTGCAGGAAATGGACACAAATGAAGAAAATATTGAACATATTGAAAAATTAGATTATGACCTTGCAGATTATTCCAATGGATTTATCAAATTTGGAACTGTCTATGGCGTTGCTACATTTATTCGATCGCAATCAGGAAAATGTGTCAATTCTAAATCTATTACTCTTCCTCGCGGGTTAGGAGAAGCAATTGCCTTTATTCTCCGTATTTTCAAAACACAAAAAAAGGACAGAACCGTACTCAAAACTGAATTTGTATTAGGAAGTACAAAACATAAGGTGATTGTATACAATATCCATCTTTCTGCACATGGGGCAAATGGAATACGCATTAAACAACTTGAAAGAACACTTCATGATATTAAAAAAACAAGCAATGTTGCGACGGTGCTTGTAGGAGACTTTAATTTCCCTCTAGGACGGAAAAAATTAGAAGAACTTATGCAACTCAATGGATTTTCTGAAGCAACAAATGCTATTACATATACTTCAGACGGTAAGTTACTGCATTATACTTTTTTGGAAAAACTCCTCATGAAAACGTTGCAGTTTTTTATCGGAAAGGAAAACAAGTTGGATTATATCTTTTATAAAAATTGTAATGCTGTCTCTACGGTGCGGATTAATGTGCCCTACTCCGACCACTTTCCTCTTCTTGCAAAGTTTGAAATTTAATTTTTAATTGTAGTTTTAAATTCGCTTTGCTTTCTTTTCACACATTTTTTATACTTTCTTCATGAAACTCTACAACACATTATCGCGGATGGTGGAAGAATTCAAACCAATTGTTCCTCATAAACTTTCCCTTTATGCCTGTGGTCCCACTGTTTATGATTTTGCCCACATAGGACACATTCGAGCATACGTATTTAATGATACACTGCGAAGAACATTTGAATATTTAGGATACCAAGTGCAACACGTTATGAATATCACCGATGTCGGCCATCTTTCCGATGATGCAGATAATGGTGAAGATAAAATGGAAAAAGGGGCAAGGAAGTACGGAAAAACTGTATGGGATTTGGCTCAATTTTATACTGATTTCTTCTTCACGTCGATGGACGCAATGAATGTACGACGTCCATCTGTTGTGTGTAAAGCCACAGACCATGTTCCGGAAATGATCGCTTTGGTAAAAGTACTTATTGAAAAAGGGCATGCATATGAAACAAAGGAAGCGGTTTATTTTGACGTCACAACATTTAAAGGATATGGAAAATTATCCGGTCAACATATGGAAGAGAAAAAGAATGCGGCGCGTGATGATGTATATATAGACCCAGAAAAAAAACACTCTGCAGATTTTTCGTTATGGTTTAAACGCGTAGGTAAATTTAAAGATCACACCATGCATTGGGAAAGCCCATGGGGACATGGCTTTCCGGGATGGCATATTGAATGTTCTGCAATGAGTATGAAATATCTTGGAAAAACGCTCGACATACACACCGGAGGAATTGATCATATCCCAGTCCATCATGAAAATGAAATTGCACAGTCAGAGGCAGCAAATGGAGTGCCATTTGTCCATTACTGGATGCACTATCATTTTCTCCAAGTTGAAGGACAAAAAATGAGTAAGAGTCTTGGTAATTTTTTTACCATAGAAGACATTACAAAAAGAGGGATTGATCCCATGGCCTTCCGACTTCTTCTTCTGCAATCACAGTATCGGCAACCTATGAACTTCACATGGAAAGCGCTTGATGCAACTCAAGAAGCATATACAAAACTTAAATTACAGATATCAAAACTGAAAATGGAAAGTGGAATACAAGATAAAACATTAAATCACTCAGATGTTGAAATGTTCAAACATGATTTTACATCAGCTCTTGAAAACGATTTACAAACACCTCAAGCTGTCGCTGTTTTGTTTACAATGCTTAAGTCTGATGTGCCAGCACACGAAAAAATCGCTTTGATAACAGATTTTGATCAGGTACTTGGCCTTGATTTATTAATAGAAAGGCAAGTAGTTGCTATCCCACAAGAAATTATTGCACTTGCAGATAAGAGAAAGCAGGCAAAAATACAAAAGGAATTTGCACAAGCAGATTCGCTCAGAAAACAAATTGAGGAAAAAGGATATAAGATCGAAGATACAAAAGGGGAATATGTACTAAAAAAACTCTAGACTTTATCCTTTTTAATTTTTGTAAAATGTTTCAAAAGGTGAATGGGCGATTTGGGTTTTATGTTAAATACCTTCATATTTATCTTCCACATACAGTAGAAAACTAAGAGAAATGTACTGATATAAGGGAATTTAAAGAGAATCATTTCAAACAATACAAGAATGCCGAGCGCATTGCTTACTATAATGATGAGACCAAGAAAATCCCAGAATTTTTTGTCCATATGAACAAATATTTCTGGCTTTCATTGGTCAAGTCGCTAAAAGTGGACTGTACCTGTTGACGGCCAAATTAGGGGCTCGTTCGTCTTGTTTAGCGAGACGAATACGGCCCTTTATGTCGCATTTTTGAATGCGACCTTAATCTACTAATCGATCCAAAATAAAGATCACAAACCGTTCTCCCGTACGTGTACTTGAATCTGCATGAGTGCTCAGTACTTTTACTCGAATATTGCGTTCAATTATTTCTGTTAAATCGTCTACCACCGATTCAAGTATTGCCGTTCTCATGTTTTTTACCATTTCAATACCTTGATTTTTCTTGAGCAAAATATGCTCATAAGGATGTGTGTTCCCCTTGAGACGTATGATTGCCATATCGTGAGTGAGATATACACGCGCTTGTCGGGGACCGATACCGATCTTATCAGCATAAAATCGAGTAATTTCTTTGGATATCGTATCTTCAATTTGTCCTTTACTTTTTACATCATGCATATAGTGTATCTCGTCTGAGCAGTCTACTAAAAGTTAATTATACAACAGAGTATCAGTATTTTGTGTACAAAATCGCAGTATGTGCAGTATACTATACAAGTATGAATTCTGAAACAATACTGTTAACTGTCTTAAGTCTTTTTGGGTGGGGAGTGGGTGCTTTTTTTTCCAAAATGGCTACAAATCGTATTGGAGAATCGTCTGTTTTTTGGGATTTAATAGGATATTTTCCTCTCGTTATCATCTATACACTTGTCGCATTTAAAGCAAAGGATATTCTCGGCTCAGATAGGGGAGGAATTATGTATGGACTTATAGCAGGACTTACCGGTGCAATAGGGCTTATTTCGTTTTATCTTTTGGTATCAAAGCGAGACGCAGGGGTTGCCACATCCGTAACTGCTATGTATCCTGCCCTCACTGCTATCCTTTCTTTTATATTTCTTGGAGAAAAAATCACACTTCTTAAAGCTGTAGGAATCGTACTTGCTACGGGAGCTGTCTTTTTGCTTGCGATATGACTAACCACCTCCAAAACCACTAATCACTAGCCACTTATCTCATTGTATAATACTTATATGAAAACAATCCAACCTCGTACTCTCAAAGGCTTTCGCGACTTTCTCCCTGAAGACATGGCAATACGCCAACAAGTTATTGGCATTTTTAGAGAAGTCTTTGAAAGTTATGGATATGAACCTCTTGAAACACCCACACTTGAGCACGCAGATATTCTCCTGGGGAAGTATGGAGAAGAAGCGGAGCAGCTCATCTATCAATTTGAGGACAGAGGAGGGCGCAAAGTAGCAATGAAATATGACCTCACCGTGCCAACTTGTCGTGTTGTGGCTCAATACGGTGACAAAATTCCTCTTCCGTTTAAACGTTATCAAATACAACCTGTATGGCGGGCAGACAATACACAAAAGGGTCGATTCCGTGAGTTTTATCAGTGTGATGCAGACACCATAGGGAGTCCTTCTATGCTTGCTGACGCCGAATTTATTCTCATGGGCCTTCAAATTATGAAAAAATTGGGTTTTGTCGATTTTGCGGCGAGAATTAATAATCGTAAATTTATGGATGGATTGGTGCAGTATGCGGGAGCAACGCAAGATCAGTTTTATGTCATTTGCATCGCGGTAGACAAGATGGAGAAAATTGGGCTTTCTGGAGTAATAAAGGAAATGGAGCAAAAAAAGGTATCCACAGAGGTCATAAAAAAAATTAGTGAGATCATAGAGCTTAAAGGGACAAATACAGAACTTATCGCTATTTTAAAGGAAAAAATGAAGGCTATTCCTATCGCACTTGAGGGATTAAAAGAACTAGAGGAACTATTTCTCTATCTGCAAAAAGGTAACGCTCCCCAGCAACAATATATTTTTGATCTTTCTATTATCCGCGGCCTTTCCTACTACACGGGACCCGTTTGGGAATTTAGTGTGCAGGACGGGGGAGTGGGTTCTGTAGCCGGGTGCGGACGATATGATAAACTTGTTGGACTTTATTTGGGACGGGATATTCCGGCAACGGGAGGTTCATTTGGTATCGAACGTTTGTTTGAAGTAATTAAGGATAGAAAACTTCTCGGTTCTACAAAAAAAGACACCATTCTGGTGACTATTTTTTCTCCAGATCTTGCGGCACATTCTTTTAGTGTTGCAGAAAAACTCAGAAGGGGAGGAAAACAAGTTGTTTTATATCCTGATGAACATGTAAAACTTGAAAAACAATTAAAATACGCAAATAAAAAAGGGTATGAATCGGTATGTATCATTGGCCCGGAAGAAATGGAAAAAAATCAAATCAAAATGAAGAATATGAAAACGGGAGAACAGAAGACCATTGAAATCACAAATTTCAAATAATAAATATCAAATCAATCACAAATAACAAATTTAAAAACGTTTTGTAATTGAATATTTATTCTTGATTTGTGATTTGGTAATTTGTCATTTGTAATTTTTTATGTTAATTAATCCAAACGTAGCCATTATCGAATCTCTTCCTGGCGTAGGAGGAGATGAAAGTAAACTTTGGATGCAGGAACTTATTATGTCATATGCAAAATATGCCCAAAAACACAACATAAAAATGGCATATATGGAGGACAATATCCTCAAACTTACGGGAGAAAATGCTTTTGCACTGTTTCGTTTTGAAACAGGCGTTCATAGAGTTCAACGAATCCCCCTAACAGAACGCAAAGGAAGAATACATACCTCAACATGTGTCATTGTTGTTCTTCCACAAATCATACAGTCGGATATCAAAATTAACCCTTCAGACTTGGAATGGCAGTTTTACCGGGCAGGAGGACATGGCGGACAAAATGTTAATAAAGTCTCTACAGCTGTGCGCCTTATCCATAAACCAAGCGGCATCGTCACTACCGCAAGCAGGGAACGGTACCAAGAAGCAAATAGGAAAATCGCTATGGATCTTCTGATGGCAAAACTGTATCAACTGGAAGAAGAACGAAAACGTGGAGCTTCGCAATCGTTCGTTCGCAATATTGGAACAGGAGAACGATCGGATAAAATACGTACCTATCATTTTGCACAAAATAGGCTTACAGATCACCGGATAGGGAAAAGCTTTCATAACCTTGAAGATATTATTGGTGAGGGCAAGTGGGAAAAGGTGTTTGACGCTATCAAAGAGGCAAAACTTTCCTAAATATATATTGCTTTGTTTCACGTTATAATGAAATTCGAAGCAATATGCCAAATACGTGACCTTTCTGCCGGGGAAACTGTGGGGTAGGTGGGAAAAACGAAGCAGAAGACGTCACTGTTGGCATATGCGAGAATTACAAAAAAATCAATTTGTTGAACCCCTCACTTGTGGTTCACAGGCACCAAAAAATAGAAACAAAGCGAATCGGGCAAATTTGAGTTTGAATTTCTCATTGTTTGATTGTATAATCTTAATTCATTGTTCAATTGATCTTTACTTTTATGAAAGCGCAAATACACCCACAATACTTCAAAGATGCAAAGGTTATCTGTTCATCTTGCGGATTAAATTACGTAACAGGCTCCACAAGACAGACCATTCATGTTGAGGTTTGTAGCAAATGTCATCCATTCTATACAGGAGAGCATAAATTCCTTGATACAAAGGGTAAAGTGGAAAAGTTCCAGAAAAAGCAACAAGTTGCCGCAGAAATGAAGGCTAAACGAGCATCCTTGAAGAAAAAAACAGACGAAAAAGGGGAACGAAAAGTAAAATCACTTCGTGAACTCTTGGGAGAATAAAACGAAGTAAAATTCTAAATCCCAAACTCTAAATCCTAATCAAATAGATACAAAATTTTAAATTTTTGTCCCATTTTAGGATTTGTTTAGATTTTAGGGTTTAGAATTTAGGATTTGTTATTCTGGTTCGTTCGTGCTATACTAGAGAAATCATTACGACTCTAGGCTTGTCTCGCCGAAGCTTTAGCGAAGGCGGATTGTAAGAATTTATCTATTACAAATTTTCCTAGAATATTTTCGCTTACGAGCGAAAAAGTGATAAAAAATGAAAAATCAAAAAAAGCTATCTCAACTGTCCGTTGTTACAGACTTCCTCAAAAAGTCAGATAATTTTGCTCTCTTTAAATTCGAAAAAACAAAGCACATTGCTCTTGAAGGATTAAGAAAAGAGCTTCGCAAGAGTGGAGCTACTGTCAAAATTGTAAAGAATACTATCCTTACAAAATCAATCAACATGCTTGCAGCTCAAAAAGAACATGGGGACCTTCGACCATTTCAAAAAATGGTAAAAAATATCAAAGAAAATACAGCGCTTGTAAGTTTGGGTAAAGATTGGTCACTCGGCATGAATACATTTGCAAAAGTTGCAAAAACAGATAAATCCATAGCATTTAAGCTTGGTTTTCTTGATAAAACATCATACGATGCCGTTACCATGGAAAAAATTTCAAAACTTCCAAGCAAAACAGAGCTTATGGCGAAGATTATTGGCAGTATGAAAAGTCCTATTACTCAATTCGTTAACAACATTAAATTCCCGTCCCAAAAATTTGTTATGGTGTTGAATGCAAAAGTTAAGAAAGGATGAGCAGAAAACTTGTTATTATTTTTACCATACCCAAAGGAGGTGATACACAATGGCTGAACTCAATGAAAAAATGCAAAAGATTGCAAAAGAACTTGAAACATTAACAGTACTTGAAATGGCTGAACTTGCAAAATACCTCGAAGATAAATTCGGTGTAACAGCGGTTGTCAGTGCAGCACCAGCAGCGGCAGGAGCAGCAGCGGGACCAGTTGAAGAAAAGACCTCATTCACCGTTGTGCTTACCGAAGCCGGGAGCAATAAACTAGCTGTTATTAAAGCAGTGCGAGAAATTAATCCAACTCTTGGATTAATGGACGCTAAGAAAGCAGTAGAAACACTTCCTTATGAATTAGTAAAAGATGCGAAGAAAGATGTCGCAGAAGAAGCTAAGAAAAAGGTAGAAGCTGCAGGTGCAAAGGTTGAAATGAAGTAATTTCATTAACTTGACACATCAAAAAAGTCCCTCTGAGAAATCAGGGGGATTTTTTTTGCCTTTCATTTCCCAATTATTTGTAGTATTTGATTATTTTGTTAATGAAAGTTCCGTATATAGGTTGCAATCTATCAATAAATCTTCTATAATCCTATTCTTATGACTACTTCTTCCGATTACGGTGCAGATTCCATTATTGTTCTTGAAGGCCTTGAGCCAGTACGAAAACGACCAGGCATGTATATTGGTACCACTTCCCAACTGGGAGTGAACCACTGTTTAAATGAAATTATTGACAACTCTATTGATGAAGCGCTTGCAGGATTTTGTCAGAATGTAAGCATAACTATTGAAGAAAATGGATATCTTACCGTTGTGGACGATGGCCGTGGTATTCCGATTGAAGTTATCCCAAAATACAAAATATCAGCTCTTGAAATTGTCATGACAAAGCTCCATGCAGGGGGTAAGTTCAATCAAGGCGCTTATAAAGTGTCTGGAGGACTTCATGGTGTTGGTGCATCTGTGGTAAATGCTCTTTCTGATCATATTATTGTAGAAGTAAAACGAGAAGGAAAATTGTATCGCCAAGAATACAAACGAGGTATTCCACAGGGAAAAGTGGAACGGGTAAAGACGTCTAAAATGAATTTTCCTTTTAAACAGGGTACTGGAGTTTCGTTTATTCCGGATAAATCAATTTTCACGGAAACAACAGAAATTCATTATCCTACTCTCAAAAAACAACTCAAAGAACGGGCATATCTTATTAAACGGGTTATGTTTCAGATCCATAACAAGAAAATTAATGATCGTACAGCTTATTTCTTTGATGGAGGTATTCTTTCCCTCATTAACGATCTCAATCGAGGAAAAAGGGTGCTTCATGATGCTATTTTTATTAATAGAACAATTGAAGATAAGGAAGTTGAAGTTGCCATCCAATATAACGATTCTATGGCAGAAATTGTTTATTCGTTTGTCAACGTAATTAACACCCATGAAGGTGGAACACATCTTACTGGTTTCCGTATCGCTCTTACAAAGAGCATTAATAACTATGCACGAAAAGAACTTGCCCAAAAAGACACAGAGGATGCTCTCACGGGAGATGATGTAAAAGAAGGACTTACCGCAATCGTCTATATCAAAATGCCGTCCACTAATCTTCAATTTGAAGGACAAACAAAGACAAAATTGGGTAATTCTGAAGTGCAATCCGTAGTGCAACAGGCAGTTTCAGAATATCTCGATACATACTTTGAAGAAAATCCAAAAGTCGGAAAAGAAATTTTAGGAAAAATTCTTCTTGCACAAAAAGCTCGCCTTGCCGCAAAAGCTGCAAAAGAAGCAGTTATGCGAAAAGGTGCATTAGAGGGATCCGCTCTTCCAGGAAAGCTTGCAGATTGTCAGGAAAAAGATCCTGCACTTTCTGAACTCTTTATGGTAGAAGGTAACAGCGCAGGTGGCACCGCCAAACAAGGAAGAGATCGTAAATATCAAGCGATCTTACCTCTTCGAGGAAAGATCTTAAATACAGAGAGGGCATATTTAGATAAAGTTCTTGCGTTTAAAGAAATCAAGGACCTTGTTATCGCTTTGGGCATGGGTATTGGAGAAACAATTGACTACAAAAAATTGCGCTATCACAAAATAGTGATAATGACCGATGCAGACGTTGATGGAGAACATATCATGACTCTTCTTCTTACGTTCTTCTTCCGTCACATGCCGCAAATTATTGAGAATGGTCACTTATATGTGGCTCAACCACCTCTTTACAAAATTCAGCAGGGAAAAAAGATTGAATATGCGTACTCTGAAGATCAAAAAGAAAAAATGGTAAAGAAGTTTCCAGTTGGAACCAATATAAATGTTCAACGCTATAAAGGTTTGGGAGAAATGAACCCAGAACAATTATGGGAAACAACTATGAATCCAACAGTCAGAATTTTAAAACAAGTAAATATTGCTGATTCACAAGAAGCAGACCATGTATTTACCATGCTGATGGGAGACGAAGTACCTCCACGTAAGAAATTTATCGTGACACATGCAAAGTTAGCAAATTTGGATATATAAGTTAAAACTAAAACTCTAAACTATAAACCTCAAATCCTAAACAAATAAAGCAAAATTTTAAAAAAGTTTAAAGTTTTGAATTTAGGATTTGGAATTTGTTTATAATTTAGTATTTAGAATTTATAATTTTTTTGTACTGTACTATGGATACATCAAAACTGTCCGTTGGGAAAAACCCGCCATATGAAGTAAATGTTGTTATTGAGATTCCACAAGGATCCCCAATTAAATATGAATTGGATAAAGAATCAGGATTTATGAAAGTAGATCGATTTGCATTCACCACAATGGTCTATCCATTTAACTATGGATTTATCCCAAATACACACGCAGAAGATGGCGATCCAGTTGATGTTCTTGTCATTTCTACCTATGCGGTTGCCCCCGGAGCATATATTTCAGTCCGCCCAATCGGCATGCTTGAAATGGAGGACGAAGAAGGGATTGATACAAAAATCTTAGCAGTACCGATTGAAAAGGTTGATCCTTTCTTTGCAGATATTCAAGATATTGGAGATTTAAATGAAATAGAAAAAAAGAAAATCCAACATTTTTTCAATCACTATAAAGAACTTGAAGCAAACAAATGGGTAAAAACAAGAAACTTTTTAGGTAAAGAAAAAGCATATGAATCGATAAAAGCTGGAATGAAGTAAGTTAAAACCCTAAACTTTAAATCATAAATCCTAAACAAATAAAACAAAACTCTAAATAAAAAATAGTGAAAGTTTTGAATTTAGGATTTGGAATTTGATTAGAGTTTAGTATTTAGGATTTGAGATTTAATTTTTTTATGGACGAAAACAAACCGGAATCCCAAACAACCCCCACTTTGTCTCTCCCCCATCAGGGAAAGACTAATGAAGAAATAGTTTCTGTCATGAAACGTGCTTATCTTAATTACGCAATGTCTGTTATCGTATCACGTGCTCTCCCAGATATTCGAGACGGCCTCAAACCTGTCCACAGACGTATTTTATATGCAATGTATAAGTTGGGGTTAACTTCTGGTGCTCGTTTTTCCAAAAGTGCAAAGGTTGTTGGAGAAGTTCTTGGAAAATATCATCCTCATGGTGATGCCTCTGTGTATGAGGCAGTAGCACGTATGGCACAAGATTTTTCCATGCGTTATCCACTTATAAAAGGGCAGGGAAATTTTGGTTCGATAGATGGAGATCCTCCAGCTGCAATGCGTTATACAGAAGTCAAGCTTTCAAAAATCGCAGACGAACTCATGGATGATATTGATAAAGAAACAGTGGATTGGACAGATAACTTTGATGCAACACTGAAAGAACCTCTTTACACACCGGCAAAACTACCAAACCTTCTCCTCATGGGAGCTGAAGGGATTGCAGTTGGTATGGCCACAAAAATCCCTCCACATAATTTGGGAGAGCTTGTTGGAGCAATCTGTCTTATGATAGATCGTGCAAAAAAAACAGTCACCGCGAAGGAGGAAAAACTTCTGAAACCCACTGATGTCCCACTTTCGTTTGAAGTCACGATAGACGAACTTCTAGAACATGTTAAGGGGCCAGATTTTCCAACTCACGGTATCATCTATGGATGGAACGAAATCAAACAAGCATATATCACCGGAAAAGGAAAAGTTCTTATTCGCGCAAAAGTAGAAGATGAAGAGCTTGATAAGGGAAGAATGGCAATTGTTATTCGTCAACTTCCCTACCAGGTGAATAAAGCAAATCTCGTTGAAAAGATCGCTCATCTTGTTATTGATAAAAAAATTGTAGGTATTTCAGATCTTCGAGACGAATCAGATCGAGACGGTATTCGTGTGGTGATTGAACTTAAGCGAGATGCGCAGTATAAAAAAGTCCTCAACAACCTCTTCAAATTTACCGAAATGCAGACGTCTTTCCCAATAAATGTTGTCGCTTTAGTGGATGGCGTTCCACAGACTCTTGGTCTTCACACTATTTTGGAACATTATCTTAAACATCGTATTCAAGTGATCACCCGAAGGACAGAACACCAACTTAAACAAGCCAAATATAGAGCTCATATTTTAGAAGGATACATTATCGCACTTGATAATATTGATGAGGTTGTAGAGATCATCAAAAAGGCAAAAGACGAACCAGATGCAAAGTCGAAACTTATGAAAAAGTTTGGACTGTCCGATATTCAGTCTCAGGCAATCCTTGACATGCAATTGAAACGGTTAACCGGTCTTGAAAGATCAAAAATCGAAGACGAACTTAAGGAATTAAAAAAACTTATTAACTATCTTGAGTCACTCCTTCGCGATGTATTCAAGGTCTTAGGAGTAATAAAAGCTGAGTTGCTTGAACTTGTTGAGCGGTATGGAGATGACCGACGAACAAAGGTTATTAAATCACGCCCTGGTGAAATTACCGACGAAGAACTCATCGAGAATAAAGAAGTAATCGTTGTTCTCACCAAAGAAGGATACATTAAACAGGTACCTAGAGAAACATTCCGAGTACAAAATCGTGGCGGAAAAGGGGTGTCGGGAATTGAAACAAAGGAAACTGATAATGTATATCACATCTTGACGGCCATGACTCACGATTTTACGTTCTTTTTTACCAATCAGGGACGAATGTTCCAAACACGTGTGTGGGATATCCCGGTTGGGTCTCGTATATCAAAAGGAAAGGCTATTGTAAATCTTCTTGCACTTCGCCCTGAGGAAACAGTCACCTCAGTTCTTACCTACGGCACAAATGTTGGCGCTGGTAAGGGTAACTTTGTACTTATGTGCACTAAGCAGGGGACAGTAAAGAAAACCACGTTTGAAGAGTTTGAGAATATCCGTTCAAATGGTATTATTGCCATTAAATTGGAAGAAAACGATGAACTCCTATGGGTTAAGATGACCGATGGTAAAATGAGCGTACTCATCACCACAAAACATGGGAAAGCTATTGTTTTTAAGGAGCAGGAAGTGCGCTCAACTGGCCGCTCATCTATTGGTGTACGAGGTATTGAGCTTGCTGAAGGAGACTTGGTAGCCTCAGCTGAGGTAATCACCAATGAGGAGTTTAAGAAGAATATTATAGTCATTGGTGAGCGAGGTGTAGGAAAAAAGACCAATTTAGCTCTTTTTAAGGGACAACATCGAGGTGGAAAGGGAGTAAAAATAGCCTCAGTTGACGAAAAAATGGGGAGTATTTGCTTTGTGCAGATTGTCAATCCAGAAAATACTACTATTATTATGACAAGCCTGTCTGGCCAAATTGTCAAAATTCCTGTAGCTTCAATTCCACCACGTTCACGCACGGCAAAAGGGGTGATTCTCATGAGATTCTCAGACAAGGCGGATAAGGTGGTGAGCGCAACACTGATTTAAGAGAAATCCCAAACTCTAAACCTTAAATCTTATTCAAATGAGGCCAAATCTTAAATAAATGCCTATTTGTTTGGTATTTAGATATTCTGAAGCTATTTAGAATTTGTTTAGTGTTTAGAGTTTAGGTTTTAGGGTTTTTAGGTTGGACTTTTGGCCTCCAGCCTGGTATAATGGTCTACACAAATGATTATTCCGGTAAAAAAGTTGGTAGAAAGACTTGAAGCCGAATTGAAGAAAGAAGTGGCGAAATTGAGTAAGAAGAAGAAATTAAAAGTGGTGGTTTTTTTGGTCGGAAACACTCCCTCACAGCTTTCATTTGTCCGCATAAAACAGCAAACTGCTCATCGTCTTGGTATTCTTTTTGAGCTTATTCAATATAAAACAGTTCCTTCTTTTGAGCCATTTATGCGCAAGATGAAGGAAATGTCCCAACATCCTGAAGTTACCGGCATTATTGTACAACAACCCCTCCCTCCCCAGCTTGTAACGGAAAGTATGTATGACTTTATTGCACTTGATAAGGAGATTGAAGGACACAGGCGCAAAACGGAGTTTTATTCGCCCCTCGGGCTTGCTGTGCTGACAATTCTCAAGTATGTCTATATTCACCCCAAAATGGACGCGGGACTATTTATCGACAAAAAGAAGGATTTTGAAGCATTGCGACGTGTATTAAAGCATAAACAGGTAATTGTCGTTGGAAAGGGAGTCACCGGCGGAAAACCTCTTGTTAAAACATTTAGTGAAGTAAAAATTAATTTTATGGGCATCAACTCTCAGACACCCAACCCTCATGAATACTATCGGGAAGCAGATATCATTATTCCTGCAGTGGGAAAGAAAATCCTCACCGCAGAAATGATTAAGCCCGGAGCAGTCCTTGTTAATGTAGGGGTCCGCAGTGAAGGTGGCAAATTAAAAGGTGATTACGATGAAAAAGAAGTAGACTCAATTGCGAGCTACTATACGGCTACCCCCGGTGGTGTTGGGCCTCTTGATGTGCTTTATCTCTTCAAAAATCTCGTAGATGCTGCTAAAATGCAGAGGCATAAGGCATAATTACTTATATCAAATCCTAAACTCTAAACTTAAAATCCTAAACAAATGGGACAAAATCTTAAACCCTAAACTGTTTTTTAGAATTTAGAATTTTGTATTATTTGTTTAGTGTTTAGTATTTGGTGTTTAGAGTTTTAAAAAGTATGAATGTATTTATTCTCTTCGGTCAAACGGCGACAGGAAAGACAACGAAAGCGCTTGAATTGGTTCATCAATATGATGGTGAAATAATAAACTTCGATTCTCGCCAAATTTATAAAAAATTGAATATAGTCACGGGGAAAGACAAACCCACCGATTCAAAATGCAGAATTTGGTTATATGATATTGTCGATCCAAAAAATATTTTTTCCTCCGCTGAGTATGCAGATCTTGCTATAAACGTTATCAATGACGTGGTTTCAAGAGGAAAAACACCTATTCTTGTGGGAGGAACCGGATACTATTTACGACATCTTCTTTTTGGTACACCTGAAATTCATATTGCGGAAGATTGGCCGTTAAGAAAACAGCTTGAAACAAAGACAATTGAGGAACTTCAAACACTTTTAAATGAAAAAAAACCATCCTTTTTGGAAGGCATGAACAATAGTGATCGAAATAATCCACGTCGTTTGATCCGTAGAATTGAAGTTGCAGACAAGGGAGGATATCTTCCCCTGACTCCCCAACAAGAAACATTGACTGCTCGTCTGAGCGTCCTCCAGGGCTGCAAGAATGACTTTAAAATATCGTATTTATCATTTTTCCATTCCCTGCCCAGTGCGGCGAGAGAAAAAATTACGCACAGGGTTGAGGCGCGAATGGCGGGCGGGGCAGTTGAGGAAGTAAAAAATTTACTTAAAGAAGGATACAGCAAAAATGATCCCGGGCTCAATGCCATTGGTTATCAGCAACTTATTGGATACCTCAGAAAAGAACTCACGCTCAGTGAGGCGAAAAAACAGTGGATTACCCGTGAGGTTCAATATGCCAAACGACAAAAAACATATTTCAACAAATATTTCAGTTATTAAATAACTGATTTTTTTATTTTCTTTCAATTATGTACGGCTTATGTATTGAGCGCATGAAGTAGTTTTTTTATTTGTTTTTTTGTGTGCTGAGGAAAGTTTGCAATTCGAATATGGGTATCCTTGTAGTTTCCATATCCTTTCCCGACGATTATGTTTTTCTTTTTTAGTTTCTGCACTATTTCTTTTGTCTTTCTTTGAGTATTGAGCACTAAAACTGTTTTTGATCGTACAGCATCGTTTTCAATAAATAAATTGCCGTTTTCTTCAATAAGTTTTGCTTTTTCCTCTGTTTCTTTACGAATTGTTTCTATACCTTTTTTATTCATATCCTCCACAACTTTTTTCAGTAAAAAAATGTTCAGGACATTTGGTGTTTCGGGAGTCTGAAATTTCATTGATTTTGAGAGAAGTGAAGGAAAATCATGATATCCTTTTTTTTTAGAATTTTTCACTAATATGTCACTGACTATCAATATCCCTAGACCAGCTGGAAGCCCAAATCCCTTTTGAACAGAAAAAAAGGCACAATCTATTTTGCCCAAATCTACATTTGGATAGGGAGCAGAGGACACAATGTCCAGAGCGATTGGAATTGTTGGATATCTTTTTTTCAAAAGATATATGTCCTCAAGCGGTACACAGGTTCCATTTGATGTTTCGTTTTGCGTAATACAAATAAGTTCCACTTCGTTTGGAATTATAATTGTCTCAAAGGATATTTTCTTTCCGGGCAAAAAATTGTGTAAAAACATTTTTTTTCCTTTTGCTTTTGCCGTATCAGCAAACGCCTGCGCAAATGAACCGTTTACAAAATGAAATGATGTTTTTTTGACAATGTTATCTATTATCCGTTCCATCGATTCAAGGGAGGAGGACAGGAAAAAAATATGATGTGTTTGTGGGATGGTAAGTAAAGTGCGCAGCCCACTGTCAACATCTTTTACAATTTGCATAAACTCCTCGCTTCTGTGCGAAATGGAGGGAATATTTTTTTTGAGTGCTTCTTTCATGTATCTTTCCAATTGTGGGTATATTTGTGAGGGCCCTGGAGTAAAATATAGTTTTTTCATAATGTGTTATGAATATATGACATGAAAACGAATTGTGTGTGCAAGCATTTTTAATTCTTTAAGTACTTCGCTGCTATATTTTTTGTTTACGTCCGTAATCACATAGCCAACGTAATCATTTGTTTTTAACATTTGTTGTTCAATGTTCATCTTATTTTTCGCAAGAATGCTATTTATTTGGGCCAATATGCCAGGCACATTATTGTGAATATGAATGAGTCTGTGTGTGCCACGAACCGGTGGAATGTTCATACGGGGCATATTTACCGACAGTTCTGTCGATCCTTCATTTATAAATTGCACAAGTTTTTTTGTCGTAAAAATGCCGATGTCATGTTGTGATTCTTCGGTACTTCCCGCGATATGAGGGGTTAAAATGGTATTGGAAAATTCCCTTAAGGGAGATATAAATTCTTCACCTTTTCCTTTTGGTTCGTGCGGAAATACATCAATAGCAGCACCGCGAATGTGCCCGCTTTTCATGTGAGACGTCAGTGCCTGAATATCAACGACAAACCCGCGACTGAGATTTAGGAAAATTACTCCTTTTTTCATGAGGGCAAATTCCTTTTCTGAAATAAGATTCGTATTTTCTTTTCTTCCATCCACATGGACAGTAATGATATCCGCCTGCTTAAGTAAATTGTGAAGGGGCATTTTTTGTGCGTTTCCTACAGCCAAAACATCCCGGCAATCAGAAAAAAATACCTGCATTCCTAGGCTTTCTGCCAAAACGGAAAGTTGAATTCCGATATTCCCGTATCCTATTATTCCTAATTTTTTTCCTCTTAACTCATGAGACATGGCAGCAGATTTATTCCATATCCCGGTATGCATTTCATTACTTTTTGGAAAAATCCCGCGCATCAACATAATCATTTCGCCGATGGCCAGTTCAACAACACTTCTTGTGTTGCTGTACGGAGCATTAAATACGCCAATTCCTCGTTTGGTAGATGCCGATAGGTCAATTTGATTTGTACCGATGCAATACGCTCCAATGGCTCGTATGCGAGGATGCCGATTAAGAAAGTCGGCTGTGATTTGGGTTCTGGAACGGATGCCAAGAATCATGGCGTCGTCCACTTTTTCATCCAAATCTGTACCAGAATATGATTTTTCATATGACTGTACGTCAAAACCTTCTTTTTTGAAATTTTCTGCTCCAATCGGATGTATATTCTCAAGAAGGACAACTTTTATTTTGTTTTTTGGATATGAAAGAGACATAGGTAATTTGTTATTATATAAAAATTCATCAAAACTTCCTACAACTTCGTCGGCATTTTTCACGACGATAGCGCGTGTCACGTGTTCAGTAAATGCAACAAAGTGTTCTACTGCACCCATTTCTTTTATCTGTGCATCGGTGTATCCATCCCCGATAAAAATAATGTTTTTCTTCTTGAACGATTTTACTACAGTAATTTTTCCTCCCTCATGTGCAAGTGGATTTGAAGAATCAAATGATCCCGTCTTTATTTCATTTGCAAATATATGATCCTCAGGGATGCCAAGGAGGGTGGTGACGGGAATAATAAGTTCTTTGAATCCTCCGGACACGACAAAAATTGAATTGGCATTTTTTTTGAAAAATGCTTTGTTTCGTAAAATCGATTTTGTGATATATTTTTTTAGTTTTTTTGCACAGAGCTTTTTTTCTTGTTTTGTTGGTGATAAAAGTGCAAATCGTTGCCGTAAACTCTCCCCAAAAGAGATCTCTCCATTCATACCTTTCTCGGTAATTGATGAGATTTTGTTTATTAACTCTTTTCTTTTGGGGTGCTGCGCAAGGCATATTTCGCTAAGCAACTCGAGAGACTCGACAGATACAATGGTTTTATCAAAATCAAAAATATACGTTGTTGGATGTATATCCATGAAATAAAAAATAATCTAATAATGCACGGTTAAAAAGAGGGGGGATTAGCATTGAGGAGAATAGTTATTAAGAACTATTACACGGGAATTCATGGGTTTAGTATAACAGGTGATATAAAAAATTAAAACTAATAATATTAGTGCATTTAATTCTAGATTCCGTCCCGATTGATAATGCGAAGTTTATTGTTATTTTATGCGCCTCGTGCCAAACACAAAAAGGCACGTCGAAGCAATAAAATAATTATAAACGGAGCATACATTTATTTACTGTTTATTGAAAAGCTTCATGAATGCATCCTTGGGGATTTCCACTTTTCCAACCGCCTTCATCAATTTTTTTCCTTCCTTTTGTTTTTCGAGCAGTTTATTTTTCCGTCCCACATCTCCCGCACCCACCACTTTGCTGTTGTGGATGAGAACATTTTTTCGAAATGGGGAGATACGTTCTGAAGCAATAATTTTTCCCTTGTATCGGGCCTGGATTTTTACTTCATATTGTTGACGAGGAATAAGCTCTCTCAACCGTTTTGTTAAGAATTGTGCTTTTTCTTGGGCCCGCGCACTCACCACAATTTCTGAAAATTCCTCAACTGGATCATTGTTCAGAAGAAGTTCCATTTTGTTTGCATCGGCTATCTCATAACGAAGAATCTCCCAGTCAAGAGATGCGTATCCGCTTGTCTTACTTTTTAATTGATCAAAAAAATCAGTGATAAGTTCAGCGAGAGGCATTTCGTAGGTGAGGGCAATTTGATTCGTGTTATCCATGGTGATAAATTTTGCGCGGTGTTCTTCGCACACTTTCATCACCGCTCCTGTATAACTTTCCGGTGTATAAATAAATATTTTTACGATTGGTTCGTAAAATTTTCCATTCTCAATTTTAAATTCTACCTGTGGAGGAGTAAGTACAAGGCTGAGCTCGTATTCCCTCTCCAGTCGTTCTCGGACAACGTCTGCGTGAAGAAGTCCTAAAAACCCAACCCGGAATCCCGCTCCAAGGGCGGTACTGTATATCCCGCTAAAATCCAATGCACTATCGGTGAGATATAGTTTTTCCAGTGCTTTTTTAAAATTTAAATAGTCATTTGTATCCGTTGGGAAAATGCTGGCATATACCATTGGCTTTACTTTTTTATATCCGGGCAGGGGAGGAGTATCGTCCCGCGGGAGCTGCATGGTGTCTCCAATTTGGATAGCATGAATATCTTTAAGATTGGTTGCAACATATCCGATTTCTCCATCTTTAATTTCATCTGTCTTGGTGAGATCCGGCTTGAATATGCCCACCTCAGATACGATAAAAGTGCCTCCTTCGTGAGCCATTTTTACTGCCATTCCGCGCTTTATCGACCCACCAAATACGCGGACAAATGCGATAACACCTTTGTGTGTATCATAGTATGAATCAAATATGAGGGCTTGAAGCTTGTAGTTTGTGGTGGATGCAATTTCCTTTGATGTGTTTTGTTTTAAGTTGTGATCAAGAATTGCAGGCTCAGGTATTTTTTCTATAACCGCATCAAGTACTCTTTGTACGCCCATTCCCGTTTTTGCAGATATTTCATAAATCTCTTCACTTTTAACACCCAAAAAGTCGATAATCTGTTTTTTGGTTTTTTCAATTTCAGCACCCGGCATATCTATTTTATTAATGACCGGAATGATGACAAGGTTTTTATCAAGTGCTTTGTACGCATTTGCTATTGTTTGTGCTTGAATCCCTTGAGTAGCGTCCACAAGGAGAATGACGCCATCCACACACGCGAGAGTCCGATCTACTTCGTATGAAAAGTCCACGTGTCCGGGGGTATCAATGAGATTGAGGATATATTCCCCGTACATCATTTTCACAGGTGCAAGTTTAATGGTAATCCCGCGTTCTCTTGATACGGGATTGCGATCAAGCATTTGTTCTTCATGTTTTCCAACACTCACTACTCCGGTTATTTCCAATAACCGGTCTGCAAGAGTGCTCTTGCCGTGATCGACGTGCGCAATAATTGCGAAATTACGGATAGAAGACATAAA
>JAZDOY010000026.1:0-28312 GCA_043798165.1 bacterium | reverse complement strand
TAAAACAAAAGGGAAAAATTTCTGTCGACAAACTCAATACAAAAGTTTTTTTACAAGGCAACTCAATTCTTGATCCAAACCTAACGTTTGAGGAGATAGAACTCTGATATTCTATGAGTAAAAAAGTATTTGCTCACTATTTATTTCTTTCAGTTGTTTCATTTGGGATAATTGCTGGTTTTGTCTATTTTTTTCAACAGTATCATTCTCCATCAACAAAAGCACAAGAAAACACACTGACGATAAAAATAAAACTACAGGGAGAAAGATACCCTCAAGCAACAGCAAGCTCCACAATTGTTTTTTACAGCGCACAAGGCATGGTAAAAGAATTCAAAAATGTTATTTTTAGCTACCAAGCAGACAAAACGTTTGAGGGCATTATTACATTTGATCCGAACTTTAATTATAACGCGCTCTACGCTTTATATATCAAACCCAACAATTACTTTGGAAAATTATTTTGTAGCGAAATAATTAACGGAAAAAATTGCACTTCTCCTCAATTTATTTTTAAACAGAATGTTAATGTAATAGATTTATCAAACCAATTTTTTTATGGTGGCGACATCAATCCCGCAAATGGAAAAGTGGATGCATATGACGTTTCAAAAATACTTGCCAATTTGGGGACATCCCATGATTTTTCAACGGATATAAATAACGATGCCATCACCAACTCGATTGATTATTTGTTAGCTTTATATTCGCTCAGTAACAATTTTTCAGATGACACAATTCCATTTATTACCACTATGCCTACTTCCACTCAAACTGGAAATGTTATTGTTACACCAATGCCAACAAATACTGTTGCCCCGATACAAACACCGATAGGCGTATGTCACACCATTCCTGGATCTGTCGCAAAATCAATGTGTGGCGTTCCTGAGCAAAATGTCTCTGCAACGGCCGAATTTGGTTCCTGTGCAGGCGCTCAGTCCACAAATCCGATGTGTACGACAATTACCTCAAAGGGGAAGTGTACCTGCCCCAATGGCGCCGTCTGTGTGTGTCAACTTGAGGACGCAGCTACTCAAACAATAGAATGTACGAACGGGGGAAAAATGGAAATAGTGCAGTGTACCCATTGACATGAACAATTTTTTTGTTTATAGTTTGGTCCTGTGCCATTAACAGAATACCCAAGAAACGAAAGCATAAGTCGTTCAAAAGAATACTTAAGAAGAACCGGTCGACAAGATTTAGAAAAAATTCTTTCACCGCAAACTCCCCTAATATATGCATCTCCCGAATATGGACTTGATGGGCTTGGACCTGAGGACGTACTAGAAAAAATAGGTCGCCTGGGATATGCGGGGGGATTAGGGATTCTTTCCGGAGATCATGTCCGCCAAATGGCTCAAACAGGTCTTCCAACTGAGGCAATTGGCATTCTTCACACGCGATGGATGAAACCTCAATTAAGTGCCGACAACTGGCAAATGGATGTTCCTATGCCAGTTTTATCTCCCGCAGAATTGGGTTTAAAAAAAATAGAGGGGGTTGAAATTGCTATTTCTGCCAACAATACCGCAGTGAGGCTTGACGCATATTCGCTTGACGTTGGAGGACAAACAACTCTCAATCTTCTTTATGAAAGTGGACTGGGAGAAGTCTATCCGGGACAGCCAAAAGATGATCATCGGATGTATCAAATGGCAGTACTTGGTTTTGGGGGATGGCAACTCATGCAACAAACAAATAAAGAACCCGCAAAACTTCATTTAAACGAATCTTCAACTGCCCTCACTGCAGTTGCCATGTGGGATATGTTTATGCAGAGAAATCTCAATACAGGCATGGATCCACAAGATGCATTCACGGAATCCTTAAAGGCTGTTCGTGAACGAACCATCCTCACCAATCATACCCTTGTACCTGCAGCTGAAGCCGAGTACACTGCAGCTCAGTACGAAAACTTTGTTTTAGGAAACATTCAAAGCGGAGCTATTAAAACAAAATTACGAGAAATTATTAACTGGAACAGCGGAAAGATGCGAATATTGGACCTAGGAATGTATTTGTCAGGACAGTTTAATGGAGTCAGCAAGCTTCATGCGGAGCTCGCTACAGATCAATTCAAGAGTATGTATGGGCCAGTGTTGGATGGTCATAGACCTATGGTATTTGAGGCTGTAACTAATGCCATTGATGAGAGATGGTTCCCTGAAACGTACAAATTATATAGGGAAGCCGGGATAATGGATGAATTTGATTTGCCAACGGCAGATTATAAGGAAAAGACAGAACGTCTCGACGCCAACGCCCTTCATCAAACAAAATCCGAGGCAAAAGCAACCCTCAGAAGAGTTCTTGCAACGACACAACTGGGAAACAATGAAAACGGTCCAGACGGACACCCAGTACCTTTGTATCTTCCAGATGACGCAATTGTTATTGGATGGGCCAGACGGTTTGCAGATTATAAAAGACCGCATATGATGCTTGATGATATGGCGCGGTTGAAGGAGATTCTTGAAAAACATCCCCAGGCGCACATCGTGTATTCAGGCAAAACACACCCAACCGATGATCCAATGAAACGCCAGCTACAAGCTCTTCTGTATCACATTCAAGGAGATGACGTATTACGTGAAAGAGTGCATTTTATCCAGAACTATAATATTGAAATAGGCAAGGCGTTGACTGCAGGAGCAGATGTTTGGGTGAATACGCCACGGGTGGGCAAAGAAGCGTGTGGCACATCAATTTTCAAGGCAGTTGCCAACAATGCGCTCCTTGTGTCAACACCTGATGGGGGAGCGGCTGATGTGTCTGCAGAGTACTATTTACCGATTGAAGGTTATCCTGATGAGGTGCGGGAACGTGATTCTCTTTACAAAAGAATCGATGAAGCAATCACTCTTACTAAAGACAAGGATGCATGGGCTACGAAAGCGAAAAAACAACTATCTGCATTTTTGCCCATTATCTGTGGTGGGCGTATGATCCGTGACTACCTTAACTTCTCCTTTCCTCAAGTGTGAGCCCACTGGGACTCGAACCCAGAACCAACAGCTTAAAAGGCTGCTGCTCTACCATTGAGCTATGGACCCTTATAACTCCAACCTTCTCTTTAAATACGCTCTTCCAAATCCAGTTTTAAGTTGCTTTTCTCTGTTAATCGCTAATTCTTTCGTCAAACAAGCTTCGTAATATACCAACTTAAGAGGTCTTCTACTTTTTGTTGCAAAAACAAGTCCTCCATTGTGTTTCTGCATTCTGTCTATCAGATTGTTTGTCCAACCGACGTACAACTTTTTATCTTTGTCGCTTAATAGAACATAAGTATAATACATATTTATGTTTTTCTGCTGCCCCGCCTGCAACGCTTTGCGTAGCAATGCGGGCAGGTCTACCAATTTTTGCTATGGACCCTGCAACCCTTATTCTATCAGTGTGGGCATGTATTATCAATCTTAAATAGTATAATTACACACATGTATTCTTCCATTTACGACATTGAAAACTATCTTCAAGGCCTCATCCCAAAAGCCACTCTTCCACAGTATCCTGGTGAAAAAGGAATTGCACGGACGAAAGAATTTTTACATCTGCTTGGTTCTCCGCAAAACACCCTTAAAGTGGTCCACATTGCAGGCACTTCGGGCAAAGGTTCAACTTCATTTACAATAAGCAACCTTCTGGTATCACAGGGATTTAAAGTCGGGCTCCATCTCTCCCCTCATTTATTGGATATCCGTGAACGAACGGAAATAAACAATATATTAATTGCGGAAAAAAAGTATTGTGAATATTTTAATGCGATAGTTCCTTCAATTGAGAAAATGAGGGAGAGTGTTTTTTGGCCGATTACCTATTTTGAAGCGCTTGTTGGATTTACTTATTATGTGTTTGCAAGAGAAAAAGTTGATTATGCAATTATGGAAGTAGGATTGGGGGGAGAATTTGACGGGACAAATTGCGTTGAAAGAAAAGACAAATTGGCTGTTTTATCAAAAGTGGGGTTTGACCACATGAACGTTTTAGGCACTACTCTCCGGAAAATAGCTCATCAAAAAGCTGCGATATGTCAGATGGGGGGAGACATGATTACTATTTACCAACCTTCTTCCGCATACGATGAAATACAAAAAATAGTTCATCAAAAAAAAGCACATCTCTTTACCGTAGAACGAAGCTCAATTACACATATAAAACTCTCACCAAAACATACAAGCTTTTCATTTGCATGGGGTTCTCGTGTCCTTAAAAATTACACGTTGGGACTTATTGGAGATCATCAAGCTCAAAATGCCGCACTGGCCATCGCAACACTCTGCTATTTAAGCAAGCGAGATAAGTTTAATATTAATCAAGAAATTGCTATATCAATGCTTAAAACACTCCGATTTAAAGGACGTTTTGATATTCTATCTCAAAATAATAACCACATTATTCTCGATGGGGCGCATAACGTTCAGAAAATGAGAGCACTTCTCAAAACAGTGCGAAAGCTCTATCCAAACAAAAAATTCACGTTCGTCCTTGCATTTAAAAGGGGAAAGGAATATCAGAAAATGGTAGAACTCATCATTCCTTTTGCAGAAAGAATGGTTATTACCCATATTTTTAGTGACAATCAAGACCTTCATCATTTTTCTGTACCGCCAAACAACATTATTGAAGAAATTAAACGCCTCGGTTTTTCACGGGTTGTAGTTAAAAATAATATTGCCGACATCATAAAAATGATGCAACAGGAAAGCTCATCTTTTGTTGTTTCCGGGTCTTTATACTTACTGGGAGACATCTATAAACTCCTCAAAAAAGCAGTATAATAAAGTATGAGTACTATTTCGGTTTCCCATCTTTCAAAACATTTTCGAATATATAAAAAAGAACCGGGGCTTGCAGGCTCGGTTCGTTCATTTTTTCACCGGTCGTACGAAATATCAAAAGCAGTAGATGACATTTCTTTTTCAATAGAACAAGGGGAGCTCATTGGATTTATTGGTCCCAATGGAGCAGGGAAGACCACCACTCTTAAATGTCTTTCTGGGCTTATTTATCCAACATCAGGAGCGATTTCGGTTTTGGGCCATACTCCTTTTGATAGAAATTATGAGTATCTTCGATCCATCTCTCTTGTGATGGGGCAAAAAAGTCAGCTGTGGTGGGATTTGCCTCCCATGGAATCGTATCTTCTCTTTAAAGAAATATATGACATAACTGATTCTCATTTTAAAAAAACACTTGATGAATTAGTGGATTTATTGGAGCTAAAAGACATCCTACAGGTGCAGGTGCGGAAATTATCCCTTGGGCAACGGATGAAATGTGAGTTAGCCGCCCAGCTTCTTCACCGCCCTAAAATTCTATTTCTTGATGAACCGACTATTGGTCTTGATATCGTTATGCAACAAAAAATACGATCGTTTATTCGTGAGTATAACAAAAAATATAACGCAACGATTATTCTTACAAGCCACTATATGGACGATGTAAAAGAATTGTGTCAGCGTATTATCATCATCAATCATGGAAAACTACTTTTTGATGGTAGTTTGGCAGATATTATTACCAAACACACACAACGTAGGCGCATTTCTATTGTGTTTGAAAAGGAAGTGTCACGATCTGAGCTAGAAAAACATGGTTCACTTATTTCATATGATGGATATAACGCAGTTATGGAAATACCAAAAGATACAGCACCAAGTGCTGCAGCATTTTTACTGAGTCATTATCCGGTAGCAGACTTAACCATTGAAGAGCCCCAGATAGAAGAGATTATTAGTACTATTTTTTCCTCATCCTCGATATGAAATGGCTTCGCCTTATAGGTCTCCATTTTGAACGAACGTTTGAATACAGATTAAAGTCACTTCTCTGGCTGTTAATTCCTATCTCAAACAATATTACCCTTATCTTGTTTTGGTCGGGAACGGGCGTAAACATGAGTTACATCTCCACGTATTATGTCTTAATGACCATAGGAGGGTTGCTCCTTACCTCACATGTCGAGTACGAAGTGGCAGAATACGACATTAAACAAGGCCAACTCGTCAACTATCTTACAAAACCAATTTCCTATTATTGGATAAATTTTATTGGAGAGCTTCCCTTTAGAGTTTTGCAATCATTTTATGCGATTCTGATAATAGGGGTATTTATGATTTTTTTCCGGGGATCACTTGCCATAACACTTAATCCCTGGCACATACCTCTTGTTATGCTTATTTTTATATTGGGATATTCCCTGTCGTTTACTTTTAAATTAAGCTCTGCATATCTCTCATTCTGGTTTACCGAAATTCGGGGAATATACGAATTAATAACGATATTATTTATTGTGCTTTCAGGAAGTGTTATGCCTCTTGAGTGGTATCCGCCCATCATACAAAAAATCACACACATTCTTCCTTTTGCCTATAGCGCTTATTTCCCGGTGATTGCGTTACAGGGTTCGGTCCCCCTTAAGGGCCTTCTGTCTATCATTGCAAGCCAGGGGGTTTGGCTCATCATTTTAGTGATTATTCATAACAAGATGTGGAAGGAAGGCATTAAGCAGTTTACCGCCGTAGGGCAATAATATGAAACGTTATTTTCGCATATATAAGGCAATATTCAGAATAAATATTGCCTATATATTGGCGTACCGCATCAGTTTTATAAACAATATTATCTCATCACTTGGGTGGGGGGTATTTCAGATTGTTTGGATAACACTTCTCACGAATAAAGCACAGACGGCATTTGGATGGAGACAGGATGAAATGATATTCCTTGCCATGGGGTATATAGTTGCACTTGGTATTTTTCACTTTTTATTTTCCCGCAACTTTGATGCATTTTCCCGCATCATCGACAGGGGAGAATTTGACAGTCATCTTCTCAAGCCACTGGACACCCAATTTTCGATAAGCACTATGATATTAAGTTATGCAAATGTCGTCCGTTCTCTCGTGGGAATAATCCTTATCATCTGGTGGGCACATATTCACCACTACCCCATTGGACCCCTTGAAGTGCTTAATTTTGCACTCCTTATTGGGGTTGGAGTGATGACTATGTACTCTATTTGGTTTATCTTCATAACATTGCTTATTTGGTACCCCAATTTAAATAACATGGCTGATTTTTTATACACACTCAATGGACTTGCCCGGTATCCTTCAGACATGATTCGAATGAGTGGTAAAATCATTCTTTACCTGTTTATTCCCCTTGCCTTGGTTGTAGCTACTCCTATGCGGGCACTTTTAAGAAAAAACGTATTACCAGATGAATTGCTTCTTGTGGGACTGTGTGTTTTGCTATTCTATATTTCGCGTATGTTTTGGAAGCATTCGCTTAAGTCGTATACGAGTGCGAGCTAAGAGATGTAATTCTCGCATATGCCAGCAGCGGCGCCGTCATGCATCGTTTTTCCACACCTCACTCTCAACCTGTCACCGCATGAAGGTCCGCATGCTTGGCATAGCGCTTCGAATTACACAGACATTTCAAAAATAAATTTGCACAATACCGCGAAGTTTCTGTTTTTGCGGGGCCCATTGAACACCCTGTTTTCAAAAGGTTCACCGGGCACCGAAAAATAGAAATGAAGCGATTATGGTACCTTTAATTTTTCTGCTGTATACTGTACATCTATGAAAACAATAACACACACCCTCAAAAATGGCCTTCGCGTGCTTCTTATTGACACAGAATCATTCCCTACAGTGACAGCTCTTGTGATGGTGGGAGCAGGCAGCCGATACGAGCGAAAAGATAATAATGGAATAGCACATTTTTTTGAACACATGGCATTTAAAGGATCAAAAAAATACAAGACATCTTTTGAAATATCTTCTGCCATTGAAGGGATTGGCGGAGTGTTCAACGCATTTACCTCTAAAGACCATACCGGATACTGGATAAAAGCGACGACCGAACACACAAACACATTACTTGATGTATTGTCAGACATGATTCTTCACCCGCTTCTTGAAGTAGATGAGATCGAACGTGAAAAAGGCGTTATTGTAGAGGAAATCAATATGTATGAAGACATGCCCGCCCGGAAAGTGGGGGACATATTTGAAGAAGTGATGTATAAGGGAAGTCCACTCGGATATGATATTGCTGGTACAAAAGAAACAGTGCAATCATTTGATCGATCTACATTCACCGATTATATTGAAGAGTTATATCATCCAAATAACACCGTTGTGGTGCTGGCAGGAGGGTTTGATTTGGCCAAAGGCGGAACGCTAAAAGTTAAAAACTATATTGACTATATCGAAAAAAAATTTGGGGCATGGGATAACAAAAAGACGTCTTCTTTTAAAAAATACACTATCCCTCAAACAAAACCAATTCTTCATATACAGCACAAAAAAACGGAACAAGTGCATATGTGTATTGGGTTTAAAACATTTTCCTTTACTGATGAACGGAAATATGCCCTACAAGTATTAGCTGCCGTGCTTGGTGGAGGAATGTCCTCGCGTTTATTCATGCAGGTGCGTGAAAAAAGGGGATTATGCTACTATATTTCCACTGGACGTGAATTATATGCAGACACAGGAAGCATTGTTACCCAAGCTGGTATTCGTAACGACAAACAAAAAATACAGGAAGCAATCAATGTGATTTTAGAGGAGCATATGAAAATTGTGGCCGGCGACATTACAGTAGATGAAATAGAAAAAGCAAAGGAACTTTTAAAAGGACGCTATCTTTTGAGCCTTGAGGATTCGATGAATATTGCCACTCTATTTGGATCAAAATATATTCTTGAAGGAGAGCTGGCGGATACCAAAAAGGTACTTGAAAAACTGAAGAAAATCACAAAAAACGATGTCATCACAGTTGCGAAACAAATTTTTATTTCCTCCGGGTTAACATGTGCCTTAATCGGGCCTCTGGAAGAGCGTGATATCGCCCTACCCGCAACACTATAATATACACTTGCATAGAGCCTCAATTTTTGATAGTTTTTTTTTATGGTGTTTATTTTTTGTATGAGTTAAAAAGATACATAAAAAATACTCCTTTTTTAAAAAAACTCATAATGAAAAAAAAGAAAATATACATTTTTCGATTCTTCACACTGATCGTTTATCTCTTCACCACCTTCTCTTGGTACCTTTTATATCTTCCTCAACACGTTACTCCTGTGGTGGCGGCTTCTCATACCATAACGTCTCGTATTGATTTTGAATTAGGTATACAAAACGGAACTGATACAGCAAGCTCCGAAGAGCTCCTCTTAAAGCCGGATGGGGTGTGGGGCCCGCGCGCATTTAAAACGCCCAATTTAACATTGAGTGATCAGGCAGCCATAACGTCGGATGGCACATATGTGTACGTCATGCATAATTCGGACAATCATTTTGTGCGTTATATTCCAACTGAAAACAGATGGCAGACTCTTTCGCCTTCACCACGATTTAGTTATCCAGGCGCGCAACTCGTTGTTTTGGGAAATTATATTTATGCTGAGTTTGGAGGATATCAAAAGGAATTTGCTCGTTATTCAATCGCAACAAATACATGGGAAACTCTAACAGATATACCTGATCTGGTATATGGAGGTACTTCTTGTGCGACAGACGGAACGAATATATTTTGCTTACGCGGAACAGGAGTAACTGATTTTTGGAAATACACTGTCGCAACAGGTGTGTGGACCGGTATCACCAATCCCCCTTTAAGTATGGGAACTGGGACAACCTTCACTTATTATGCGGGAGATTTATATGCACTTCGTGGGCAAGGAACAACCACTTTTTATCGATACAATATTACTGCAAACACATGGTATACCACCTCAACGGCAGGTCCTGCGCTTACTTTGCCTCCTGCAACAATTAATGAAGATCATACCGCGTCAATAAAGGGAGACGAGATATTTGTTACACGCGATCAAGCAACGCAAACGTTTTACAAATATAAAATCAGCACCAACACATGGTCGACTCTCACAAATACACCACAGCCAACTCGGTATGTGGGATCTGTTTACAATGCGGCAGATGATTATGTATACGTGTTTCGTGGAAATGGTACGTATGATTTTTGGAAATATAATCCAACGACAAATGTGTTCTTAGGGCCAACCGATCTTCCCAATACTCCAGGATCGGGTGCTGACACCATTTATTACAATGGTTTTATTTATTATGCCCGAGGGAATAATTCCGCTCTGTTTTATCGATATGAAATTGCAACGGGATTATGGACAACTCTTAACTCGGCACCAGGAAATTTCAACGATGACACAAAAGGTGTTTTGGTTGGAAGTACGATCTATTTTTTTCGAGGGGGCACTACAAATACTTTTTACAAATATGACACCTCTGGAGGCGCATGGACCACTCTCACTGCAGTTACTCCCGCAACAGCAGGGTATGGGGCGACGCTTGCGTATCCGGGAACAGGAGATTATATGTATGCAACTCGAGGACTTGTTACCAGATCCTTTTGGCGCTACCAAATTTCGACAGATACGTGGAGTGACCCAGCCGTTGCGGATCTTCCAGATAATGCCGAGGCCGCATATGGAGCTCGCCTTACTTCAGATGGCACAGACATTTATTATTCTGCAGGATATGGGATGTCGTCTTTACTTAAATACACGATCGGAACAAATACGTGGACAGTAATTAATAGCTTGCCATTTGCACCGAATTGGGGGACAGATATGCGTTATTATGGAGGAAAGATATTTTTCCAGGCGGGCTATTATAAAACAGATTTCTGGGAATACACAATAGCATCAAATACATGGCGACGTCTTCCTAATTTACAATCAACATACTATTACAATTATGGCCCCTATAATGGTGGTTCGCTTACTGTTGATAGTTCAAATGGAACGGTGTACTCAACATCTGGACAAAATATAAGTTGGATACAACAATACACCCCATCTGTATACAATTTTGTTGCATCGGGAGTATGGACAAGTAACACCATCGATACTACGTATATACAAAGCTTCACATCACTTACATCGTCTATTTCTACACCTGGAGATTCATCAGTTGCATTTGAAACACGTACCAGTAGCGACCAGATAACATGGGAAGCATGGCAGACGGTGACAGGTGGTGTTATCGCTTCAACTCCTGCCCGTTATGTGCAGATTCGTGCAACATTAACTTCGTCAACTGGCAGAACTCAAACGCCGACAATCAATTCAGTGCAGCTTAATTATGTGGGAGATGAGGTTGCTCCTACCAATCCGGCCACATTTACTGGTATTTCTCAAGCTGCAGGGGGAGTATCTATCACATCAGGACAAAGCTACAAATATACAGCTCCTTATTTTACGTGGACAGCCGGGACAGATACGCAAACAGCAGTTGCCGGCTATTATGTATATTTCGGCTCAGATATATTTGCTGATCCAGAGACAGCGGGAGTATATAAGACAGACACAAATTACCTTGTAACAGTTCCTATGACAAAAGGGCAAACATATTATTTGCGCTTGCAAACAAAAGATGTGGTCGGAAATATTTCAAATGCCACAACTGAGTTTGTATACACCTATATTGGTGTTTCTCCTCCACAAACAATTACCAAAACAACAACTGCAGATTTTACTGATGGAACCACAACAAACACATCAACAGCAAACGATGCCATAAAACTATCTTCTAAGGCTGGATTTTGGCAGCAGGAGAGGCTTAGTATGCCTCCATCCACTATTTATTATGGTTCTGATTTAGCATATGTTTCGTCAACTAATAAAATGTATTTAAATCGTGGATATGGAACAAATACGTTTTATGAATACGATATTCCAACCGATACGTGGGCAACAAAAGGCACCCTCCCTGCAACGGCATATTACGGTGATAATGTTATTGAAGGTCCTGCTGGGTATTTGTACGGAACACGAGGACAAAATACCAATAGTTTTTGGAGCTACAATATTTCGACAAATACATGGAGTGATACAGCTGCAGCTGACGCGCCACAACCCATTAATTATGGAGGATCACTTGTGTATGATGGCACAAAATATATCTATGCCCTAAAGGGAAATAGCGATGATACATTTATGCGCTATGATACTTCAACCGACAACTGGGAAACCCTTGCTAATACAGACTTTGGGGCTCCAGAAAAACAAATAAATAATCTCACCTATGATGGTGCAGATCTGGCAATAGATAGAGCAAACAACACAATTTATGCCATCCAAGGAAACACTCGTTCTGGTTTTATATCTTATAACCCATCAAATAATTCATGGACTCAACTTCCTAATTTACCTTCTCTTCCAGCTGCAGGATCCAAAATCGAGTACGACGCAACAACAAATGCAATTTACTATCTAGCGGGTTGGAGCACGACTCTCTTTTTCAAATATGATGTCGAGTCTCAAACATGGAGTAGCTTGCCGGATGCCCCCGCCGCGATTTCCGCAGGTTCAACGCTCCGCAATGTAAACGGCACGTTATATGTACTTCGTGGAGGAGGGAATCAGCAGTTTTATAAATATAACATCGCAAAACAGTCATGGATGATCCCGAATGTCGGGTTATTTGGGGGGTGGTTCCGTGGAAATGATGTACGAACATATGGATATGGAGCAGATATTATCAAAGGGGACGGTAATAACTATTATTTAGTGAGGGGAAATTTTGATAATATTTTTGTGCGATACAACCCGACAACGGGAGAAATTACTAAACTGGCCGATGCTCCGGCGGGGTTTTATCTGGGAGGAAAACTCGCATACGAATCTACACATAATAAAATCTATGCGACTGTAAATTATTACAATCGTAAATTATTTGTATATGACATTACAGCAGATACGTGGAGCGAAGAGACGAGTGATCCTCCTCCAGTTGATCCGGGCGAAGGAACAACACTTGTTTATGATGGATCGCGCTATTTGTACTGGACACGTGGTGGCGCGACTACGTCTTTTTATCGATTTGATACATCGGCAAGCTCAGGATCAAAGTGGAGCGCAGCTCTTGGAGCTGTCCCTGCGACGCTCCAATATGGATCTGATTTAGTGGTAAAAGACAACTATATCTATGCTCTTCGTGGACAAAACACCATTAGTTTTTATCGGTATGGACCCCTTTCTGGAACACCTGTATGGAGCGACCCTGCAGTTGCAGACTTGCCAGCAGGTGCACTTGTATATAACGATGGCTTTTTGGTAGATGGAGGAGGAGACCTCCTCTATGCGTGTCGAGGAGGGAATGTGGCGGGATGTTACTCATATTCAGTTTCCGGAAACTCGTGGACCGCAATTGCCAATGCTCCTGCACAAATTTATTTCGGTGGGTCAGCGGCTGCAATTGGAACGGAAAAAATGCTTGTTATCGCGGGAGCCGGAACAAACACATACAACAACGGCTTATATTCCTATATCATGCAAACGAGCAATACGTCATTTCAAGAATCGGGAAGTTATACATCAGGTACGATTGATCTATCGGCAGTATATCGCTTTGCAGGTCTTAATATAAATTATACGACTGCAAATAATACAACTCTTACTGTTTCAACGCGCGTTTCAGCAGATAATAGTACATGGGATGATTGGCAAGCGGCAACTGATGAAAAAATAGTGGGAGCAAATAGAACATATAAAATTAGTTCTTCAACAAAACGATATATGCAGGTTAAATTTGAGATGACATCTGCAGATGGGATCTATTCGCCAACGATTAATGACTACACAATTTCTTATTATCAAGATATTGATGAGCCAGCAAATCCTTCGGCAATCTCAGGATATACAACCTCGACCAAAAGCGCAACACTCACAACAGGGAACTGGTATAACTATTCCGCTCCCTATTTTGAGTGGCCCGCAGAAGATGTAACTGGTGGTGCAACCGATGGATCAAACGGCGCTGGGATTGCTGGCTATTTTGTATACTTTGGGGCTTCAGAAAGCGCAAATATAGTAACCGAAGGCACATATCAAACAACAACAAATTATACCCCATCGAGTCTCACCGCAGGGCAAACATATTATTTGCGGATGAAAACGAAAGATAATGCAGGAAATATTAGTAGTACAGAATATTCTGCATTTGTCTATAAATTCAATGATCAAAAGCCAGACAATCCGACTACCATGACGGTGGATCCGCCAGGTTCCACAAACGTAAACTCGTATACTTTTGCATGGAGTGGAGGGACTGCAGACGTGAGTTATTGTTATAAAACGGGGGCAGCTTCTTCCTCCCCTTTCTATACTCCAGAAATCTGTACAAATGATACGTCGGTAGCAAGTATTTCCGCTTATCAGGAAGGGAATAACACCTTTTATTTGCGCGCAAAAGATATAGCAGGTAATTACGCAGCTGAATATAAAACGGTGACTTATCAACTTCTTGAAACAGCTCCCAGCACCGTTCGCAACCTCACCGTCACTCCGGAGCACAGCGAAACAGGCGAGTTTGCCTTTTCGTGGAGTCCACCAGAATATTTTGGGGGCACGCAGGGGGGGTTGAAATACTATTATTCTGTAAACTCCCTTCCAACGGCGAGTAATGTCACTCTTGCCGGGTCACAGTCCTATCTTCCCTCCAATTTTTATGCGAGTCAAGTAGATAAAAACACATTATATGTGGTGACAAAAGACGAGGTAGGAAATATTTCATATAATTCCTATTCTTCAGTCGATTTTTATGCAGATACCTCTGCTCCAGGCATTCCAACGAATATAGATATTGCAGATGTTTCCGTAAAGGAAACAAGTAAATGGCGATTGGCACTTTCATGGGATGTACCTGATGCGAGTGGATCTGCTGGTGTATCGTATTACGAAATATATCGTTCTACAACTGCAGATGCTAGCTGTACGACGGATAGCTCTCTATTCACAAATGTGGCATCCACTTCTCAAACATCCTATGTTGACGTGAATCTTATTCAGACAAAAAATTACTACTGTGCAAAAGCGTGCAACGTCACTCATCAATGTTCTGCCGCATCAAGCACAATAGGGCTGCTGCCGGATGGAAAATGGCGTGTTGCTCCAGAGCTTGTGGCGAGCCAATCTGCAACTGTAAAAACAAAGTCCGCAATTATTGAGTGGTCCACCAACCGAAAGGCTAATTCATTTGTGAAATATGGAAAAACATCGGGAACTTATGCTAATGAAGCGGGTTCTTCAACTCAAGTCACTCTTCACTCCATTCCCTTAAACAGCCTTGATCCCGGAACAACATATTATTATCAATCAGTGTGGACCGATGAAGATGGAAACACCGGGTCATCAACCGAGCTTTCATTTTCCACAAATACTGCCCCTTTTGTTTCAAGCGTGAAATTTACACAGGTCAATATCAACTCCGCGCGTGTTGCATTCATGATAAAAAGCGCAATTAAGGCCTCAGTTAATTATGGGAAAACTCTCAGTTATGGAAGTGTTGAAAGTATTTCCACATCAAAATCGGAGACAACCTACACAATGGAAATTCCAAGTCTTACCGAGGGAACTATATATCATCTCCGTATAGCAGGAGAGGATGATGAAGCAAACGTCTATTACAGTGATGATTATACTTTTGAAACGCTTCCCACCCCAAAAATTCTTGGACTTCGTTTACAACAAGTGGTAGGGATGCCAACAGCAACACTTCGCTTGTTATGGACCACTAACACCCTTGCAAGCACCATTGTTACTTATTATCCAACAAAACTTCCTCAACAGGCAACAGACAGTATCAGTCTTGCTTTGAAAAAAAGTCATGAAGTTATTTTGAAAAACCTACTTGATGACACCGACTACACCATTGAAATTAAAGGAAAAGATTCGGCTGGAAATGCCGCAAAGTCTGAGACGCGAGCTTTAAAAACTGCAAATGACGTACGTCCTCCTGAGATACAAAACCTTAATGTGGAGTCAACTATTATTGGCGTTGGAGAGGATGCGCGTGCACAAATTGTTGTGTCATGGGATACTGATGAACCAGGCACTACACAGGTTGAGTATGGACAGGGAACTGGCACATCATATAATCAAACAACTCAAGAAGATTCAAATAAGACGCTCAATCACATAGTAACAATTACAGGATTAAGTCCCTCAAAAATTTATCACCTTCGTGCACTTTCCAAAGATAAGGGAAATAATGTGGGGCAGTCGCTTGACACAGTAATTATCACTCCAAAATCAACAAAGGACGCATTAAACTTAGTAATTGACAATCTTTCCAAAACATTTGGATTTATAAAGGGTTTTACCAATAAATAATATGACATCATCCAATATATTGCTTCAAATTCAGGATATGAGGAAATCATTCCCCATTGGTGACGGGACGGTGGAGATATTAAAAGGGATTAATATTGCAGTAAATAAAGGGGAGTTTGGCATTATATTTGGTCCATCGGGATGTGGAAAGTCAACCCTCCTTCATTGTCTCCTTGGTCTTGAAAATCCCACGTCAGGAAAGGTACTTATGGAGGGGGAAAATATTTATGAAATGACAGAGGATCAACGATCAATTTATAGGCGCCACAAGGTAAGTATTATTTATCAACAACCATTGTGGATTTCTGCATTAAATGTAATTGAAAATGTGATGTTTCCGCTTCACTTGCTTGATTATGCGGAAGCTGATATTGAAAAAAAAGCGAGTGAAGTACTTGCACATGTAGGGATGGAAAAGTGGGCAAAATATACTCCAACAACACTTAGTTCCGGGCAACAGCAGAAGATCAGCTTAGCGCGTGCTCTTATGCTTGATCCCCTCATGATTGTTGCGGATGAGCCAACAGGAAATCTCGATACTGTATCTGGCCAGGAATTATTACAGACATTTATGGGATTAATTGATCTTGGAAAAACAGTAGTTATGGTTACCCACGACTTGGAATATCTGAGATATGGAACAAAAATATTTCACATGGTTGATGGAGAAGTGGTAGAAGAATACGAGCCGAAAAATAAGAAAAAAATTATCATTGGAAAGAAGGGGAGAAGCGGCGAAGATACAGCAAACGTACGTGACCCGAAGTTTTTGGAAAAATTACATTTGTAATATATGAAAAAAATCTTTATCTCACTCATTAAAAATATAGCATCTCCTCGTTTTTGGGTGGGTGTTATACGCGGGATATATCACTTTATTACATTCTTTATTCTTCTTATATTATTTCTTTTTAGTAAAATTTTTTCTCACCTTTTATTTATGCCTGTTATTGGCAGGCTTATTCGAGGACTTAATTTTGCCACTGGCAAAACAATCCCTCATTATGAACAGCTGTTAAGCACCAAGCTTGATGGAATGCGCCCCAGCGAAGTAAAACGAAGTTATCTCATTAACCTCGCATTCAAAAATTTACTTTCAAAAAAAACACGTTCGCTTATTACTATGTTTGGCATGGCGGTGGGTATCGGTATTATTGTGTTTCTTCTTTCTCTAGGGTATGGGATAGAGCGCTTGGTTATTTCTCGTGTAGCTTCGTTGGACGAGCTTCGTATGATTGATGTGTCATCGAGCGAAAATACGTCTCTCCGACTTAATAAATCTATTTTTGACAAAATACAGGCATTACACAACGTTGTCTTAGTACTCCCCCAAGTGTCAATTGTGGGAAAAATTGCATATGGCGGAGCTCAAACAGATGTACTTGTGTACGCGGTGCCAAGAAGCTATCTCGATGCAATAAAAGCTCAACCGAAACAGGGAAAATTATTTACAAATAATCAATCTTTTGATACTACGAAAGCGATGAACCAGGAAGGAGCTGTTGCAGGAGCAAGCACAGTGATTTCAAAAATTCAGATGGGAACTCCAAGAGATGGAAGTGACTATACTATTATGATTTTTCCTCAGCAGTCTGTTCTTGTTTCGGACACATGTGATGTAGCTTCAAAAGCTTTAGGGTATACGGCACGTATTGAAGGAGGGTTTACGGGTACTCCATATTGGGGAAGCCAATATGCTCCTTTTGATGATTTTGGGCGGGGAGGATATGATAGTAAACATGGCAATTATGCAGGGAGATGGGTGAGGGGGCAGATGCCACTGTATAATAAAAAAACGGATGGCACCCTTGAACCACTTTTTGACGAGATGGGAAGGCACGTATGGAAAGAAGGGTGTATCCAAGAGAGATTTGTGCAGAAAGAGCAAATCATCGCTGTACAAAAACAGGAAGTATTAGGAGAAAGTACGAGCAGTGCAGATCTTGAGCCTACGCCATCTCAATCTACGTATGACGCAGTGGTAATTGCAAGTGATTCCTCTGGCTTTGAAATGGTGTCGCTCTCTGCAAGTGGCTCTGCTGGTACAGTAAAAAAAGGGACCGATCGACTCACCTTTTCCTCTCCTCCAGAAGGCGTTGCTGTAGTGTCTACTGGGCTTTTAAATTTACTTGGTTTATCGGAAAAAAAAGCGGTAAGTACTTCATTTAAGTCATCATTTATTATTGGTAAAAGCTTGCTTCCCAGTGTTGAGGGAAAGGTACAATCAGCTGAGTTAACATATAAAATAATTGGGGTTATTGACGACGTGAATGCCACCTATTTTTACATTCCGTATGGCGATATAAAAAAGCTTGGCCTTCCTCATGTATCGCAGTTTAAGGTGGTGATAAAAGAAACGGATGGTCTTGCAGCTGTTCGAAAAGAAATAGAGACTCTTGGATTTCGAACAAATAGCACGTATGACACAGTAAAGCAAATTGAATCACTTTTTGTGAATCTGCGAATGATTCTTGCTGTATTAGGACTCGTTGCACTGGGCGTTGCATCTTTGGGTATGTTTAACACTCTTACCGTTTCACTTCTTGAACGAACGCGTGAAATTGGAGGAATGAAAACGATGGGAATGGTGAGCGAAGAAGTACAAGACTTATTTTTAGCAGAAGCCATGATTATGGGACTCTCAGGTGGTATTGGGGGGCTTGCTCTGGGATATCTTACTGGAAAGGGATTATCATTTATTGTGTCAGCAATAGCTCTATCTCAAGGACAAGGATATATTGATCTCACCTATATTCCATTAAACTTTACGATCTTTATTCTGGTAACATCATTTATAGTGGGAGTGGTAACAGGAATATACCCAGCTCAACGTGCAAAGAGAATATCTGCGCTCAATGCATTACGATATGAATAAAATGAAAAAAATAACAAAACGAAAACCAATAAAAATGGTAGAACCAGTTAAATTGGTTGAAGTAAGTGAAGTATATCATCATGGAAGGGCTCAGATAGTGAAGACTACTCTTTCATTTTTTGGGAGCTTTATTCTTATTGTTGGATGTGTACTTGGTTCCTATTGGTATGGGAGGCAACTCTATCAAACTGTCAAAACAATTTTTCGGGCTCCTCTTACTATTAGCCCAGTATCTCGCATGGCAACAGAGTATTTTGATCCTCTCGACATTGCGGTGGAGTTACACAAGAAGAAAAGCGATATTATTTTTCTTGATATAAGAAGTGCGGATGAGTATAAAAAAGAGCACATCAAGCGGGCACTTTCGCTTCCAGTTTACGCAATAAAAAATGGAAAGATGGAGTATATTAACATCACAACACTTTCTCTCAAGGGGATTGATCAATCAAAACAGGTTATCATTTATGGGCCGAGTAGTTCATTCCAAAAACAGCAAACGCTCCTTATTGAGTTGAAAAAAAAGGGATATACTGCGCAGCTTCTTGCTGTAGGATGGAATGAGCTTCGTCACTTTCAAAATATATGGATCCCTGAAGGATTATGGGGAGCGCTAAATGTGAACAGTTTTATTGATAAAAACGATGTACAATAATGCATTAAGTATATATTCTGATATGGTTTATTTGGTAGGTTTTTTTGTATTTATACTAGGCGCTGCTATCGGTTCGTTTATCAATGTTTTAGTGGACCGACTTATTCATGGGGATACCATTATGGGGAGATCTCACTGTGATCACTGTAAAAAGGTTCTGGAGTGGTATGATTTATTTCCCATAATTTCATTTATTGTTATCGGAGGAAAGTGTCGGCGATGCCATAAAAAACTCTCCCTTGAACATCCCTGCGTTGAGATACTCACAGGGTTATTGTTTGTGGGGACGTGGATGGTGGTGCCTCTGGCCTCAGTAATACTCTACTGGGGGATAGTATCATGTGCATGGGTTATCTTCCTTTCAGACCTTCGCTACAAGCTTATTTCCGACTATATGCAGTACTCGCTTATTTTTGCTCTGTTTTTGCAAAAGATACTTGATAAGGCGAGTATCTTTTCTCTTTTGACAGATAGTGTAGCTGGCATAGCCGTCCTTTTGCCCATTGGACTCATCTACGTGGTTACCAATGAGCAGGCAATGGGGTTGGGGGACGTGATTCTCGCATGGATAATAGGGTTTGCACTTGGTGTAGGAAAGGGGCTTCTTGCTCTCTACGTTGCGTTTTTATTTGGAGCAATCGTTGGAGTTACTCTCCTTATCGGTCGAAAAAAAGGAATGAAAAGCGCAGTGCCATTTGGCCCATTTCTCATTATAGGAATGCTCGTGACCAGTTTATGGGGAGACACTTTAATACAAATTATTAAAAAAATGTATGGGTTATAATATCATTGGAGTTGTTGGCCCGTTTGCTTCTGGAAAAGGCATTGTAGCGGACTACTTAATAAAAAAACATGGATACACGTCATTCTCTCTTTCCTCCATTGTGCATGATGAGCTCAAAAAAAGAGAGATTACTTCTTTCACGCGTACCACTCTACAAAATATCGGGGACGAGCTGCGAAGACTGGAAGGCGATGGAGTGCTTGCGCGGCGTGCAGTAGCTCTATTAAAGGAGAAGGGAATAGAAAAAATTGTGATAGAGGGCATCCGTAATCCTGGAGAAGTCACCTATTTACGTAAACTTCCTGGATTTTTACTTATTGCAGTGGATGCGTCCCAAAAAATTCGCTACCAACGAGTCATTGCACGAAGAAAGCCATGGGATCCAACAGATTGGGAAACATTTATCAAAGTTGATGAACGTGATCAGGAAGATAAAAAAAATAGCAATGGTCAACAAGTGCGTGCATGCATGGAACTTGCCGACGTGACAATTCAAAATAATTCTGATAAAAACTCACTCTATAAAGAAACAAAAAAGGCAATTGGGTTGCATCCAGCATAAATTTGGAACGGTCAAATTGGTCTTATGGAAACATTATTTTTTCATCCGCACGGACGTATGAAAAAAGCTCACTTGGTTTAAACCACAATGCAATTTCTTTTTCTCCATCTTCAATTGTGTCTGAGGCATGGATTGCATTGCGCAGTGGCCGCATTGCCTCATTAGCCAAGTCTATCGAGTCATGAGAGAAATCTCCCCGAATAGTACCGGGAGCCGCTAAGACAGGAATGGTGTTACCCGACAATTTTCGAATTATTTCAATGCATTCGTATCCCTCAACCGCCAATAAAAGAACGGGAGATTCTTTAAAATAAGTAATAAGCCATTGTTTTACTTGTTTTCCAATTGCCACTGCATCATCAGTTTTAAAAACGACTTTTGGATCTATTCCTTTTGCGGCACAATTATTTAACGTTCGTTTGCCTACCTTTTCAAACCATGTATCGGTGGAGGGGTAATGTGCAATCACCGTAGCTGAATCTGCTTTTTGAAATTTAAGACCAATAATAGTAAGTCCCACTTGCTCAAATCTCTTAGTAATGGTGCCTGAAAGCCCGCGTTGTACTGCATCTGGTTTGATAATAATAAGAGCTTTTTGTTTTTTCATAGTTATTTAGATAAATATAAACTGTCAACTTCCCGTGTGTAGTTTTCAAACTTCGCTTCTTTGAACCAATACGCAATTTCACGTTCCGCCTCATCCACACTTCCAGATGCGTGAATAAATGTTTTTACGACACGGTCAAGAGTGGAAGAGAGAGTAGAAGAATCATATGAATATGCCGCGTGAAGAGTACCTGGTTCAGCAAGCGCTGGAATGGTGTGTCCACGCAGTTTTCGTGCCACAGCAACCGCGTTGGGTCCCTCAAACACCATTGCTACAATTGGTCCCTCCTGCCAGTATTTTATAAGTCGGTCATAGACAAATGTTCCCAGTTTCAGCGGGTCATCCGTTCCCATTACTTTTTTTACATCAGTACCAGCTTGTTTAAAACTAGCAAGCGTCTTAGCACCCATTTCACTGATCCATTCGTTTGTGCCGGGATAGTGATTTTTAATAACCGCTGCCTCTGGTGCAACCATTTTTGCTGCCAATAGTTTAAGTCCTGTTTTTTCAAATGTTTCGATAATGATGCCGATAAGCGCGCGTTTTACCGCATCCGGTTTGATGATAAGAAGTGTTTTTTCCATGTATTTATAGTGAATTTATAATAGTTACCAGCTCTTGCGTGACTTTTTCCTTTTCCTGTTCTCCGTTTACCCGAATCCAGCGCGTCCAAACACTGCGTTTTACCAGATCTTTATATTTATCGTACGTTCGTCGAATAAACAAATGATCATTCTCCCGAAAATTTTTTTCTTTTTGTTCTCCATATTTCCATTTGATTGCAGTGTCGGGCGAAACATCCAAGTATAACACCGCATCAGGTTTAACAATCTTAAAATCCTGTGCAAATGTAAGAGCCTTTTTTTCGTCAAATCCCTCCAATATTTGGTAACAAAGTGTTGTAGAAAAATAACGATCAGCGATAACAATATAATCCTTCATTTTTTCTTTAATGAGCTCTCTATCAAATACAAATTGAAGCGTGTAAAGAAGAAATTGTTCACTGGCTGAGTGCTTTGTTTTGTTTTCATACAGAAAGTCCCGGATCATTTTACCCACAGGAGTATCATAATGGGGAAACTTGATATAAAAAGGTTTTTTACCTGTTTTGGTTAATGACTCGATGAGACGCGTGGCCTGCGTTTCGCAGCCAGCCCCATCGATGCCTTCGATTACGATAAACATAACTCAATTATACAGAGGTATAAACAAAATATAAAGGTGAGTTATAGATAAAGCAAACACGTCTGAGTTTTACTTTCAAGTTTTATTGATGTACAGTTATGATATGGTCAAACTAATACCTCTTGAAAAGAGAAAAAAAATAAAAGTACTGAGACAAAAAGGATATAGTTTGCCTGAGATAGCTAAAGAACTAGAAATAGGGAGGGCGAGCGTCTTTCGTTATATACAGGGGGTGGCAATTTTGCCAAAATACATAAACGAATGGCATGGCAAACAAGGAGGAAGTATTAAAAGAATGAAAATAAAAGAAAAACTTGCACAAGAAAAAGCACAAAAAACAATTACATCATTGACAGAAAAGGAAAAACTCCTCTTTATTTCTGCGCTTTATTGGGGAGAGGGGGGAAAAACAGATTTTAACTTCACAAATACTGATTCAGAACTCATTAGAGTTTTTATTAATGGATTACAAAATATATTGAGAATTTCAAAGAATAGGTTGAGGGTGAGTATTCGCATATACGAAGATTTAGATAAAAAAAAGTGTCTTGAATTTTGGTCTTCTATTACTGGAATTCCAATAAATGAATTTGTGAACGTGAATATTTTAAAAGGAAAAAAAATTGGGAAATTGTCGTATGGAATGTGTCGCATCAGAATTACTAAGGGTGGGGATATGTTAAAATACATCAAGGCTATTTATAGAAGAGCTGCGGCTTTATATAGTCCTCATAGCTCAAGTGGATAGAGCACAGGTTTCCTAAACCTGATATGTAGGTTCAACTCCTACTGGGGACACTCCTTGATTGGCTTTCATCTGTTCACTCATGTGAGTTATTTCTTGAATTTATCCCATAATAACTGTATAATTGGGGCCTCATGACATCATTTGATGCAAGAAGAGTTCATCATACATTCCAGGATTTTCGTGCGTCTGTTTCTGGGTTATCAGAAAGATATCCTAAAATATCTGCCTCACTTGGCAGTTTAGCTTTTGGTCTAATCTATCTATATGGTTTGCCGAATCTTGCAGAGGCAGCATCACATCCTGCATTATTAGGTGTTGATAATTTTATTAAAAACATAAGTCCCTTTGGTGTCCCACTGGGGAGAGAGACGTTGGAGGGGTTACAGTATTTTATGTACGTCATGTCAAGCGGCATCGTTACGGGAGATGCGCCCTCCGTAACAGGAAAACTGGTTGAATTTGGCGCGACAATTGCCACTTTAGGAGGAATCGCTTCACAAGTAACAAAATTTGCCTCCGCTTCAGTAAAAGATTGGTGGGATTCAACATTTAATCGAACTCAAAGAATGTTAGAGGGCACAGAGCCGTTACTTGAAAGGGAGTCTCCAAGTCACGTATTAATAGGTGACTCCCAAATAATTTCAGATATAGCAAAAAATATAGTTCCAGATAAAGATAAAAAAAGACCAATAGTCGGAATACACCCGGATGCCGGAAAGCCTCCGGTTTGGGGATCGAAAATACATTATCATTTTCATGCGCAACCTCATGAATTAACGGACATATTTACACAATCAAAATCTACCATTTCCTATATCCGAGCTGTTGGGCTTGATCGAACTGAAGAGATTACGTTCGCCTGTATGGATCCAGATAATGCGCTCTTTTATGGAAGCGATGCAAAAATGTCCGTCCGTCCATCATTTGTTACTACATTGTTAAACAAAATAACAGAAAATAAAAAAAATGCACTCTCCGGAAAAAAAATAAACGTCATTATGAATGAATCGCCACAACTTGGAGGAGTTAAATCTATACAAGAAGATATAAGTATGGTGGGGCAACGCTGTGGCTTTGAGCCAAAGATAATTTCTCCAGAAACACTAGCTCTCGACGTGATTAAAAGTAATATTGCGGATGTGGTAAAAAAAAGAAATGGTCAGTCGGATATTCCAATAGAAATAGCATTGGTTGGTGAAGGGAACGAAGAGAAAGATAAAAAAATGCTTCAACGATTTAAAGCCGCCATTGCAGGGATTGATATGGGAAATAAAACGCCTATCGTTGTTTCACTTGTTGAAGATAGAGAGCTTGATGGTGTTACGATTGACGGATCGACAGTGAAGAAAGAGGCACAAGATAAAACTTTACAAGCAAAATTTGCAGCGAGCGATCTTATATTTGTTTACGGTGACCACGACGATGGTACATCTTCTCTTGTCAATAATATCTTAACAAGCGGTGGGACAGAAAAAGAAAAAATTCACGCATTCATTGAACGGCCTAGTGCAAAATATGATATTGAAGGTATATATCTTGACGAGGACAATACACATTGTATTTACGATATGGTTATGAACGCATATTCTTCCTAAGTTGAGCATTTCTGTTACAATAAACTATGACTTATTTGCTTAAAAACGCCACTCCTATCCATCATCATATAAAAAAAGCGCAAAGGAAGGATTATATTTATTTACTAATTCTTCGCACGATAGGTAACTTCATGATTCTTACCTCTCTATTTTTTATCGGGCGCACTCTTTATGAACCTGTGCGACAAGAGGTGCGATACATGATGGATCAATGGAATAACAGAACATATGTTGTCGCCACAAAAGAAGAGGAGCTTTCCTTTTCACTACAAAAAACCGGAACTCAAAAAGGGCTTCTTACACGAACAATCGATGGCAAAACAGCGCAGGTTCTTATCCCGGAAGATCCCAACTTTAGTGTGGTTATCCCAAAAATTGGAGCAAATGCACGAATTATAGCGGGAGTGGATACAGCTAACGAACGTGAATATTCAGAGGCGTTAAAGCTGGGAGTTGCACAGGCCCTTGGGACAGCTTTTCCAGGAGAAGGGGGGCACATTTTCCTTTTTGCACACTCCACCGATTATTGGTGGAACGTGAGTACATATAATGCCGTTTTTTATCTTTTAGGAAAGTTGGAGAAAGGAGATGATATTAACATTTTTTACAAAGGGGAGCGGTTTGTCTACCGAGTAATCGACTCAAAAATAGTCAATCCTTCGGAAGTTGAATACATTACTCGTAAAACAGATAAGGAATTCCTCACGCTTCAAACTTGCTGGCCCTTGGGCACCACTTTCAAACGCCTCCTCGTATTTGCAACAAGAGTCGCAGATTGATGTAGAGCCCTTGACACAAATAAGAAGAGTTGTACAATGTAATCATGCTATCATCAATAGCAGCTAATAATGTAACTCATCTCTTGAAAGTACTACAAGAGAGTCCTCCTGCCTCGAAAATAATTGATAGCATTTTGTTAAAAAGGCAACCCATCACCGTTCTTCTGGAGGGTTCTTCCTATTTTGTAAACATTGATGCCCTTAACACACTTCTTTCTGGGAGAAAACAACCAAAAGACAAAATAATTCTCATAGAAATTAATACTTCTACAGTTTTAGAGTACAGGAAATATATACAAAAACGATTTCCCAACAAAAACTATCAAGTTGTCCAGGCTGATATGAATGCGCTTCCTATTCAAAATAATTCTATTGATTTGGTCGTTCATAACTTTACCGTAAATTTTAATATGACAAACAGGGATGACGCACAAACACTTACAGAAATAAAACGAGTCATGAGAATATTCCAATCGGCCTGTTTATTTTCCGTAGGAATACTAGGCACAGATGATGCTAAAGAGCTCACTCTCCGTTCTCCAAGCGGCGTAGCGATTTTGGATCATTCAAAGACGTATTACAAAACTCTTTTTCGCAAAAAAGCATTTTATTTTATTGAATTTGACCAGAAACATGAAAAAACAAACTTCTCTTACAAAAGGTATATACTGGTACATATATGAAGTCATCAACGCTTCTTGACTATAAAGAGTATCAATACTATCTTGATTCTCTTTATGAGAAAGAGCTTGACTACGGAGCAAAATTCTCAATGATAGCTTCTTTGACACCCGCAATACTTTCTCCGGAGGAAGCGAATGGTTTTGTCGACAGATACAAGACAATTCAGGAATTTTGGCACATTTCACAAGAATTATTTAAAAGAAGTTTAACCGATACATCTCTCACTGACGTACGTGATTTAATCTTAAATGAGGTAAATCCGCAATTCGCCCTGAGTTATCATCAAAATTTATATGGCAAAGAGCTTGATTTCCCCCGGTTTTTTCGTACAGACGAAAGCATTCCAGGAAAAATAGCGGAGATTCAAAGTCCTGGTTCAGGATGGGGGAATTTACATTCTTTACAAACCTCTCTTACATATTTACAAAAACATATAGATTTTAAGACGAGAAGTTATAACAAGAAACCAGTAGCCGAAATTGTTTCACGCATTATTAAAGAACTTACCCACGACAACCCTCTCATTTTTCATCAAATTGATGAAAGTTCCAACATGATTGACACAAACTACTTTATTTCAAGTACGAGGAAGTACGGATTAAAATATTTAGGACACGATTACCAAGCGTTATTCAAAAACGTTAACTTTATCAGAACCCATTCCTTTATGGAACAAGCCACGGGGAGTTGTTTCTTTGAATTTCTGCAAAGATATTATGAACACAAATTATTATTTGATATATTTCCCAGTATTTTGTTTTTTCAAAAACTACCCCTTATATTTCCCTTCTGGAAAAAGACAAAACATCTCTATTCAGACAGAATAAGAAACATTTTCCCTTTTACTTCTTTGGTCACAGACACTATTGAGCTTGAAGACGGTGAACAAGTAACCCTAAAACAATTCTCAGAGTTACCACCCCACAAAAGAAATTATTACTTAAAATACGGCGGTACAGACGGCACAATTAATTGGGGAAGTAAAGCCGTATATCATCTCGGCAAAAAAAATAGCTGCAATCAGTGTAAAAAGTTGTTAGAACAAGCAATATATGGTTATCAAAAAAAACACTATTGGATTATACAAAAATCATACCATCAAAAAGTAAATACAACATATGTTTGTGAAGATGCACTAAAAAATCAAGAATCCTATGCAAAGTGGAGCGGTTACTATGGACCCGAGGGTTTTATGGGGGGATACGTTATGAGTAGAGATTACCACAAAGTACACGGGCAAAGCGATACGGTATGCAGAGTCTTACTTTAAAAAACATGAGATGTGACCCCGGGGAGACTTGAACTCCCAACCTAAAGCTCCGCAAGCTCTTGCTCTATCCAATTAAGCTACAGGGTCTACCAGTCTCTATTTTACCATTTAAATCCTAAATCATAAACTCTAAATACGAAGAAAAAAGACCGGAATTTTCAATTTAAAATTTTTAATTTTTATTCAATTTAAAAATTAATTTCAAATTCAAAATTAGGAATTAAAAATTGTTAAGGGTCTAGAGTTTCTCCTACGGATGGCTATTTATGTAGTTTCGTGTAGAAGGACCACATATTCCGGTTCCACTTGCATATCCAAGTGGGCTCAATATCTCTGCAAAATGAGCCTCTTGGAAGCGTCGTACAGCAGAGGCAGTGAGGTTACCATAATA
>JAZDOY010000012.1:0-28812 GCA_043798165.1 bacterium | reverse complement strand
ATATGACTAATTTTCGTCAATTACCAAAAAATAATCTAATAAGAAATATTAAGAAGATACGGAAGGCAGTAATTAAAAAATGCCGCAGTTGCATCGGTGATCAAAAAAATATAGGTTGTTCTACTTCCGGCTGTTCACTTTTTCCTTATTGTCCATATTTAGGTAAAAAAATAAACAAAACAAATTATCAAAAAGAGTGATGTATGGAAAATTTAATATCACCAGTTAAGTTACCGGACACTGCCATAAAAGAGTTCCAGGATTTAATGGCAAAACATTTTAAATCAAGTTTAAGTTTTGAACAAACAAAAAAACGAGCTCAAGAATTTATAAATTTTTTTATGGTAATTTCCCAGCCGATATCAAAATCACTAAATTATCAAAAATAAATTAAAAATATTTATTTGAAAAGTATGGAAGGAAATAATGATCCCAATCAGAAAACAATAATTAAGGAAGTTACTCCTCAATTTCATTCCGAACGTTGCCCTGTCTGTAATGGTTTTGGATCTTTGAAATACGGTACTAAAACCTGTCAAGGATGTCATGGTAAAGGTTACGTGATTGTACCCAATTTTAATTTTGATGGAGAGAAAGAATATGGAAACAACCGCAATATCAGAAAATAAAGGATGGGTTAAGTTTCACCGAAAATTATTAGATAACCCAATAAGTAAAAAACCAAATTATTTATCTATTTTTGTTTATCTTCTTCTAAAAGTAAACCATAAAAATAATGACGTAATTTTAGATGGCAAAAAAACAACCATTAAACGAGGACAGTTGTTAACTTCGATATTCTCAATAGCTGAATTCTATAGCCTTTCAACTTCAACTGTTTCTAAAGTCCTAAAATATTTAGAAACGGAAAGGATGATTGAAAAATTATCAACCAATAAATATAGCCTTATAACAGTCCTTAACTACAATATCTATCAAGATCCCGAAATCATTTCTGAAAACAAAACGAAAACAGATCAAAACCAAAACGAAACAAACAATAACAATAAGAATGAAAATAAATATACAAATACTGGCAAAAGCCCAGAAGATTTCAACTTTATAGAGAAGCCGCTTCGGCAGTACAATCCAACCTTAGGAGAAGATCTTAAAGGTTCTACTAGCCACGCCTGGCAGGAAAAAGGCCAACGATACGCGGATAATCTCAAGCTGAAATTTACCGACGGCCTTGATAAACGCTGGTTTAAGATGTTTAAGGAAGCGGCTAATGGTAAAAGTTCTAGAAATATTGAAATTGCTTATTCCTATGTCATAGACCACCCTAAATTATTTACGACAGAGGAAAAAGTTAAAATGTTTTTTTGGGTATTTAACAATGGATTAAATAATCAGTTGAAAAACAAATGATAAATTTTATAGAATTACTTTGAGCACAGAGAGAGGTTGGGTTTTTTAATGCCCTCGTTGGACAGGACCTAACCGTTCTGAGCTCACCAGCGGGGGCATTATTTTTACTATGGATAGATATGTTGTTTACATAAGAAAATCAACCGATACCGAAGACAGGCAAATACTATCTCTTGAGTCACAAAAGAAAGTGATTATGGAGGAGTTAGTTGTTCCGCAAAATATCAATCCTTTTACCTGGTATGAAGAATCAAAAAGTGCCAAAGCTCCGGGAAGACCAAAGTTTGATGAAATGATTGAAAGTATCAATAAAGGTAAAGTAACTCATATAATTTGCTGGCAGTTAAACCGGTTAGCTCGTAATTCCGTTGACGGTGGAAGGCTCATCTGGTTTGTTCAAAACGATACTGTTAAAATCGTCACTCCAACAAAAACTTATGATAAGAACGACATTCTTCTTCTGTATGTTGAGTTTGCTATGGCCAATCAGTTTAGTAATGACCTAAGTAAATCTGTAAAACGTGGGTTAAACGATAAGTTGAGTTTGGGAAAGGCTCCTATTTTAGCTCCTATTGGATATATGAATGACAAAATAAAGCCAAAAGGGTTAAAAGAAATTCTAGTTGATGAAGAACGGTTTCCAAAGATCCGTAAGATGTGGGATCTGCTTTTGACCGGCCAATATACACCTGCCCTTATTTATAAAATCGTCTCCGGACAATGGGACCTTCGCCATAGAAATGGAGAACCTTTAAGCCGGACTCAAACCTATAAATTATTTCACAATATCTTTTATACAGGAAAATTTCTTTATAAGGGTGAAATCCGTCAAGGAATTCATAAGCCAATGATAACGATGACTGAATTTGAAGAAGCCCAAAAAATATTAAAATTTCGAGGAAAATCCGGAATAAAAAAACATGAAACAACTTATACCGGTATGCTTAAATGCCCTTGCTCTGCCTCAATAACCGCTGAAGTTAAGCCAAGGATGATCTGCCCCTTATGTCATGAAAAATTTAATCCACAACATAATGATGTTTGCCCAGAATGTAAAACAAAAAAAGATAACATGGATGTTCCTTTGAGAATTTACACTTACTATCGTTGTTCCAGACAGATTGATAAATATTGTAAACAGCCGCCGGTAAACGAAAAAGATTTTGAAAAACAAGTTTCAAATGAACTGATAAATATAACTATTCCCGATGATTTTTTAGAATGGGGAAAGAAATACCTAAAAGTTGCCGTTAATAATCAATTAAGTCAATTTGTTTCAATTGATGAGTCGGCCAAACGCCAATGTACTCTTGAAAAACAAAGATTACAAAATCTTCTTGATAGGTTTATTGATCCGGAGAATAAAAACGGAGAGATAATTAGTAGCGGTGACTATAAGCAGAAAAAAGCGGAGATCGTTAAGAGAATTGCCATCCTTGAAGACCAGTTAAAGAGCTCAAGTAATAATCTCGATTATTCTTCTGAAACGACCGGACAAACTCTTGATTTTAGTCATCGAGCCAAATATTGGTTTGAAAACGGCAGTCGTGAACAAAAAAGAATCATACTCTCTACCCTAGATTTGAACCCGACTCTTGATATGAGATTATTACGTCTTAATCTTCTAAAACCATTTGAATATATCAAAGAAACAAAAAAAGAGGTGGAAGATGAAAGATGGAGGATCGAACCTAAAGAATGGAGCAGAGCAATGATCCAAAAGTATTATTTGAGACTTGAAAATCCGCTTGTGAGCGGGTAAAGGGAATTGAACCCTCTTCTCATCCTTGGGAAGGATGCATACTACCGGTGTACTATACCCGCAATCAGCCGTTGGAAAGCATTACCACCCTTATACGACTTAATAACCTGCTCTCTCTGTTTCGCTTCAAGAGCAGTTTTGAATTCTTCCTTATATATTACTTTCCATATTCCTATTTGTCTTGTCGATTTAGTCTGACCTCAATTATGTTCTTCAAGTCTTCTTTCAAGGTTGTTTGTCGAACCAACATAATGTCTGCGACTTATGTCGTTTTCTAATATATAAGTAAAAAACATGATTCAGCAAACAACTTTAAACTCTCTTCTCCCCGCCTTTGGCGGGGCATACTACTGGTGTACTATACCCGCGTTGAAGACAAGTATATCAAAGGACAAGTTTTATCACAATGAATGTGCTCATAAAAAAGTGTGTATAATAAGCACACAATTATGTTTGAACCAACCATTACTGAGTCAAGGAGAATAGCTATCGGCGAGATGGGTGCTCGTTGTGGTGAAGAGCTCTTTGTTGCCCTACGAGATATTATCGCCAAACAAGAAAAAATGGAAGAATTTAAAGATATATGGAAACAAGATTCAACCGGTTGGGAACAGTTTCAAAAAGGTTTTATAACGGGAATGCGCGCAGATTTGACGAGAGCACTACGAAACGGAGGTACTCATTCCCCGCGTGCTGTAATGGGAGCGTTAACAGAATATTTCAACGCGATGAATCAATATAAATTCGGTCTTCCTATCCCAAAAATTCCCCCTTCCCTGGTTGATATGAATTACACTCCGGTAGTTAGCGGGAGCTACACGGCTGGCCATATAATGGGGACGAGACTTACCTATGAAACACAAAGAGAGATTAACCAAGTCGGAAAGGGGAGATACAACCAATGGTGTGAATTTCCCACAACCTATGATGCTTTTTCACAAGCAATGGCACGCGGCATGACGTCCAAAACGGGTCTCATGGCACACGATTTAAATCCTTCTGATGCCGGGTTTGCATCAACAATTTTACCTGGTGCAACAATGAAATATATAAACGCTCTTAATACTGTTGGCTTGGGTCCTCTCCACCCAAAACAAACTCTTCATGTTTAACTGGGCTATCTGCATAGTATGTTTGCTTAAGCAGTAGTTATGGAACGAGAAGTTTTTGATCAGTCTCTACGTTATAAGGGTATGGAATACGGTTTGCATCAATAAGTTTGCTCATTTGGTTTCCGTCCCCATATATTTTTTCTGCAATCTGCCACAAATATTCTCCGGGAAGTACGACATATTCTGTAATTTTTTTTGTTTGCGCAGCTTGTTCTGTGATGTCGCCTTGAGTTGGCTTTTTGGGAGCAATGGAAGGGATAATAAGAATTTGATTCTCAATCAGGGTATATGGCTCTGCAAGATTATTTGCTAAAGCAATATCTGTCGCATTGAACCCCGAACCATACATTTTTTCTGCAATTCCCCATAAGTCATCGTTTTGTTGTACGGTATATGTTTTTATCGACTGTATTTGCATTTTTTTTACTTCAGGCACCTTTGCTGAATCTTTCCTAATTCCAATTTTGCTGATGACAAAAAAAGAAAGATAAGACGTAATAAGAAGTCCCAAAAGAAATACGGGGAATTTTTCCCGCATGAGGAGAAGAACTATATGTTGGTAATCGATTGATTCGTATGGACTGGTTTTCATATGAGAGCATCATGACTTGCTCCTATAGTACCATAAAATAGTATAAACACAAGGCGGATAGCACTAAGAGTGTGTTCATCATGTGATTATTCAAAAAAAGAGTACCTTTGCATTTCCGAACATGCCTGGTATATAATTAGCTTGGTTACTGTTACTAGTTTATTTTATTCATATGAACATAGGAATAGTTTTTATCGGAATGGCGGTCGTGTTGGTGCTTTATTTAGTAGGTATGTACAATGGGTTTATTGTTCTTCGTACCCGAATACAAGAAGCCCTCTCAGGAATTGACGTTCAGTTAAAGCGTCGTGCAGACCTGATACCAAATTTAGTAGAAACGGTAAAAGGATATGCAAAGCATGAAAAAGAGATTTTTGAAAATGTCACAAAAGCACGCGCATCTATGATGTCAGCAGGCACTCTTAGCGAAAAGGCAGAGGCAAATAATCAACTGTCAGGAGCACTGAAATCCTTGTTTGCTGTTGCAGAGGCCTACCCAGATTTGAAGGCAAACACCAACTTTCAAGACTTACAACGACAGTTGGAAGATACTGAAGACAAAGTGTCGTTTTCCCGCCAATTTTACAATAGTAATGTATTGGAGTTTAACAGCAAGGTCCAATTATTTCCTGGCAACTTAATTGCGGGAATGTTTGGATTTAAGACAGAAGAATTTTTTGCAGCTAATGAAGAAGAAAGAAAAAAAATAGATGTAAAATTCTAAATTACAAATATCAAATAACAAATATCAAATAACAAATTTTTAATTTGTAATTTGTGATTGGTTTGTCATTGGTGGTTTGTCATTTGTCATTCTGTATGTAATGACGATTTATTCCCAGATTTCATCCAACAAACAAAAGACTTTCTTAATCTTTGCCCTGTTTATTGTTCTAATTTCTGGTTTTTTTTACATAGTCGGTCTCTATTATGGAGATGCAAATGGTTATTTGGTATTAGGACTTATCATTTCATCAGTTTCCTCTGTTTTTAGCTATTTTTTCTCAGATAAAATAGTGCTCTTTTCGGTTGGCGCTCTCCCGGCAGATAAAACACGACACTTTAATTTTTATACAGCTGGGGAAAATATGGCGATTGTTGCAGGCATTCCTATGCCAAAACTATATGTCATTCGAGATGCAGCTCCCAATGCCTTTGCTACCGGACGAGACCCGCAACATGCTATTGTATGTGCCACAGAAGGACTTCTTGGCATGATGGATAGGGCAGAACTTGAAGGAGTTATCGCTCATGAAATAAGCCATATCAAAAACTATGATATGCTTGTGATGACGGTTGTGTCCGTGCTGGTTGGCACTATTTCACTTGTTGCGGATTGGATATTGCGCAGTATGTGGTGGGGCCATGGAAGACGGGATAATGATGAAAGAAGAGGGGGAAACCCGCTTGTGTTTGTGCTCCTCCTGGTGGCCCTCATTATCGCACCACTTACCGCAACCCTCATTCAACTTGCAATTTCCCGCAAGCGAGAATATTTAGCTGATGCAGACGGTGCACTTCTTACCAGACGTCCAAACGGTCTTGCAAGTGCCCTTGAAAAAATTGCAGGATATCCCGTTGGTTTGCGAAGTGCTACAACTGCTACTGCTCACTTATTTATCAGCAATCCATTTAAAAAAAACAAAAAAGGGGATTGGTTTGTGAATTTGTTTAGCACTCACCCACCTATTGAAGAGAGAATACGGCTTCTGAGGGAGATGTAATTTGTAATTTATCATATGTGCGGAATTGCAGGAATACACGGAATAAAAAACGATGATTTACTCAGAATATTTTCCAAAGAAATGGAACATAGGGGTCCTGATGGAGAGGGGTTTTATTTTGGTGACTCAGTAAGTCTTATTAATCGACGTCTTGCAATTATTGATCGAAAAGGAGGAGATCAGCCTATATATAACGAGGATAAGTCAATTGTTGTTATATATAACGGCGAAATGTATAACTATCGTGAGCTGCGAAAGGAACTAGAAAAAGAAGGACACATCTTTTCTACGCTGTCGGATACAGAAGTAATTGTACATGGATATGAACAATGGGGAGACAGATGTTTTGATCGATTCAATGGCATGTTTGGAATTGCTCTCTATGATATAAAAAAGGATCGGCTCCTTCTTGCACGAGATCATTTTGGAATAAAACCACTCTATTTTACCCTGTCGGAAGAATATAAACCTTTTGCATTTGCCTCAGAAATAAAGCCGTTACTTGCAAGCCATTTTGTTGACGTTTCACCAAATGAAAGGGTGATTTACCGATATCTTCGATATCGTATTCATGATGATGGAAGAGAAACGTTTTTTACCGGCATTAATCGGCTTCTTCCCGGAGAAATGATGATTATTGAACAGGGCAGATCAGAAATTAAATCATACACAACGCTACAAAATGAGCTTCTCTCTCTTTCAAATGCAGCACATACAACCAATCTCTCTCCCTCCGATATCAAAGAATTCAAAGAACTCCTTATTGACAGTATTAGTCGTAGACTTATCTCTGAAGTGCCTGTGGGAACTTGTTTATCCGGAGGACTTGATTCTTCAACTGTTGTGGCAGTAGTCAACAAGCTATTACTTAAACATACGAGAGATGCCACCTCTGTTGGAAGTGTCCAGAAAACATTTTCTGCAGTGTTTCCCGGTTCCACAAATGATGAACAGTCCTATATAGATGCATTGCTTGCTACCTCAAAAAAGATACGAGATTTTAAAATACTTCCCGATTCAAAAACATTTCTAAAAGACCTGCAAACATTTGTAAAAACACAAGAAGAACCCACCATAAGCACAGGTCCTTATGCTCAATACAAAGTTATGGAGAAAGTACGAAAAGAAGTCACGGTTGTCCTTGACGGGCAGGGAAGTGATGAGATGATGGCAGGATATCTCCCCTACTATTTTGTGTATTTGAGACAACTCATGGAACGGCAAGATATTGTTGGCATAATACGAGAAGTATGGGGTGGAGGAGATATTTTTATAAAATTTATTCTCCAAAAACTAACCGCAAAAAAAACAGTCAATACAAAGAAACTGCTAAACGCAGAATTTGCTGAAAAACAAAAACATGAATATTTTACCATCGAACAAAAAAATCTAAAAAAACGACTCATCCAAGACATATTTTCAAACAGCTTGCAATCCCTCCTTCGATATGAAGATAAAAACGCAATGAAATTTTCTGTAGAAGGACGTATCCCCTTTCTTGATTTTAGGTTGCTTCGTTTTATCTTCAAACTTTCAGATAAGGCCATAATTAAGAATGGATGGAATAAGTATATTCTTCGAAAAGCTACAGAAGATATTCTTCCCAGTGTTATCAATAAAAGACGAAACAAAATTGGATTTACAACACCAGAGCATGAATGGTTTCTTAAAGAACACAAGACGATCCGGGAGTATTTTACAAGTGAATTTTTTGTATCAAAGGCCTATTTAAACCAAGCAGAACTAGTAATGGCATTTGATGCGTATGTTCGCGGAGAAACGGACGACAGTATGGTTTTCTGGCGGGCACTCAATCTTGAACTGTGGCTTCAAACCTTTTTTCCGACAATGAATCAAACGAAAAAACAGCAAAAAGTAAAAAAGAGTATTAAACCAATTGTTACTGTACATCAAAAAGAATATGAACGAGTGCTTATTCCGACTCATATCTTTCGAAAAGGAGAAGATTTTATTAACTCGATTACCTCACTGGTAAAAAAAACCTTAGAGATGAAGACTGATAGTGGAGGAAAAAAATGGTTTGTAGTTGTTACGGAAAAAATTGTTGCAACCGCACAAGGAAGAGCCTATTTTATTTGGGATATTAACCCGAGTTTCTTTGCACGTTTCCTATCACGTTTTGTTTCTCGGGTTTCTTATGGAATTGGTTTGGGAAGTCCATGGACGATGCAGCTTGCGATACAAGAGGTTGGATTGCCTCGCATATTATGTGCAACATTCGTCTCAATGGTTACACGTCCTTTTGGGATTAAAGGAATGTTTTACCGCGTAGCAGGACGTAGTGCAGCCGGTATTGACGGCCCGACAGAATATTCCCTCTATCCTGCAAATGTATCTGCAAAACTTCTTCCAAAAGATCCAACGCGCGTTTGTAAAGATATTGATCGCACAATTTTAAATTTCAAATTTCAAATTTCAAATTATGCGGGTTCAGTAATCATTGACGCAAACGATATCGGCAGAAATATACTGGGGAATAGCACAGGGATAGATGATAAAATAATCGCAGAAATTTTTGCCGATAATCCAATGGGGCAAACCGACGAGCAAACCCCGTTGACGATTGTGTTTGTTAAAAATTATTAAATAATTTTATGAATAAACTTATTTCAACTAATCCAGGAAAAAGTTATGAAGTAGTAGGAAAAATCCCCATGTCTGAACCGGGTGAAATAAAAAGAAAAGTTTTTGCTGCAAATAAAGCAAGAAAAACATGGAAAGAACTGGGTGCTGAGAAAAGAATTGCGCTTTTAATGCCTTTAATAAATAAAATAGAGAATAGGAAGGCAGAGCTTGCCCTTACAACAACTCGTGAAATGGGAAAACCTATTAAAGAAAGTATGGGGGATATTGAGTGGGATCTCGGTTACTTAAAATCTTTTATAAAACTGGGAATGGAGTATTTAAAAGATGAAGTGACGTACAGTCAAGGAAAATCGTTACACAAAATCATATATGAACCCATCGGGTCTGTAGCCGTGATTGTGCCCTGGAATTTTCCTTTTGGCAATCTTTTATGGGGTGTTATTCCAAACTTAATTGCCGGTAATACTGTGGTTTGCAAACATTCAGAGGAAACCCCTCTTATTGGTAAAATTGTCGAAGAGATGATGAGTGAACTACATCTTCCGGATGGGGTTTTTGCAGAAGTGTATGGAGATGGAACTACTGGAGCGCAACTTGTAAATCAAAATATTGATTTTATATGGTTTACTGGTAGTTCTTCAGTTGGAAAGAAATTATTTGAACTTGCCGGGAAAAAATTTATTAAATCTACTATGGAGTTAGGTGGTTCAAATCCAGCTATTTTATGTGAAGATATTGATGTAAAAAAAACTGTTGAAAGAATTTTTACAAAACGTTTCATGAACTGTGGTCAGGTTTGTGATGCCGTGAAGCGACTAATCGTTCATCATAAAATATTTGAGGAAGTTGTTTGTGAGTTAAAAAAGATTATCGAATCGAAAATAATTGGAAATCCCGAAAGTGAAAAAACCGATATAGGTAGCCTCGTTTCACGAACTCAACTAATTACATTAGAGGAACAGGTACAGGACGCCCTAAAAAAAGGTGCAAAAGTAATTGTCGGCGGCAAACGTCCCACAAATTTACGGGGAGCTTATTTTCTCCCAACCATTTTGACAAATATTAAGCCCAATATGAAGGTGTGGTATGAAGAAGTATTTGGTCCGGTACTTCCCATTGTTTCTTTTAAAACTGACGAAGAAGCAATAAAACTTGCAAATGATACAGAGTATGGATTGGGAGCTGTTGTGTGTGCGTCCAATGTAAGTAGAGCTGAGGATATTGCCAGCCAAATTGATGCTGGAAATATCGATATAAATGATGGAAATCATTGGGAGGCATGCACTCCTTTTGGCGGATATAAAAACTCAGGTATGGGGAGAGAGCATGGAAGATATGGGTTTCAAGAATTATGTCGAGTAAAGGTAATTGCAAAGTAACTCGGTCAAATTTTTGGGTATAATGTCCTATGGCAAAAAATATATTATCTAAAGAAGAAGTACTTCACTTGGCGAAGCTGGCTGGGCTCACCCTCTCTGACATTGAAATAGAAAAGAATTCCCTCCAACTTGGTGAAACAATCGATTATATAAAGAATCTCGATGAGCTCAATACTGACGGAATTTTGCCGACAAACTCAGTTGTTGATTTATCGAATGTCACCTTTGAAGACGGGACACAAAATAAACGGGCTCTTTCCCAAAAAGAAGCGACAGCAAATGGAAAAAATGTGCATAAAAATGCATTTGCAGTGGATAGAATGATGTAAAAATTCAAACAAAAATATGTTATTAGGAAAAACAGTGAAAGAAATTCGCGAAATGATAGACAAAAAGGAAATTACCGCCGAAGAAGTCTTTTCATTTTTTCACGATAGAGTCAGAAAATATAATCAAACATTAAACGCATTTCTTACTGTTCAAAATAAGGGAAATAATTCTGCACAGGGAGTTTTATCCGGTATACCTCTGGCTGTAAAGGACAACTTTTGTACAAAGGGAGTCCGCACAACTGCATCTGCAAAGGTACTGGATGATTTTGTTCCTCCCTATGAATCCACGGTGACAACGCGATTAAAAGGTGCCGGGTATGAACTGCTGGGAAAAACAAACATGGACGCATGGGCACATGGTTCTTCTACTGAAACATCAGATTATGGTGCAACTAAAAATCCATGGGATACAACGCGAAGCCCGGGAGGGTCAAGTGGCGGAACAGCCGCGGCAGTATCTGCCTATTTAGCGCCTGCAGGGATTGGTAGCGAAACAGCAGGGTCAATTCGACAGCCCGCTTCCTGGAGTGGTGTTGTGGGATTAAAACCCACCTATGGACGTGTATCACGCTACGGAGTAGTTGCAATGGGTTCTTCCCTTGACTGTCCGGGGCCAATTACACTTTCTGTTGAAGATGCTGCCCTTATTTTTCAAACAATTGCAGGAAACGATCCGTATGACGCCACAAGCTCACCCCTTCCTACGGAAGATTATGTAAATAAGATGAAAGAAAAAAAGACATATACGATTGGAATTGCTGAGGAATATTTTGAGGGTCTTGATGAAGATGTAAAAAAAGCACTGGAAGAGTCAATCAAAATATTTGAAAAAATGGGATTTAAAACAAAAAAAGTATCTCTTTTATCTCCCCAGTATTCAATAGCGGTCTATACCATTATTCAAAGAGCGGAAGTGTCTTCCAACCTTGCTCGTTATGACGGCATTCGATATGGTAATCCCCGTACCCATTTTGGCAGCGAGGCAAAACGGCGATCGATGCTGGGAACATACACTCTTTCGTACGGATATTATGATGCTTTTTATAAAAAGGCGCAAAAAATACGAACACTTATCATTAATGATTTTAAACGTGTATTCAAAGAAGTCGATTTTATCATTGGGACCCCTTCCCCCATAACAGCGCTTAAATTAGGCGAATTCGAAAAGTATCCTTTTTTTGGAGAACTTATGGATAAATTCAATGAGCCGGGTGCAATGGCAGGTATACCCGGTATTAATGTCCCGGTGGGACTTGATAGAAACGGGTTACCCATCGGCATGCAATTGATGGCAAACTATTTCCGCGAAGCAGATTTATTAAACGCAGCTCATCAATATGAAAAAGAAACTGATTTCATGGGCGTCATTAAAAAAGGTGTGCACAATTTGGAAAAATGAATATGAAAGATTATAAACCCGTCATAGGTCTTGAGATACATGTAGAACTAAAAACAAAATCAAAAATGTTTTGTCAGTGTAGTGCGGATTATTTTGGTGCCGAACCCAATATGCATGTATGTCCTGTGTGTATGGGAATGCCAGGAGCGCTTCCCGTACCAAATAAAACCGCCATTCTCTGGATGCAACGAATAGGCAAGGCTCTCGGATGTGAATTGCCGAAACATTCCAAATTTGATCGTAAACATTACTCGTATCCCGACCTTCCTAAGGGATACCAAATTAGTCAGTATGATGAACCATTTGCAATTCATGGTGAAGTGCTTCTAAGGAATCCCTACCTAAAAGGAGGAGAAAAAAAGTTTCGCATCACTCGAGTACATATGGAAGAAGATACGGCAAAACTTATCCACGAAGGCAAACACAGTTTGGTTGATTTCAACCGATCAAGTGTGCCACTGGTTGAAATTGTCACGGAACCTGATTTTACCGATGCAGATGATGTAAAAGCATTTTTGGAGGAATTGCAGGTGATAGTGCGATATCTGGGTGTGGCTGATGCTGATATGGATAAGGGAAGTATGCGGCTTGAGCCCAACATATCGGTACGCAGACCCGGAGAAACAGGACTTCCTACTTACAAGGTGGAAGTAAAAAACATCAATTCATTTCGCTTTGTTAAGGCAGCGATTGAGTATGAAATAAAACGCCAAATTGGAATTCTCGAAAAAGGGGAGACTCCAATGCAAGAAACAAGAGGATATGATGATATAAAAGGAGGTACTTATAGCCAACGCAGTAAGGAAGAAGCACAAGACTACAGATATTTTCCTGAACCAGACATCCCTCCATTTGTCTTTAGCGATACGTATATTTCTGATGTGGAAAAATCGCTTCCTCAACTTCCATCCACTCGAATGAACTATTTTGTGAAGGAGTATGGACTGAAAGCAATTGATGCCTATATTCTTACGCGAGACAAAAAGACAGCGGATTACTTTGAGTCGATTGTTGCTAATAAAAAAATAAAGAACACAGGACAAGCGGTGGCGAATGTCATTATCAATAAAAAAATATCAATAAATCTTTCAGATGAGATGTTTATAACTGAATTTCTTATGCTCACAAAACCGATAAAAACGGATACCACACTTCTTGAAGCGATCGTAACGTCTGTCCTTAGTGCAAATGAAAAAGTTGTTGCTGAATATAAAAGCGGCAAACAAAACGCAATTATGTTTTTGGTAGGGCAAGTAATGAAACAAATGAAGGGAAAGGCAGATGCGAATGTGGTAAGAAAAGCTTTAGAAGAAAAAATCAATTCTTAAATACCAATCCAGTTGTAACTCTGAAGCTCTCTCGATATACTAATGTCAATATATGGCCTTTACACACCTGCATCTTCACACGGAATATTCGCTTCTTGATGGCATGTGCCGTATTGGTGAGGTGCTCCAAAAAGCGAAAGATTCAGGTATGACCTCACTCGCAATTACTGATCATGGAGCTCTTTATGGAGCTTTTAAATTTTATATTAAGGCAAAAGATCTTGGGATAAAACCAATCATTGGGGTTGAGGTGTATAAAGCAAAACATTCTCGACTTGATAAAGATTCGGTGGAAGATAAAGACAGATATCACCTTGTGCTTCTTGCAAAAGACCTTACTGGGTATCGCAATTTGATGAAAATGGTGAGTGCTGCTCATTTGGAGGGAATGTATTACAAGCCTCGGGTTGATTTTGAGTTGCTTGAAAAGTATCACGAAGGCGTCATCGCGCTTTCCGGATGCATAGGGGGGGAACTATCCCAGCTTATTCTTGAGGGGCAAAACACCCAAGCAGAAGCGATATTACAGAAATATGTAGCTATTTTTAAGGATGATTTTTATCTGGAGTTGCAACGACACCCCAACCTTCCCCAACAAGACACTGTAAATGCTGAACTGGTAAAGTTAAGTCGAAAATATAGTGTTCCTCTTGTTGCAACAAATGATGTTCACTATATAAATGAATCTGATGCATATGCTCAAGAAGTACTCCTTTGTATCCAAACCCAACGGACTATATTTGAGAAAAATAGGCCACTTTCAATGTTTGATGTGCCGGATTATTATTTTAAGACGGAAGATCAGATGCGCATTGCATTTTCCGACCTTCCTGAGGCGATTGAAAACACAAATAAAATTGCAGAGAAATGCAATTTAGAAATCCCATATGGTAAATGGGTCCTTCCCAAATTTGATACCCCTGACAACTTATCCCCTGAAGATTATTTACGTCAACTTACGTATGAGATGAAAGGAAGAGTGACCGATTTTACGCCGGAGGAAGTAATAAAGCGGCTCGAATACGAATTACAAATAATCAATACCAAAGGATATGCCACCTATTTTCTTATTGTTCAGGATTTTATTAACTGGGCAAAAAATAATGGTATTGGAGTGGGGCCGGGGCGCGGGTCTGTCGCGGGGTCGCTCGTTGCATATGTACTTCGCATCACCGACATCAATCCCCTCGAACACAATCTTCCTTTTGAAAGATTTTTAAATCCAGAGCGTCCTACACCTCCGGATATTGATATCGATTTTGCAGATGTACAACGAGATGATGTTCTTGCATATGTCACGGATAAATATGGAAGCGAAAAAGTTGCGCAAATTATTACCTTTGGTACAATGGAAGCTCGACTTGTTATTCGAGATGTGGGACGGGCTCTTGGCATGTCATATGCACAAGGGGATCGACTTGCAAAAATGATACCTCAAGGAAAACAGGGCTTTCAGATGAAACTTTCTCAGGCTCTTGTTGAAGCTCCTCCTCTGAAATACGCCTACGACAATGAGCCAGAAACAAAACGAGTTCTTGATGTTGCTTTACGCTTAGAAAGTTTGCCACGGCATTCCTCAGTTCACGCCGCAGGAGTCATTATTGCGGCAGATGATCTCACCAACTTTGTTCCAATTCAAACAGAGTCAAAACAAGGACGGGTTATTACTCAATACGACATGTATTGTCTTGACCTTAATGCTGTGCAGAATAACAAGGCAGTGGGACTGCTCAAAATTGACTTTCTTGGACTCCGGAATTTAACGATTCTTGATAAAGCCATTCAGCTAGCCATGCGAAAAACCGGAAAAAAAATTGATATTCATGAAGTAAGAATTGATGACAAAAAAACATATGATTTGATATCTGCAGGTAACACAATTGGGGTATTTCAACTCGAATCTGCAGGCATGCGTCGGCTTGCGAAAGATTTGAAACCAAATAAAATGAGTGATATTACCGCTATGGTGGCACTGTATCGACCAGGTCCCATGGATCTTATCCCCGCCTTTATTGCGGGGAAAAATAATCCAAAAACAGTGAAATATCTTCATCCCGACCTCAAAAAAATTTTGGGCGAAACATATGGTGTCCTTGTCTATCAGGAGCAGGTAATGGAAATTGCTCACACCCTTGCCGGATACTCCATGAGTGAGGCCGACAACCTTCGTATGGCAATGGGGAAGAAGAAAAAATCCCTTATGGATATGGAGCACAAAAAATTCGTGGAAGGATGCGTAAAAAATGGGTATACCAAGATCATGGCCGAAAAAATATTTGAATTTATGGAGAAGTTTGCGGCGTACGGCTTTAATAAACCACACTCTGCCTCCTACGGTTTAATTGCCTATTGGACCGGTTATATGAAAGCAAACTTTCCCGTAGAATATATGGCAGCCCTTCTTACGGCAGAACTACAGGGGGTTGCAGGACCCATGCGCGAAATTAAAATGGCACAGGCAATAGAGGAGTGTCGAAGAATGGAAATTCCTGTATTGGTGCCCGATATCAATAAGAGTGGAAATGAATTCACAATCGAAGGAGATAGTGTGCGATTTGGGCTTTCTGCAATTAAAAACGTGGGAAGTGCGGCTATTGATTCAATTCTTGAAGCACGATCAACCGGTCCTTTTAATGGGTTTAAGGATTTTCTCACTCGTGTCGATTTACGAAAAGTTAATAAAAAAACCATCGAAAGTTTAACAAAAGCAGGTGCATTTAAAGAATTTGGAAACTGTGCGACAATTCTTGCGATATATCCTGAGATGGTAAAGGATCTTGCAGCTTCAAAAGAAAGTGAGTCAAAAGGGCAATTTGATCTCTTTACAGGACATGTTGAGAAAAAGAAGGTAATAGATACTTTTGATCATATAGCTGAATATTCGGAAGATGAACTTTCAATGATGGAAAAAGATGTCATAGGTTTTTTAATTAGCAAAAATCCACTCGCTAGATTTGCAACGATTATTGCGGAAAAAGCCACAAAACACATTGGCGAAATTGCAAAAAATGATGACAAAAAAATTATGGTATTGGCGGGAGTCATCAGTGCAAAAAAAATTATACGTACAAAAAAAGATAACAAAGAAATGGCATTCATCACTCTGTATGACGATACAGGCACAATTGAAGCGGTGTTTTTCCCCAAATCATTTGAAAAATTAAAGTCAATTATTGCCGTAAACCAAGTTATTCTTGCAAAGGGGACAGTGGCGCAGCGGGATGATTCAATGAGTTTTCTTATAGATAATGCAGTAAAGTTGGGTTGACAAAATTTCATTTCTCATGGTAGAATATTCACGGTTACACATAAAAAAAGTAAACAGTTCATTTGTTATCGAGCCTTTCCATCAGAAGAAAAAAGAGATAAAGATGGAGAGTATTCGTTTGATAGATGCGCTGGATCTTGGTGTTTATCTCATTGTTCCGCTCCTCGTGGGATTGGGCGCGGGAATTTTTCTTGATACGAAGCTGGGAACAAAGCCTTTATGTATTATTTGCGGATTGTTGTTGGGGTCCTTGGGATCTTTTTTCAATTTAATAAAAATTGTTCGACAATTTTCTAAGCATGCCTGAGATTAGCATTAAAGCGGAAACACTATTTTACATCGGTACGTTTGCTGTTAAAAACTCAATGGTTCTTTCATCTCTCGTTTTTCTCTTCTTTCTATTTCTTGGTGTTTCCTACTATAAAGCTTCAAAAACAGAAGAAAAATCTGGTCTTTACTACACACTCAACCTCATTCTTCGCACCCTCTATGATCTGTTTACCTCAATAGTTCACGACAAAATTGACGTATTTTTTCCTCTCCTTTCGGCATTTTTTTTATGGATTCTTATACAAAACTGGAGTGGGCTTATGCCTGGCGTTGGAAGCATCACCATAAAGGTTCCGGCCTCAGTTGTGCACGGCACCATTTTAAACAAACCGGAACAAATAGAAGTCTTTGAAGAAGAAATAAAGACTATTCCACTTCTGAGAGGTAATAACGCCGACTTGAATGCTACAATCGCACTTGCATTAATTTCTGTTGGGATGATTCAAGTATACGGTATTCAATTTTTAGGTTTTAAAACATATATTTCAAAGTTTTTAAATTTTAAGGATCCTATTTACTTTGTTCTCGGTATCTTGGAAATAATATCAGAATTATCGAAAGTGCTCTCATTTGCATTTCGTTTATTTGGAAATATTTTTGCAGGGGAGGTGCTTTTGACAATTGTGGCATTCTTGGCACCGGTTTTAGCCTCGTTTCCGTTCCTTGTGCTTGAAGTTTTCGTTGGATTGGTTCAAGCATTAGTGTTTTCCATGTTGACATCGGTATTTTTGAGTTTGTCGGTGAGTCATCATTAAAAATTCAAGTTCCAAATTTAAATCCAGAATAATTGAATTTTGATTTGGAGTTTTAATTTATAAATTCATATTTCGAAGGGGGTGTATACATTTATGAGCCCAGAAATCGTCAAAATTATCGCTATCGCTTTTACAATTGCAATTGGTACAATCATGCCAGCAATGTCAATTGGTAATATTGCATCAAAATCAGTTGAAGCATTAGGAAGAAACCCAGAAGCAGAATCATCAATTAGAACAGCTATGATTCTTGGTTTAGCATTTGCAGAAGCCATTGCTATTTACGCACTTGTTGTTGCACTTATTCTCAAATTTACATAATTTGAGGTATTGAAAAATTATGGAAAATCTTGGAATTGATTTTAAATTATTGTTGGCTCAACTCATCAACTTTGGTTTGTTTTTTTTCATCTATAAGAAATTTATAGCAGGCCCATTTGTGTCTGTTATGAAGGGCGAAAAGAAAAAAGATGCAGAAAGGAAGAAGATGAATGAAGAGGTCGAACGTCAACGAGAAGCTCTCGTTCAACAAGAAAAGTCATCTAAAGAGGAGATACATAAGAAAACAGAAGAGAGCCTCAAAGCAGTCCGACATGCCGCCGAAGGAGAGCGTATTGCACTTCTTGCAAAAGCAGAAGAAGAGTCAAAGGAAATAGTAAAAAAAGCGTCAAAACAAATAGAAGAAGAGAGGCAACAAATGGAAAAGCAGTATAAAGAAACTCTTGCGAAAGTAAGTGTTATGACAGTTGAGCATGTTCTGCGTGATTTCCTTACCGAAGACATGCAAAAACAAGTCAATGCTCGAGTGCTTAGTAATTTAGAAAAAAAGTAATCGTATGCGTCTTGATCCACAGGTAAAAGAACGACTAAAAAAAACGTTTTCCGAAGAGCTTATTGCTCAAAAGGAATTGGTGAAAGTAAGTTCTGCATATCGTTTGACCTCAGATGAATTGCAGAAAATTGTGTCCCAATTTCCTCAATATGCAAAAAGCAAGGTAGAAAATGTAGTAGACTCCTCTCTCATTGGTGGGATTGTTGTCCAATCCGGATCTCAAATTGTTGATTTATCCATACGCAACGCGTTACATTTATTAAAAAAACAGCTCTATGAAAGCAATTGATCAGTATCTCGAACAAATTGAGCGTGAAATTAAAAATAGTAAGCTGGACTACAAGACTGATGAAGTTGGAGTAGTTCAAGAAATAAGAGACGGCGTTGCGTTGGCGCAGGGGTTGGATAAAGCAGGATATGGAGAAGTCGTTGAATTTGCAAGTGGCGTAAAGGGCTATATTATTGACATGATGGAGGATTCTGTAGGAATTATCGTTCTTGGAGATTATCTCACCATAAAGAGCGGAGAACAAGTAAAGGCATTAAAATATACACTTTCTGTCCCGGTAAGCGAAAAAATGATCGGAAGGACGGTTGATCCGCTTGGTCAGCCACTTGATGGGGGAGATCCACTTCCCTCTGATGTGTGGAACCCCGTAGAAAAGGTTGCTCCATCGGTTGTATATCGAAAACCAGTAAATGTTCCTCTACAGACGGGTATAAAAAGCATCGATGCTCTTTTTCCTATTGGAAGAGGTCAACGAGAACTTATTATTGGAGACCGCGGGACTGGAAAAAGCACTATTGCCCTTGATACCATAATTAACCAAAAGGGTCAGAATGTTATCTGTATTTACTGTGGTATCGGTCAAAAAAATTCAAAGATTGCACTTGTATCTGAGCTTCTGAGAAAACAGGGAGCACTCGATTACACAATTATTGTAAGCGCATCATCCTCTGATCCTGCAGCCCTCCAATATTTGGCCCCTTATTCAGCGAGTGCAATTGCAGAATTTTTCATGGCTCAAGGAAAGGACGTTTTGGTTATATATGATGATCTTTCAAAACATGCATGGGCATATAGACAGGTATCTTTGATTTTGCGACGTCCAGCAGGTCGTGAAGCATACCCGGGAGATATTTTTTATCTTCATTCACGACTTCTCGAACGTGCATGTCGGCTTGAAGATTCACAAGGGGGAGGGTCAATCACAGCGCTCCCGGTTATTGAAACACTTGAAGGAGATGTTTCTGCATATATTCCCACAAACGTTATTTCAATTACCGATGGACAGATATTTTTGGAAACAGACCTATTTAATGCAGGCATCCGCCCTGCAATAAACATCGGTATTTCAGTTTCTCGTGTGGGAGGTAATGCCCAGACAAAAGCAATGAAGCAAGTAGCAGGAAGACTTAAACTGGATCTTGCACAGTATCGAGAAATGGCAGCATTTTCCCAGTTTGAAAGTGATCTGGACGAAGATACAAAAAAACTATTAAATAGAGGCGCCAAAGTAACACAACTCATGAAACAAGACAAGAATAAACCATATCGTTTGGGAGAAGAAATTGTAGTGCTTTGGGCTGCAAACAAAGGATATATCGATACAGTTCCCGTAACAAAAGTAACCGATTTTGAAAACGAGCTCATAAAATCTTTGCGCTTACAAGGAGAAAAAATAATTCGTCTTATAGAAAAGGAAAAAGTAATTACCCCCCATATAGAAGAATTGTTAACACCATTTGTAAAAAATATTAGCCAAACTTATTCGGAAAATTAAAGGCTTGACAGATTCTAAGCTGATTTAAATTTAAATAAAATCAGCATAAGAATCTGTAAGCTACCGGATTTATAGAAGCTTAAGTCTTATGAATGTCAGACAAGTGAGAAAAAAAACGAAGTCAGTCTCAAACGTAAAAAAAATAACTCGTTCTATGCAACTTGTATCTGCGATTAAGATGAAAAAAAGCCAACAGGCCGCAATTGAAGCACGACCCTATCAACAGGAATTAGAACTCGTTATTAAGAAAGTTATGACCAAGATGGATGTGGTCAAATCTCCACTTCTCACTACACATGCTCCTGACACCAATCCAGATCTTGTTGTTGTTCTTACGGGAAACAAGGGTTTATGTGGCTCATTTAATATAGACTTGTTTCGCTATATTGCAGGCAACATTGACATGCACAATAGCAAATTCATCACAATCGGAAAAAAAGGTGCACAGTTTATTTCAAAGACTGGAGGGGACATCTTAGCTGACTATTCACACACCGCGCCTCTTAACAATGTTTCTGCTGTCATTAAATTTGCATTAGAGACATTTTTAAAAGGAACGTATAAACGTGTCTTTGTTTTATACAACAGTTTTATATCAACCTTAAAAACGGAGGCTGTTCTTGCACAGATTTTACCCTATAAATTGCAGCTGGAGCAAAAGATAGAAGAAAAAGAATATATAGAATATGTTATTGAACCGTCACCAAATGTAATTATTGAACAGATATTGCGCAGTTTTGTTGAAGAAAAAATACGTAATGCCATTATTCAATCAGAAGCGGGTGAGCATTCTGCCCGTATGATTGCCATGAAAAATGCGACCGATAACGCAAATGATGTCATCTACAATTTAACATTACTCGGAAACAAATTAAGGCAAGAAAAAATCACTAGTGAATTACTCGATATGATTACAGCAAAAGAATCGGTTGAAGCTGGCTAGGATTGCAATCCTAAATTTAAAATTTTTAATTTATATTTAATTTAAAAATTGATTACAAATTTGAAATTTCAAATTAAAAATTAAATGTTTACACTATGAGTATGATAAAAGGAATTATTGCTGCGGTTCGTGGAGTTGTTGTTGATGTTCAGTTTCCTGAAAAAACAACACCTGGTATTTATGATGCGCTTGTTTTGGAGGATAAAAAACTGGGAAGAACTGTTTTTGAAGTAGAAGCTGTTCTTGAGCCCGGATTAGTGCGGGCGGTGGCAATGGGTAATGTGTTTGGTATTGCTCGCGGTATGGAAGTAGTAAATACGGGGAAGCCAATAGATGTGCCGGTGGGAGATGAAACATTGGGGCGTATTTTTAATGTGTTGGGTGAAGTGATTGATGAAGGAAAAGCTATTACAACAAAAGAGCGTATGCCCATTCACCGACAGGCGCCTACACTTGCAGAACAGGCTGTGGAACAGGAGATGTTTGAAACAGGAGTGAAGGTTATCGATCTGATTGCCCCCTTTATTAAGGGAGGTAAGGTTGCTGTCTTTGGAGGAGCTGGAGTCGGAAAAACTGTTCTCATTCAAGAGCTTATTCACAATGTGGCAAAAGAACACGCTGGTGTTTCAGTCTTTACCGGAGTGGGAGAACGAAGCCGTGAGGGAAATGACTTATGGAGAGAGATGAAAGAAACAAAGGTTATCGACAAAACCGCACTTGTGTTTGGTCAGATGAATGAATCACCGGGAAACCGTCTTCGAGTGGCGCTCACCGGCGTCACAATGGCAGAACATTTCCGTGACAAAAAAAACATGGACGTTTTATTGTTCATTGATAATATTTTCCGTTTTGCACAGGCGGGAAGCGAGGTATCAGCACTTCTTGGACGCATTCCGTCTGCAGTAGGATATCAGCCCACGCTGGCAAGCGAAATGGCTTCACTTCAGGAGCGGATAACTTCAACAAAAAAAGGATCCATCACCTCAATTCAAGCAGTATACGTACCAGCAGATGACTACACAGATCCAGCCCCTGTTGCCACCTTTTCCCATCTTGATGCATCACTCAATCTTGAACGGTCACTTGCTGAGCAAGGTCTTTTCCCCGCGATTGATCCATTATCATCAAACTCACGAGCGCTTGATCCAGACGTTGTGGGAAGTGAACATTATCAAGTGGCACGAGATGTTGTGAAAACTCTACAAAGATATAAAGATTTGCAGGATATTATTGCAATTCTTGGTATGGAAGAGCTATCAGATTCTGATAAATTGGTAGTATCTCGTGCGAGAAAAATTCAACGATTCCTTACGCAACCAATGTCAGTGGCAGAACCATTTACCGGCAGACCGGGGAAATATGTGCCAATGAAGGAAACGGTTCGTGGATTTAAAGAAATTTTAGACGGAAAACATGATGACAAACCGGAAACAGCATTTTATATGGTGGGTACGATTGAAGAAGTGAAAAAGAGCTAACAGTAAAAAACTGTAAGTATCAAGTTTCATACAAAAAAATGTCGAAATTAAAATTAATCATCATTACGCCAAAAAAAATAGCTCTTGAAAAAGAGATAGAAGGGGTGACTCTTCCCTCAACGGAAGGCGAAATGACAATATTGCCACGTCACATCAATCTCTTTGCACTCCTTGAAGAGGGAGTGGTCCATTATTGGATAGGAGATGAGAGTGATTTTTTGGCAATCGGTGGAGGATACGTGGAAACTGATGGGGAAACCGTACGACTTTTGGTAAATCGCGCCTATGGACAGGATGCTATTGATGAAGAGCAGACAAGGAAAGCTTTTGCTGAGGCAAAAGAACGTATGAAAACATCCACATCGGAAGACGCAAGAAAAGAAGTCTCCTCTCTTCTTCGCCGATCAATAGTTGATTCGAAATTGCTGAAAAAGAAACGAAGACAACAATCAGTATAATTTCCCCTCGTATTTGTACTTTTTTTGGAGGATAAAAAAGTTCATTTATTTAAATAATTGAACTATTATAGTTTCATCTTCGTGGGCTTTCTCGATTTTCAGCCTGTATAATAGAACTTTATGGCATTGATTATTGTTGAATCCCCAACCAAGGCACGAACATTTAATCGAATCTTAAAAATGGATGGCAAGGGAGATCAATACTTTGTTATGGCCACCATGGGTCATATTCGAGATCTCCCAGGGCGTGAAATGGCAATTGATTTTGCAGATCATTATCGTCCAAAGTATGAGTATATCGAGAAAAGAAAAAAAGTTATTGATCAGTTGATTGAACTTTCAAAAGAACATGACGAGATAATTCTTGCAACAGATTTGGATCGAGAAGGGGAGTCCATTTCATACCACGTTGCCTATATATTAGGATTAATAAAAGAAAATTGGCCGAACATAGAATTTGCGGATGTTTCAAAAAAAATAAAAAGAATTGTTTTTCATGAAATTACCGCTACAGCTCTTAAGGAAGCGCTGGAAAACCCCTCCGAACTACGTATTGATCTGGTTAAAGCCCAACAAGCCAGACGGATTTTAGACCGTATTGTGGGGTATGAACTGTCCCCTCTTCTGTGGAAAAAAACAGGCAAAAATTGGCTTTCAGCAGGACGTGTCCAAACTGTTGGAGTTCGCCTGGTCGTTGAAAGGGAAAAAGAGAGGGCTGCATTTGGTCAAGAACCGTATATATTAATGAACGGAATGTTCACAGTAGAGGGACATGAAGTTACGGCAAAATTAATAAAAATAAAGGGAGAACTAATAGAAATTGCAAAAACAATTAAACTCTATGCTGGAGAATATACGTTCACTAAAACATCCGTAACACCAGAAGCAGCAGAGGCAATAAAACAAACGCTTCTTTCCACAACCTATAACGTTGCAGATATGAAAGAAACTGTCACCAGCAGATATCCCACTCCTCCCTACACAACATCGTCTCTCCAACAAGATGCTTTTTTTAAGTGTGGCTTTTCTTCTCGCCAAGTAATGAGCCTTGCCCAATCATTATATGAAAAAGGATTTATTACCTATCACAGAACAGATTCGTTTAATTTGTCCACGCAGTTTGTATTTAGAGCAAAAGATTATATTATTGAAAAATTTGGAAAAGAATATGCTCTTGAGAAACCCAGAGGATATCGCACAAAAAGCCGTATGGCACAGGAAGCTCATGAGGCAATTCGTCCAACAAAACTTATTGAAGTGGATGATCTGGGAAAGAAAAAAGAATCCTTAACAATAAATCATAAAAAACTATACAAACTTATTTTTGACCGTGCTGTTGCAACGCAAATGAAGGAAGCAGAATTAAAAACGGTCACATTTGATCTTGTTTCTCCTGAAAATAATATGTTTGAAGCGTCTGCAACGAAGGTTGTGTTTGATGGATTTTTAAAACTGATGGAGTCAGTTAAACAAGAAAACAGAGAACTCGCTCATGTCACAAATGGCACAAATGCCCCCCTCAAAGACATAGAGGTGAAAGAACAGAAAACTTCTCCCCCACCCCGGTATAATGAGGCATCGCTTATTCGCACAATGGAAGAAGAGGGTATTGGCCGCCCTTCTACCTACGCCGCGATCATTTCTCTTATTCAAGTAAAGGGATATGTAGAAAAGGATGGAAGATATTTTATTCCCACTGTCATCGGTACGGCAATCTCAGATTTTCTCAGTAAAAACTTCTCTCATATTTTTGAGCTGGACTTTACATCAAGTATGGAAGATAAATTTGACGAGATTGCAGAAGGTAAAGAAGATGTTATCTCGGTACTGGATGGATTTTACAAACCATTTTCAGTTGAATTAGAAACAAAGAAAAAAGAAGTGGGAATGATCCAGATTAAGGAGGAGACCAATGAAAAGTGTCCCAAATGTGGCAAACCCATGATCATACGATTTTCAAAATTTGGTAAATTTTATGCATGTAGTGGATATCCTGAGTGTAAAACTACCAAGCCTTTCCTATTTGTTGTAAAAAATAGAAAATGTCCGAAATGCACAGGAGATATTGTGGTAAAATTTACCAAGTCTAGGAAAAAATTTTACGGTTGTTCCAATTACCCAACGTGTGATTTTTCGGCGTGGGCGTTAAATAAAATTCCAACACCAACAACAGATGAAAAGAAATCACCCGCTTAAATATATTTTTATTTCAGGTGGCGTTATTTCCGGTATTGGAAAGGGAATAACATCTGCTTCAATCTCTTACCTTCTTAAATCGGCAGGATATAATGTCGTTCCCATAAAATTTGAAAATTATCTCAATCTTGATGCGGGCACTATAAATCCCATAGAACATGGAGATCCGTACCTGTGTGAAGATGGCACAGAAGCAGACATGGATATTGGCACCTATGAAAAATTCTTGGAGCAAGAAATGGGAAGTGACAATTTTGTCACTATTGGCAAAATTTATAAAACAGTCATTGATAGGGAACGACGCTTTGAATACAACGGGGAGGATGTTGAAGCGATTCCCCATATCACAAACGAAATCACAGACCGGATACACGCAACGGCAAAGCACCATAACGCAGACATAGTAATTGTAGAACTTGGCGGCACAGCAGGTGAATATCAAAACGTATTTTATTATGAAGCTTCCCGCATGCTTACATTGCAAAAACCAAATGATGTCATTCATGTTCATGTGAGCTATGTTCCCACACCAAAACATCTCGGAGAACCAAAAACCAAGCCTACCCAACTCTCAGTACGTACTCTCAATTCAATGGGTATTCAGCCAAACTTTATTGTAGCCCGTTCAGAAAAATATTTGGATCAACGGAGAAGGGACAGGTTTGCCCTCTTTTGCAATGTGCATGGAGACGATATTATCTCCAACCCAGATGCAGATAGCGTATATGAAATTCCCCTTATTCTTCATAAACAAGATTTTGACAAAAAGATCTTAAAAAAACTACAACTACCAGAAAAGACGCCTGATCTATCGAGATTTGAAGCGCTTGTAAAATCAATAAAAGCCACAAAAGAAAAAAAAGTAACAATTGCAATAATAGGAAAATATTTTGGTACTGGGGATTATCAACTCAGAGATTCATATGCAGCCCTTTTTGATGCTCTCGATCATGCTTCATGGGATCAATCTGTTCAGCTTGAAACAAAGTGGATTGATGCGGAGAAAATAGAAAAATTTGGAGTAGAAACAATAGGAAAGCCGGATGGCATCATTGTCCCCATCGGTTGGGGTCAACGGGGAGCTGAAGGAATGATTGCTGCAGCAAATTATGCACGTGAACAAAAAATCCCCTATCTCGGCTTATGTTACGGCATGCAGCTTGCTGTTATAGCATTTGCACGAAATGTCGCAGGTCTCACCAAAGCAAATACATATGAAAATGATCCAGACACCATAGATCCTGTCATCCACCTTATCCCAGAACAGCAGAAAATTCTTGAAAAACGAGCGTACGGCGGAACAATGCGTCTTGGCGGATGGGATGCGTTGGTAAAAAAAGGTTCACTGGCATATGAGCTTTATGGCACAGAAAATACCAGTGAACGTCACCGGCATCGCTATGAATTTAACGATGATTACGCAGAAACATTGGAAAAAAAAGGACTTATCATCAGCGCACGCTCAAAACAAGAAGGATTGGTGGAGATTATAGAACTTGATAGATCCGTTCATCCATTTTATATGGGAACACAGGGTCATCCAGAATATAAAAGCTATCCAGGGAAACCACATCCCATTTTTGCAGGTTTTATAAAGGCTTGTAAAAAATAAGTATAACTGGTACAATTACGTTTCAATCCTATGGCAAACTCATTTGAATTCAATAAAACAGTAGTGAAGGTTGGTGACACAATTAGCCTTGAATATAAGATTAAAGAAGGCGAAAAAGAACGCACACAGCTTTTTAAAGGAATTCTTCTGATGGTCAAGGGAAATACACCCATGACTCGAAATATTACCATTAGGAAAATATCCAAAATAGGTATTGGCGTCGAGCGCATTATCCCTCTATCTTCTCCAAATATCGTATCTTTAACTGTTGATAAAACCAGTAGCTACAATAAATCAAAACTGTTCTTTATTCGTGACTTGACAGAGGCAGAAACACGCAACAAACTCTACAGTGTCAAAAAGACACGAAAAGCAAAGAAACCCGCCGAAAAGACTGTATAATTTGTATAATGTCTCTTCAATCAATCGGAAAAAAGGGTGAAACCTACGCCAAAAATTACCTTCTCTCATTAGGGTACAGTATCAGAGAACAAAACTATCGCACACGGTTGGGAGAAATAGATATTATCGCGAAAAAAGAAAATACAATATATTTTTGTGAGGTAAAAACGCGCATTGGAGAGGGAAGCGGCAAACCTTATGAAGCTGTCACCTATAGGAAATTACAACACATAAAAAGAGTTGCACAGGCATATCTATTGCAGAATAATATTAAAAACAGTAAACTAAGCGTGCAGGTTATTTCAATCATTTTGTTATCCAGTTTGGCAGTAAAAGAGTTAAAAATGTATGAAGTAATCTAGTTATTAATTATTCACGTTTTATATGTTTGATTCAACAAATTTTGTATTAATGCAGTTTTGGTCAAAACTTATAAATTATCTGCCAGATTTTTTTGGGGGTTTGTTAATTGTAATCACTGGGTATGTCGTGGCACTAATCCTTAAAAAGCTTCTCCTTGCCATTCTGTCATTTTCCCGAATTGATTCAATACTTAACAAAACAAAACTAATTAGTTTGCGGGAAGTACGCCTTTGGGAGGCCGTGTTGGCCGAATTAGTAAAGTGGACTGTAATAATTCTTTTCCTTATCCCTACACTTGAAACATGGGGTCTCTCCCGTGCAACAGAAGTTCTTAATCAGTTTGTTTTTTACATTCCAAACGTCATTGTGGCTGTGGTGATTGGATTTGTTGGCATCGTTGTTTCAAATCTATCTGCAGACCTTGTACGACAAGGATCAAAAAGTGCAGGCGGCTCAGCTTCCGGATCACTTGCCGTATTCACTCGTTCTACTATTCTTTTTTTCACTATTCTTATCATGCTTAACCAGCTGGGAGTAGCGCAAGATTTGATTCGCATCTTCTTTACGGGGCTTGTGGCAATGCTTGCCATCGCTGGTGGCCTTGCATTTGGCCTTGGAGGGAAGGATCATGCCCGCGAGGTGCTAGATGAAATTAAGAGAAAGCTTGCGAAATAAGCGTTCTTTAACTATAATATACTCTTGTCGTAGCAATAGGAGGCATCGTCTAGCGGCCTAGGACAGCGGGTTTTCAGCCCGTTAATCCGGGGTTCGAATCCCCGTGCCTTCAC
>JAZDOY010000038.1:0-5469 GCA_043798165.1 bacterium | reverse complement strand
ACTCCTTTTTCCCCCAGTGTCGTTATCACGTTCACTCCCTTCCTCACTATTTCTTTCACTGTCAGCCCCAATCTCTTTTCAATCATGGCGATTTCATAATCGTTTCCAATTACATATGTCGCGTTCATCACACCTTTTTTCAGTAAATCATCATTAATCCAGGTGAGCGTCATGCCAGGGTCAAACAAATAGGGGAGATGATGCTTTATCACATAGCGTACCATAGTAGAAAATGGTTTTTCATGCGTCGCCGCCACTATCCAAAAATCCTGACTCGTTTCAGATTTAGAATTTTGTTTTATTTGTTTAGTGTTTAGTGTTTCTAATTTAGGATTTAGTGCACATGCCCCGTAGTAAAACCCCCATATCTGATTGTTATTCTTATCTGTTATCACTTTGCCTGTTGCTGTATAGAGCTTTTTATCTTGTTGAATGTGTGTCGTGTCAATATTATTTCTTTTAAAGAATTCAAGAAGCTCAGACCCATCTCTTCCCACTGCTGCCACAGGATATATGTCTATTTTAGAATTTTGTTTTATTTGCTTAGGGTTTAGTGTTTGGAATTTAGGGTTTTCTAAATGGTTCAAAGTATTTCTCAGCGCATACGAAATATTCGTGCTAATACCTCCTAAGTGTTTTGCAAGATCGCTCACCACAAACGATACGCTTATTTGGTGAAGTTTTTCCGGGTGAAAGTAATCCTTAAAAAGGTTGGGGAAGTCCATTATTTCGTCATAAGCAACAGAGCCAGAGATAAATATCTTATGTATCATAACGAACTATTCTTCCAATTTTTTATATAGTTCACCTCTCGCCCTTCCGAAGCTTTATGCGAAGGAGGGTCATATGCTATCGATCCTGCTACATAAATATTTTTCATGAGTGGTGATTATTGTATCATATATACTTGTGGAAATTTATTTGTATACTTTCTCAATTATGAAAGATATTGTAACTATTATTCTCGCCGCAGGAAGAGGAACCCGTATGAAAAAAAATGACGGGACAAATAAAGTTACTACCATTTTTCATGGTAAGCCTCTTATTGCGTGGGCGGTTGAAACAGCTCTCACTTATTCAAACCGGGTGGTCGTGGTGGTGGGCAATCATGAAGAAAGTGTACGAAGAGCCCTTTCTTCCTATGCCGTTGAGTATGTACGTCAACCAAAATCAAAAGGTACTGCCCATGCCACAGAGCTTGCCACCCACTTCCTTTTGGATCATCCGCCAAAATATGTAGTGGTGGGATATGGAGATCATATGATGCTTTACTCCCCAGAAATAATAAAAAAATTCATCCACCATCATATCTTTTCTTCCGCCGTCATATCACTTATCACTGCCTATTTTGATAAACCCAATTTGCTTGCATATGGCCGCATTGTTCGCACTGCTTCCGGGCACGTAGATCGTATTGTCGAACAAAAAGATGCAACTGATGAGGAAAAAAAGATTACGGAAGTAAACGCAGGGCTTTATTGTTTTAATTTCCAGTTTCTCCACGCTCATGTTGGCTCCATCCAAGCTTCTCCCCTATCCGGAGAACACTATCTTACTGACATAGTTGAGATCGCCAATAAAATGGGTAAAAAAGTATTTCCCTACACCATACCTTTTAAGGAAATCGGTTATGGCACAAACACAGTAGAAGATCTTGCAAAATCCCTCAAGATGAAAAAGCCAAACCACTAATCTTTTTTATATCCCTTCACAACAATCTAGATAATTGTTATTGCGGCTTATAAACAGTTGACATATATTATCGCCTTCCTATACTAATTTATAATTTCAAATTTAAAATTTGAATTCAATTTAAAACTATAAACTGAATAATAAATTAATAATTATAAATTTCGAAATTACACATGACTTTACGAAAAATATACGATCTTGAAGAAAGGACTATGGCATTTTCTAAAGCAATAATAGATTTGTGTAAATCTATTTACAGAACTAATAAAAATATTATAAATACACCAATTATTGAGCAGCTTGTTCGCAGTTCTACGAGTATTGGGGCAAATTATTGCGAAGCAAATGGAGCTTCATCAAAGAAGGACTTCAAAAATAAAATATTTATATGCAAGAAAGAATCAAAAGAAACATTATATTGGATTAGATTGTTAGAAGAATCTATTGTTGATAAAAATAGTAAAACTCAATGTGGACTTTTGTGGAAAGAGGCACATGAACTCGTTCTCATCTTTTCAAAAATTGCATCCACCACACAATAAATAGGTTTTAAAAATTAATTATTTAAAATTCATTATAAATTTTAAATTTCAAATTAAAAATTAACTATTTGTCAGGGGTTTGTTATACTGTATCCATGTCCAAAAACTTCCTTCTTATCGCATTTCTCTCCCTTTTTTTCTTCGCTCTCTCAGTCGATGCAAAAGTATTACCCCGATTTACAGGTACAGCAAAAGGTGGTGGTGTCTACAGCTCAAGCTTTGTCGTCTCTCCAAAGTTAAGAGGGGATAGGAGAGCAGTTATCATTTATTTTGGAGGTCTGTCTAAGGTGGCAAATGTTTCATATGTCCTTACCTATCAGGGAAATGGCATGGATCAGGGAGCAGTTGGCTCTGTGGATTCAAGTGAGGGCAGTACTGCGAGTCGCGAGTTGCTTTTTGGTACCTGTTCAACCAGTGTCTGCACCTATCAATCAAATATTTCCAATGCAAAACTTGAAGTCACTGTCGCACAACTGTCAGGCAAAAAAACACTTAAAAAATATCGAATCAAAGTTTAAATGAAAACAAAACTTTTTATTATTATATTCGCGGTTGTGATAAGCGGCATTTTGGCAGTTGTTTTGTCTCGGCGTGTTTTTCAAAAATCTCAACCTTCCGCCAAAATAGACACTTCAACCACCACCTCTGCACAATCCATTTCCTCTCAATCCGTTCAAGAATATATCGACCCTGCGGGATTTAAGTTTAGCTATCCCAGTTCTATAACTGTTTCTTCAAGAGATATCACAGATGATGCTGTATACTCCTCCCTGGAAGCTACATCTTCATCAACGTTGGGAAAGATTACCATTGAAGCGATTTCAAGTGATTTGCTCACACTTGACGATATGCTTTCGTCAAAGATAGGCGTCGTAGACGTTAAGCTTGCGGATTTGAACGCCAAACAATATACGGAAAAGGGCGCCATAATAACCCTTGCCCTTGATAAGGGTGCTCTGTTCACCATCACTGTCACCTCAGGAGGAAATGTAAATTATTGGAACGAGGTAAACAGCAAAATTGTATCTACATTTGCCTTTGCACCTCCTGAAACAGTTCAAGAGGGTTCAAATTCTTCCTCCACCGACTCCGACATCACCTTTGAAGGCGAAGAAACAATAGAATAATTCACGAGCACATTTAGAGTTTATAATTTTGTATATATTTGTTTAGGATTTAGGGTTTGTTTATGGCTTAGTGTTTAGCGTTTAGAGTTTTGTTATAATGGTGCTCATGGACAAAAAAAATGTCTCTCACTTCCTTTCTCTTATTGTCCCCGTCTATCGTCAAGAAAAAACAATTGTCAATAATCTTCTCCTTATCAAACAAGCGCTCGACGCTATCCGTTATGACTACGAAATTATTGCGGTAATTGACGGAAAAATTGATCATTCATTCGAAAAAATCAAAGAGGCAAAAATTGAAAAAGTAAAATGTCTTTATTATCACGAAAATAGAGGGAAGTCTTATGCAATTCGCCTCGGTATGCATGAAGCAAAGGGAGATTATGTGATGTTTCTGGATTCAGGAATGGAGATTCATACGAGTGGTATTTCTATGCTTTTAGAACACATGGAGTGGTATGATGCAGACATCATCGTGGGCAGCAAGCGCCATCCCGCCTCACAGGTAAATTATTCTCTATCACGAAAAATTTTAAGCTATGGATATTATTTATTTGTCAAAATGCTTTTTGGCATTTCTGTTCGCGATACACAAGCTGGGATTAAAATTTATCGGAAGAATGTGATAGAAAAAGTATTACCCCGACTGGTAGAGAAAAAGTTTGCCGGAGACTTGGAAGTACTGGTTGTCGCCAACTCTCTTGGCTTTAAACGAATTTACGAAGCCCCCATCAAGTTAGATTATAACCTCGGATCTTTTACCTCTGCAGCAACCTTTGCTGCTATCCGTGGAATATTCATAGATACCTTAGCTATTTTCTTTAGGTCAAACATTTTAAAATACTACTCCGTTCCCCATCAACGTCTTATTATCCCAACAGATTTGGTAATTACCGCTCATTAAACCAATGAAGAATCCTCTCATCTCCATCATTATCCCGGTTAAAAATACAACCCATTACCTTCGTGACGAAAACCTGCCTGCATTTGTTGCGCAGACATACAAAAATTTTGAAGTTATTGTGTTGCCAAACCATGCAAGCGAAGAGGACAAAAAGCTTCTTTCAAAATACCCATGGCTCACAATAATCCCCACCGGCAAAGTCTCCCGCCCTGCAGAAAAAAGAGACATCGGTGCAGGGAGAGCAAAGGGCACCATCCTTGCATTTATTGATGATGATGCATATCCCTCTGGCGATTGGCTTGAACAATCCATTCATTGTTTTGATTCCAAAAAGACAGAGGTGGTTTGCGGACCGGGGATTATCCCCCCCTCAACCAATATATGGGAGAAAATATTTGATGAAATTTTAAAAAGCCCTGTGGGGAGTGGGGGGTATCAATATCGTTTTGTGCAGGGTAGACCTAAGCTGGTTGATGACTATCCTTCAGTGAATTTTCTCATTCGAAAAGATGTGTTCGAAAAATTGGGGGGCTTTAATAATGATTATTGGCCGGGAGAAGATAGCAAATTATGTGAGGATTTGGTTTATAAATATAAAGGAAAAATGTACTATAGTCCGCGTGTTATGGTGTACCACCACCGAAGAAATAGCCTAACAGGTTATCTCAAACAACACGCAAATTATGGATTCCATCGGGGCGCTTTTTTTGCTCATGGAGACCGCAATTCACGGCAACTTTCCTACCTTGTTCCGAGCTTATTTGTCTTTTATCTTTTTATCCTTCCTTTTTCTTTATTTCTCAATTATCACCCCATTCTTGTCTTAATTCCTATCGGAGGGTATGTTTTATTAGGACTCTTTTTGATAAGCCAATCACTCCTGCACACAAAAAATGTAGTTCTCTCATTTGCTACGTTTCCGGTGCTTCTTTTGACCCACGTTGTCTATGGTACAATGTTCATGAAAGGTTTTATCAAAGGACTTTTTAAGAAAAAGCATATATATGGCTGATATCCAGATAATAAAAAGGGGTGATATTGAAATACGGATTTTGCGCACAAAATGTATAAGTGCCGCAACATGTGTAGTGTATGCGCCCAATACGTTTGATTTGGATGCAGAAAATTTAGCTGTTGTCAAAAATGGGGAATGGGATCGCCTGGAGAAGATCATCGCTGCAGCACAGTCATGTCCTGCGCTTGCAAT
>JAZDOY010000010.1:0-5674 GCA_043798165.1 bacterium | reverse complement strand
ATAAACGCAACAAATGTTACAAATAAATACAATGCCATAGATTATATGAAAAAGTGAATAATATGAGGAATAAATATACACCCAGCAAGCACCGCAGACCCGATGGCAAAAATAAGCATTGCCGCAGCTGCAGTGTCTTTTGCAATCTTGATGTCGGGACGGATTGTTTCATCAATTGCATCGCATGTTTCCTCAATTGCCGTATTAATAGTCTCAATCACAAAGCCAACAGTGATGAGTACTCCTATTGTTAAAAATTCATCGGGGCGAATACGAAATAGTATTCCTCCTCCGATTGAAAGGAGAGAAAGAAGCAAGTGAACCCGATAATTGGGTTGGGTAGAAAATGCAACGACAAGACCGTCAAATGCATGTTTAAAAGAGATTGTGTGTTTTCGTATCATAAAAAATTATAGTAACTTCATAATGGTATTTGCAAGCCGTGTGCTGTCGTGGCGTAAAATACTGCGTGCATGTGAGGATATTTTATCTGCCGTATTGTGTACTACTGGAGTATTGTCTGCTATGTTTGCATGTACAACGCGGGGGTCGTCTCCCAAATCATCTTGTATGGCGTGTTCATTATGAGATTCGTACCAGTTTACGATTGATTCATTCAGTGAGCCTTTGTGCATGATGATTATATCAACAGACCTTCCTAAATAGCGTTCGATATCTGCCACGTGATCTTTTGCGGTGTAATCATTGGTCTGGCCGGATTTTGTCATGAGGTTGACAACATATACGATTTTTGCTTTTGTCGTTTTGAGCGCATCCTTCATACCGTCTACCAGAAAAAGAGGTATTATGCTTGTATATAAGTCTCCCGGTCCAACCACAATCACATCAGATTCAGCTATTCGCTGAATCGATTGAGGATATGCTTCAACGGAGGGTTCAAGAAATGCTTTTTTGATGATGGTCTGCTTATATAGGTTACTGTCAATATCCGCCTCTCCTTTGACAATAGTTCCATTTGCATATTCAACACAGAGGTGTGTCTTCTGGTGCGTTACAGGAAGTACTTTTCCTTTTGTCTTGAGCACGAAGGACGCAGTTTCAAGTACTTCATCATAATTTTTAGATACTTTTTCAAGAGTCGATAGGAAAATATTCCCAAAATTATGTCCGTCAAAATCCCCTTTTTCAAAACGGTAGAGAAACAGCCTACGCCACAGGTCTGGAGCTTCCGAAAGAGCCACAAAACATTGTCTGATATCACCAGGAGGAAGTACTCCAAGCTGCACACGAAGCCGGCCCGTTGATCCGCCCGAGTCCATCATATTTACAATGACTCCCAGATCAACTTCATGTAGTTTAAGTCCTGAGAGAACAACAAACGTTCCCGTTCCTCCACCCATAACAGTTATTTTTTTCATATATTTTTATAATGTTATTTATCTTTTTTCACCACTTCACCTGGCAAAATCATTGTCTGAGAGGACAATTTAACTCCGGGATAGGTGGATGCATTCACTCCGATTTTTACGTTTTTTCCTGCAATCAAGCCAAACTTATTCTTTTGAGTATCAATTAATGTTTTTCCCACCGGTGTTTTAACTGTCTGACCATCAAATCGATAATTTGCGGTGACGGCTCCGGCACCCATCGATACGTTTTCTGACAGTACCGAATCACCAATATAATTTCTGTGCAGCATCACTCCCTGTGCAAGATAAGATCGGGCTACTTCGCATCCCGATCCTATGAGGGAATTTTTTTCAATTGTACTATTTCGAACAAGTGAATGATCTCCAATAACGACATTATCTTCTATAAAACAAGGGCCTATTATTTTGCTATATGCTCCGACTTTAACATTTTTTCCCACATACACAATTCCTTCAATGGTTGCGGTTTTGTGAACGGAAGCAGAAGCATCTGTTATTTTTTTTAAGTGATGAGTAAAGAAATAGTCTTGCATCGATAAAACATGCCAACTATATTTTAAGGTTGCCCAATCCCCTTTATACTTTAAACAGGTGGCGGGTTTTTGCTTCATGATGACACTCAATCCTTTCTCATATTGATCATCAGAAGGGGGAAGGGAAAGTAATGCCTCAACAAAAAGAGTAATTTTTGGGAAATAATTTACCACCAGTTCTATATATTCTGAAGGCCTTTTTTCCGGAGATGGTTTTTCTACGATACCAACCGCTCTATCGCCTTGAAAAACAACATGTCCACCCGGGAAATACTGTGTCATATGTTTTGCGACAAAGCCGACTGGAGAGCCTTCGTTATGTGTTTGAGTTGTGAGTTGGGAAATGACAGAAAAATCAATTAAATCGTTTCCATTGAGAATGAGGACATCCTTTGACAAACAGTGCTTTGCTGCGATAACTGCATCTGCCATCCCCCCCTCATTTTTTGTTTGTGTGACGTATTGGACGGAATAAGGTGAAAGGTCTGTTTTGATGGCTTTTTCATTTGCGCTATTTGTTACTACAATAATCTGTTCTGCCATGTCGGAAACAGATGAGACAATGTGTTGTAAAACTGTCTTGCCGTTAAAGCGAAATTGCACTTTCTGTACTAAGGGATAAAATCTCTCTCCATCTCCCCCCGCTAAGATAAGGATTGTGTGTATTTTCATAGTCTTTTTATATCTCCCCCTAATTGAATAACTTTTTCCACAAATCGTTCATATCCTCTTTCCAAGATAGATACCCCATTTACGATACTCTCGCCAGGTACCAAAAGTGCTGCTATGGCAAGGGTTGCACCAGCTCGAAGATCTGTCACGGTGAGCACGCCACTATGCAGCTTTTGAGGGCCATATATTTTTATTGCCTGTTTGTATACTTTTTCTGGGTTATACGTAAAGTGGTAGTATTCTTTAGGGTTGGTAACAGGTGTGGTGTCATACTCAATTTTTGCACCAAGCTTTTGAAGTTCACTCACAAATGCAAACCTGTTTTCAAATACACGCTCATGTACTGTAGATATTCCTTTTGCCTGGGTCATTAATACAACCCAGTTTTGTTGCCAATCTGTCATAAAACCAGGGTGTGGCTCAGTTTCCACTTGTGTTGCGATAAAAGGACCTTTATGGTAAAAGCGGATTTTATTTTTTCCTATTATTTCCACACCTCCTCCGCATTGTGTAACGGTTGCAATAAACTCATCAAGAAGGTGGGGATTGATAGGTCCTACAGTGACATCGCCTTTTGTGATAAGGCCAAGTACCGCAAACGTCACTGCCTCATTCCGATCTGAGACAATCGTATAAGGTTTTTTCTGTGTAAGGGATGTTACGCCATCTACAATGATAGAAGTGCCCTTTCTTCGAATTTGCGCCCCTCCCTCATTAAAAAATGAGATCAAATCGTCTATCTCTGGTTCCAATGCTGCGTTATTGATCTTGACGGATCCCTCTGCAAATATGGACAACATGATCATAAATTCTGTGCCGGTATGGGACGGTTTTTCAAAAGTATATGAGCCATGAGTTTTATGAGGAAGTTTACTATGATAAAAACCCGTTGCATGGTCGTATTCCACAACTCCTCCCAGTTCTTTTAGTCCATTCATGATGCGATCAATAGGACGCGCTCCGATGCGACATCCTCCGGGATTGGGGATGTGTGCTTCTTTAAACTTTCGAAGAAGTGGAGCAAAGAGAAGAAATGTTGACCTAATTTTTGATCCATGCAATAAGTCTACCGTGTTACTCTTAAGGCCTGTGCCATCAATCACTACGGTATTTGTATCTATGAGCTCAGCAGTGGCACCTAGTTCAATAATAAGATGAAGAAGTTCGTCAAGATCACGTATACGTGGGACATTATTGAGTGTTACTTTTCCATCAAATAAGAGCGCACCAATAACTATTTTAAGTGCCGCATTTTTTGCTCCAGAAAGCACCACTTCTCCTTTTAGTTGTTTTCCACCATGAATACGATATGCGTCTTCCATATTGATGATTACGTTTTAAAAAATTTGTACTTCTTCCTTCAATTCTACTCCATATTTTGCCCGCACGCGCTCTTTTATATTTTCAACCAGTGTAGATAGATCTTCTGGATGAGCATCTCCCCCCTCATTGGTAATGAAGTTGGCATGGACCGATGAGACAGTGAAGCTTCCTACTTTTACACCCTTCAGTCCCACCTGATCAATAAGATAGCCAACTGATCGCGTGGGAACATTGAGCTGTTTTTGTTGTTCAGGGGTTATATTTTGAAAAAAGCAACCACAGGTAGCTACTCCAAATGGTTGAGTTTTTTTTCGATAGGCAAATGATTCATCTGCATTTTTTGCTACCTCATGTACGGTTTTCTTCTGTAAACGAAATGTGGCAGTAAGCAAAATTTCCTTTGTGTCTTGTAATTTGCTGTAGTCATAGGAAAAGTGAAAGTAATCCCGATCGACTCTCCTTACGTGTCCTTTCCTGTCGATTATTTCTGCCCCAACGAGCATGTCTCCAACGTATGACGGAGGACGAGTCCATTTTGAATTCATATAAAGTGCTCCTCCCACGGTGCCGGGTAATCCTTTATGTTGTTCAAGTCCGGATAAACCGTGTTTCACTGAGTACAAAATCACCACCGACATTGGTGTACCGGAACCGATACAAAGATCTATTGTTTTATCTGTTTCGGCCAAGGTTGTGATTTCAGAATACAAATTTAAAATGACAAGGCCCGGTATTATCGATCCCTTAAATACCATATTGCTCCCCCCTCCCATTATCACTGCAGGAAGGGCTAAGGTATGGGCAGCTTGCAGACTACATACAAGATCATCGCGAGATGTAGCCTCAAATAAATATGATGCTTTTGTGTGTAGCCGCATAGAAAGGAAGGGGAAAAGGTCAACGTTTTTGCGCACCTTTCCCGTGCTTAGTAGTTTGTCAAATTGAGTTTTCATTGAGTATGTCAATTATATCATCTTTTAGCTTGTAAATATCCCCCGCACCCATTGTGAGAATAACATCCCCTTTGTGGAAAAATGTGCCTAAACTCCGTAATGTCTCTTGGGTGTTTTCAAAGGCTATGACATGATTGTTTTTAGCCTCATGGGCTATTGCAGAGGAGCTCACATCAAATTGTTCCTTTTTTTCCCTCGCTGAGGCAAAAATAGGCATAATATAGACATAATCAGCTTGAGACAAAGCACGGGCAAATTCTCGTCTAAATGCGGCTGTTCGAGAGTAGGTATGAGGCTGAAAAAGAACATGAAGCTTTTTTGTGGGAAAACGAGACCGCACTGCTTTGATAGTGGCTTCGATTTCAGATGGATGATGGCCGTAATCATCAAAAAGAAAGCTTTTTGTATCTGTCCACACGAGTTCAAAACGTCGTTTTGCACCCTTAAACCCCTCTACACTTTGCGCCGTTTCTTCAAATGAAAATTTGTTTTCAAGAAGAAGTGTTATAATGCCGAGTGTATTTAGTACATTTTTTTCTCCAAACAATTCCGTTTTGCAGTTCCCAAGTTTATTTCCTTTTTTATATACCTCAAAGGTTGTTTCATCTGGACTATATATAATTGATTGAGCGTAATAATCGGCGGTATCATCTAACCCATAGGTGACGATTGATGGATGGATAAGAGTGGGGAAAAGAGAGCGAATTACAGGATCATGTTCGCATAAAACCAAGTGTTGGGATTGAGCGAAAAATTGAACAAATGTGTTTTTCGTCATTTCAAGATTGTCATATACATCGGG
>JAZDOY010000035.1:0-6136 GCA_043798165.1 bacterium | reverse complement strand
TGAGGGGGTATGACTGTAGGAAGAAGGGAATGGGGTGTGGGAGACACACTATTGAGGGGTGGTTTTTTCGTTGGGGACAATTGAAAAGAAGTAGTATTTGATGACTTTAGAACAGACAAAACTACTCCAATCACTACAATGACTATGAGAACAATAAATGGAACAAGATAAAATTTAATTGAGGACTTTGACATTATGATTTTTTCACCGCAAAGGCGTAACGATAATAAGGCGCCGGTGTATATCTATTTTCGCTAATAGGAGGGGTTTGTAGCTTTCCATAATAGGGATCATAGGCAAGAATAGTACCGCTTTCCGTAACATCTGTCACCCAAAAATAATGAGCGCCCCCATCCGTCTGAAAGTTAGCGAGCACAAAGATGGTCCACCCTGCTTTTGTATATCCCAGGAGATCTTTTGCCACATCTTTTGCGCTGAGTCCTTGTCTTGACACAATAAAATCAGATACTTTGAGGTCTCCCCGTCCTTTTAAATAGGAATAAATCTCATATACATAGGAACCATCACATCCGATACTCACACCTGCCTTACTCATAAGGTCAATTGTTTTTGGAGGAGTGAGCGATTTGTCGACATATGAAGAAAGAATCATTGCAACGCTTGTTGGTCCACATCCAGCCTTGCAAATAGTGCACCCATTCGGAAGCGGGCTTTCATCATAGGGACCATCACATTGAGAATAGTATGTATAGGATGTTGAAGGTATATTAGTTGAGGATTGTTTTTCGGGAAGGGAAGTAGGAAGGGGGCTTGGTAATTCCTTGCTAGGTGTTGGAGTGGGAGGAGGAATGGAGGGAGAAGATTCTCCCCCAGTGAGTTGCATAAACAAAAATGGGAGATTGAAAATACCATTGAGTGAATTAGTAAATGCCTTTGCCTCCTGTCCTGCTCTCTTTTCTGGGGTTAATGTATTTTTCTTTGCATAATCAAGAGCCTCGTGCAACTCCACGATTGACTGTCTCGTTATGATGGCATTTTGTAATTCATTCGCATAGGATGGGTTTTGACTCAACCAATCATTATAAGAATGTATTCCCTCATCATCAGCAACGGTGACTACATATCTTTGCATGCGGGTCGAGTAATTAAGAGTAAAACCGGGCGCATTGATGGGAAGTTTTTTTTGCAACTCCTGAGGCGTAAGTTGTTTTACTGATGGAGCACTGGTTTTTCCTGTCTGGGGGTTGGTATTTCCTCCTTGTTTTCCTTGGATCAATGTTGGAGTAATGGATGAAGTTCCTTGAGAAGCATTTTTACTCAGCATATTTTGAAGCCCAAGAAGGATAATAAAGACAAGGACGAGAACAAAAATAGAAACAGGAAGTATTTTTTTTATCATTTGTTGACAACGGACAATTTATTATCCATAATGAATTATATGTCTGGCTTTTTTGATTTTATAAAAAATAACAACTCGAATGCAAGTCCATCTGCAGCTCCACAAGTTTCTGGAGTACCTCCACAACAAGGAGTGGTAGTTCCACAACAGACCGTTGTAAAGCCCCAATCTGGCTCATACAATGGGATAGGAAATCCGCCTGGAGGCCAAGCATATAATGGTATTGGAGTTCCTCCTCAAAAGGTGTTGACGCCTGAGCAACAACGAGTACAAGATTTGCTAAACAATCAACAGCCGGTTGCAAGTCAAGGCGCCGCGCAAAATCCAAATTCCCCCCAGCAGCATCCTGCTACGCCTCCAACAGGTCAGCCAAACCAAGCCGCCGCAAAACCACTTGGTTCCTCACTCAATTCCAGCATGAACACACAAAAAAGAACAGATCTTGATTTAATGACACATCTCACGCAACGATCCAACAGAGTATTTGTCACCGCACAGGCAAAAGCGAAAGAATTAGGAAGTGCATTTATCGATAGTGAACACATGCTTCATGGATTATTGGCAGATGGAGAAATATATAAGCTTCTGATGGAAATGAAAGTGCAGCCGCAACAGATTGAAACTGAGCTGACACAATCATACAAACGGGAACAACCAAAGTTGGTACCCCCCCAAATGTCTCCTCGCCTGAAACGGATTATAGATAACTCACTTGTTATTGCTCGTAAGCTTGGGTTTGAGTTTATCTCACCAGAGCATATTTTGTTTGCGCTCTACGAAGAAGGAGAAGGAATCGGCGCACGGGTGCTCGCGAAGCTTGGACTTAAAAAAGAAGAGTTAAACAAAAAAATTACCGGGAATAAAGAAGGATTATTGACCGATCAAAAACAGGCAGAAAAGAAAAAGAGTTCACTTGAACAATTTACCATTGATATGACCGCCCGCGCAGCACAAGGACTTCTTGATCCCGTCATTGAAAGGTCTCAGGTAATTGAACGTGTCATTCATATTCTCTCCCGAAGAAGTAAAAATAATCCTGCAATGGTTGGTGAGGCAGGGGTAGGAAAGACAGCCATCGTAGAAGGATTAGCACAGCAGATTGTCAATAAACAAGTACCAGAATCACTTCTCAATAAACGGATTTTAGGACTGGACCTCATGAGTGTAATGGCGGGAGCGTCGCACAAGGGAGAATTTGAAGAACGCATGAAGGGTGTCATTGATGAGGTAAAGGCAAGTAAAGGGCAAATAATTCTTTTTATTGATGAAATACACAATATTGTTGCAGGTGGAGAAGGAGCAGGAGACGCGGGCAATTTGCTGAAGCCTGCGTTGTCCCGAGGAGAAATGCAGCTTATTGGGGCAACAACACTCACAGAATATAGAAAATATATTGAAAAAGATCCCGCTCTTGAAAGACGGTTTCAACCTGTTGTCGTCCCTGAGCCGACAGAAGAACAGGCAATAAAAATGCTCAAAGCTCTCAAAGGAAAATATGAAGCATTTCATCGTGTTCAAATTCCTGATGACGCGGTTGAAGCTGCAGTGCGGCTTTCAAAGCGTTATGTAGGAGAACGATTTTTACCCGACAAGGCAATTGATTTAATTGATGAATCGGCCTCAGCCGTACGCCTTCCCCTTATTTCTCTTCCTGAAGAAATAAAATCAATTGAAGAACGCATAAAACAACTTCAGCAGGAAAGTATAGAATCAACAAAATCCGGAGACAACGTGCGTGTGCGTATTATTAAATCAAAGCTTTCAGATATTGAAGCGGATTTAAATCAGAAAAAAGATGAGTTTAATATAAAAAAAGCTCAGACGACAACGGCGGTTACCGTTGCGATGATTAAAGATATTGTGTCTCGTTGGACGGGAATTCCTGTGAACAAAATTGAAGGAAGTGAGACTAGTAAACTCGCGCATCTTGAAGAGATAATGCATCAACGACTTATCGGGCAAGAAGAAGCGGTGAGTGCGGTTGCCCAAGCTGTACGTCGAGGAAGAGCGGGGTTAAAGTCTGCAGGGCGGCCCATCGGCTCATTTATTTTTATGGGTCCTACAGGAACCGGTAAAACAGAACTCGCAAAAACCCTTGCCGATATATTATTTGGAAGCGAAGACTCAATGATCCGTTTTGACATGACGGAATATATGGAAAAACATGAAGTAGCAAAACTTTTGGGAGCACCTCCTGGATATGTTGGATATGAAGAAGGGGGAAAGCTCACAGAAGCCGTACGGAGAAAGCCTTACTCTGTAGTGTTGTTTGATGAAGTGGAAAAAGCTCATCCGGATATATTTAACATTCTTCTGCAAATACTGGACGACGGACGTCTTACCGATAACAAAGGACATGTCATTTCATTCAAAAATGTCGTTGTCATTTGTACGTCAAACTTAGGATCAAAAATCATACAAGAAGAGCTTATGAAGGGTGGAAAAACGGAAATTGAAGAACCGTCTACCATCACTTCGTACACATTTTCTCCAAGAGGGAGAGAAATACTTACCATCGGAAGCAAAATATTAGAGAAAGAAGCACAAGGAAAATGGTCTGAAAAAATGCTCCTTGATTATTTTGCCAGCCAAGAAGTTACTTCTGCCCCAGTCAAAGCAGTTGAGGGAGAAGTTCCTCCACCACCTGAGAAAATTGAATTGCCTCTTCATGGATTTGATACGCATGCTATGTCCTCAACGGGTGTTGAAATGATTACGAAAGCAAAAGATGTATTTTACAAAACATCAACCACGGCAAAAACTTGGGAACATTCAAATCTCATTGCCTATTTCAAAGATGGGGTTGTCATTAATGCGCTTCCCGATGCGCCCGATGAGCAATTGCCAACAGCCGCACTCAAGACACATGCATTTAGCCCGGATGAACAAGAGATTGTTACCTATAAGGATCGGTATTGGAGAAGAAAACTCAATACAAACGATTGGCAAACAGGGTTCCTGCGGGATTATCTGGTGGACCAAACTGCCGACAAAGGACAATTACCTATTGCCTATTGGGATATTCATGCGTTCTCACCCTCCGGAATAGAGGTATTAGTGGTTGGAGGAACCGTATGGACAAAAGCGCAAGGAGAAACAAAATGGAATACGAAATCAATCAATGAATACTTTGGCCCGGATTTACCTCTTGACCAACATGTAGAGGAAAAACAGAAAATAGACGATGAAGTGCATAAAAAACAATTTGCTTCCCTCAAAGAAAAAGTAATGAATGAAATGCTCCATTTCTTCCGTCCAGAGTTGGTAAATCGTTTTGATGAAGTAATTATGTTTGAGCCTCTACGCTTTGAACATATGACACGCATTGCAAAAATTCAGTTGAAAGGTGTGCAAAAAGCAATGGAAGATCAGGATATGGGATTTTCTTATACGGAGGCAGCAATAAAAGAAATTGCACGAAATGGATTTGACCCTGTGTTTGGAGCCAGACCTCTTCGACGTGCAATTCAAAAAATCGTTGAAAATCCAATATCAAGCCTTATTATTGAAAAGAAGGCAAATCCGGGAGATGAAGTAACAGTTGATTTTGACGGGCAACAGTTTATATTTAATATTCAAAAAGCAACACTTCTTGACAAGAAAGAGCAAAAACAAGGAAAGAAATATTTGTGTAATGTATGCGCTGCGCGATTTGCCACTGAAATAGTACCAAATGCAACAGTAGTATGTTCATCATGTGGATCAAATAAGATTCAAGAGCAATTTGACATTGATGCGTCGGGAGCAATTCCCCCTCAAAAAGAAGAGAAAAAGCCAGAGATCGATCCACAACTTCCAAAAGAACAACCAATGCCCACAACCGACGGATTACAACCGCAAAAGTGATACAATAGATACTGTATGGCTATGAATTACACACCGTTTGACGTTGCCTCGTTTAAGAAGAAAAAAGAGGTACAACAGCCGTCAAATAAATCATTTGATATTAATGCGATATTCTTAACACTCATTGTAATTACTTTAGTGGTTATGACTGTACTGCTTTATATTCTTATACAAAAAAAACTCCAGGAATTAGCATATATTCCTTTTTTTGCATGAATAGTCCGCTCAATTTCTTTTTGTTTGGAGGAGAAATAATTACAATCTATTTTCTCTCCCATCTTGTACTCCAGAAGGCCTATGGGGTATTGGCAAGAATAGGGAGCAAACAGATGGTTGTGGGGGTGCTATCCCTTTTATATGAACCAGGAACTATACTGCATGAGCTCTCCCATTATTTTGTTGCGCTTGTGCTCAATATGCATCCCCGTGAAATAAACATTTTTCCTCTCATTGAAGAAAACAAGATAAGACTAGGACATGTATTATATGAAAAGAACAAAGGAGATTTTATTCGTCCAATTCTCGTTGGCATCGCGCCTTTTTTCGGAGCGATGATCGTACTATTATTAATAGTGTATAGCAAATTATTTCCAGGAAACCAATTATGGCAAACAGTGGTATTTGGCTATCTCATTTTAGCCATTACAGCAAACATGTTTTCTTCTCCACAAGATTTGGTAGATGTTGGTTATCTTATTCCCCTGGGTTTGATAATCGGCATATTACTTTATTTATTTCCCATAACCATTTCTCCCTCCTACATAAAGCTTATAAGTGATTCGGCATTGTTTTTTATACACACCATTCAGCCTCCACTTTTGTTTTCCATAGTATTTCACGCTATACTAGTAGTACTGTTAATGAAATTTGAATAACTATTATGATGTCGACTGTTTTTGCCCAAGAAATAAAAGTAAATGGAATTGCAAT
>JAZDOY010000022.1:0-33690 GCA_043798165.1 bacterium | reverse complement strand
TCTCCATGGATTGTCACTGAGTTGAAGTGGAAATTTGTAGGCACTCGATCTCTCCTTGCCTATTTTATTCATCAAGGAGCCGCATCAACCGGCACAAATCTTTTATCATTTTTGTTGTCAACTATTACCCGTTATTATGATCGTATTTCACAGGGGATATATTTTTCGTTTATTCCCCATAAGGCGTTGGGGTTTTTAATTATTTCGGTGATATTGCTCTACCTTATAGTGAAGAAGAGATCTCCTTCTGTTCTTTTTCTTCTGTTGTGGACATTCAATACGTTGCCGCTCTTTGCCTTTAAATCAGGGGTTCATAGCGTTGAGGTGATTAATGGAAGTGTGTTTGCTCCTCTTACTATTCTTGTGGCCTTTGGTATTTTCGAATTAGCAAAGATAAAAATACAAAAAGTTCCCATTTTTTCAATAGTATGTGTAGTTGGTATCGTGACATATGGTTTGTCTAGCTATGTAAAAAATAACTTCATAACCAGTTCCATTCAAACATCGATTCCTTCACTATTGGGAAATGAAAAAAAAGTAATTGATTATACCTACGCAAAAGCTCAAAAAAAAGACTTTGGTATCTGTACAATTTCAGAACCGTTGTTTATCAATACGGTGTGGTCATTTCTTTATTCGACCTACGGAAAACAAAAATATGGATATCTTCCCTACTGGACCGGACAGAAGCAAACCCTCAATGATAGCTTTATCCCCTATGCACATAAAAAATATGAAACAAAATTTATTATCCAAGAACCGATGTTTGGCATTCCCACTTTTGTCCTCCGCTCAACATACTATGTTGAAGATAGTCAAAATACACTTGTAGAAAAAAAGAAATTTGGGGAACATATTGTTCAACAGCGCCTCTTTAAAAAGGTTGATGGAGGAAATGTTGAGGGCTATTCATCTTCATTAAAAGATTCAATTAAAGAAGACCTAACAAAAATTCCCCAATTAAGTTGCGATAATGTGTATGAATAAAATTTTGTCTTTCATCGAAAATAAAACTTATATTGTTTTGTGTTGCATAATTGCACTTGGACTATTTTTTCGTGTATTAAACCTTAAGGATAATACAATTGTCGCTTATGACCAGGCACGGGATGCACAAAGAGTAATGGAAATAATGCAAAAAAATTTCAAGATTGTCGGTCCTGAAACTGATATTCCGGGAGTATTTAATGGCCCTCTATTCTATTATATTCTTACTCCGATTTATGCCCTAACCGCCTTTAATATAAATTATGCGGCGCTTGTTTTTGTTTTCATCAATCTAAGTGGAATATTGTTGGTTTATTTATCTTCACAGGTGTTATTTAATAATAAAAAAATTTCACTTTTATCAGCTTTTTTGTGGGCAATTTCCTATGAGCAAATGAATTTTGCACGATTTATTTCAAATGCATCTCCCATGTCGATTTGTACAATCGTTTTCTTTCTTGGGCTCGCATATGCAATATTCAAAAAAAAGGAGGTCGGATTGGCAATTAGTGTAATTGGACTTGCTGCAGCAATACATTTTAATTTTTATTTGGTTTATTTATTTATCTTTTATCCTATTCTTTTTATTTTCTTCAAATATAGGCCGTCCTTAAAAATGACTGTTGCATGTCTGTCGTTATTGGGATTATTACTTTCTCCTTTTGTGATTGCTGAAATAAGATGGCAATTTATGGCGATTAAATCACTCCTTGGCTATATCAGTCACCAATCAACCAACTATACTTCGCAGTATGAACTTTTTGCATCGATTCTAAATAATGGAAAGAGATATTATGATCGCATTTCTGAAGCAATTAGCTATTCATTATTCTCTTATGGAAAGTTCGTTGGGTTTATCATCTTATTTCTTTTTCTTGAAATTATATGGAAAAATAGAAAAAGAACTGAAGAAAAGAATAGGTATTTTTTTCTATGTATTTGGTTTTTTTCAACTTTACCTCTTTTTCTTTTTAAATCAGGAGTTTTAAATGCTCAAGTTATTAATAGCTCAATTTTTGCACCTTTAGCTATAATCTTTGCGGGTGGAATATATTACCTTTCTATATCAAATGCCCCAAAAAGTGTAAAGATAGTTATCCTCTTATTGATAATATGTTCCAACGTTTTTCAGATGGGAGCAGATAACTTTCAAAATATCAAACTTTTTGCCTTACAGCCACTTACCCTTTCTATTGAAAAAAAAATGATTGATTATTCATACGAATCGTCCAAAAAAAAACATTTTAGTATTTGTGGTGTAACAAATCCATTATTTGTAAACACATTGTGGTCTTTTTTATATTCAACCTATGGTAAAAATAAATATGGATATGTTCCTTCTTGGTCGGGGCAAAAACAAATTTCAAATAGTAGTTACCTTCCCTACGATATCGAAAGAGCTCAACTTAGATATCTCATAATTGAACCTTTGGGGGGTATTCCTGAAAATGCAAAAGAGGCTACAATTTACCTTGAGGACAAAGTATCCCGACTTCTTGAAGAGAAAAGTTTTGGAGATTTGACAATTCAAAAAAGAATCATTCCAGCTGATAAATCCTTACTTATAGATACACAGAATTTATCCCCGGAAAAAAAACTTTATATCGAAAATATAACACATATTGAGGCCCGTTATTATTGTTCTATGTAAATAATGCCATATGAATACAATTTCTGTTCTCATTCAAACCCACAACGAAGAACAACATATTGAGGAGTGTATTGCTTCTGCAAAATTTCTTTCAAATAATGTTGTAGTTGTTGATATGGAAAGCACAGATAAAACAAGAGAAATTGCTCAAAAAAATGGAGCTGTTGTGGCGACATATCCTTTCTCCCACTATGTCGAGCCGGGTCGATCATTTGGGCTGCAACAGATCAAGTCAGACTGGGTATTTATTTTGGATGCAGATGAACGGATCACGCCGGATTTGGCTTCGGAGATAAAAAGTGCCATACAAAATACTGACAACACCCACTTTAAAGTACCTCGAAAAAATATGTTTGGTGGAAAAAAGTGGCTCAAACACGGCGGGTGGTGGCCAGACGAACAGATACGACTCATTAAGCTTTCTGCTTTCCAGTCATGGCCAACGAATATACACTCAACACCACACATTAATGGAGAAATGGGATACCTCAATATGGCATTTTTACACTTCTTTCATGGAAATATGGATAGAATGGTACAAAAGACACTCGTGTTTGAGGATATAGAATCAAACTTGCTTTTTGCTGCACACAGACCGGTTTCAATTCTAACTTTTTTTCGCAAATTTTTTGGTGAACTTTTTCGAAGGCTCATCCAGAGAGGGGGCTTTTTGGATGGGACAGTTGGTATAATAGAAAGCATATATCAAGCGTATTCAAAAACGATTACCTATCTATTACTCTATGAGAAGAAAAACCGTCGGCCTGTACACCCCCTATCTTGACATTATGGGCGGCGGGGAAAAGCATATACTTTCTATTTTGAAGGTATTTGACGAAGCAGGATACAACGTAGTTCTTTTTTGGGACACAAATTTATCTTCTGAAATAAAGGATAAATTAGAGCTTTCCTTTACCCACCTTCGTTTTGAAAAAGATTTAAAGAAAATGAGTGTATGGGAAAAGGCACGAAAACTCTCTCCTCTTGATTGGCTTCTTTATGTCACAGATGGAAGTTATTTTTTTTCTCCTGCGAAAAAAACTGCAATTTTTTGCATGGTTCCCGATAAAAAGCTCTATAATCTCTCGCCATTAAATGCCCTTAAAACTGCAAATGCTATCTTTATTGCAAACTCCCATTTTACAGCTCAATGGCTTCACAAATGGGGTATTCGATCGAGCGTTGTATATCCATTTGTTAACCAAGAACTTTTTCAGGAAGTTCTTCCACAAAAAAAGCCACTTGTATTGACTGTGGGAAGATTTTTTAAACATCTCCATGCAAAACGGCAACAAGATCTCATTAAAACATTTTTGCGATTTCACCAACATCATAGCAACTATACGCTTGTGCTTGCAGGGGGTGTAAAAAATGAGGATATGCAATACGTTGAAGAGTTAAGGAATGAATTCCCAGAATCATGTGTACGGTTTAAAACAAATATATCCTTTAATGAGTTGAGGGAACTTTATAAAGATGCGTCAGTCTATTGGCATTTTTCAGGATACGGGGTGGATGCACTCGCCCATCCGGAACAGGTTGAACACTTAGGGATGACGCCCCTTGAAGCGATGGCCTCGCGCACTGTTCCTTTCTGTTTTAATGCCGGAGGACCAAGAGAATTAATTGAGGGTGGAAAAAATGGATTTTTATTTAATACGGAAGAAGAATTACTTCAACAAATGTCCTATTTTCTCAATACCCCCACTCTTCAACACCATATGCAGGAAGCAGCATACAGGTTTGCACTGAAGTCGTTTCATTACGATCGATTTGCAATTCATGTTAAAAAAATATTTCACATTGTTTAAATGATCTCAGTCGTAATTCCCCACTACAAAGATAAGAAGAGGCTTTATACCAATCTTCAACACAATCTCCCTTTTTTAAAGGATTGTGAAATTATCATTGTTAATGATTTCCCTGAGATATCTCTTAAAAAAGAAGTGGGGCAATTGTTTCCGACGGTTATACTTATTGAAAATGAGCGGAACCGCGGGTTTGCAGGGGCTGCATCAGTGGGGATTAATCACTCGAAAAACCCTTACGTATTTTTATTGAATGACGATGTGGTTTTAAAAAATGATTCATTTAAAACTGCACTCAAATACTTTGATAAAGATATAAGTCTATTTGCAGTAAGCTTTAGACAGGTTGAAAAAAATGGCAACTTTGTGGGAAGAAACACAATATATTGGGCGGGGGGATTTTTCCGCCATAAAAAGGGAAATTCGGATAAAAACGGAGTTAATGGATGGGCGGAGGGGGGAGCAATGATGTTTGAGAAAAAAAAGTATGAAATAATCCAGGGATTTGATGAGTTGTATGCTCCATTTTACTGGGAAGATATTGATCTTTCTTATCGTGCGTGGAAGGTTGGATATACAATTTACTTCGATTCACAGGTGTTGGTAGAACATTATCACGAATCAACAATTGCCACCCATTTTAAAAAATCATATATAAACACAATTGCCTATCGCAATCAGCTTATTACTATTTGGAAAAATATATCTGACCTTCAGTATATGAGAGAACATATTGTATGTCTTGCGAAAAATTGTATCCTTTCTTTGTTTAAAGGTAATTGCGAATTTATAAAAGGATTTTGGATGGCCCTTCTTCTTCTTCCTCAGATAATGAAGAAAAGAGATCAGCAAAAAAAATTGTGGAAAAAAGATGACAAAGAATTATTTGAACAATTCAATTCACTATGAATAAAAAACTAATTATTGCACTGTTAACTTTTATTTCATTCATCTCATTTTTCTTAACAATCGTTAATTTCCGTATTCCTTCTCCTCCTTGTTTTAATGCTGATGAGGCGTCGTTCGGATATAATGCATACTCACTCTTAAAGACAGGAAAAGATGAATATGGCACATTACTCCCCTTGCGATTAAAATCATTTGGCGACTTCAAAATGCCCCTCTATAGTTACCTTTCTGTCCCATTTATAGCCGTTATGGGCCTAAATGAAACAAGTGCTCGAGCATTAAATATATTTCTCTCACTCCTGTTCCCGCTTGTGGTTTATTTATTAACAAAAGAATTATTTAAAAAAGATATATACGGCATCGTTGCTGCTTTTTTAAGTGCCACGTCCCTTGGGCTTCATATTGTCGCACGCCACGCGCATGAAGGATATCTTGCCGCATTCCTCACAACGCTTACTTTTTATTTTTTTATTCGTCTGTTAAAGAAAAAAGCGATTATTTCTAGTGTACTATTTTCCCTATCTTTACTTTTCATGCTCTTTTCATATCATCCCGGACGACTTTTTGCCGGTCTCTTTTTTATTGGAGCATGCATCTATGCTCTCCAGAAGAAAAAGCTTAAACAGTATATTCCAGTATTAATACTTATCGTTTCTCTTATCGCACTTTTTAGTGTCAGTGATGTAATATACAAACCGGAGAGGCTTAAAAGTCTTCTCTTTTTTTCAAGTTCCGGCATTCAATTAAAAGTACAAGAATTGAAAACGGAGGGGGGAATCCGTTATTTGTATAACCCCCTTTTTGTAGGACTAAGAGATATTGCATTTGAGCATTTGAGCTATTTTTCACCTCAGTTTCTCCTCCAGAATGGAGACGGGAATGACCGGTTTGGATATAAGGGAATGGGACTTATTACTCCTGTAGAATATCTTCTCTTTTTTGTTGGTATTTATTTCTTACTCAGAAAAAAAGAGGAGTGGCGCTATGTACTGTTATTTATCCTCTTATCATCTCCTCTTTCTGCATCTCTTTCTTGGTCTACTTCTTCCCTTACCAGGTCTCTCTTTATTCTTATCCCCATATCAATATTGGCCGGGTATGGAACGGTGTTGTTGCTGGAAGAGATAAAAAAATATAAATACTACTTGCTTATTTGTTTATTTGGAACTGGAATATTTTTTTATTTCCTTACCATGCAATGGGATTTCTATCTATTTCATTATCCGAAACGCCTTATTACCATTCATGCGTGGCAATGCGGGTATAAACAGGTAAACGAGTATATCCAGAAAAATTATAACTCAATCGATCATTTTTATATTACTCGAGACATAGGTATGCCATATATCTTTACCTTGTTTTACCAACAATATCCACCTGAAAAATATCAAAAAGAGGCGCATCTTTCAGCTCCTGATGAATATGGATTCGGGCAGGTAGAAAAATTTGATAAATATACCTTTGAATTTAAAGATCCGGAGAAATTGAAAAAAAATGAAGTGGCTGTTGGTTCTCGAGACAACTTCAAAGGATTAAAAAAAGAATATAATCCAGCTGTCATTGCGCCTCAAGGTGAGCCAATGTTTGAAATATACGGGAAGTAAACCCCAAACCCCTAAATCTTAAACAAATAAATGTTTAATTTGAAATTTTAAATTAAAAATTGTCTGGGATATAGAACTTCTGATTAAGAAAGTAATATCGGAAGACTTAAAAGATACAGGGCGTGAACCAAGATAGGAGCGATTGTGTTTTTTCTCAACAAGAATACTACTGAGGTAGTAAGGCTTAATACAGTATTGAGAATCATCATTTGAACAAGAGTAGAACCTAAAATTTTATCTGCTCCAAACAAAACTGGAATATGTAGGAAAAAGAATAAAAGTGCCGATATGATAAGTGGTTTGACAATACTTTTTGACTCCTGGGAAAGTCGTTTGAAAACAAATCCAGTAGACAGAACCTGCTCCATACTTGCTGCCATTACAGTTGATAATACCCAGATAATCGATTCGGAGGAAATATGAAATGAAGGAAGTGGTAATCTTTTTGTTATTCGCGTGAGAAGCGCTATACCAACAAACAAACACCCAATGCCAAAACCAAATGCAACATCAGCAAACATATTTTTCTTCAAAAAACCTATTCCACCTAAAAATGATTTTTTTTCTGACCTGGTAACAAACCAGTAGAGAGGAATAAGAAATACAGCGGGTTTTGCGATAAATTCATCAAACCAAATAGGAAGAGTTGCTTTAAAAGTTACACGATATAAACTCCACAAAATAAGCACTATGGCCCACACATTAAGCATCTTTTGTGTTGACCCTACTTCGGTGCTTTTTGTCATACCTAACTGTACCGCAGTAGAAAGAGAATATCAACTAGATGAAACCCTAAATAAATATATGTATTAATTTAATATTTTAATGCGAGTGTTAGGCTTTTTTCTTCAGGAAGTTTTCTATCATGAGATCTAAATCTCCATCAAGTATTTTTTCGGTGTTATGTTCTTCATACCCGGTTCGCAAATCTTTTACGAGTTTATATGGGTGAAGTACATAGGAGCGAATTTGCCTTCCCCATGAAGCCATTTTATCTGTTTTAAATCCTTCTATCGTCTTATCGCGTTTTTCCTGTTCGATTTGCCATAATTTTGATCGCAATATTTTCATTGCGGTATCTCTATTTTTCAATTGTTCCCGCTCTGTTTGGCAGGACACGATAATATTTGTTGGTTTGTGAATGAGGCGTACTGCTGTTGAAACTTTATTCACATTTTGCCCTCCGTGTCCTCCTGCCCGATAAAATTGCCATTCGATATCTTCTGTCCGTACCTCAATTTCTTTATCCTCAATAACCGGAAGAACTTCAACAAGAGCGAATGATGTTTGGCGGAGTTTATCTGCATTAAATGGTGATTGACGTACTAATCGATGCACTCCTGCTTCAGCTTTGAGAAGTCCGTAGGCAAATCGCCCATGCACTGCTATCGTCACACTTTTGATTCCTGCCTCTTCCCCGTCAACTCGATCAACCATTTCATATGCCCAGCCTTTTCGTTCTACAAAGCGAGTATACATTCGAAACAACATTGATGACCAATCCATAGCCTCTGTACCGCCTTGACCAGCATGAATAGAAAACACAGCGTCTCCTCTGTCATAGGGACCTGAAAGAAAAAGAAGTATTTCATATTGAGAGATAAGCTTATTTGCGCTGGTAAGATCGTTTTCCTCAACAAGAAGTTGCATCATTTCAATATCGTCAATCTCTTTTTTGAGGATGGATATTCGTTTGAGAATTTCAGCTGCATTTTTAGGATCTCCCCAAAAATTACCATCATAGGTTAACTTCTCCAGGTCAGATACTTCTGTTTTTTTCGCAGGTAAATTTACCTTAGAGAGAATGTTGTCCAGTTTGCGCTGTAGGTCTTCCTTTTCATTATCCATATTAAGAAGTTATATTATATCATTTGAAGTCTTTTCCAACCGTCACAACTATATCGGCTTCCTCTTTTTCTCCCAATACGGTAATTTTTGCATTTTTTGCATAATCTGCTAATTCAGTTTTAACAAGTGTGCCGAGGTGTTCACTTCCCTTTTTTACTGCGATTTCGGTTGTCGCAAAATCAAAGGTGTCCGCATTTCCAGTGACAATGTCTTGATAGCCTTTTTCTTTCATGACAGTTTTGACCTCGCCGGCTTTTCCAGGTGTTCCTGATCCATTGAGTATTTTAACTTTTATTACATCTTTTTTAATTTCTGGAGTAGGTGTTGGAGTTGGGTTTGGAGCGGTCGTTGGAGTAACGGTTGGCTTTATTTTTGCCATAAAACTTGGAAGTCTCATATTAAATCCCGCTGGTGATTGAGTAAGGAGAGTAAAAATAAGGAATGAACCTGCAAACGAAGCGATAAAAAGGAGCACTTCTTTTGAAATACGAAATGCAGGGAAAGCAAAGTTTTTTTTCGGTATTGATTGTCCCATAACCGCAAGTGATGGACTAAATGTATTTTTTAAGAGTGAAAAACCTCTGTTCTCAATCGAAAAAATGAGGGCTCCAAAACATACATCAAACTGTAGGATGGGGAAAGGGTTACTATCAATCGGCACAAGCATTTTTAGATAATCCGCATAAAAGTGAGGGAGGATGCGTTTGAGGGGATTAGTCCAGATACCAACATCTTTTGTAAACGTGTCTTGTCTCACCGAATCTGAAAGTGTACCGGATAAAATAAGTCTGTTAATTTTTTGGTGTTTTTCCTCATATTCCGCTCCAATTTTCTTTAATGGCTCTTCAACTCCTTTTCCTTGTGTCAGTTTTGCAGAAAAAGATTCTTTTTCAAGAAGCCCAAATGAATCGAAAAGGTAGGCGCTGATAAAATCCTCTTCATATGATCCGTACAAAATGTGTTCAATCTTACCTTTGCGAAGAGTTTTTTCAAATAATTTGTAGTAGGAGAGCGTGTCAGGCAGGAGGGATACCAGCTGGAGATCCACAAGCTGCAAGGTGTCTTTATACCCTTGTACTGTTGATTCTTCGATCGCATACAGGCTTACAATACGTTTAGTTTCATTTTCTGCTCCCACAAAATCATAATAGACATTATCTAGATGCGCCGGTAACACGGAACGTGCCTTCTCTTTCATAAATGAGGCAATTGCGCCAGTTGCCATGTCGCTTGGCACTTCCGAACGAGAGAAATAAAAAGCTTCTTGAGGAAGGATAAGATAAATTTGTTTTTCTTTTGCTGCACCTCCTGTGAGATGGGATACAACTTCTTTCATGGCAGATGCGACTATATCTGTGTGTGCTACCTTGCCTGCCTTAAGAAGCTGTACACTAAACTTTTTTTCAAATTGTTGCACACTGTACTGCCCCAACAACGACTTGCTTACGTGGAGGGCTTTGATGACATGTTGTCCGATATAAATATAAATCATACGTAGACTATGTATCTATTATAGTGTCATATGAGCAAAAAATGCAAGTAGCATTTGGCTTATCTTGTTCTCCCTGTCGATTCATCTTATGTTGTATTGCTCTATAATTCTTTCTCCCCATTTTAACTATATCGAAGTCCACCACAATAACAAACTTCACAAATACATTTTCAAAAGTCGGGAGGGATTTGCCCCACTTGTTGTTAATGTTTATCTGCAATCGCTTTACAGCTGAGATATTCGTTACCGGGGACTGCACTCTTAACCGTCTTTAACTCGACTGGGCAAATACTGAAATCGTCTCTGGTGGGATCATGCAGAGTGGGAAGTGACTTCTGTGGAATAGCAACATAACAGAGATCTTCTGACTTCTTATTACCAACATTCGTAAAATATGCCACTCCATATACCCATTCTTTTCCCTTGCAATATGTCCCTGGATCAACCTTTAAAACACACTGATAAAATGCGGGTTTGTCAAGATTTTTAGCATTAAGCGGCATACATTCAACATCGTGAGTGTTATACCCTCTGTCGCCAAATGTACTGCTTGTGTAATATTCTTTCCACGTTTTGACACAGTTAATACCTGCAGTTCCACAGTTTTCTATCGATTGTCCATTTTTGTAAGGTAATGGAGTCGGCGTTGCCCCAGCAATGCTATTACAACAACGTCCTTTCACGAGTGCTGCGCCTACAATGGTTGCACATTTACCCGCGAGTGTAGTGCCATTTTCGCATGTAACAGATCCATAATATTCAGCTTTACATATTGACTGTACTCCTTGATTATTTTCTGTACAGAACTGATTACCTAATACACCAACATATGCAGTATTTCTGCAGCATTTGAAAGCTCCACATTGTGTAAAGCTTGTGTCATCTCTTACATATCCTGCGTTACAATTTGTTTTGTTCCATGGCCTGCAATAATCCTGGGTTGCGGTATAAAAACCTTGAACATATGCATGGGGAGAAACTTGACATTCCGAGTCATATGCCTCAGAAGAGGCAGGAGCAGCTGCCTTCGAGCTCGTGCTTAGTTTTGAAGAATTGATATAACCAGTTACCGCCACAAAACCAACAAGAAGTAGTGCAACTAAAGATAGTATGACGAGCGGCTTTGATACACAGATCTTATCATTTTTAATAACACCAGGGTAATTGGGCATAATATAAAAATATTAAACTAATACTATTTACATTTGAGGATAGTGAATTTAACGATGCTTGTCAAGCAAATGTAAATTGGCAATAAACTGATACAATATGACAGATATGGAAAGCGCGATAGAAAAACTCAAAGAACGTATTGACATTGTTGAGCTCATTGGCTCCTTTGTGAGGTTGAAAAAGGCGGGACGTAATTTTAAAGGCATTTGCCCCTTCCACCTAGAAAAAACTCCTTCCTTTGTGGTGTCACCAGATCGCCAATTATGGCGTTGTTTTGGATCATGTGGAGTAGGAGGAGACGCAATCGCTTTTTACATGAAATATGAAAATCTTTCGTTTCTTGAAGCGCTTACAGATTTAGCGAATCGGTATGGCATCGTCATTGAAAAAATGCCGGTGGAAGACAAAATGGTTCACTATAAGGAACGACTCATCAAGGCAAATCAACTGGCAACTGAGTTTTATCATTATATTCTTACAAAATCGTCCATTGGCAAACTAGCCCTTGACTATCTTAAAAATAGATCAATTTCGGACAAAATTATCGAAACGTTTCAACTGGGATATTCCCCTTCTTCATGGGATTCACTCTCTCGGTTTCTCCATACAAAGAAATTTAACAACAAAGAACTTGTTGATAGTGGATTGTGTATTCAAAAACAACAAGGTGGATCCATATATGATCGATTCCGAGGACGGGTCATGTTTCCCCTTAAGGATCACCGCGGCAATACAGTGGGATTTTCAGGGAGAATTCTCAGTGGAGATAATGAAGCAAAGTATGTGAATACGCCAGAGACAATGCTTTACCATAAGCGCTCTATGTTGTTTGGCCTCCATATGACAAAAGAAGCGGTTAAAAAAGAAAATAAAATCGTTTTAGTTGAGGGTGAGTTTGATATGATTATGCCGTTTCAACAAGGAATAAATGCCATCGCCGCAATAAAGGGCTCTGCCCTCACCACAGAACAGCTTCAATTAATAAAAAGGTATACTAATCGCGTATATCTTGCGCTTGATGCGGATAAAGCAGGTGAAGAGGCTATTCGGCGTGCAATTGAAGTTGCAGAGCCTATGGGGTTTGAGCTAGGAGTAATTGTGATCGAAGGAGGAAAAGACCCAGATGAGGCGGTGCGTACAAATGAAGTGGAGTTTAAAAAATCAATTGAACATCCTATTCCAGTATATGATTTCCTTATGCAATTGTTTGCAAAAAAATACCCTCCCTCTGATCCCTTCAATAAAAAACAGATTGGAGATGAGATTGCGCCATTCCTCTATGCAATTACCAACCCTATTGTTCAGTCTTATTATATTAAGCAACTTGCAAAGCTTCTTGACGTAAGCGAGGATGCCGCAGCCCGGGTGATACGAGGGTATCGAAAAAAACGTCTTGTGAGACCAAATAAACAAGAGGAACAAGTAAAAAAACCGCTCCGGGAGCTTGTTATTCAGCAATATCTCCTCGAACAATTACTTCACACAACATCCCTTACCCCACATATAAATGAGATTCAAGATATTATTTCTGAAAATGTATTTACCGCTCCATCATATGGGAAATTGTTTGTTCAATTAAAAGAGAAGGCAAAAAGTTCGGGTATTTTTGATATTAATGAATTTATCAAATCACTCCCTTCAGAGTTAGCCTCGGTGGCAGATGAACTATACCTGAAAGCATCGTCTGAAGAACAACAGTCCACAAAATCGCTTAAACATATCGCCTATGAGATAAAACGCAATTCCCTTCGCACATTAATGAAAAATATTCTCAATTCAGGATCTGAGGCTCATGAGGAAGAATTGAAGAAATTACAGGCACAATTAAAAGAGGTGGAAAAAATGAGCTCAACAGTATAAAATAGGAGCTATGATCAAGCCAAAAAGTCCAAAGACATTCAAAGAGTTGCTCCAACAGGGAGAAGATGATGGATTTATTCTTCAGGACGATATATTTCTAATCTGCAGTGAACCGGAAAAACATATACAGGAGATTGACGACTTTTTTAATGATGCTCTTCGAAAAGGAATTGATATTTTTGAAACTATATCCACCCGAGAGGAAGAGGAGGTCCATAAATCTGCAGAAGAAGTTGAAAAAGAACTGGAACAACTCATTACGGCAAAACATGGAGAAAGTCTTGATCCTATCAAGAAATACCTTAAAGAAATTGGGAAAACACCTCTCCTTAAATTTGAAGAAGAAATAATACTCGCAAAGTCATATGAAAAAGGAAGTGAAAAAGCAAAGGAAAAACTTATTAAAGCAAATCTGCGTTTGGTTGTGTCAATTGCAAAAAAATATTTAGGAAGAAGGCTGTCATTTTTAGATTTGATCCAAGAGGGCAACAAGGGCCTTATTCGAGGAGTGGAAAAATATAACTGGAGACGAGGATTTAAATTTTCTACCTATGCAACGTGGTGGATTCGACAGGCGATAACACGCGCCATCGCTGATCAATCCCGTACTATTCGTATCCCTGTTCATATGGTAGATCAAATTAACCGCTTTTATAAAACACAAAGAAAACTGACACAAAAACTTGGGAAAGAACCAACAGTAAAAGAAATAGCAAAGGAGATGCTTGTAACAACAGATGAAATTGAAAACCTCATGAAGATTTCTCAACAGCCAAAATCACTTTCTACCCCGGTGGGAGATGATAAAGAAGCAACACTTGAACAGTTTGTAAGTGATCAGTCTCAGCCCACGCTCTACGATAAGGTCTCCAAAGAACTTCTCAAAGAAGCGATGAACAAGGTGCTTGAAACGCTGTCTCCAAGGGAAAAAAAAGTTCTTATTATGCGTTTTGGACTTGATGATGGTAAACCAAAAACACTTGAGGAAGTGGGAAAAGAGTTTAAGGTAACGAGAGAACGTATTCGACAAATTGAAGCGAAGGCCATTCGAAAATTAAAGCATCCTACTCGCGCACGTAAACTAAAAGATTTCCTTGATTGATGTTGTTTATAGCCCATACCGCTAATGCGTTTTTTTTGGCTTCGTAACAGTCTAAAAATAGGTTTTTGCGGCTTATAAGCTGCTGTGTTTAATCTCTTACTTGTATATCCTTCATTTTTGAACCCATGAAAGGAAATTTTGTTTATATAAAAATTGGCAAAAGAATTGCCGCAATGCGTAAAAAGCAAAATATATCGCAAGATCATCTTGCGTTCATTGCTGATATGGACAGAACGTATCTTACCCGTCTTGAAAAGGGGCGAGCAAACCCTTCAATCCGAACTCTTCATAAAATCGCTCGTAAACTAAAAATTAAGGTGGTATCGCTTCTGGGGGATATTTAAGAAAATCTCTAGATTTTTATTTTTATAAATGGTATGCTGTTACCATATGAAAACATCAGGATTTATGCATTCAATAAATGCAACCGAAACCCCAAAACTTCTTCCCATTCCCGTGGTATTACTTATCTGTGCAATTACCATCGTGATTGGTGGTGTTGGTGGATTTATGATGGGGAAAAAATCTTCCCTAGCAACAAGCTCCGAAAAAGGGACCACCGTTCAAACAGAGAAATCTGCCGGCGTTGTAGATAAAAAAACATTTAAAGATAGCATTATTGGTCTTCTCAAAGAAGGTGGAGTGGATGGAGAGGGAAACTTTCATTTAGAACGTCCAGGAGGTGTATCTCAGAATGTTTATCTCACTTCAAGTACTGTTGATCTCTCAAAATACATCGGAAAAAAGGTAAAGGTATGGGGTCAAACTTTTCAAGGACAAAAAGCTGGATGGTTAATGGACGTGGGGTTAGTTGAGATTCAATAATTATTCATGATTCAATTTGAGAATGTTACTAAATCATATCCGTTGGGTGTAGCGGCGCTTGATGCTGTATCTTTCACCATTGAGCGCAATGAGTTTGTCTTTCTTGTTGGAACATCAGGAGCCGGAAAAACCACCATTCTTAATCTTATTTTGGGAGATCTTTATCCAAATACTGGAACTGTCATTGTAAATGATGTTGATATATCAAATAAAAAATGTAACAAAATTGAAGAGTTACGTAAACATATTGGAGTTGTGTTTCAAGATTTTAAGATCCTGCAGGATAAAGATGTATTTGAAAATATTGCACTTGGACTTTATATTCAAAAACTTTCTCTAAAAAAAATAAAGGAACAAGTGCGAGAAGTTCTTTCCCTTGTGGGACTTGATGGAAGGGAACAATACTTCCCAGTCCAACTTTCAGCTGGAGAGCTTCAGCGTGTCGCAATAGCTCGCGCACTCTGTGGAGATAGACAAATTATCCTCGCAGATGAGCCAACGGGAAACCTCGACCCAAAGACAACCTGGGATATTATTAAAATATTCAAAAAAGTAGAATCACATAAAACAATTGTTATTGCCACTCACAATACCGATGTTGTAAATAGTATGAAAAAAAGAGTGCTTGTACTTAAACGGGGAAAATTGGTGAAAGACATGCAAAAAGGAGGATATGAATTATGAAACAACTCTTGATATCACTGCGTCGGACTCCATATCAATCGCTTGCGGTATTTTTTTCCCTCATTCTCACTCTTTTTCTTTCGCTTCTTTTGATATTTTGTCTTAATTTTCTCTATGGCATATTAGGATACGTAGAATCGCGACCTCAAGTGACAATCTATTTTCAAAATGAGGCCTCAGAAGCAAGTATTTTAAAAGTAAAAAATGATCTAGAAAAATCGGGCAAAGTTGAGTCGGTTAAATATATGTCAAAAAATGATGCATATTCCCTCTACAAACAACTAAACAAGGATAATCCCCTTCTCTTGGAAATGGTGACACCAGACATTCTTCCTGCATCTCTGGAAATTTTTGCAAAAAAACCAACGTATTTGCCTGAAATTGCTAATTATTTAAATACTGTGACGGGCAAAGATGAGGTAAATTTTCAAAAAAACGTTGTCGATAAGCTTCTTTCTCTCACCTCAATTGTACGTACCATGTCTCTTACCTTTTTTATATTCTTAATGGGAACAACCATTATCATTTTGATGACTATTACACACTTTAAAGTTGCATTAAAAAAAGAAGAAATAGAGCTTCTGCGTCTCATGGGTGCATCAACCAGCTATGTGCGAAAACCATTTATGCATCAAGCACTTTTCTTGGGATTTATCTCTTCAACGGTAGTATATTCACTTTTTGCAGGAATTCTTTTTCTTATCTACCCTTCAATACAGGGGTATTTACGCGGAGTTTCGTCTCTGTTCGTTGACATTGGACCATATCAACTTACAGTGTGGCCGCTCTCTTTCATGTATGCGGGGGGTCTCTATGTTCTTCTTACCGGTTTTGGAATGGGGATTGCAGGCCTCGCCACCTACTTTGCAACACACAAATATCTTGCAATACAAAGAAGCTAATTATGAAGCCCCATTCTGGCTCGCTCATATTTTTTACCCTATGTATTTTTGTTCTTGCATTCTTTGTCCAAAGTTTTAATCTTAATGCCGAAGGAAGAACGTGGGATGAACAGTTTAAAGTGGACACGGGTATTTCAGCTTTGAATAATATAATACAAGGAAAATATACATTTGATGCATGGAATTACGGAGTAGGATATCCTACGGTTTCAAAATATATATATGGCTACTTATATTCAACAGATATTAAAAAAATCCGTACAGATCTGCCTGTTTCTCCTGAAGTCTATCAATATATTCAAGAGGGAAATTATTATGCAGGAATACAAGGGACAACAGCGGTGATATCCCCTTATGATTATACTTCTCCTCGTTTGTTTTCTGTTTTTAGTAATGCTCTCACTATTGCTCTTGTATTTTATATTGTCGCCCTACTGTGTGGGGAATTATGGGTTGGGGTTGGCGCTTCCCTTATCCTTCTTGGTATGCCTCGTTTTATTGCAATGGGGAGATTGATGACTTATGAATCATTGTCCGGTATGTTTATTACCATACTGTTTGTTATTTTTTTACATACTTCTAAAAAACGGTCTTTTCGATTATGGTGGGATGTGATGTACGGGTTGCTTCTAGGGCTCTTGCTGTGGACGCGATACAACAATATTTCGGTGTTTTTTGTATTTATCGGGTGGATAGGAGTCTGGTTGTTTGGCAATAAAAATAACAATCGCTTGTCAGGAATCAAAACTCTTTTCATTTCCTTTATTACTGCAGGGATTTTGGGATTTGTTTTATGGCCTTTTTTGTGGATTGAATTTCCTCGGGGGATTTTTGCCTCTCTTGCTGCGCGGAGTGCATGGGTAGTATATCCGTCTTTTTATCATCTTTATTCTCTTCTTATAACAACACCAACAGTTTTCATTATATTGTTTGCTATTGGTTTATTTTTTACTCTCAGAAAAAGAACTCATGAAATGAACTATGTTTTGTGGTGGTTTGTGTCTACTGCTCTTTTTTATATTGCATTTTCTTGCCCAGCTGGAGGAACAAGATATATCTACACCATATATCCCAGCATAGCAATAATAATTGGATGTGGTTTAAAGAATTTAATACCAAAAAAGGGTTTAATTTTTACCATTATATTGCTTGGTGTTTATGTTCTTTATACACTTATTTCTATTCATCCCTACTACCTTGATTATTACAACGGCATTATTGGAGGGGTTGCGGGAGGAGATAAAAGAGGATTTGAGATCAGTTGGTGGGGAGAAGGGCAAAAAGAAGCGGGAGAATGGCTCAAGCAGCACGCAGCGCCAAATGCAAAAATAGCTTTATACGTGACACCGCGATATGTGTTTCCACGCCTTCGGAAAGACATAACAGTGTTTCCGTATGATGAACAAGTCGAACATGCCGATTATATTGTGGTAAGTAAGGCCGATATGCCTCGCTTTTTAAAGCTCCCCCAACAATGGAAAAAAGTGTACGTGGTGTCTGTTCAGGACGTTCCCTTGGTATACGTCTGGATGAGAAAAAAGTAAATTGAATAGAAATGATTTTGGATACCCTAGTATAATGAAGCATGTTTACTGCGTTTAAAAAATGTGTCGGCATATCTCTCTTTTTGTTTATTTGTTTTGCTGTTGTTCATTTTGTTGGCGCACAAAACACGGATATAGAAAATAAAATTAAGGAATATCAACAAAAACTTGTCAGTATTCGTCAACAGCAAAATACCCTCAGTAGCCAAATTCAGCAAATGGATACACAAATATCCCTCACTGGGCTTCAAATACAACGTTCTGAAGCAAAGATTATTCAGACACAGAATGAGATAGAAAAGTTATCCTCTCGGATAGACAATTTGGATTTGTCTCTTAACACATTATCAAAGCTTCTCCTACGGCAAATTGCAAAAAGTTATAAGACACGATCAGTGTCCCTAGTTGAACTCCTTTTTGAAACAAAAGATATGAATGATCTCGCAAATAAAATTAAATACCTTCATGCCTCACAAAACAATAATCAAAAACTTCTTGTCCAGGTGCAAGAAGCAAAATCAAGTTATGAAGAACAAAAAGTGATCCGTGAGCAAAAAAAGCAAGAACTTGATCGTCTAATAATAAGTTTGAATGCACAGAAAGAAGATCTCAAAAATCAACAAGCGCAAAAACAAAAATTGTTAGCAGATACAAATAATGATGAAACAACCTATCAAACGCTCCTCGCTCAAGCATTGGCTCAATTGAGGGGATTCAAATCGTTTGTACAAAGTTCAGGTGCCGATTCTATTATTTCTGCAAATGCTTTTGGTAATGGATCGGATGGTGCATATTACTCTCAACGCGACGCTCGTTGGGCATACCAAACAATTGGTTATTCTTCAGAAAATATTTTGAATGTTGGATGTTTGCTTTCCTCAATTGCAATGTTTGGTAAAAAATATGGACAAGACATTACTCCTGCAAGTCTTGCAGCTGATTCATCTAGATTTTGGGCAAATACAGCATGGATGAACTATCCCTGGCCGGGAGTTGCGGGAAGAACATACCGCAGTCTTTCTACTTCTGATATTGAAGGAGAGTTAAATAGTGGAAATTACGTAATAGTGGGCATTAGCTACTCTGGCAGCTGTGCTGGAAAATCTGGAGGAGACCATTATGTTTTGTTAACGAAAAAAGATGGTGATAGTTATACGATGCACGATCCTGTACAGGGACCTGATAAAAAATTTAGCTCCTATTATTCATCCATCTGCTCCGTTGCTACATTTAAATAAATAATTGAGTGTGTAAACCTTGCAGGTTTATATTTTTCCCCTTTATCTTTTACTAAAAGACTAAATAAGTTTATTTATTTAAATAAATAAACTTATTTATACCAATAATGTGATTCTTATGTTGCTTGGATAATCTAAGCGAGAAAAATGCGGCTTATAATCCCTTGTGTTATTATTTTTTGTTTTTCTTAATGAAAAGTAATGGGACGGATTAATATTAAAATCTTAAAATTAAAAGCTCTAAAGAGAAAGGGGGAGATAAAAGCGAGTAATTTTTTCATTTATTTAATTATTTGTTTATTTGTAGTATTTGTTTATTCAAATACAATTTTTGCATCGGTTGTTCTAAATGAAGTTGCCATCCAGCCAAATCAAACAGTAGAACTCTATAATACTGCCTCAACGAGCGCTGATATTTCATCATGGTATATTGATGATGCGGGTGGCACCACCTACTATACTATTCCATCTCAAACCATCCTTCCCCCACAGTCATGTTATCTTTTTAGTGCAGATTTTAACTTTAATAAATCATCTGCAGATATTGTTCGTCTCTTTGATAATACTAGTCCGCCTACTTCGTCTTCCGCAAAACTAATTGAGCAATATTCGTATGCAAAAGCACCAGAAGCTAATTATTCATTTAGTAAAAAAACAGATGGAGGATTTGAGTGGCAAACAATCACGTCATCTCTCGGATTATTCAATGAATCACTTCTTTCCTGCATCCCAACAGCCACCCCCACTCCCCTCCCTTCAGCAACCCCTTCTCCAACACCCACAATTCTTCCTTCTCCAACAACTGAACCCACCCAAGCTCCATCTCATACTCCTGAAATACATTATCAAAATATTTTTATTTCAGAAGTTTATCCTTACCCTCCATCCGGTGAACATGAATGGGTTGAGATTTACAATGGAAATAATATCCAAATAAATTTGGAACGTTGGTATATTGATGATGGAGAAAACACGGGAGGAACCCCAAAATCATTTTCACTTACACTCAACCCATATATGTATGCAGTAATAAATCTTTCTTCTGCTCTTTTTAATAATGTCGGAGACGTTGTGCGACTTCTGAACAGTGATAAATATGAGAAAGACAGTATGGAATACGGAAAAATAACTCAGGGAAAAAGTATTGCGCGTACGTCATTTTTCGAAGATTCTTACTGTGAACAAGAACCATCAAAAAATGCAGCCAATTTTTCTTGCCTTTCAGAATTAAAGTTGCCCATATCCCCACAACCCCCACATAGTACCGATAAATTAACTCAAAAAACAACTGAACTAGTAAAAACATCCGTCATTCAACCAGTACGACAAATGACTGCAAATATAGGCTCTTCTGGTATTCCTTCCTCACTACAAGAAGGAGAGATATTGGGTGTTCAAGTTAGTACAACGTCGCACACTTCTCCCTCTCTTTATCTTTCTTTTGTCTCCTTTTCATACAGTCTTTTGACTATTGTTTCAGTCTTCATTAAAATGAGGAATGCGTAGAATAATACATATTTTTCTTTACTGGCTTCCTCCATTTATTTGGATGGGGGTGGTTTTTTTTATGTCATCACAAAAAAGCGTTAAGATGACAACCAACGTCACAACAGATTTTGTCACCTTTAAGACACTTCATATGGTTGAGTATGCATTCCTTTTTTTCTTATTTTACCGTGCGTTTCAGTCCCTCAATCATATACAAAAAAATGTGTGTGGTATTTGTGCATTTGCTGTAGCAATTTTTTATTCTCTCACAGATGAACTCCATCAGTTATACATTCCTACGCGACAAGGACGATTCCGTGACATCGCATTCGACATAGCCGGAATGATTGTCATGTATGTTATCATTAAGAAGGTGCGACTTATCCAAAAACTGTTATGAACTCTTTACTAAATAAAATTCATCATTTTTTTATTCCACACGAAGAGAATAATTACCATGCGCACTCGCTTCATACAAATATGCTTTCGGTCTATCTTCTTGTTGCTGTTATGTTGGTGTTTGTAAGTAAAAATGTCCCCTCTTTTTCAAATGTACTCGGAATTGCAACGGATATTTCAATTGCAAAATTGTTTAGTCTCACAAACAATGAACGAACAAAGCTTAGGCTTTCCATGTTACATGAAAATCCGCAGCTTGCAGCCGCAGCAGAAAAAAAGGCAGCTGATATGTTTAAAAAAGATTACTGGTCTCATTTTGCACCGGATGGAGCAAGTCCATGGGATTTTATAAAACAATCCGGATATCAATATGAATTTGCGGGTGAAAATTTGGCGAAGAATTTCTTATTTTCACAGAATGTGGTGGATGCTTGGATGAATTCCCCCACTCATCGAGAAAACATTGTAAAAAAAGAGTATACGGAAGTGGGGTATGCCGTTGTAAATGGAATGATAAACGGAGAGGAAACCACTCTTGTTGTGCAAATGTTTGGGACGCCTCTTGTAAAGACAACAGAAAGTGCACAGGTACCTGAACCAATACAAAAAGAGGTTCCTGCGGTTCAAGGAGCTCAAAAACCAGCGATATTAGGCAAATCCCAAAATCCGACAGTGACAGTTAATAACAAACATCTTGCTTATAACATAAATATCATATTTATAGCCTTTATCATATGTGCCCTTATACTTGATTTTGCATTTGCATCGAAGTTTAATGTCCTTCATTTACGGGGAAAACATATTGCACATTTGCTGTTTTTAGGATTTATCAGTATGGGAATTTTATTTATTCTCAAACAAGGAGCAATCCTTTAAAAAAACATATGAATCATATTATCCGTACTGCACACATGGAATTAAAGAGACATTTATTTGATTATTTGCTCCTGTGTACTGGGGGAGTTATTTTCCTCCTTTTTTTACGATTGTTTCAAGGGTACCGCATGTACAGTTTTATTATTATTTGTTTGTTTGTCGGATTTTATGTCTTTTGGGGACAATACCACCACACAAAAACAAGACAAGTTCGTTTATCTCATATAGTAGAATATATCCTTATTGGATTTACAGTTTTATTTTTGCTCTTGTTATTTATTCAACCGTAACAAACACATACTATGAAGGGAATTATACTTGCTGGGGGTTTGGGAAGTCGGCTTTACCCATTAACATACGCCACAAATAAACATCTTCTTCCTGTCTATGATAAACCGATGATTTACTACCCCATTCAAACATTGGTGAAGGCGGGAATCACAGACATACTTATTATCGTTTCCGGTCCTCATGCGGGCCACTTTCTTCCTGCACTTAAAAATGGAAAGGAATTTGGAATAGAACATGTTGAATATGCTTATCAAGAAAAACCAAACGGGGGAATCGCAGATGCGTTGGCAATCGCCCATTCGTTTGCAGATGGAGACTCAATTACAGTGATACTGGGAGATAATACAACAGATGCGGATATTTCAGAAACGGTTAACAACTTTAAGGGAGGGGCATCAATATTTTTAAAGCGCGTTTCAGACCCCGTTAAGTATGGGGTGCCTCGGTTTGATGAAAAAGATCCAAAAAAAATAGCAGAAATTGTTGAGAAGCCCAAAAATCCTCCTTCTCACTACGCAGTAACTGGAGTATACATTTATGATAAGAACGTGTTTGAAATAATTAAAACTTGTAAGCCTTCTGCACGAGGAGAACTGGAGATTACAGATGTGAATAATGCCTATATTAAGCTTGGAAAACTTACATGGGCTGAGCTTAATGGATATTGGCTTGACGCAGGTAGCTTTGACACATTATACTTAGCAAATAAATATTGGACAGAGAAAAAAAATCCGTCCATTAAAAACATTTCAATAGAATAATTATGGATACAATGCAGATTTTGCTTATTATAACTCTTGGTACAACGACTGTTTTTTCTGTGATTATCGGTATTCAGCTCATTCTTGTGTTGAAGGAGCTAAAAAAGACACTGGGCACGATTAACAAAATTACTAATGGATTTGAGTCAATTGGCGTTGGAATGGAAAAAGGTTTTGAGGAAATATCAGGATTTGTAAATGGCTTTAAGGCACTTTTTAAGTTGTTTGAACTTGTGGCCCCCAAAAAAAATGATAAAAAATGAACCTGGTGTAAAGAACTTCTGGAATGGGTTCTTGGCTGGAGGCGCAGTTGCCGGGCTTATGCTGTATGCATTTGGCACTAAAAACGGTAGGAATGGCTTGCGGACTCTTCTTTCGTTTTCTGAAGATTTAGATACTAATGTACATAAAATTTTTTCCCACACACAACCAACAAATTCAAAAAAAACTACAAAAAATCAAGGATCCATGCTTGATACTGTAACAACCATCCTTGATAAAATACAATATGCATCAAAACGCGCTTGACTTTTCTTTATATATAATGTATAAATAGGAGTTTTTGACCCCCCCGTATTTGAGGGGATTGTTTTTGTTATCATAAAATTTTGCTCACCCAAAGAACGATGCGAAACCCCAAAGCCCAATCTAACTCCCTGTCACAAATTTTCCTCGGAAAGGAACAAAACAATCTAAAGGAACTCAACCTGATTGAAATACAGAAGGAGTCTTGGGAAAAGCTCCTCGATAAAGAAATACGAGAAATTTTACAAGAATTTTTTCCCATAGAAGACTACACCGGGAAAAAATTTGCACTTTACTTCGAAGATTTATATTTTGACAAGCCTCGCTACACTATTGATCTATGTTTTAAGAAAAAACTTACCTATGATTTTCCAGTGTATGTAAAAGTAAGGCTCGTCAATAAAAAAACAGGGACAGAAAAAAGACAGGATGTGTACTTCTTTAACCTGCCAAAAATGACAACACGGGGCACTTTCATCATTAATGGAATTGAGCGTGCAATTATCAACCAAATTGTAAGATCTCCCGGTGCTTATTTCACTGCAGAAATTGATAAAACATCCGGTCTCACTCTCTACAACGCAGAAGTTCGACCATATATTGGTTCTTGGCTTGATTTTACTATTAGTAAAAATGGCACAATAGAAGGAAAAATTAACAAAAAGAGAAAATTCCTTGCATCCGCGTTCCTTCGTATATTTGATCACGAAACAACAACTGAGCTACTTGAACATTTTAAAGATCTGGATCAAACACTTCTTGATAAATATATTCTGCCCACATTTAAAAAAGACAAAACAAAATCAAAAGATGAGGCGGTTCTTGAGCTGTATCGAAAAATAAAGCCCGGAGAGCCACTTGTTCTGGAAAATGCGTATGAAACACTTAACAGTCTGTTTTTTAACCATAGGAGATATTCGCTTGCAGATGTTGGTCGATATAAAATAAACAAAAAACTGGGACTTAATCAGCCCATTGATAAGGAACACCACATTTTGGCAAAAGAAGATGTTATTGCTATTTTGAAATACCTTGTCCAACTCACTCTTGATAAGGGTGCGTTTGACGATATTGATCACTTGGGAAATAGAAGATTAAAAACAGTAGGAGAACTCGTTGGGACATATGGCATCCGTGTGGGAATGGTCCGTACAGAAAAAGAAATTAAGGAAAGAATGAGTTTGGTGCCTTCTGACACTTTCCCAGCTCCTTCGCAGATAATTAATTCCAAGCCAATCATCATGGCAATTAATTCGTTCTATCGAACGAACCAATTATCGACCATTGTCGATCAGACCAATCCCCTTTCAGAAGTGGACAACTTAAGAAGAATCACTGTCGGAGGACCTGGAGGAATTGAAAAAGAAAGAGCATCATTTTCTATCCGAGACATTGCCGCGTCTCAATATGGCCGAATATGCCCTATTAGATCCCCAGAGGGTCCAAACATTGGTGTTGTGACCTATATGGCCATGTTTAGTAAGATCAATAAATATGGATTCTTGGAAACGCCTTACAAGAAAATTGAAAAAGTAACCGTTGGTGGAAAAACAAAAGTAAAAGTAAGTGATGTTATTGAATATATGCAGGCAGATGATGAAGAAAAATATTACATCACATCCGCCAATACAACCATTGATGAAAAAGGATATATCACAGATGAAACATTGGTTGCTCGTCATTTAGGAGATCTTACAGAAGTTCCTGTTGAGAAAATAGATTATATAGATATATCAGCACAACAGGTTGTTGGTATTTCTGCTTCGCTTATCCCCTTCCTGCAAAATGATGATGCATCGCGTGCCCTTATGGGTACTCACATGCAATGTCAAGCAGTTCCTCTTATCAAGCCCTCTGCTCCTTATGTTGGCACTGGCACAGAAGAGAAAATTGCACAAGCTTTGGGAAGAACAATTCTTGCTGAGGAAGACGCCACTGTTGAATATGTTGATGCACAACGGGTAATGCTCAAAGGAAAGAGCGGAAAAAAGTATGACTATGAACTTGAGCGTTTTATGCGAACAAATAAAGATGTTATTTTTGATCAAAAACCTCGAGTAGAGTTGGGAGAAAAGATTAAAAAAGGTACAGTTGTCATTGATGGTCCCGCAACTAATGATGGAAAACTTGCACTCGGGCAAAACTTAGTTGTCGCATACACATCATTCAATGGACTTGGATACGAAGATGGATTTGTCATCTCTGAACGTGTGGTAAAGGAAGACCTTCTCACCTCCATAACAAGTGAGGAATTTATTGCAGACCTTATTGACACAAAATTGGGACCTGAAGAACTTACTCGAGATATTCCCAATGTCCGAGAAGAAGTTTTGGGCAACCTTGATAAAGACGGACTCGTTGTAATTGGTACAAAAATGAAAAGCGGAGATATTTTAGTTGGTAAAGTTGCTCCAAAAGGAGAAAAAGAATTAACGGCTGAAGAAAGATTGCTTCGTGCCATCTTTGGAGAAAAAGCAAAAGATGTAAAGGATACTTCTCTTCGCATGCCATATGGAAAGCAAGGAGTTGTCGTTAATGTTGAAACCATTGATAGTAAAAAGGATCCTAATGAACTTGAACCAAGTGTCATAAAGAGAATAATCGTTAACACAGCGGAACTGAGAAAAATAACAATCGGAGATAAGCTGGCAGGAAGACATGGAAACAAGGGTGTTATTTCTCGTATCCTTCCGGAATGGGATATGCCGTATCTAGCCGACGGTACACCAGTTGATGTTATTATTTCCCCTCTTTCTATTCTTGCAAGAATGAACTTGGGACAACTGTTTGAAACGTTGCTTGGATTTATTGCTCAGTCAAATAATTGGAGAATCGTGGCTCCCGTATTTGAAAAGATTGAAGAAAAATTTATAACAGAAGAACTGGTTAAGCTTGGTCTTCCATCCGACGGAAAAGTAACACTTTACGACGGAAAAACAGGTAAAAAATTTGATAGAACAGTGCTTGTTGGCACTGGATATATCCTCAAACTTATTCATATGGTTGAGGATAAATTCCATGCCCGATCAGTGGGACCATACTCACTTGTCTCTCAACAGCCTCTTGGAGGAAAGTCACAAATGGGAGGTCAACGTTTCGGAGAAATGGAAGTGTGGGCACTGGAGTCACATCGAGTTCCTGCAACCTTACAAGAAATGCTTACGATTAAATCAGATGATGTGCGTGGAAGAACAAAGGCGTTTGAATCGATTATCAAAGGAATTGAAATTCCACAATCAAATGTTCCAGAATCATTTCATGTACTTTTGAAAGAATTGAACGCATTGGGATTATCAATTGATTACATCAAATAACCTATGGAGGAACAATTTGTACTCGACTTCAGCGGCCTCAAGATTCGTCTTGCATCCCCAGAAGACATCTTAAAGTGGTCAAAAGGTGAAGTCACCAAACCGGAAACAATTAACTATCGTACGTTTCGTGCAGAAAAAGACGGGTTATTTGATGAACGTATTTTTGGACCCACAAAAGATTTTGAATGTTATTGTGGAAAATATAAACGAATTCGCTACAAGGGAATTATTTGTGATAGATGTGGAGTAGAAGTAACCACCTCTGCAGTTCGACGCGAACGCATGGGTCACATTAAACTCGCAACGCCTATTTCACATATCTGGTATTTCAAAGGAGCATCTACTCCACTGAGTATTGTTCTTGATGTCCCTCCACAAGCCCTTGAAAAGATTATTTATTATGCTTTGTATTTAGTTACCGACATTGATAAGGAATTGCAAAAAAAGACCGTTCATGAACTTGATGGAATGGCTAAAGCAGAAATTAAAAAACTAGATGAAGAATACGAAGTAAAAAAAGAGGATTTAAAAAAATCATTTGTCCAACAAAAAGACGCAGTAGTAAAAAAGATTACGAATAAAGAACAAAAAGAGCTTGCAACACAAGAAATTGATTTGCGAGAACGAGAAAAATTCCGACTTCTTTCTGATAAATATATTGAGGACAAGGCAAAAAGAACTGCATTTCTTGACCGAGTTGTCAAAACAGTAAAAGCACTCAAGGTGAACAACACCCTTGAGGAAGAGGATTATCTTTTCCTGAGAGAAAAAGATATTGAAGGTTTTGTAACTGTTGGTATGGGAAGTGAAGTGGTATACGATCTTCTTTCCACAACGGATTTTAAGAAAAGATATGAAGAAGCAGTAGAAGAACTCACTAAAGCAAAGGGAGAGCGAAGAAATAAATTATTGAAAAAGGTTCGTATTTTAGAGTCCTTTATTAAGGGAAACGTGCAGCCAGCATGGATGGTATTAACCGTGCTTCCTGTTATTCCTCCAGATCTTCGCCCTGTTGTACAACTTCCAGGAGGAAAGTTTGCAACTTCTGATTTAAATGATTTTTATCGAAGAGTTATTAATCGAAACAACCGCCTCAAACAACTTATTGATTTGGGTGCTCCAGAAATCATTCTCCGAAACGAAAAGAGAATGTTACAAGAAGCTGTTGATTCGCTACTTGATCTTCAGAAATCTCGTGGTCGAGCACGAACACAAGGAGTTGCATCTAAGGTGCAAAAATCATTGTCAGATATTTTAAGAGGAAAACAAGGACGATTCAGACAAAATCTTCTTGGAAAACGTGTTGATTATTCCGGTCGTTCTACAATTGCCGTGGGGCCAGAACTCAAAATCAATCAATGTGGTATTCCAAGAGAAATGGCAATTGAACTCTTCAAGCCACATCTTCTTCATGAAATTATAGTTCGAGGTCTTGCACCAAATATTAAAAGTGCAAAAAACTTTCTTGAGCTAAGAGAACCGGTTGTATACGACATCCTGGAAGAAATAACAAAAGATCATCCAGTGTTGTTAAACCGTGCACCAACGCTTCATAAGTTGTCAGTGCTTGGTTTTTACCCTGTTCTTACCGATTCATATGTTATTAAGCTTCATCCAGCAGTTTGTGCAGGATACAATGCAGACTTTGATGGAGACGCAATGGGAGTCTTTGTCCCACTTTCAACAACGGCAATTAACGAAGTAAAAAGTAGAATGATGGCACATCAAAATTTATTGAAGCCATCTGATGGTACTCCAATTGCTCTTCCTATTAAGGAAATGGCCCTTGGTATTTACTACCTCACCACGCTTGATGCTCACGCAAATCAGCCAGATGAAGAGCTCGCTCTATTCTCAAGTGAAAATGAAGCGATAAGTGCGTATCATATCGGCAAAGTGACACTCAGAAAACCAGTGATGGTGAGTGTTGAGGGAAAAGTGCTTAGAACAAGTGTGGGAAGAATTTTTGTCAACCAACGTCTTCCAAAAGAACTGCGCTACATAAATAATGACATTCGAGCAATCGATATTAAAGATCTTGTGGTTAAAGCAATGAAGATCTTTAATGATAATGAAAAAATCGGGGCTCTTATTGATGAGCTCAAGGAAGTGGGATTTTGGGGAGCAACAGTTGGAGGAGGTCTTTCCTCTTCGGTGTTTGACTGTAAAATTATCGATGAAAAGGAATCGATTATTGCTGAAACGGAAAAAGAGGTTATGAAGGTTGAAAAGAATTATGAGCAAGGATTCCTCACTCTTGAAGAAAAGAAACGATACAGCAATAAATTATGGCTTGCAACAACAGAAAATCTTGCAAACAAAACATGGGACATCTTAGATGAGGAGAATCCTGTAAAAATGATCATTAAGTCCGGTGGAGCTCGTGCTTCAAAGGAACAACTTAAACAACTTTCTGCTATGAAGGGACTTGTTGTCGACCCTATGGGGAAGATCATTGAAGTTCCTACCAAATCTAATTATCGAGAAGGTTTGTCCATTTTTGAATATGTTATTTCAGCTCGAGGAGCTCGTAAGGGTCTTACAGACTCAGCTTTGAAAACAGCTGATGCAGGATATCTCACTCGACGACTGGTGGATGTTTCACATGACATGATTGTCCGCGAAGAAGATTGTCTTACAAATGAGGGATTAAAAATCACCACATCCGAAGGTCGAGGAGATAAATTTAAAGCACGTATTAAGGGTCGATTTTTACTTGAAGACGCATTGGATGAACATAAAAAAGTGGTCCTTACTGCAGGAACTTTGCTTGATGAATACAATGTTGAAGATCTTGAAAAAAGAGGTGTTAAAAAAGTACGAGTCCGTTCTCCACTTCATTGCCATTCCAAATTTGGCGTTTGCCAGAAATGTTATGGTGTAGATCTTTCGGTTGGAAAGTTGGTAGAAGTTGGAGTACCGGTTGGAGTTATGGCTGCTCAATCAATTGGAGAACCTGGAACCCAACTTACCATGCGTGTCCGACACTTTGGAGGTATTGTTATCTCAGATGTTACACAAGGATTACCTCGAGTGGAAGAATTGTTTGAAACAAGAACGCCAAAAATAGTATCCCCTATCGCAGATATTGATGGAAAGGTTACTATTCAGGAAGACACAGAACGAGAAACATACACAATAAAGATCATTCCAAACGATACAACTCAAAAAGAAGAGGAATTTATCGTACCCACCATGCAAAAATTAAAAGTGAAAGATGGAGATTTGGTTGTAAAGGGTACTCAACTATCTGAAGGATATCTAAACATTCATGATGTCTTGATGGTAAAGGGTCTCAAAGCCGCACAAATATATTTACTGAACGAAGTGCAACAAGTCTATGAATCTCAAGGAATTGGGATCCATGATAAACACTTTGAAGTCATCATCCGAAAAATGAGCGATAAAGTTACAATAGAAGATGAAGGAGACACATCATTTATTAAAGATGAGGTGGTCTCAAAAATTCGATTTGAAGAAGAGAATAAGAAGGCTTTGGCAGTCGGAGGAAAGCCATCTAGTGGAAAAGTATCTATCCTCGGAATCACAAAGGCAGCAATTTATACCGATTCTTGGTTGTCAGCAGCTTCATTTGAACAGACAACATCTGTTCTGAGCAACGCCGCAATCAAAAATCAAACGGATAACTTGCTGGGGCTTAAAGAAAATGTTATAATAGGCAGATTAATTCCCGTTACTAAGGAACTTATTGATAAATATTACAGTAAATTTGTAAATTCATATGCCAACAATCAACCAGCTCTTGAAGCACAAGAGACAAAAACGAGTTAAAAAGTCACGCGCAGCAGCACTCAAAACAAGTTTTAACGCCCTTGAGCGGAGATATGTTGAGACAAACAACCCCCTCAAACGAGGAGTGTGTACCGTCGTAAGGACAATGACACCAAAAAAACCAAATTCAGCTCTTCGAAAAGTAGCAAGAGTACGTCTCTCCAATAAAATGGAGGTTACTGCCTATATTCAAGGAGTGGGACACAATCTTGCAGAACATTCTATCGTCCTTGTCCGAGGAGGAAGAGTAAAGGATTTGCCAGGTGTAAAATATCATATTGTGCGAGGAAAGTTTGACACCGCAGGTGTTACCGGCCGCACAACATCTCGTTCCAAATATGGTGCAAAAAAGGAAAAAGCAAAAAAAGCAGAATAATACATAATCATTAAATTCATATGCCAAGACATTCATATAAAAGAACTCAACCAAAAAAGGATCCAGTTTACGATAGTTTTGAAGTAGCAAAACTTATTAACTATCTTATGATTGGGGGGAAAAAAACAACATCACAAGCGATTGTGTATGGAGTATTAGAACGGTTTAAAAAGGAAAATATGGAGCCGGTAGAAACTCTCATAAAGGCACTTGGTAACGTTGCACCAGAACACGAAGTAAAGCCTCGCAGATTGGGAGGCGCTTCTTATCTTGTCCCAGTTGAAGTTCGCAGAGAACGAAAATTATTTCTTGGCCTTACATGGATTGTTGAAGCGGCGAGAGCAAAATCGAACAAAGAGTTCAGAACATTTCAAGAAAAATTATACACAGAACTCAAAGATGCAGCTGCTAATCAAGGTCAAGCAGTTACAAAACGTGCTCAATCAGAAAAACTTGCAGAACAAAACAAAGCTTTCTCACATTTGAAGTGGTAAGCAAGCAGGGTATTGTAGTGATCCCTTCTTTTCTGTGGCGCTCTGCACGTTGCATGTTACATATAAATTAAAACGTTGTTCATATGGCTCAACAAGGTGTTGTTACAAAAAACCGCAATGTAGCACTGGATAAAATTAGAAATATTGGTGTTATTGCACATATAGACTCCGGAAAAACAACGACAACGGAACGACTTCTTTTTTATACCGGCCGCACATACAAAATTGGTGACATTGACGATGGAGACACACAAATGGACTGGATGCCTGCTGAACGTGAACGCGGTATCACCATAGTTTCTGCTGCAACAACAACATTCTGGAAAGGATTCCGTATTAATATTATCGACACCCCAGGACACGTAGACTTCACTGCCGAGGTAGAACGATCGCTTCGAGTCCTTGATGGTGGCGTTGTTGTTTTTGATGCAGAAGAAGGTGTACAAAGCCAATCAGAAACAGTATGGAGGCAGGCAGATAAATATAAAATACCTCGTATCTGTTTCATTAATAAAATGGACAAATTAGGAGCAGACTTTGATGGGACCACACAAGAGATTAGTGATCGTCTTGGTGCACGCCCAATTGTTGTGACCTATCCAATTGGAAAAGAACATGAATTTAGGGGGGTCATTGATCTTATGATCATGAAAGCGTTTATCTATGATAAAGATGACAAAGGTGTGGAATACACCACAACCGATGTTCCTACTGACTTGGCGCCAAAAGCACAAGAAATGCGCGCCAAAATGGTTGAACAAATTTCAGAAACAGATGATGCTCTCATGGACAAATATTTAAATGGGAGTGATATTTCTGTTGAAGAACTAAAAGCTGCTCTCCGCCGAGCCGTTATTGCATATAAGGTTGTCCCCGTCTATGCAGGAACATCCCTCAGAAATAAAGGAGTGCAACCAATATTGGATGGTATCGTTGAATACCTCCCTTCCCCTGCTGACCTCAGGATAGTAAAGGGAATTAATCCAACCACTGAAGCTCCTGAAGAAAGAAAGCTCATTAACGAAGAAAAGTTTTCAGCCCTTGCATTCAAAATTCAGCTTGATCCACATGTTGGAAAGCTTACCTATACTCGTATTTATTCCGGCACTCTTGAATCAGGCTCTTATATATATGATGTAAATAAGAGAAAGAGAGAAAGAGTGAGTCGCCTTATTCTTATGCATGCAAACAATCGGGAAGAAATTGACAAGGCATATGCTGGAGAGATTGTAGCTCTTATCGGGCCAAAGGAATTAAAAACTGGAGATACCTTGGCTGATGAAGAACATCAAATTTTACTTGAACAAATCACATTCCCAGAACCAGTTATTTCCCTTGCAATCGAGCCAGCAACAAAGGCAGATCAAGAAAAGTTGTCCTATACATTGCAAAGACTTGCTGAGGAAGATCCAACATTCAAGGTAAAAGTAAACCACGAAACAGCACAAACGATTATGTCGGGCATGGGAGAGCTGCACCTGGAAGTGTTGGTAGATCGCATGAGGACGGAAATGGGGATGAATGTAAACGTGGGAAAGCCACAGGTTGCATACAAGGAAACCATCACAAAAACAGTTGAGCATGAGACAAAATATATCAAACAAACCGGAGGTCATGGTCAATATGGTCACTGTGTTCTTATTCTTGAGCCACTCGCACGGGGAGAAGGGTTTAAGTTTGAAAATAAAATCAAAGGTGGAACAATTCCAAGTGAATTTATCCCCTCTGTTGAAAAAGGTGTTATTGA
>JAZDOY010000036.1:0-3767 GCA_043798165.1 bacterium | reverse complement strand
ACTCCCAAAACCACGGGAGATCCATTTCTACATACAACCACCTCTCCCGTCTTGCCATCAAGCACGATGATAGCGTTGGAACCAATGAGTTTTTTAAATGCGGTGAGCGTTGCAAGAAAAAGCGGCTTTGATTTTGCCTCCTCTTCAATAAGATGGGCAATTACTTCCGTATCAGTTTCAGAAACAAACGTGTGTGCTTTATGTCTCAACTCTGATTGCAGTTCCTGATAATTTTCGACAATACCGTTATGTATAACCGCAATATGTTTTGTACAGTCAAGATGAGGATGTGCGTTCGCATCAGTTACCCCTCCATGAGTTGCCCAGCGGGTGTGACCGATTGCAATTGCCCCCCCCTCTGGAAGTGATGTTTCGGCATCGCCGATTTTCCCAATATGTTTATCGATAAGAATTTCGGCTGAATCTTTTGTTTTCAGGGCAATTCCCCACGAGTCATATCCTCGATATTCCAATTTTTTTAATCCAGCAAGAACCGTTTGAGCTGCTTGGTTATTTTCGTCGTTAATGATTCCGAATATGCCGCACATAGGTATATAAATTTACTTTTCAAAAATCCCCCTCCGTCACAACTGACACGCACTGGAGATAATTGAACATCAAATTGATAATGAAGCCCTTTTTTAAATGTAGATAGAGTTGTTTCGCACATCCTTTTCAGATGAGCCTTAAGCCGAACAACTAGTCGTCTGAGGGTTTCCGCAGAATATGTCGATTGTCTCCCTGCCAAGGCAGGGGACGCCCTCTCCTCGTACCCCCACCCAAAAAGGCGGGGTCACACGCGCAATTTTATTGATAACTACTATCTCTTTAAAAGAGCTCTAGGGAACATTATACCATTTTTGCACGATATGTATTGACAGTAGATGAAGAATAATTTAATCTGAGAGTATTACACATTTTTTATTATTATGGCTGCAAAAAAAAAGAAGGTTGTTGTTAGAAGAGTCACACACCAAAAAGGCCCCAGTTATATCATTCAATTTGCAGTTGTTTTTATTATTCTAGCGGCAATAGCACTTGTTGCCTTTGCTTATAAAAACTACCTCTGATTGAGGCTTTCTTTCTCTTGAATCCCAATTCTTATTTCTGCTAAGATGAATGTATGGTTACTCAATTGAATATATTGCTTGTTGAGGATGAGTCATTTTTTCAAAAATTCTATGTCGTAAAGCTCCAGGAACAATCTTTTTTGGTTGACTTAGCGGTGGATGGAGAAGAGGGAATACTGAAAATTTCACAAAAAAAATATGATTGTGTTCTATTGGATATCATCATGCCAAAAAAAAATGGATTTGATGTTCTCCAATATGCAAAAGACAATGCGATTACTCCCACTACCCCCATTGTTATATTTTCAACATTGGGACAAGAACAAGACATCCAAAGGGCGCTCTCTATGGGGGCTATTGACTATGCAAACAAAGCGTTTTTTGATTTCGATACTCTCCTTGAAAAGATACGTTCAGTTACGAAAAATAACAAAAAGATATGATTATTTCTGAAGATGAACTCAAATTACTCCTGAAAAAAACAAATCTCATTGACGACAAAATATGGGCAGAAACCAAAGAATATGCCTCCAACTGTGACATAGAAATTACAGATGCGGTTATCGAGAAAAATATTATTACCGATGAAAACCTTGGCATACTCATTGCAGACTACATCAAAATTCCCTTCATTCTCTTGCAAAAAATTACCATTCCAGACTCCGTTCGGCACATTATTCCTGAGCGATTAGCCCGAAAATATAAAGCCATTCCCTTTGCTCACATCGAAAAAGGGTTGTGTGTTGCGATGACCGATCCGAGGGACAAACTGTTGATGGAAGTGATATCTGAAAAAGCGGGGGTACCCGTTGTCCCGTATCTCGCGACATCTCGCGATATCGATAATGCACTGCGCATTTATCGCCGAGATCTCCAAAAATTATTTCATGACTTTTTGTCCCGTGGTACATTGGAAGAAAAAAGAATGGCAGTCGATGAAGCGCCTGTAGCCAAGATGGTGGACCTTCTTATCGTATATGCCTATCAAGATAAAGCATCTGATATCCACATTGAACCGGAAGAGAAAGATTTACTTGTGCGGTTTCGTATCGATGGCGTCCTTCATGACATACTGGTATTACCAAAAAATATTCACAATAGAATTCTCACACGTATAAAAGTACTCTCATCCCTTCGGACTGACGAACATATGACGGCTCAAGACGGCAAGCTTCATATTCGCATGAATGAAGAAGATTTGGATGTGCGTGTGTCGATTTTACCAATTGTTGATGGAGAAAAGGCGGTACTGCGACTTTTCTCGACTCGCTCCCGCCAATACACACTCTCAAACCTTGGCATGAATGACGAGGACCTTAACAAGGTGACAAATGCATTTAATAGATCATATGGAATGATCCTGTCTACCGGTCCAACAGGAAGCGGAAAATCCACTAGCATTTATTCCATATTAAAACTGCTTAATACGCGGGAAAAAAATATCACCACTATCGAAGACCCTGTTGAGTACAGAATAAAAGGGATTAATCAGATACAGGTAAATACAAAAGCAAATCTCACTTTTGCCGCAGGTCTTCGTTCTATCCTCCGACAGGACCCAAACATCGTATTTGTTGGGGAAATCCGTGACACGGAAACAGCAAGTATTGCCGTCAATGCGGCACTTACCGGACATTTAGTGTTGTCCACTCTCCATACAAATGATGCGGCAACTGCGCTGCCCCGATTGATTGACATGAAAATAGAACCATTCCTCGTGGCCTCTACGGTGAATGTTATTGTTGCACAACGACTTCTCAGGCGCATCTGCGATATGTGCCGCACAACAATGAGCATGTCTACCACACAACTTGCGGAACACGTTCCCTTGTCATACATTCAAAAATATTTTGGTGTAACGCCAACCATAAATATGTATAAAGGGACAGGGTGCAAAATCTGCCACAACACAGGATATGCGGGTCGTATTGGCGTGTTTGAAATCATGGAAGTAAGCAAAAGCATAAAAGAACTCATAGTCAATAAAGCAGATTCGGACGTTATAGCAAAAAGAGCAGTTGAAGAAGGGATGAAAACAATGCTTGAAGATGGACTCGAAAAAGTAACAAAAGGATTGACAACAATAGAAGAGGTATTACGCGTTACCAAAGTTGAAGCGGTATGAAAAAAACAATTAATTTAAAAAGGATATCTATTTCAAACAGTGAAAAAATTGAATTGATCATGAATTTGTCTACCATGGTTGCTGCTGGGATCTCCATATTAAGTTCCGTCGAATCACTTCTTGAGGATGCAAAAGGAAATCAAAAAATTGTTCTTCAAACACTGAATGATCATATTTTCCAAGGAAAACGAGTCTATACTGCGTTTGCAGAATTCCCCCTTATTTTTGACAAAGTAACAGTGAACATTGTTAAAGCAGCGGAAGAGTCGGGCACACTCGATGTGATTCTGAGGGATATAAAAGACAACATCCGTAAAGAGATGGAGTTTAATGACAAATTGAAATCCGCTCTCATGTATCCTGTGTTGGTTGTGTTTGTTTTTATCGGGGTTCTTTTGATGATACTCATTGTCGTTATACCAAAGATCTCTGTTGTTTTTTTACGGTTGAAAGTGGCATTGCCGCTCCCTACGCGAGTACTCATGTTCGCTTCGGATATCATCATGAACCAAACTATCCCCTTTGTCCTCATTAGTATGGCTATTATTGGAGGAATCATTTATTTGTTTAAG
>JAZDOY010000028.1:0-104467 GCA_043798165.1 bacterium | reverse complement strand
GTTGTTTGTTGTCTTGTTATTTGCGGTTGGTGTTTATTTGATCAAGACCGATAAAACAAAATTGAATCTTCCCGCCCTCACCTTTCCTACTGTCACACCACTCCCCACCCAGCCTACTGCTTCAAAGTCGGCGGAGCTTGTAAAAGTTTTAAGAGTGGTTGATGGGGATACAATTGAGCTTACCGATGGAAGAAAAGTGCGTTATATCGGAGTTGATACGCCAGAACTTCATCACCCCACAAAGGGGGTTCAATGTTTTGGAAAGGAGGCAATGGAAAAAAACAAAGAACTGGTTGAAGGAAAGGAAATTAAAATGGTAAAGGATGTCTCGGAAACCGATCGATATAAGAGGCTTCTTCGCTATATTTGGGTCGGTGACATATTTGTAAATGAATATCTGGCAAAAGAAGGATATGCGCTCCAAGCCACCTTTCCGCCGGATGTGGCACATGTTGAACTTTTCCGAAAAGCCGTAGAAGAAGCGCGAATCAAAAATAAAGGATTGTGGAACTCATGTAAATGAGTTGTTGAAATTAGTTTATACAATTCGAAGCAGTATGCCAAAGCATGCGGACCTTCATGCGATGGAGAGTGGAGAGTGAGGCGTGGAAAAACGATGCATGACGGCGCCGCTGCTGGCATATGCGAGAATTGCATCGGCACATTACCCGTTGTTTCTCTTCACTAATCTATACTGAGGAACAATTTCTTTTATCTCTCCATTTTCTCCTTCAATAATATTTGTTCCTGCAACTCTCTGATATTCTTCCAAATAACCCGAGAGCATTTCTTTTGCATCTTTAATTTCTGATTTATATTCTTCAACCTTTGCAACAACTGCTTCCATGGCGGGTGTCTTTATCACTCTTTGTTTTATTTCTGTTTTCTTTTTTTGAAGATCCTTGCTTTGAACGTCGAGTTCATGATAGGCCGCATCGCCTTCCACCGCATCCCGTAACATACCGCTTTGAATCTTGAGGTTGTCTCTCATTTTCTTCATATCTCCCTCGTATCGATTAATAAGAGCGGTAAGCTCAACGATATTCATTCCTGCTCGTGGAGTATTTACCAATTCTGCATCTTCAACATGTACTTCTGGGGTTAGTGTTTGGTTTTTATTTGTATCCATTGTATCCATAAGGATTAAATATATCACAGAAAACGCGCGCAGTGTGACATGTATTGTTCCCCTATAAAACGATGAATGATTTACTATATACTATTGATATATGTTTCGTCCAAAAATAGGATTAGCTCTCGGCGGCGGTGGGCCCAAAGGGTTGGCACATGTCGGCGTCATAAAAGCGCTTGAAAAAAATAATATCCCCATCGACTACATAGCAGGCACAAGTGTGGGATCTCTTATTGGAGGATTTTATGCATATTCAAAAGATATTGCATCTATCGAAGCGCATATCATGAATAAGAATTGGCTGCAAATGATCTCCTATTTTGCGGATCCGTCTCTCAAGGGCGGGTTTATTGAGGGCAATCGGATGGAGCAATTTTTGGAAGAATATCTGCACTCGGCGACATTTAGTGACACTAAAATCCCCTACCAAGCGACGGCAGTTGACATCCAAACGGGCAGTCTTGTCAATCTCCATGCAGGGTCTTTAAGTAGGGCAATCCGGGCCAGTTGTGCCGTTCCTATTTTATTTAAACCGATTGAAATTGATAACCATTTCTACCTTGACGGAGGACTTTTAAGCTCGGTGCCCGTTGAAACAGTAAAAAAAATGGGTGCAGATATTGTTATCGCGGTACAGTTGAACAGATACTACGAGCCACACGAAAATTGGAATACTATTTCTATACCGGAAATTGGTGAACTTGCCCTTAATATTATTGAGGGAAAGATTGCAAATGAAGAGGTAAAACAAGCACAATTTATCATCAGACCGCTTGTTGCCCATGTTCACTGGAATCATCTATTGCAGCAGGATAAAAAAGAGGCGGGAATAAAGCTGGGTGAAGAATCGGCAAACAAAATAATGCCGCTTATAACCCTTACCGTCAATAAAAATAAAATTGAGTTGGCACTCCATGAATGGATCAACAAAATAAAAAAATTATTTTGATTATTATCTGTTGTGCACTTTTTTCTGCAACCCGGTTGAGTATTGAAACGCCTTTTTTGGTCTAGTGACAATTTCTTGTGGTAAGTTTCGTGCCTCTCCCCATTTACGCATCATGTATTTTTCAATTCCGTCCTTTCGCTTTAATTCTGTAGGAACGGTGAGCGAAAACGCAACAAAATCATTTTCGAGGTATGGGTTTAAAAGGGTAATGCCAAAATAGGAAGCCATTGCGCTATCGCGCTTTTTGTCTGTTTCAAGAAGTACGAGATCTTTTTTTATTTCATCTTCCAGTATGGGGCCATTCATTCCCTTGTATTTATGATATCCCGCAAAAAGGATGTCGGGGCCTTGTCCCGTAACCATGCCTTGAATTCCAAGACTCTTGGCCCGTTTAAAAATAAGAAAATATCCCACAGCAAGCGCTTGTTGCATTTCGGATACAACTATTCCATTACTTACCAATAAATCAGTAACTATCGGCAGGGATTCTGAAATATCACTTTCGTTAAGATATACCCATTCATAGGGCGTTTTGAAATGAGTGACAAACAGATCAACATACGGCTTGTCTTTTGTGAGATCTGTTCCCATAGAAAGGATAAGGGGGGATGTAAAGTATTGCAAGACATACGTGGTGATTACTGAGGAATCGATCCCCCCCGACAACAACACCCCGCAATGCGGAAAGAGTGTGTTATATCGCCGACAATGATTTGATACAATTGAGTCAGCTTTTTGTATATATTCATTTAGATTCATAGAGCCTTAATTATATATCATGTATTATCCCGCCAACTTCCCCAGACAGTTTGAAGAGTCTTTACTGTCTTTATTATCGCTTTTACAGGATGAATGGAAAGATGCTTCAGATAAAAAGCGCTATGATTGGCAAAGGCTTATTCGAAAAAAAATAAAAAACAATCCTTATAAAACGCTCTATCAAGGGAAAATGCCTCCCTTTTGGTGGCTTCAACTTATGCTCTATCGCCATGAAGTCCTGTTTGAAAAAGCATTTATTGAACATATACATGCAACGCTCATTAAAACAAAAATCCGATCTATTTCTGGTGTGGTGCCGCTTACCCTTTTTACCAAAGGCGTTGCCTGCCCATTTAATTGTGTGTATTGCCCGTCGGAGCCTTCCATGCCAAAAAGCTATTTCTCAGATGAGCCGGCAGTGATGCGCGCTATACGCAACAACTTTATGCCATTTGCCCAGATTGAAAGCCGGCTTATTATGTTTGCCCTTTCCAATCATTCAACCGACAAGGTGGAAATTATTATTAAGGGAGGGACTTTTTCTTTTCTTCCCCGGCTTTATCGAACATTCTTTCTTAAAAAAATATTTGAGGGGTGTAATACCGACACGCTTCTTATGCTGAAATCGGGCAACAAAAATCACGCTTCTTCGAAAACGTTGGAAAGCGCACAAATTCAAAATGAATCTGCACCATCTCGGGTAATTGGAATTAATATTGAAACAAGACCGGACTATATCGATGCAAAAGAAATTCGATACCTGCGAAAACTAGGAGTTACCCATGTGGAACTTGGGGTACAAACTCTCTCCGATAAGATATATGAAAAAATTAAACGGGGACACACCGTAGAGGCGGTGATACAAGCCACACAAAAACTAAAAGATGCAGGTTTTAAGATTGGATATCATCTCATGCTTAATCTCCCCGGCTCCACTGCTGAAGCTGACAAACTCATGTTGCGTGAAGCATTTGTGAACTCTTGTTTCCAACCTGATCATTTAAAACTGTATCCCACCACTGTTACCAAGTTTACTCCTCTGGCGGCATGGTACAAGAATGGTGAATATAAGCCTTATTCAATGAGGGAACTTATTGAGACAATCATTTCGTTTAAAAAAAACAGTGTTCCTCCGTGGGTACGGATCGGAAGACTTACACGGGATATTACGACAAACATGATGGATGCTCAATTGTTTCCTCCAAACTTGAGAGAGTTGGTGCAGGACGAAATGGTGTGCAATCATGTTCAGTGCAGTTGCATTCGGTGCCGCGAAATTCAGCTTGAAAAACCTTCTCTTCCTACTTCGGAGAGAGTGATAGAATATGATTCAGCAGGAGGAAAAGAATTTTTCATTGAAAAAATTGACTCGCAATACAAATGTCTCGGGTTTATACGCTTGAGGCTCCCCTCATATCTTTATGATAAAAAAAATAACTCTTTGTTTCCCGTATTACGCGGATCTGCGATTATTCGTGAGCTTCATGTGTACGGCAAATCAATGGATATTGGAGAAAACGACTTGCATGCCACACAACACAAAGGCTTGGGAGAACAACTTCTTACACATGCAGAAGACATGACAAAAAAAATGGGGATACATCGCCTTGCTGTCATTTCTGGAATCGGTGTGAGAAAATACTATCGAAAAAGAGGGTACTATCTTAAGGACACATACATGATCAAACAAATTCACTAATCTCTGTTTCTCATTTAGTTTGGCCAGTGGCATTTTTTGTACTTTTTTCCGCTTCCACACCAACAGGGTTCATTCCTTCCCGGCTTTTTCGCAGACACGATTGGAATAGTAAGATTTGTTTTTTTTGGTTCTTTTTCGCTCTCGGCCTGAAATGGATTTACCGCACCTGCCGATGCAAATTGGATATGTCTGTGTTCCGGTTGAGGTCTTCCTACATGTGCCAACTCCATTTTAAATAATTTTCTTGTTGCTTCGTATGGTATTTCGTTCATGGTGGTTTCAAAGAGAGAAAATGCTTCGTTTTTATACTCAACCAGAGGGTCTAGTTGCGCATATCCTCGAAGATTGATTCCCTCTCTCAAATCTTCAATTGCGGTAAGATGATCTGTCCAGTATTTATCTATAGTGGAAAGGAACACCGATTTTACTACCTCTTTCCACAGTTCACTCCCGAATTCTTTTTCTCTTTTTTCGAATTCACGTTTCACTTCCTCCATAATATGTTCTTTCAAGTCTATGACCGTTTTACTTTTCAACAAACGAACTACATCTTTTTCATTTATCGCAATAAGAGTTTTTAGCTCCTCAACGGTGCCTTTTATCATTTCATCAGTAAACTCGGCAGATTCAAATGTATACTGACCTACAAGAGAATCAATCTCATCATCAAACATCTCAAGAATTGTTTTTTTAAAGGTCTCAGGGTCATCAATGGCAAACAACATTTTGCGTCGGAGTGCATAAATAATTTCACGTTGTTTGTTTAAGACATCATCAAAATCCACAAGGTGTTTTCGAATATCAAAATTAAAGCCCTCTACTTTTACCTGTGCCTGCTCAATGGCTTTTGAAACCATGGAGTGACTCAGTGGCTGATCTTCTGGAAGATTAAAAAAAGTCATAAGTTTGGAAATCTGTTCTCCACCAAAAATGCGCATAAGATCGTCCCCCAATGCCACAAAAAAACGTGTCTCTCCGGGGTCACCTTGTCGCCCGGCTCGTCCTCGGAGTTGATTGTCAATGCGTCGTGATTCATGTCGCTCAGTACCCAACACGTATAACCCGCCAACCGCCATCACTTCATCATGTTCTTTTTGCCAAACGGCCATTTTTTTCTCATATTCTTCCCCCTTGCCCGCCATAGTCGTGTTTAACGCGACGACGGAGGGTTTTTCCGGTTTGACACCGCCAAGAATAATATCAACACCACGACCTGCCATATTTGTAGCAACCGTAACGGCATGTTTCTTGCCTGCACGTGCAATGATTGAAGCTTCTCGTTCATGATTTTTTGCATTCAACAGTTCATGAGGGACTCCTTTTCTCAAAAGAAGATGCGAGAGGTGTTCATTTTTATCGATGGATGTCGTGCCAACAAGTACCGGCCGACCCACTTTATATTGTTGTGCAATCTCTTCTACAATGGCATTAAACTTTGCCTCTTCAGTTTTATAGATCATGTCGGGGTGATCTTTTCGTACCATTGGTCGATGCGTGGGGATTATGATGACATCCGCTTTATATATTTTATGAAATTCTTCAGCTTCGGTTGCCGCAGTTCCGGTCATTCCTCCAATTTTTTTGTATGCACGGAAATAATTTTGCAAAGATACTGTCGCAAGTGTCTTTGACTCTCTCTGAATTTGAACCCCTTCTTTTGCTTCTATTGCTTGATGGATTCCTTCTGAAAACCGTCTCCCTTGCAGCAGACGTCCGGTAAATTCATCGACAATAACTATCTCACCGTCTTTGACGATGTAGTCTTTATTATTTTTAAATAATGCTTCCGCCTTAAGTGAAGCCTCTACATGAAACAGGGTATCAAAATCTTTTTCATAGATATTTTTAACCCCAAGGAGCGATTCTACTCTTGTTACTCCTTGTTCCGTTAAATGGGCAGTTCGAGATTTTTCATCAATTTTGAAGTCACCCTCTCCAAGCTGTTTTACAATCTTTGCATAGGTAAAATATTTTGAAGTGTCTTCTTCATAGGGGGCTGAGATGATGTGCGGAGTTCGCGCCTCGTCAATAAGGACTGAGTCCGCCTCATCAATAATGGCATAGTGAAACCCCCGCTGTACCAAATCGTCTGCGGCTGGAGTCATGTTGTCGCGAAGATAATCAAAACCAAATTCACTGTTGATACCATAGGTAATGTCAGCCTTGTATGCCTCTTTTCGTGAACAAAGTTTTAAATGGGCAAGTCGGGAGTCCTGTACCTCGCTGTCGGTATATGACCTATCAAAAATATACGATTTATCCGAAATCATGGCGGAGGAAGTAAGTCCAAGAAAATCATACACTTCTCCCATCCATCCTGCATCACGTCTGGCAAGGTAATCATTTACCGTGACAAGATGGGCGCCTTTTCCCTCAAGGGCATTTAAATAAAGGGCAGTTGTGGCAGATAATGTTTTTCCCTCTCCTGTTCTTTGTTCACTGATTTTTCCCTCATGAAGTGCGATGCCTGCCATGAGCTGTACATCAAAGTGACGTTCCCCAAGTTTTCTGCGGGCCGCCTCGCGTACAAGAGCAAAGGCAAAGGGAAGAATTGCGTCAAGAGCTTCACCCTGTGCTAATTTTTCTTTTAACTCGTTTGTTTTTTGAGGAAAATCTTCGTCTTTTAAATCCCGCACTTCACTTTCGAGCGCATTAATTTCCAAAACAATCTTTTGGTATCTGTCTATTTGTTTTTGATTGTAATCGAATAGTTTTGTGATGAATTCAAACATAGGGTGTTGATAGTATACACAATACATGGGCTGTCGGATAAAGAAGTAGTAGAATTACTGGGCAGTAAATTCTTGTGGGACCACAAGAATACGAACTGCGTCATATCTATTTTTTTCTTTTCCGGGTCCTGGATTTGTTTTGCTCACGACAAAATGGACGGAATCTCCCTCTTTAATTTTTGAAAAACCCGAACGTTCAATTTCTTTTGTCTTGACGTTGAGCATTGACTGCCGGGTTGCATTTTGAATATCGAGAGTATATTCGTCCTTATCGTACGTGATAACTTTTAAATAATAATCTGACTTTGATATTTCTGTAACTTTTGCTGTTTTTACTAAAAATTGTTCATCAATGTAAATTTCATTTGCCTCTAATGTGTCGTTGAGCATCTGGCCTGTTACAATAACGTAATCCTCTATTGTGAGATCGGATTTCTTCAACTCTTTTTTTGATGCCCCGACTATTCTAAAAATTGTTGTTAATGTGTCGTCGATTTTTATAGAATATTTTTTTTCATCGGTTCCGTTGGTACTGGCGACAGTCATTACTGCGTCTTCAATTTTTGTTATCAGTCCCACGTATGCTTTTTGGTCTTTTTTCCTCGTTTCTTCGACCTTTGTCGCAAGTTTTTCTATCAATTGTTTTGCGTTCTTGTCAATGGTGGTTGTTGCTGAATCGGTCGCATCAAGAGCGAGCACTGGCGTTACGCACAGACAGACGCACATGCATGAGAGAAGCACCTTTTCTGTTGTTTTCATCATTTTGTGTTGAGATAATAAACATGTAATTCTTTTTCCTGGATTTTCCCATTTGAGCCTTTTGGATACGCACTGATATGAATGACGTTCTCGCCCAAGGTGAGGGGAACACTGTACTCAAATTCTTCTGATTTAGTGGTAAAAGACATGTCTTTTACCTGTGTTTGAACAATAATAAAACTGTTTTTATCCGTTTTTCCTTTAATCGTTACCGACGGCTCCGCAATGATCGCTCCATCATTTGGTTCCGTGATGGTAATTGGTTGTGATATGGTTTGTTGCTCCGTGGTGACGGGCCGTGTTTTTTGTGTGGATGTTTTTTGTGATACAGATTGATTCTTTTGCGTGTTTACAATAACGATAAAAGAAAAAAAGAGACCAAAGACAATACCCATAACAATAGCAACAGATGTTTCTTTTTTCATAAAGCTGTACAGCAATACTACCTCAAAAAAACCATTATGTCAAACTTCCGGAGCCTTTGGTGAGCGAATGAAATAGAGAAGGAAAAAGGGTGATGAGGTCTTTTGGTGTATACCAATATCCCTTGAGGTTAAATAATCCCTCTGCGGTTTTTTTCAATAAGAAAGATGCGACCACTGAGGAGGAGTATGGATCGGACGTTGCGCTCATTCCAGATACCAAGCCCGCCAATATGTCTCCCGTTCCCCCTTTTGTCAGCCCAGCATTTCCCCCTCGAATACAGAGAGTTTTTTTTCCGTCGGAAATAATATCGTCCACTGCTTTTAAAAGGATTATGCAAGAATATGTCCGGGCAGTGTGCGCCACTAATTTTTCTTTTTCGGCTAAGGTTAATGAAGATAGGTCTACATCAAACAATGATTGAAATTCTTTTTGGTGGGGGGTAATGATTGCCTGTTTATGAAGAAGTGGAAGCCATTTCGCATCCATCATCTGGAGGGCTCCGGCATCCAGTACAAATTGTTTATCAGGAAAATGGGTGATCAAATAATAAACAAGTTCTCTCGTAAACTCCCCCTCTTCTTTTGTACCGAGAACTTCTTCCCATTTTTTTTCTTTTGGAGGGAAGTTTGGGACTTGAATTTTTTTTCCTCTCATCATCCCGTTTCCGATAAGGATCACATTGTCTTCATTTACATACTGGGGAATTTCATGTTGTGCAATAACCATTCCTGTTTGCCATATTGTTTTTATTTTTTTAATAATGTCATTGTTTTCACTTGTTGAGGCAACGTGAACCATGTCAACGATATGAGAAGCGGCCTCGGCCGCCCACAAAACAGCGCCGTGAAATAATGAAGAGCCCCCGATAACGAGAACTTTTCCGTTTTGCCCTTTATGCGAGTTGGATTGGGGTGTATGAATTTGCCGAAGGTGGGAGCTGATTGTTGCGATATCGTTTGTGGTGATGATCATAAGGCTTGTTGTGAGTTATAGTATAATTCACCTTATGACAATTGACCATTTTAAATTAAGAAGACTGTTTGGAGATTTTTATAAATCTCACAATCATATTGAGGTGCCTTCTATCCCTTTAGTGCCAAAAGACGATCCGACAACTCTCTTTACCGGATCAGGTATGCAACAACTTGTTCCCTATCTTCTTGGAGAGATTCACCCGCTTGGGAGCCGTCTTTACGATATTCAAAGATGCTTTCGCTCTCAAGATATTGACGATATCGGAGACAATCGCCATACTCTCCTGTTTGAAATGATTGGAAACTGGTCTCTTGGTGATTATTTCAAAAAAGAACAACTTAAATGGTTATTTGGATTTTTGATCAATGAGCTTCACCTTGATCCAAAAAAGCTCACCGTTACCGCATTTAAAGGGGAAGATGGGTTGCCACAGGATTCTGAGTCAATCGAAATTTGGAAAAGCGAGTTTGCAAAAGTAGGTATAAAGGCAGATATCGGAAACCGCATTTATTTATATGATGCCCAAAAAAACTGGTGGTCGCGATCTGGCGCTCCGGGCAATATGCCAAGCGGGGAGCCGGGAGGACCGGATAGTGAAGTGTTCTATGAATTTACACAAGTAAAGCATGATTCCCGATTTGGAGAAACATGCCATCCTAATTGTGACTGTGGCCGCTATCTTGAAATATGTAATTCCGTTTTTATGCAATATAAAAAAAATAGTGATGGGTCGTTTTCCCCTTTGCCGAAACAAAATGTGGATTTTGGCGGAGGACTGGAACGATTTATAATGGCAATGGAAAATAATCCCGATATTTTTGAGACGTCTCTTTTTGCAAGTATTATCAGTGAAATAGAAAAAATTACTCATCTTTCTTATGCCGATGAAAAAAATAAGCCCGCTATGCGCATCATTGCAGATCACCTTAAGGCATCTGTATTTTTGATTAAAGATGGAGTTCTTCCTTCAAATAAAGAACAGGGATATGTCCTTAGAAGACTCCTTCGAAGGCTTACGGTAAAATTAAGAAATTTATTGGGTAAACTTCCTTCTCCCGAAGAAGTTGCAGCTGTTTCCGAAAAAATTCTTGAACTCTATAAAGGTGTCTATTTTAATCCCGAAGAAGATATAAAGCTGGTAAAGCCAATTGTTACAGATGAAATAAAAAAATTTAATATAAGTCTTGAAAAAGGAATAAAGCTCATTGAAAAGATTCCCACCATTAACGGAAAAATCGCTTTTGATCTGTATCAATCATTTGGTTTTCCACTTGAAGTAACAGTCGAAATGTACCGGGAAAAAGGTCAGCAGATTGATATGCAACAATACTTAGCAGAGTTTAACAAGCACAAGAAACTGTCCCGTTCCGCCTCTGCAGGAAAGTTTAAAGGAGGACTTGCTGATAGAAGCGAACAAACAATTAAATACCACACCGCAACACATCTTCTTCATCAGGCTCTTTTTGATGTGTTGGGAAAAGATGTTCGTCAGGAAGGTTCGAATATCACTGGAGAGAGGCTTCGTTTTGATTTTTATCATACCCAAAAACCGTCCGAGGATGAACTGAAAAAAATATCAGAAATCGTAAATGAAAAAATAGCGCAAAAACTTCCCGTAGAGTTTAAGCTTATCCTCAAACAAGAAGCAGAAACTCTTGGGGCAAAATCATTTTTTAGAGAAAAATATCCAGATATGGTTAAGGTATATTTCATCGGAAACTATTCAAAGGAATTTTGTGGCGGTCCTCATGTAAAAAATACGTCGGAAATTGGCAGTTTTACGATTTTGAAGTGCGAAAAAATTGGGAACAATTTATTTCGTATCTACGCAAAGTAAGTGTATAATATACCTTTATGAAAAAGCCATTGGTAGAATTTTCTGATTTTCTCAAGCTTGATGCCCGCGCCGGCGAGATAAAAACTGCCTCAAAAGTTGAAGGGTCAAATAAACTTCTTGAACTCACAGTTGATTTGGGCGAAGAATATGGTGTTGTAACCATTCTTTCCGGAATCTCAAAATTTTTTGCTCCTGAAGTTCTCATTGGAAAAAAAGTGCCGGTTATGGCAAACATCATGCCTAAGCAAATGGCAGGCAAAGCGTCAAACGGGTTTATCTTAATGGTAGATCTTGTAGAACACACTCCTCTTCTTATCGAACTTTCCCTCTCCGTACCTAACGGATCCATCCTTTGTTAAATTCACTAATCTAATTGACAATCGGATTAAAATAGTATTAAATTGTTTCACTATGATAAAAAAACATTCAACCCGCCAAACAAAGGAGCTCCCACCACAACCTAAGCTAAACTGGTCAATGGTTGCCATTGTGGCAGCTCTCGCAGGTATCTTATTGATCGTTAATAACTTCAGAGGAAAATCTGATGAATTTAAAAATAAAACGATCCCTGCTGCTATTAAAAAAGTTCTTAATAGTCCAGATACCAAGTTTGAGGTGGCGTCAGTTAAAGAGACAAATGGTGTGTATGAATTTCAATTGAAACTACAAAACCAAACATATACATCCTACATCACTAAAGATGCAAAGATTTTATTTACGTCAGGAGTAAAGTTGGATGAAGTTGGGAAGGCGCCTGCAACTAAAACACAGGCACAAAAAAAGCTCACCTGTAATGATTTAAAAAAAGCTGATAATTCGACATTAACTGCATTTGTCGTTGCAAACTGCCCCTATGGATTGCAAACACAGCGTTTATTTAAAAAAGTTCTTGAAGAAGCGCCAAATATGGCTTCAAACTTAAAAATCAAATACATCGGTTCAATTGCAAATGGCAAGATAACATCAATGCATGGAGACGAAGAAGCAAAGGAAAATTTAAGACAAATATGCATTCGCGATGAACAACTAGACTTGTATTGGCCGTATGTAAACTGTTACATGCAGGAAGGAAAAACAGAACAGTGTCTTACCAACACAGGTGTTGACACTACAAAAATGACCGCATGTACGGAAGATGCAAAACGAGGCCTTGCTTATGCACAGAAAGATTTTGACATAGCAAATAAGTTGAACGTAAGCGGATCACCCACACTCGTACTGAACGACACACAGGTTGTTTCAGAATTTGACTTTGGTGGACGTGTTCCAAATAGTGTGAAAACAATGGTGTGTTGTGGAAGCAAAACAAAAGGAGATTATTGCTCAAAAGACATATCTACAAATGAAGTTGCCGTATCTTTATCATTGACTGATGATGCTGCAAGCACAGGCGGAACAACCAGTTCTGCAGCTGACTGTGCTCCAGCAAAATAAGTTTCGCAAGTTCCATAAAGGGAGTGGCGCAAGCTGCTCCCTTTTTTTTAAGTCGCTTATCACTTTGATTGATTGATTGATTGGGGTGAAGTGATATATACTCTATAGCATGAAGAAAAAACAGGCATTAGACCCTTTTCCTTCGCATGTTAGTTTTATTATTTTGATGGGAATTATTGTTTTTTTGTTCATTGGCTACTTGTTTATGAAGCTCAGATAAGTTAGAATAGGAGATTGTGACGACCATTGTCGCTATCGTCCCCTAAACCAGAACAAGTGTGAAGAGAATTGTATTTGAAAACCACTAAGGGAAAGCGAGCGATAAAATTAATGTTGGCAGACTATTTCAGTCGCTATCGTCCAGAGGCCTAGGACGACAGATTCTCATTCTGTAAACACGGGTTCGAATCCCGTTAGCGACACTTTTACAGCAAGCTCAGCGCTCGCTGAGGTTGATGGAAAAGAAGTTCGGGATTCGAAGTAAGACGCGAGCTTGTCAAGCGAGCGGCAATGGTTGAGCAAAAAGAATAGTGTGAAACCAAATCCCGTTAGCGACACACAGTTTTTTTAGCTTCATTTTTCATCAGAGGTAATGTAATTTTGGAACTCTTGTTATAATTTCTTTATGAAAATAAAACTTCTTCAATGGAATATTCTATATAAGGAAAAAATTGAGAATATTGTTGAGCTACTCAAAGAAATCAACGCAGATATAGTTTGCCTTCAAGAATTAGGTATTGGTTGTAGATTTAATCCTACTATTGATGATACTCCTGCTTATGTTGCTTCTCAACTGGGATATAACTATTATTTTGAAAGGGCGCATACTAAAAGTGATACTACAGACATGAAAGCGATTGGAAATGCGATATTTACCAGATTCCCAATAAATAAGAAAGGTCACTTTTATGTCCAAGAGCCAAAACCAATACAAAATAGCTTTCAAGATGAAGGGCGGGTATATATTGAGACAGAATTACAAATAAATAATACTTCTGTCAATATCGCAACAGTTCATTTGTCGTATGTCCATAAGTTTCAAATTAACGATCAAAAGAAAGTAGAAATAGATAACTTTATAAGCCATATAAAAAATAACAAAGAAAAATATATAGTTATGGGGGATTTTAACTCAACACCAGATTCCTATACTATTTCAGAATTAAGTAAGTATTTTGTAGACTGCGGGCCAGAGTATAAAGAACCAACATGGACAACAAAACCATTTGATTATCAAGGGTTCTTTGAAGATGAACTTCGGTGGCGTCTTGATTATATATTTGCGACAAAAGACATAAAAATTCAATCTTCAGAGATTGTTAAAACAAACTATTCGGACCATTTACCGATATTGGTTACTTTTGAAGTCTAAGTATGTGACTAAATAGTTTCCAACATCATTCCAAGCTCTACACACGCTTTTTTAGCTTCATTTTTTTAATAGAGGTAATGGTACTTCAGAACTTTTGCTATAATTTCTTTATATGAAAAAAATAAAAATTGGGATACTTTTGGGAATTGTTGCAGGGATAATCGATGTGATTCCGATGCTCCTTCAAAAATTGACTTGGGATGCAAATTTGTCTGCATTTTCACTTTGGGTTATTTCCGGGTATCTAATAGCTAACACTAAAAGCAAATTAAAAGGCGTGCTAAAAGGAATTTCAATTTCATTTCTTGTTTTAATTCCATCCGCAATACTGATTGGATGGAAAGAACCAATTGCTCTTATTCCCATTTTCGTCATGACATTTATTTTGGGAGCATTGTTAGGTTTTTTTATAGACAAACAAGGAAAGTAAAATTTATGGACTATATTAATTTATTAGTATAAAAAATTCCAATTTCGTTCCAAGCTCTACACCATTAAAAAAAGCTCAACTCATCTGAGCTTTTTTTATTGACGATAACGGGATGAGAAGCGCCGCTACGGAGTGATCATATTACATACCAAGTAGCTAGTCCCCTTGGGGGAAATCCCGTTAGCGACACAAACTAGCCTCAAAAATATCTTCTAGCCCAATCCCATGTGGATTTCATTGTTTTAGATATTTAAGACAGCCTTAATATATCAACTAGAGTGCTATTATTTATGTTGAATATTAACCTATAGTATGTTATACTGTTTCCCTTTATGAACGATCTAACTCAAGGGCCAGTTGTTTGTCATACTGACGATCAAAAGGATTGGAGTAGACATACACAAAAGGATATGTCAGAGGTGTTCGGAATTGCTGTTGAGTCGTACACCCGAAATGAAGATGCTCTTGCTGCGGCTAAGGAAAAACTTCTTCCTGATGGAACACCTTATTACCGTGCATTAATTGCCGACTATAATACAGAAAGTAATATGTCTGGTGGACAACTAATTGCAGCTTTAGTAAAAGCAAAACTTGAAGGACATCCTTACGTAAATGACATAATGATCCTAAGTTCTTCTGCTGATAGGTACAGTCTTACTCAGAGATTGAAAGAGGCATTTCTGGAACAACAGTTAAGTAGTCCTGAAATAGACCTATATATGGATACAGTTCAAATTTTTGACAAAACTACAGAACGGAGCTTAGCAGAATTGTTTGTTGCAATACATACGCTATATCCTAAAGAAACAGAAAGGATCAATAGAGAAGATATGGTGCATTGGGCGGGATTTAAAATGAAACCTGATGGAGAAGTCGTCAAATCCAGTATGTATGATCTTGAAGATCATATACGAGATAATGTCTTTAAAGGAATTGAGGGCGGCTCGCTTAAGTTACCAACAATAATTAGTGAAATAGCCCCATTTACCCAACTTCGTGAAGGTCGTGTCAATCCACCACAAACACGTAGATAACTTCCCTTCCATTTCATCTTAAATTTCTTTATATAACTCACTTCAAATCCTTCTCCTCACCCTATCTCATGCGGATTTACATTGTTTAGGCAAAAAATTTCCAACATCGTTCTAAGCTCTACACACAGTTTTTTTGCTTCATTTTTTCCTCCGAGATTTTTATACTTTAGAACTTTTGATATACTTTCTTAATGATTCAAATATTGATGGATATAGATGAAACTATGGTTTCTGTTCCTCCAGGAGTAAATGTTTTATCCTCAAAAAAAATGTTTAAAAAAGTATTTAATGTTGATGCTCATGAAGATTTGATTAATAACATAGGAAAAACTGAGATGAGTATCATCCCGGAAGTCCTTCTAAAAGTTGGAGTAATAATTGAAAAAGTACCCACAAAAGCATACTTTATTTGGTCGCAAACTCTCAGAAAAGAACTTTTACTTAATCCTGTTCGTGTATTACCAGGGATTTCGGAATTTCTCCAGGCTTTGACACTTTTACCAAAAGTAAAATTGAAATTATTAACCGGTAATGCTCCCCTACGCGCAATGGAAAAACTATCTTCCGGTAATATTGAAAAATATTTTTTGAAACCTGATGGATCTCTTGATGGAGTATTTGGGAATGAAGCAACAAAAAGAGAGATGTTGTTCGACATATTAAAAAGTAGAGGAAATAAAGATGATAAATTCGTCATTGTAGATGATTCCCTTTTAGGTGCAGAAATGGGCAAAAAATATTCAATTCCGATGATATTGGTTGCGACAGGAAAAGCTACAGAAAAGGAACTGAAAACATACTCAGAAAATGTTTTTCCCGATCTTGGTGAAAATCGTTGGAAAAAAGCAATTTTAATTATTGAGTCTTTATAGTATAAAAAGTACCGACTTCATTCCAAGCTCTACACATTTTTGATACAATTAAGACTATGAGATTCAACGATATTCTCCCTGAGCTGTATGTTATCGACTTTCAAAAAAGTTTACATTTTTATACGGCCATATTAGGCTTTTCTCTCGAATATCAACGTCCTTCCCCTTTGTTTGCTTTTCTTTCTTATCAGGGCAGTCAATTGATGATTCAACAAGAAGATAATGACGAAGAATGGCATAATGGGAAACCAGAATATCCATACGGAAGAGGAATAAACTTTCAAATTGAAACAAATGATGTACTACAAATCATTGATTCACTCGCTAAAAACAATTATCCGTTGAAACGAGGAGTAAAAGACAGTTGGTACAAAGTGAAAAACACTTTCCATGGGTGTCGCGAAATTCTTGTGATGGACCCAAGCGGCTATTTACTCAGGTTTTCTCAAAGTCTTGGGATTAAAGAGGTATAATGAGTTCCAATACCGTTCCAGGTTCTCTACTCTTCACATATGAAAACTAATTGTTTGAACAAAATAAAATGGATATTGTTTGATATGGGTGGGGTGGTTATTCACTTTATCATGACCAATCCCTGTGGTTATTCGATTGGAACTAAGTTTTTTAATCAAAAAGATTTGGAGGGGTTTTTCTATACGAAGGAATATAATGACTATATGCTGGGAAACATAACTCATGTTGCATTTATGAGTCGGTATTTCAAAAAAAACAATCTTGATTTGACCGTAGATGAATTTGATAAATTGGTCAAAAAAGATATCACGCCCACTCCCGGAATTGAAAAATTGATACAAAGATTATCAAAAAAATATAAAATTGCCCTTGCCACTAACGAGGGAGAAGTTCTGACGACCTATAAAATAAACGGCTCAAAAATAAAAAAATATCTGTCCAAAACCATCACCTCCTATGAGTTAAAAGAAATAAAACCTTCCATTCCCTTTTTCAAAAAAATGCTTGCAATGCTTCCTGCTCTGCCGGAAGAATGCGTGTTTGTCGATGATACAAAAGCAAATATACAATCGGCAGTTGCTGTTGGAATACCAAGCATTTTATTTGAAAATAGCAAACAACTTGAGGAAGAACTTAAATCATTACATGTACTATAATTATATCGATGAAAAAAATACAATTGACAAATGACGGATATACCAATTTACAAAACGAGCTCACCGATTTGCAATCGGTTAAGCGCCCTTTTGTCGTGGACAAACTTCAGAAAGCCCGGGCGATGGGGGACCTTAAGGAAAACAATGCTTACCAATCGGCACGGGAAGAACTCGCACAGCTTGACGGAAGGATATTAGAGGTTGAATACATTTTAAATAATGCTGAAATTGTTACAACAGCTGATTCTGATGCAATAATTTCTCTGGGAAAGAAAATTGAAGTCGACATAAACGGCGCAAAAAAAACAATTTCTATTGTGGGAGAGTTTGAATCAGATCCAATGAATGCCAAAATTTCATCCACCTCCCCTATTGGGGCGGCACTTTTGGGAAGAAAAGTTGGAGATAAAATAGAGGTTGCTACGCCCGGAGGAGCCATTTCATATACTATTCTTTCAATAGCTTAAAAGCCCGATCCACTTCTTCTTCGGAAAGGAGTATCGTAAATTCCGTGAGTGTTGAAACAATATCGACAATGTTGATGTTTTCCCAGGCAAGTTTTTGTAAAAAACGGTGATATACTCCCGGAATGACAACGTTATTTGTTGGCAAACGCAATGTTATCGCAGAGACGTTTCTCTGCCGCGCAGTTATCTTTTCATTTTTAAATGTGCGTTTTGCAATATGTTCATACTGGGCGCTCATAATAACAGCCACCTCAAAGACTCCTTCCGTAACAACTGAAAAATAATTTTTCATCTGTGCTGTTTCCCGAAGAAATGTGGCCACAGCGGACGAAATTGTCTCTGATTTTTCAAAGGTATACTCAATAATTCCGGATCGTACGATAAGTTCTTCCGGGTGAATTATCGGATGTATTTGTTTCCTTTTTTGTATATGTTTTGCCGCTCTTCTAAGGGCCATTCCCACAGCTGATACCTCAATACGTTTCATGAGTTCTTTTTCAATTGAGGGCTTAATTTGGCGTGCGAGAGAGGAATAATTGATGAGATCATCTTCAATTGCCTGTGCGATAAAGGGGTGGTTGCGCAAATATTCGTTTACGAGTTCTCCTATTGTAATCATAATGCTTGCAGTCCGAAGCTTAATTAGTAAATCTCAAGCGTAGGACTGTTAGTATTTTAACATATTGTTTACATTTTGTAAATATAGTTAAAAAAATTGAATTTATTACGCCATACACTAAAATAGTTGCTCTATGGCTCTAAGAGAATTACGTTCTACAAATGAAAATGATGTACCCGCAACCCCTACAAGTAGTGTAGGTGAGGTTGTATATCCCCCAGTTGCGGCCTCAGAAAGAAGGAAAAAGGGTATTTTTCCCAGCGCAATCTCTCTTCCTGGCGACCTAATGCAGTTGACAGGCGAATTTGGAGATCTCCCACTAGGTGGAGAAACGTCAAGAGTGAGCGTCCGCTATTTCGTTGAGAATGAAATGCTCACACACCTACTCCCTGCCGAAAGGGCTCAAATTGCACCTTATCTGGAAGGAGTTGTACGTCTTGCAGGTGATGGCACCATGTTTAATGACTGTTCCATTATATATTTAGGAAAAAACAGTGATGACCGTCGGACTCGTCAAGATGTTGTGGATGCTGAATTACAAATGGCGCAAAGGGTATTCGGATCCCCTGTTGCTCGGACGGAACACGACTATGCCGGATTTACGTTTAGGGAAATCACCGCCGAAGATAAGGTCGATCCGGCCGTTATAGATCAATATGCCGAATTGTACAAAGCATTCGGTTGGACTCGTGATGAAGTAATAAAAATCCTTCAGCACCCGACAAACATTCTTCTTGGGGGATTTGTCGGAGATCAACTGGTGAGCGCTGGAATGGCGGAGCGCGCACAATTTTGTATTGAACGGAATGGAGCTCCTCACCCATTTGTCATGTATGAGATCACCGAGGCGGCAACAAGAAGTGAATATCGGGGAAAAGGTCTTTACACAAAGGTTGCGACAGAATTGATGAGGTTACTTGCCTGCACAGATATTGACCTATTATATGGGGAATCCAACTTGCTTTCGGAGCCGGTGATAAGAGCTGCGCATTCTCTCGGAAGAACGTCAAGTCTGGAAACTCTCGAAGAATTTGGATTCCCTCCCCGGTTTCTTGAGCAGCATGTGCGCATATCAGGAGGAAAAAATGACACCCGCCCTCCAGAGGAAAAAAACGATTTACTTCCCACTTATATGACTCGTAATAAATTGCTACAATACGCACATGAATGATGATATTCTTCTTCAACTTAAAAAATTTGTTTCTATCCCTTCCACATATCCCCATGAACAAAAATTGGGTGAGCACATTTTTTTACTGTCAAAAAATGCCGGATTCAAAACAACAAAGCAATATATCGATACGCAACGTTTCAATGTTCTTGCTGAAAAAGGGGAGGGTAAAACAAGCATATTGCTTTATGCCCATATTGACACGGTGCCTCAAGCTAACGGCTGGAAAACAAATCCTCTCAAACTAAGTATCGTTGGTGATAAGGCATTTGGACTGGGAGCATGGGATATGAAAGCGGGACTCCTGGCGAATATCATGGCATTTCAAAAAAGCAATCCAAAACACATAAAACTCAAGATTGTTTTTTGCGTTGATGAGGAATATATTTCGAAAGGCGGATATACACTCATTTCATCCCCTTTTATGGAAGATGTTTCGTGTGTGCTTTCAACCGAACCGGCATTTCAGCATGGCCTGCAGGGGATCGTGACAGGAAGAATTGGGAGAGCGGTATATGACGTGAGTATCACTGGCATATCACGTCATTTTGCACTTTATGAACTAAAAAATGACTTGAATATTGTTCTTGCGGATTTTATTAAATCAATACAAAAAATGTATAAAAAAAATGGTGATAAAAAAGAATTTATATTTGTCAGGTCTATTGAATCACAGACAATAGGCATGTCACTCCCGGAGAAAATAACGTTTCAACTTGACAGCTCAGTGCTGCCTCCTCATACACATACAAGTATTTTTTCATATTTAACGAAAACAGCATGTCAAATTGAAAAAAAATATCATTCACTGTTTTCTATTGCCGTATGCCAACACCAACGGAAAACGCCTTTTCTTGAGCCATACACGATTAATTCTCAGGACAAATATTTGAAGATGCTTAAAGAAAGCGTTGCCGCCATAACAGGAAAGAGGGCGATTCCTTATTTTCGTTCTTCGGTTGCGGATGAGAATATTTTTGGGTCAAAAGCAATTACGACACTCGGTATCGGCCCGGTAGGAGGAAATGCGCATGGGGCCAATGAGTGGGTATCCCATGCATCTGTGCAAAAACTTGTCTGCATTCTAACCCACTTTATTTCCCTGGCAGATGAATTATAATTACCCTATATGTCTACCGCACAGAACCTTCGTGAAGAACGATTGAAAAAACTTGAGAAAATCCGCAAACTTGGATGGAATCCCTATCCGTCTTCTTATGAAAAAAAACAAATGATAGGAGAAACGAGGGAAATGGAAGGAAAAGAAGTTAAAACCGCAGGAAAACTTTTTTCGTTTCGTACCCACGGAAATATCGCATTTGCAGACCTTAAGGATGAATCGGGAAAAATTCAATTATTTTTCAAAAAAGATGTTATTGGCGTTGAGGCTTATAAACAACTTTCACTTCTTGACATTGGAGATTATATTGGCGTTGAAGGCACCGTCGCAAAGACAACGGCAGGTGAGATATCCATTATTCCTGCGTCATATACCCTGTTATGTAAATCATTGCAGCAACTTCCCCATGAATGGTTTGGAATTAAAGACACAGAGCAGCGGTTTAGACAACGGTATCTTGATTTACTATTAAACCCACAAGTAAGAGAACGATTTAATACACGCACCAAAATTCTGCGCCATATGCGTGAATATTTGGATGACTTGGGATTTTGGGAAGTTGAGACTCCCATCTTTCATCCCCTGTATGGGGGAGCGAACGCGAAACCATTTACCACTCACTACAATGCGCTCGGTCAGGATATGTATTTGCGTATCGCATTTGAGTTGTATCTTAAACGTCTTATCTCCGGTGGCTATGAACGTGTATACGAAATAGGACGTGACTTTCGAAATGAAGGATATGACCGTTCCCATAGCCCGGAATTTACCATGGTTGAATGGTACGAAGCGTATGCCGATTATCACCGTGTCATGGACGTCACTGAGGGGCTTTTCAAGCATCTCGCCCAAAAGCTAAACGGTACACCAAAAATGAAAATTGATGAAAAAGAAATTGATCTTTCCGGAAAATGGCCCCGTATATCGATGACCGATATCATGAAAAAAGAATTGGGAATTGATGTAGAGATATCCACTCAAGATGCGCTTCTTGCATACGCACAAAAAAATAAAATTGAACTCGTCGGTGGTGAAACAAAGGGACAAATTATTTTTGCGATCTTTGAACACGCTATTCCCGACAAACTGATTGGGCCCATTTGGATTATCGACTATCCCGAAGATGTATCTCCCCTTTCAAAAAATCACTCCTCCAAACCAGGGTGGGTAGAGCGATTTGAAGGATATATCGGCGGAAAAGAGATTTGTGATGGATGGAGCGAGCTTACCGATCCTCTTATTCAAAGACAACGATTTGAGAATGACCAAAAAGCATCCCGCAAGGACAAGTCGGAGGCGCAACAGATGGACGAAGATTTTATCATGGCAATGGAGTTTGGCATGCCACCTATGGGAGGAATCGGCATTGGTGTCGAACGTCTCACCATGTTTTTCACTAACACATGGGCAATCCGTGAAGTAATGCTGTTCCCCACCCTTAAAAAAATGGGTGTCCAGACACATGATGCAGCATCCTCACAACAACCGGTTAAAAAATCCGATCCCCTTTATTTTACCCGGGAAAAAGCGCTATTTCTTATTCAGACAAAATTGGCTCCTAACGTGCTAAAACATTCCCTTGCCGTTGAAGCGGTAATGAAAGCTCTCGCAAAACATTTTCACGAAGATGAAGTGCTGTGGGGAATTACGGGACTTCTTCATGACGCAGACTGGGAAGAAACAAAGCTCACGCCGGAACTGCATGCGATAAAGACGGTTGAACTACTTAAGAAAGAGGGGGAAACAAATGCGCAGTTGTTGGACGCTATTTTGGCTCACAACTTCGATTACAACAAACAAAAAGAGCCTGGCTCACCCCTTGATTGGTCGCTGTCTACCTGCGATAGCCTTACCGGGCTTATTACTGCAACAGCATTAATTTTGCCAAATAAAAAGCTTGCGGAAGTAACGCCAGGGGCTGTGCTGAAAAAATTCAAAAACAAAGGTTTTGCAGCTCGCACCAATCGTGAAATGATCCAAAAATGTGAGGATAAGCTTGGCATTCCTCTTGCAGACTATGTAAGCATTGCTCTTCAGGCAATGAAGGGAATTGCGGATGCACTGGGACTATGAAACAACTTCTTATCGCTACCCATAATCCTGCAAAAAAGCAGGAGTTAGGGCGTGGATTTGGCTCTCTCATATCACGGCAATTAAAGCTTCTTTTTTTGGATGACCTTCATATCTCAAGCGACATGGAGGAAACAGGAAAGACATTTGAAGAAAATGCGCGTTTGAAGGCGCGCTATTTTGCACACCTGTCCCGTCTCGCAACCGTCGCGGATGATGGAGGAATAGAAATTGACGTGCTTCAGGGCGAACCCGGCATACACTCAAAACGATGGCTCGGGAGAGAGGCCGCCGACACAGAGTTGATTGCACATACATTAAAAAAACTAAACAATGTCCCCCCCGTCATGCGTACCGCACAGTTTACTGTGTGTCTTGCTTATTATAATCCCGCTACGGGATTTCAAATGGTAAAAACTGAATCTGTAAGGGGGCGTATTGCTCTTTCTCCAAGTAAGCACGCATGTAAGGGATTTCCCTATCGCGCTCTTTTTATTGTTGACACATACAACAAATATTATGACGAACTCACAGAACAAGAACACAATTTCGTCAATCATAGATTGAAAGCAGTACATAAACTCATTCCATTCATAAAGGGAGATTTGTTACAATAACCGTATGCTATCCATAGAATATATTCGCGAAAACAAACAAAAAGTGCTTGATGCCCTTAAAAATAAAAATAGAGAGGCTGATATTGATATAATCCTTGCACTTGATGATGAAAGAAGAAAAAAAATCCAAGAGGCACAAGTGTTGCGGGAGGAAAGAAATAAACTGGCAAAGCAAAAGTTTACCGAGGAAACTAAAAAAAGAGGAAAAGAAATAAAAGATTTGCTCAAAATGGTTGAGGGGGACTTGTCTGCGACGGAAGAAAAACTCAATCGTCTTGTTTCCTTTATCCCCAATGTGCCGCTTGATGAAGTGCCTATCGGACGTAATGAAAAAGACAATCAGGAACTCCGAAAAGTGGGGGCAGTCCCCACATTTGCATTCCCCATTAAAGATCATGTGCGACTCGGACTTGATTTGGATATCGTTGACTTTGAACGGGGAACAAAAGTGTCAGGGTATCGGGGTTATTTCTTAAAAAACCAAGGCGCAATATTACACATGGCACTTCTCATGTATGTGTTTAAAAAGCTCACTGCAAAAGGATACACTCCCTTTATTGCCCCCTCTATCGTAAAAGGATTTACCCTTTTTGGTGCTGCCCAATTTCCGTGGGGAGAACAGGAAGTATATAAACTGAATGATGACGATGCCTATTTATCGGGAACTGCTGAAATACCCATCACTTCCTACCTGAGCGGAGAGATTTTGCAGGAAAAAGATTTGCCAAAAAAGTTTGTTGCTTTTTCTCCCTGCTTCCGAAGAGAAGCCGGTTCATACGGAAAAGATACAAAAGGCCTCTATCGGGTACATGAATTCTGGAAAATTGAGCAAGTGGTCATTGGGAATAATGATATGGACAATGCCCACAAAATTCACGAAGAACTCCAGCAAAATGCAGAGGAGATTCTCACAGATTTAGGTCTTGCTTACCATGTCCTTCTTATGTGCACGGGAGACATGGGAGAACCACAGATTAAAAAATATGATATTGAAACATGGATGCCGTCCCGAAATGGGTATGGGGAGACCATGAGTAATTCAATCATGGGGGACTTTCAAACACGACGACTGAAGATTAAGTATCGACAAAAAAGTGGAGACACTGCATATTGCTACTCTTTCAACAATACGGCAGTAGCATCCCCCCGTATTCTTATTGCGCTGCTTGAAAACTACCAACAAGAAGACGGATCAATACTCATTCCAAAAGTGTTACAGGAATTGACGGGGTTTGATAAAATAGCTCGCCATGTGTAGGAGTACAATGAATGTATATGATGGAAACACCTACCTCCCCAAAAAACCTTGAAGCGTTTCAAGCTCTCCTGGAAATCGATGAAAAAGAGAGGAGTATTAAGGCAAGAGAAGGATATACACGCGCCTATATGTGGAGTGTTTTCCTTCCTCCGCTTGGAGTGTACTATCTTGTTAAGTATCTGGTTTTTTCAAATAGGACGCCAAGTGATATAAAGGCAGGATGGGTGTCGTTTGCTTTGACTATCGCATCCCTTCTTGTCAGTACATTGCTACTGGCGGGAGTATTAAACAGTGCAACTTCTATAAATCCACAACAATCTGGTGACATGCTTAAAGAACTCACCACACCGGAGAATCAAAAAAGTATCAAGGAATTATTTCGATAAAAATTATTCGTGCGTTTCTCTCTCAACAGATATCGTACATTCGCTAATAAGGGCAGCAACGGCTCCAACAGCTGCAAGCACGGGAGTGAGAACCGCGCCAATGACGCCTACGGTGAGAGGGATATCTATAAGAGTTCTTCCTGTTTTTTCCTTAATGGTAATTCTGCGTACATTGCCTTCTTTCACAAGCTCTTTAAATTTTTTCAGCAATTCTTCTCCGTTTACTTTAAAGGATTCCTCCTTTTTTGTTTTTACCATAAAAATATAAAGAATTTATATATCAGAAAAATTATACCACGGGGGGCTGAATAAAAAAATATTTTTTGCCAAATTTCTGCTACAATGCACTATATGGTTGGCCTTGCCTATCCTGATGTAAGGAAAAAAGAAAACACTACGCCACTGAGAGATGATCTTGCTGCATTGCTTGCCTACACACATACATCCAGCCTACCTGAGGCTCTCAAGAAGCTCAATATTAAAAGTGTGGTGGAGGTGGGAGCAGGGTTTGATGTATCGGCAATCCGCGCAGTTTGGCAAGCTTTAATACAAAACGGTCAGGTATTGACGCCAGACGACGTGTGGATTATTGAGCCTGATAAGGCACGTGTTGAGGCTGGAATGGCGCGCATACCGGGCTTTGCAGACCAGGTGTCACTGCATACGTCCCCCGTACAAGATATCGCGCAGAAAAGAACATTTGATTTGTTATTGTGCAAAGGGGTGGTTACCATTGGAGCGGGGACCGTTGGGGACTTTGGATATGATTTGGAACAGTGGAAAAACCACCAACTCCGTATGCTCAGCTCCATGACGGACTTATTGGATCCTCATAACCCTTCTGCTGTTGCCGTTATCTCTGCACAACGCAAGGGCGGGCTTCTCCCATTTTCAATGGATGATTTAAGCGGTGTGGGCTTAAGCCCTGTCTTTACGGAAAGAATTAATGATGACAGTGATGCGTTTTCCTGGGTTCAGAGATTTCAAGAAAAGGGATTACTCCCTCTGTTGCCACAAAATCAATTCATACGGCTTGCAATGTGTCAAAAGAGATAATGCGTGAAACAACTCATTCTTTTATAAACCCGCAGAAGAGGTGGCGCTTGGCGGAGTTGCGGTTGGTTCGTTATTCCCTTCGTATACAAATGACCTCTGAAGAATGATCTGGTCATCTGATGCGGTACTTTTTACTTTTAGTTGTATTGTTTTGGTGCCATTGGTCATATTGCGAAGACAAATGTTTTTATTTGTAAAATCAGACCAATTCCCTGTCTCGAGTCGATATGCCCAAACAAGGGGACAATAACTGGATTGGGTCGCAACGGTTATACACACAGGGTCTTGGGTGACAACTTCATTTTCCACCGGAAAAAGTATTGAAACGGGCCCCACTTCTTTAATACAAGACTGGGGTGTAGGACTGAGTATTCCCGTAGGAGTGCCTATCAGTTGCTGCGGAGAAGGGGATGAAGTTCCACTGGCTGGGGTTTGTTTTTCTCCGGTGATGACTATCTGGATTGGTGATGTTTTTTCAATTGTTTGTTTTTGTTTGTTATTCTGTTGATTTAAATTGTTGAGATTTATGATAATGACCGTGAGCATCACGGGAACTGAAAGCACGGCAGTGATGAACTCCACATGTTTTTTCTTTTCCGGAAGTCCTCTATACCATGAAACAACTTTATTAAAAGTATCTCTCATAGGGGTGAAATAATCTCCAATTATAGCACTTATCGGTGGAGTATGTACTTAACCACGGTAAGAATATCAGGACTCTTGACGATATTTAAGATAGAAAGAATATGCATTACCATCCTTAAACCTGAATCTCTTCTTAATTAATGCTGATAATATGTTGAAGTTTATGCATTCAAGCCAATATTTTATATGGTACAGTTTTATTTCTTTGGGAAGATGCATAAAATCGTTTTGAGAGAGCTTCATAAATCCCAGTTTTTCTGCCACCTTCCCCACTCGTGGATTGAAGCTTCCAATATAAATGTTTTTGTCTTTAAAATCTTCAGTTATCCTGTTTAACAGGAGTGTTGATAAACCCTTTCCCTGATATTTTTCAAATACAATTAGTGGGCCCAATTTTATCCACGTACCCAAATAAATCACCACACATACTCCGGCAAGATTATTGTCAAGTGCGACTGTATAAATACAATCAAACCCTTTCCAGCGATCTTTACTTATATAGGCAGGTTGAGGAAATTTGTCTATTTCCTGTATGAGGGAATCAATTTCCCACTCTTTAAGCTTTCTTACCGTAATGGCTCTATTTTGCATTTATTACTGAATAGTATACAAAAAAACCACAATGACTTTATATGATTGGATTTGGGGGAGATTTTGAGGCAAATTTGCGGCGCATTCGAGTCCGGAATAAATTCAGATCTCATAATAACATGGTATATGTTTACTACTTTGAAATAATCCGGAATGGGTGTTTTTTTGCTAATGATTCAATATTCACTCCGTTAGTTTTTAAAAACTCAATTTCATTAGAGCTTACGCGTGTCCAATTTCTATTCCAAGCTTTTTCAAAATATCTTTCAGAGTCGTGTATAATTAAGGCAAAACGAACTACTCCCGCCATACCCAAGGAAATATTTGTTTGGTTTATTTCTGATTTAAATTTTTTTGTAAAAATTTTATTCAAATCTTCTAGTGTTTTTATTTCCATATTTTTCAATTCATCAATAAGTTTTGTTGTAAGCTCCAAAGAACTATTTTTTAAAACTAAATTTTTGTATTGATTTTGATTATCCTTGAAATACTGTAATAGTGAAGTTGAGTTGATAGGAATATTTAAGTTGCCGCTTTTTGTTTTATTCGAAACGTCTTTAGAATATATATCAATCTCATTTGATATTTGATTAAATTCTTTATCAGCAATTTCTAATAATCCAGCTACTAATGAAAAATTTCTTTGAATTTGTTCTGGAAGAACACCTCCAAATTTATAATTACGATCATGTTCTATCTCTGCCCAAGCATGTTGAAGTATTGTTCGAATTTGAATTTCAAAAAAAATATTTTTAAATATTTCATATTCGGGTAATTTTATTCTTTCATCCGATAATTTAGATACAAAATGGATAGATCTATATCCAACCTTATTAATACCTAATATTGTGGCCTTATCGATTGACCTCTTTTCATCTATGAAAAAATTTTTACGAACAATCCCAGAAATGACCACGATATCACTATTAACATAACCAATAACCCTAACCCCCGCCATATCTTGCATATCCTTGTAGTCGTAGCTTATACCTTTTTCAATTTTATTTTCAAAGCTTTCTTGGCTTTTGCATCTAGACTGTATCGAATGGTAATTGATTTTATTTAGATCAAGAATTTCTTGAATTAGTGATTCTACCTTTTTTGAAAGTAGCCTATATATAGGCTGTCTTTCCTTATACCAGTCTGTTGCCTCTTCTTTTTTTTCTGTCATATTATGTATATAAACATATATATTATTAATTATATGATATGCGGAGAAGGAGGGATTTCCCCCGAGGGGACTAGCTACTTCGTATGTAATATATTCACTCCGTAGCGGCGCGTTCCTCATCCCTCATTCATCATCAAAAATCTATGATCTTCGATCACAGATTTTTGCTGGCGGAGAAGGAGGGATTCGAACCCTCGATAGTCTTGCGACTATATACGCTTTCCAGGCGTACGCACTAGACCAACTATGCGACTTCTCCAATTAACATTTTAAAAGCATTTCCACCTTTATATCTTTTTATCTGTTGTTCTCTTTTCCATGCATCTTCTTTTTTTGAAAACTCCTCTTTATACATCAGCTTCCAAGGTATGCCATATTTTGTCGACTTGTTGCTACCATTGTTATGTTTTTTCAATCGTTGATTAATATTACTCGAATATCCCACATAATACTTTTTTGTTTTTTCACTCTGAATTATATATGTGTAAAACATATTTTTATCAGGAGTACGCATCACCGCCTTAGGCGGGACCCCGCATTTTATGCGGTGGCTAGACCAACTATGCGATTACCGCCTTTGGCGGAACCCCGCCTTCAGGCGGTGGCTTCTCCAAAAACGTCTTAATTATATCACGATTTGTGCCCATTCTACCCACCCCTTTTGAGTATCGGCAGGAGATAAATTGAAGAAGGAATTGTGAGGCTTTGATATTATTCCGCGCTTTCCACTGCTTCTTTCGGCGGTGGTTGTTGGCCGGCTGGGACTTTGATCTTTATCGTTTTCCCGTTTACTACGTAGGTGTATTCTATCCATTCAACATCGTTTATATTGACAACGGTATAGTTGGCCGTGTTAACGGACTTTGCGTATACACCTTTTGATACCAAAGAAAGCGGCATGTTTTGGAGCGCCGCCTTTGATTTATTGAGTTGTTGTTGTTCTTTGGAGGCAAAAAGGGAAATCTGGGACAGCTGGAAATTAAATACATTCATCACTCTGGAGGCGATATATTTATCAAGTTGTGGTCGAATCGTTGGCGAATCAGCTATAAAAACTTCCTTGTTTAATACGGAGGTAATGACAAAACCAAGAGCCATAACAAGCATTATTTTTCCAAAAAATATTCTTTTGTCCATATAATTAATTACATTTAACTTCTACCGTACTGTCGGCACCAATGGAATTAGCCGTGTTTATACTGAATGCCACTCCCGATGTCCCGTAAATACCTGCCGGACTGCGATTGGTTCGTATCGGTGTATATTTATAATTTACATACACGTGATACGACTGTTGTCTTTCAGGGAATTTTTTTACCGAGGTAAGGAGAGTTACATGCTTATCAGCATCATCCAGCCATGAGCGGTTATAGTTTACTTGCGCTTTTTTTCCGTCACTGTTTACCGGTACTTGATTATTGCTTTCATCGATAAGAAAAATATCGCTGATTTGATATTGATCACCGGTATTTTTACATGATTGATGGATAATGACATTCGCTTTGACAACAATCACAGTTAGATCATTGGCTTTCTCGCGCGCCGCGTCACAGGCCTTTTTTGGATCATAATATTTGGTAGTATCACAACTGCTATCAAGATAAAATATTTCATTTTTTGTTTTTAACTGGAAAGGAAAGAGGTTGTATCCAGCGCAGTTTTTTTGAAAATTTTCACACGTTGTCGCTATGGTTGTTTTACACGCATCGGTGGGACTGTCATACCCCACTCCGCCACATTGCGAACCAATATAATATTTACTGTCTTTGACTGACAGCAATGATGTGCTCGTACTTGTGTAATCTTCGCATGTTTTAGTTTTCCCATCGATAATAAGAGACGAACAGACAGAAACGGGTTGTGTGCCTGAGGCTGGAGGTGATGAGGCCTGTTTGCGTTCGCTCACCTTCCAAAAAGTACTGTTACCGCAAAGAGTACAGTTTGAAACATTCGTGTCGGACGTCATACATAATTGCCTCTTTTCAAAACTGCAGTCGGCAAACACATTGCTTATTTTCCATTTGTTTGTAGGAGAATTGTTTGCATCCATACAGACAATGCAAGAACTGTTTTCTTTCCCGTAAAAATTTTGACAGGTTTCTGAATTGTCAAATTTACAATTTGAGTCAGTCGGCTGAGTCGCTGAAGATGCAGGTGGCGCTGATGCTGGGGGAGGGTTTACAGAGCTTGCAGGAGGCTGGGTTCCCGGGTTTGATGAAGCGGGCGGAGCCGATGCTGGGGGAGCAGAGGCTGGCGGATTTGATGTGCCAGCATTTCCAGAGCTCCAGCAAGATCCTCCGGTACCGGGCGCGTTCCGCTTATCATATTCTTCTGCTTTCATCTCTTTCTGACCACCACTACAACATTCGCTGTTACACACGCCGGCACATCCTCCCGTCATGTCTCCCCGACGGCAAACTGCAGCATTAAAAAAGTGGCATGGCCCCCAGCTTCCATCGTCATTTTGGCTTTTTTTGTCATACGCGGTTTTGTAGCATCCTTTGGAATAACTCCAACAGGTACTGTCTTCCTCGCCGCCCGGCGCACTTTTGTCGATGAGACATTTATTTTGTGTCGCTTCCATGCCGGCATCATATTTGCCGTAATCGCAGCCGTTCCCTTGCCTCACTCCCCCATCCGGACAATAGTCCCCGCTACTTCCTCCCCCTCCTCCGCTTGATGGGGGGAGATTGTTTGCCGGAGCGGTTGAGGCGCCCCCTGCACTATCGCTGTCGCACGGGTGTCCAAGAGCTTTTGCGGCTTCACCTTTCCATCCGGCATAAGCTTTTGCTTCATCTCTACTTGCCCCGCCATAGGTACCTTTAAAAGAATCATGCACCGTCTTGTCGAGTTCACACTTGGGGACACACCACCACCCACCCATATTTTCACATGCCGATTTTGACGTAGGTTCGGCAGCTTTTGTGCTTGTAGACTGCTTTTTATTACTTTGAATAAATAATGAAGAGGCAATTGTGGTCACACCAAGAATAACGATAGCAACTAGTGCTATGATCGTAGCTATTTCACCCCGCCGATTTTTCTGTATTCGTTTCATGGATATAAAAGACTTTTTTACCGGAACAGTACTACTAATTTGTGTATTGGAAACAGACTCACACAACACTTAAATTGTATCACAAGTACAGGTGTTTATAAAAATATGCAAATTTGACAATCATGTTAGTTTGCTAAAATGCTCCTTGCAGTTTTTCAAAGATGTGTTATACTCTCTCCTAATTATGTCAGGTTTAGGTTTTTCACTTATTATTACACAGCTCGTCCTCATTACTGAGGCGGGTGCGTCGTAATAAAAAGGAGAAACCTTTTTATAAAGCACCCGCCCAAAAGGCGGGATTTTTTTTGGTAGTCGTTTCCGGAATGAAATTTCGGATTACGAATACCAATCCGCCAAGAATCGCAGCATGAGCCGTGCACGAATAGTGCTGGAAAAGCGAATGCTAAGATCTGGAGGGGAAGATATATTTATGGGAGAATTTTTGCTGTTCGCACTCATGGTAGTGATCGTTTATAAATTAATGTAATCGAAAAATGAAAAAAAACGTGCCCTTTTCCTATGCCTTTTTTAACCATTCCGTTGTGAAGACAGAGAATGCCAAAGTTTCGATTATGACAAATGCCCTTCAGTATGGAACGGGGGTTTTTGGAGGGGTGCGCGGATACTACAATAAAAATGAGGGATATCTTTCAATTTTTCGATTGGAAGATCATATGAAACGTTTTCTTTCCTCTCTAAATATTGTCGGGGTCGGATTTGACTATTCCCAACGGGAATTGGTGGAGATTGTAAAAAAATTGGTTGAAAAAAACAAACCGCAAACGGACACTTATTTTCGGCCATTTGCATATGCGGGAAGCACCAATTTATCTCCCAATCTCTCAGGAGATCCTGTGTTTCAATTTGCTCTTTATATGATGCCGCTTGGCGAATATCTCCCTGTTGATAAGGGTCTTTGCGTTGGAGTAAGCTCATGGCGACGTATTCCGGATAATGCAATTCCCTCCCGTGCCAAAATATCGGGAGGCTATATCAATTCTGCATTAGCGCGGGCTGAAGCAGAAAAACATGGGTATGACGAAGCTATTTTTCTCACACAGGAGGGCACAGTTGCTGAAGGATCCGCAGAAAATCTTTTTATTGTGCGGGACGGCGTCCTTGTGACAAGCGCAAAAACCGATGATGTTTTGGAAGGAATCACCCGCCGAACAATACTCCAAATTGCCTCTGACCTTGGTATCCCGACTGAAGAAAGAACGGTTGATCGAAGTGAGCTTTATATTTGTGATGAGGCATTTTTCTCAGGAACAGGCGTTCAGGTTTCATGGATTGCCAAAATAGACAATAGGAAAGTGGGGGAGGGAAAACGGGGATCAATAACCGCAAAGGTTCAAGATTTGTTTTTTAGAATCGTCCATGGGGAAGAACAAAAATACAGTGCATGGTGTACAAAATTGAAAACAACACAATTATGAAAATGACCGGCGCGGAAATACTGTTAAAATCGCTCTTGGAAGAAAAAGTGAGTACCGTTTTCGGCTATCCGGGAGGAGCAAATATGCCCCTCTATGATGCGTTGTTTTCCTATGAAAAAGAAATAAAACACGTTCTTGTACGACACGAACAAGGCGCAGCACATGCAGCAGAAGGATATGCCCGGATCACAGGAAGGCCGGGAGTATGTTTCTCAACATCAGGACCCGGGGCAACAAATCTTGTCACGGGAATAGCGGATGCACATATGGATTCTATTCCTCTTGTCTGTATCACCGGACAAGTTGCTGCACATCTTATTGGCACAGATGCGTTTCAAGAAATTGATATCGTAGGAATAACAAAACCGATAACAAAGTGGAGTATACAGGTAACAAAAGTGGAACAGATTGAAGATGCTATCCACACGGCTTTTCGGCACGCAGCTTCAGGCCGGCCGGGACCGGTGCTTATTGATATCGCTAAAAGCGCGCAGTTGGAATTGGGAGAATTTATGGGGACCACCATGAACAAAAAAGGAGCAAATTCAGCGCCTCACATAGATGAACGGGTGGTTGTGCGGGCGGCTCAATTACTCAACACTGCAAAAAGGCCCTTGATTATTGTGGGCCATGGCGTACTTATAAGTAGAGCCCAAAAAGAACTCCTGGAATTGGTGGAGAAAACCGGTGCTCCTGTTGCCGCTACCCTTTTGGGGCTTTCATCACTTCCCTGTTCTCACCCTCAATACGTTGGGATGGTGGGAATGCATGGAAACTTTGCTCCGAATGTTCTCACTAATAAAGCGGATGTTATTTTGGCAATAGGCATGCGATTTGACGATCGGGTAACAAGTACTCTTGCCACCTATGCTCCTCAGGCACGGATAATTCACGTAGACATCGATCCAAAAGAAATAAATAAAAATATAAAAGTGGAGGTTCCCCTTCTTTCTGATGCAAAAATTGCAATCCGTGCGCTTCTCCCACGCCTTACCTGTTCTCATCATGAGGGATGGATGAGCACATTTAAAAGCCATGAAAAAAAAGAGCGTGATGAGGTGATACATTCTCAGACTCACCCAACAGAGGGAAGCATACTTATGGCTGAGGTGGTGAATCAGCTTTCTCAGCTCACAAAAGGGGAAGCTGTCATTGTTGCCGATGTCGGTCAAAATCAAATGATGGCGGCACGGTATTATCAATTTGAAAAATTTGACCGTTTTTATACCTCAGGAGGCTTAGGCACTATGGGCTTTGGACTTCCTGCCGCAATTGGCGCACAATTTGGGAGTCCTTCCGAACAGGTAATTGCCATTATTGGGGACGGGGGGTTCCAGATGAATATACAGGAACTCGGCACGGTTGCTCAGGAAAAAATACCGATAAAGATGATTGTTCTTAACAATGGGTTTTTAGGAATGGTGAGGCAATGGCAACAGATGTTTTTTAACAAACGATATTCCTTTACCACCATGCACAGTCCGGACTTTGTTTCGGTGGGAAAAGCATATGGAATTGAAAGCAAAAAAGTTTTAGAGCGGTCCCATTTAAAAAATACGCTTCAGGAAATGCTTGATTTTAAGGGACCCTATTTGCTTGAAATCGATGTTGAAAAAGAAGGAAATGTGTTTCCCATGATTGCGCCCGGAGCAAGTGTGTCCGATATACGGTTATCATAAATTACTATTTTTTTTACATCTATGGCAAAAATGAATTTTGGCGGTGTCAGTGAAACGGTTATAACCAGATCCGAATTCCCCCTCACAAGAGCGAGGGCTGTATTAAAAAATGAGGTTATTGCTGTGATTGGATACGGTGTACAGGGACCTGCCCAAGCACTCAACTTACGTGATAATGGATTTAGGGTGATTGTAGGGCAAAGATACCCCTCTCCCTCATGGGATAAGGCACTGAAGGATGGATGGGTGAGCGGAAAAACACTTTTTTCCATTGAAGAGGCTGCAAAGCGAGGAACCATCATCTCCTATTTGCTGTCCGATGCCGGGCAAATTGCTTTATGGCCCGCAATAAAAAAATATCTGACAAAAAATAAAACACTTTATTTTTCTCATGGATTTGGTATCACCTATAAAAAACATACTCACATTGTTCCTTCAGAAGAAGTTGATGTTATTCTCGTTGCACCAAAGGGAGCGGGAAGAACTGTCCGAAAACATTTTTTAGCGGGAAAAGGAATAAATGCTAGTTATGCAATTTTTCAAAATGCTTCTAAAAATGCATTTAATACCGTTATTGCTCTGGGGATTGGTATCGGTGCCGGATATTTATTTGAAACCACGTTTGAAAAAGAGGCAAATTCAGATTTGACAGGAGAACGCGGCATACTTCTTGGTGCAATAGCAGGAGTTATGGAAGCGCAATATAATCTCCTTCGCAAACACGGACACTCGCCAAGTGAAGCATTTAATGAGACTGTTGAAGAGGCAACTCAAAGCTTATATCCGATGATTGGGGAAAAAGGTGCAGACTGGATGATTTCAAACTGTTCTTCAACAGCTCAAAGAGGAGCTCTTGATTGGAAAGACGTGTTTAGAAAAGCGGTTGATCCTGTATTTGAGAAACTGTATTCACGGGTAAAAAGCGGAAAGGAAGCGGAGATAGTAATCCGAAAAAACAGTAAAAAAAATTACCGGAAAGGGCTTGATGCGGAGTTAAAAAAAATGAATGATTCCGAAATGTGGCAAACAGGAAAAAAAGTAAGAGAGTTGCGACCGGAAAATCAATAAATATGAAAAACAATATGAAAATAACACGTGCTAATATCGATGAAGCAGCAGGAAGACTGAAGAGTGTTGTTTCAAAAACGCCCCTGCAATATAATAAACGCCTCTCTGAAGAATATCATGCCGCCATATACTTTAAACGGGAAGATCTACAGGAGGTACGATCTTTTAAAATTAGAGGAGCATATAATAAAATGTCTTCCTTGAGCGAGGGAGAAAAAAAGAGGTGTGTTGTCTGTGCAAGCGCAGGAAATCATGCACAGGGTGTTGCACTGAGTTGTTTTCTTCTAAAAACAAAGGGTATCATTTTTATGCCAACGGTTACCCCTAATCAAAAAATTGAAAAGGTCCGTAACTTTGGAAAACACTACATTGAGGTGAAACTGGTTGGTGCAAATTATGATGAAGCATCAAAAGCTTCAAAAGAATATGCAAAAGAAATAAATGCGGTATATGTAAGCGCGTTTGATGATGAAATGGTCATTGCGGGACAAGGCACCATTGGAAAAGAAATCTATGAAGATTTGCCATCGGTAGATGTTGTTGTTTCCCAAATTGGAGGAGGCGGTTTGATTGGAGGAATTGCGTCCTACATAAAAAGTGTAAACAAAAATAGCAGCGTCATCGGTGTACAGGCAAGCGGTGCTGCGGGAATGTATGTATCAGTACAAAATAACAAGGTAACTCCGCTGAAAAAAATTGATACTTTTGTTGAAGGAACGGCTGTCGGGATGGTGAGCGATTTAACGCTCTCCCTTACAAGAGAGTGCGTTGACAACATCGTCTGTGTTCCTGAAGGAAAGGTATGCACAACAATGATTGAACTCTACCAAAGTGAGGGCATCATAACGGAACCGGCCGGTGCTCTTGCTGTTTCTGCTCTTGACTCAATAAAAGAAAATATAAAAAACAAGACAGTTGTGTGCATAGTCAGTGGCGGCAACAACGACATCATGAGGTATCAGGAAATTCTTGAACGGAGTCTTGTGTATCAGGGGAGGAAACACTATTTCATTATTGAATTTGCGCAAAAACCGGGCCAACTGAAAACATTTTTAAATCACGCTTTGGGGAAGAATGACGACATTGTTTTATTTGAATATATTAAAAAAAACAATAAGGAAAAAGGGCCCGCATTGGTGGGGATAGAACTTAAAGATCGGGCAGATTATGACCCCCTTATTGAACGGATGAATAAAAATGAAATTAATTTCAAGCTTATCCATTCCGATGATTTACTTTTTAATTACCTTATATAAAACCCTATGAAAAAACATTTTATTAATACGGGAATTGAGAATATCCAAAAAAAAGGGAGCAGGATAGTTGCAGAAGGATATCATATGCTGCCGGCTGCGTCTCTTATGCGGGCAGCGGGAGTTATTGCACACATCTCAGACAGAAAAAAACCCTTTATCACCGTAGTGAATTCCTACACAACCCATATCCCAGGCCACATCCACCTGCAAAAGCTTGGAGAAATACTTGTTAGTGAATTAAAAAAGAATGGGTTTAATGTGTGGTATTGCAATGCCGGGGGTGCGGTGGATGATGGAATTGCCATGGGACATTTTGGAATGAAATATTCTCTTCCCTCCCGTGAATTGATAACCGATCAAATAGAAACGGTTGTGGCAGCACATCCGTGTGACGGGTGGATAGGAATAGGCAACTGCGACAAAATTGTTCCCGGTATGTTAAATGCTATGGTGCGGCTTAATATTCCTTCTGTATATGTAAGCGGTGGACCAATGCTGGCCGGGCAAAATAATACAGATCTCATTTCCGTTTTTGAAGGAGTAGGACAACACGCTGCAGGAAACATTACTAAAAAAAAACTTATAGACCTTGCGGACTCGGCTTGTCAAACCTGTGGAAGTTGTGCAGGTATGTTTACGGCAAATTCCATGAATTGTCTAGCAGAAGCAGTGGGGCTAGCTCTTCCCGGAAACGGGACAATCCCCGCTGCCCGATGGATAAATAAAAAAAGGGGAGAGTGGGAGATAAATCCTGAAAGAGTTAATCTCATAAAAAAAATTCCTTCCGTGATTCAAACACTCATTGATAAAAAAATAACACCACTCCAAATCGTTACACGAGACGCAATTGATAATGCATTTATTTTGGATCTTGCAATGGGCGGATCAACAAATACGGTACTGCATACCATGGCCCTTGCCATGGAGGCAGGAGTACCATACGATCTTAAACGTGTCGATGCTTTGTCAAAAGTAACGCCTCATATGTGCAAAGTTTCTCCCTCCCGCCCGGAAATTCATCTGGAAGATGTACACAGGATAGGTGGTGTTCCTGCCATATTAAAGGCAGTTGCTCGTTATTCCTCGTCTCCCCTGCATCAAAATACAGTTACATGCACGGGGCATCTAGGGGATATGTTTGCCGAGGCACCAGATCCTGACGGAGATGTGATACGTGTTAATGAACATGCATTTTCCCTGGACGGCGGCATTGCGGTGCTGTATGGAAACCTAGCACCTGATGGTGCAGTGGTAAAGACAGCCGGCGTTGAAAAGGAAATGATGAAGTTTGAAGGAAAAGCCGTGTGTTTTAATTCTCAAGAAGAAGCATTGGCGGCAATTTTAAAAAGAAAAATAAAAAATGGTGACGTTGTGGTGATCCGTTATGAAGGACCAAAGGGTGGTCCCGGTATGCAGGAAATGCTCTCCCCTACTTCTGCAATAAAAGGACTTGGTATTAAAGCAGCTCTTCTTACTGATGGCCGATTTTCAGGAGGAACACGCGGACTCTGTATTGGCCACATATCGCCAGAAGCAGCGGCATATGGTCCGATCGCACTTCTTAAAAACGGCGATAAAATAGTTATTGACGTACAAAATAAATCAGTACGAATGATTGTTCCTGATCAAGAATTACAGATAAGGAAAGGAGAGCTTAAACCATTTGTGCCAAAAGTAAAAAAGGGGTGGTTGGGCAGATATGTGCAACATGTTACGTCGGCAAATACTGGTGCCGTAATGGATAACACACTTTAAACAATTAACAATTATATTTACACTATGTCGACAGTAAAAACAATACAAACAAAAAAAGTCCCCACAGTAGGCCCCTATTCTCAAGCTGTTGTGACGGGGGGGCTTATATTTTGTGCAGGTCAAATTGGACTCAATGGCAAAACAGGAGAAATTGTGGAGGGCGTTGTAAAGCAGACCCATCAGGTCCTGCAAAATTTAATCGAGGTATTACAATCAGCCGAGTCAGATCTTAACCATGTTGCAAAAACGACTATCTATTTAAAAAATATTTCCGATTTTACAAAAGTAAATGAAATATATGGATCATATTTTAGTTCCCATAAACCGGCTCGCGCGACGGTTGAAGTTTCCCGATTGCCAAAAGATGTATTAATTGAGATTGATGCAATTGCTGTCAAAAAATAATGCAGTAGACACTGCAACGCAAGGCGTGCATGGTGATAGAGTAATTATTTTGTATAATCTAAACATGATGAATAAAATCATGTCTCTCACCAAGCAGCTTATCGCAATAGAATCGACCGACAAAAAAAAAGACAAGTTACAAGAGGCGATTGATGTATGTGCAAAAGAACTTGATGGATACACGATAGAGACATTTAACCAAAACGCACATCCAAGCATTTTGGTATATTCTGCAAAACAACGTCCTAAACAATTTGATGTGATTTTTAATGGACATCTTGATGTGGTGTCCGCACTTCCCCACCAGTTTGTCCCCGAAGAACGGGGGGGTAAATTGTATGGAAGAGGAGCATGTGATATGAAAGCAGCCGCGGTTGTGGAGCTTCTTGTATTTAAAGAGGTTGCAAAAATGCTTTCCCGGCCAGTCGCACTGCAGCTTGTCACTGACGAAGAAATCGGCGGCTATGATGGCACATACGCGCAAATAAAAAGCGGAGTGAGATCTCCATTTGTTATCGCGGGGGAATCCACTGATTTATGCGTAGGTCAAAAATCAAAAGGTGTCATATGGATGAATGTTAAAGCAAAGGGCACAGCGGCTCATGGTGCATATCAATGGCGTGGAGAGAGTGCAATCCTCAAGATGAAACGGGCAATTGACTTAATCGAAAAAGAATTTCCCATCCTTACAAAAGATGTGTGGAGAACAACGATTAATATTGCAAAAATTGAGACTACAAATACGACGTACAATAAAGTGCCGGATGATTGCCTGATGAAATTGGATATTCGCTACACCCCTGAGGACTGGAAAACTATCAAGAACAAGCTGGAAAAAATGTTTCATGGACTTGAAATGGAGTTTCTTGAATTTGAGCCACCCCAGGTAACGAACGAAACAAACCCCTATTATCAGCAACTTTTAAAATCGATTGAGAGTGTTGCGTCAAAAAAGGCTGATGTTATTGCAAAACACGGCTCTTCCGATGTCCGCCATTTCAGTAGAGTTGAAGGAGAGGGTGTTGTGTTTGGCCCGGTGGGAAGTGGGCTCCACAGTGACGGAGAATGGGTGGATATTAAAAGCCTGGAAACATATCATGCTATTCTTGCCATGTTTCTGAGAAGCTTAGGGTAAAAAAAGTGTAGGTTAAGGCGTTTTTGTTGGCGTCACCTCTACCGTTCCCAAAATGGAACTTGAGCAGCTGGCTTTTTGCTCGGTACCTTTGACAAAGTATTCAATTTTACCAAAATAACATTGTTTTTCTGTAACTCCGCTTGGTTTTTCATACCACCGTGCTCCATATTTTGTAAGTAAATATGACATCATTCTATTCCAAATGGGCGCAGCTCCGGTGATGCCAGATGCCAAATACTGATTCATTGGCGTATTGTCATTGTTTCCAACCCACACAGAAACAACAAAATCAGGGGTATATCCAATCGTCCAATTATCTTTCTTCATGTCAGTGGTTCCTGTTTTTACTGCAACCTTGTAACCGGGTATTTCTAGTGCTGATCGGGTGCCAAATTCCCATCTTCGGGCAAAGTTGTCTGAGAGAATGTCGGAAAGAATATAACTTGTTTCCTCACTTATTACTCTCGTTCCATTTGGTTGATTCTCAAAAAGGACTTGATTTCGCGCATCGTAAATACGTTTAATTCCTGTTATCGAAATTTTCTCCCCCTGATTTGCAAATGTTCCAAATACGGTTGCCATATCCGTCATATGAACCTCTCCCCCGCCAAGGGTAAGGGAAAGACCAAATCGGGATGAATCATCCCACGTTGTTATTCCTAGTTTTTTTGCAAATGAAATCATTTCATCCACACCAAGGGTGTTCAGCAATTTCACTGCGGGAATATTAAATGAGTTGGCAAGCGCATAGCGAAGAGGAACACGTCCATGAAATCGGCCGTCATAGTTTACTGGAACATAGGGGGCTGATCCGGGCACTCCAAATGCAGTCGGAACATCATCGATAATTGTTGAGGCGGTATAGCCTTTTTCAAGGGCAAGAGCGTATGTTACGGGTTTAATTGAGCTACCCGGTTGTCGAGATCCAGTTGTTACATTAAAAGCACCCGAAGGAGCCGCATAGTAATCTGCGGAGCCAACCATGGCCAGTATTTCTCCTGTAGATGGTTTGGTTACAAGCAGAGCCGCATTTGAAATATTGAGGGATGCCACTTTTTCCAGTTCTTCCTGAATGATTTTTTCCGCCTCCTGTTGAATATCTAAGTCAAGCGAGGTTATTACATTGAGACCTCCCTCTTCTACCCGTTGAATGCCATACTGTTGTTCCAAATTACTTTTAACATAAAATACAAAATGAGGTGCTTTAATATTATTTTGAAGTTGTGTCACAACTATTTCTTCTTTATTTGCATTTTCTTTTTGTTCCTTTGTAATATACCCTAGCTCATACATTTTTTTTAAGACCTCGTCTCTTCTATTTTTCGCAAGTGCCGGATTTGTGTATGGAGAATATATTGATGGAGCTTGTGGCATACCTGCAAGAAATGCAGCTTCTGATATGGAAAGATCTTTAGCGTTTTTTCCAAAATACGTTTTTGAGGCTTCTTCAATGCCGTAGGCACTCCCTCCATATGGCACTTGATTAAGGTACATTTCCAAAATTTGATTTTTTGAATAAAGTTTTTCGGTCCACAGTGCTAACAGTATTTCTTTAAGCTTTCGCTCAATGGTTCTTTCAGGAGTAAGTAAAGCGCTTTTTACCAATTGCTGTGTTATCGTTGACCCACCCTGCAGACCCTTGTTAAGTACTGTGTCTTTTGCGGCTCGCACTATTCCGCCTAAAAGAGAAACACCGCTATGAGCATAAAAATCCTTGTCCTCGATTGCAATTGTTGCTTGATACACATAGGTGGGGAGTTTGGCAAGTTTGGTGCTTGTTCTGTTTTGATCTTTATATATTTCGTACAAAAGTTTTCCATTTCTGTCGTACATATGGGTAGAGAGTGGATAATTAAGTTTTCCGATATCTGTGGGAGAAGGAAGCTCGACAACAAACCGATAAGAGGTGAATAGAAAAAAACCAATAACACATAAAAGAATTCCAAAAAGGAATGCTTTCAATTCTGGAGAAAACAATGACGCAATAATGCGGAAAGGAAAAAGAATAATTGAGTTTACCACACGAAGTATTATGCGTACTATGAATCCAAAAAATGCAAAAATGGTATGAAATAAAAAGTGTGTCGTTTTTTTGACATTTGTTTTTTGTTTCCAGATAAGAGCAGGCGGAGTAAGAATAATAAAACGAACAAATTTAAGCAGAAAGGTGATAAGATTTTCAGTGAGCTCTCCAATAAAAATAAAAAAAATGACTATTTTATAGAGCACAAAAAATATTGCTCTCATCAGAGCCCTCCAAAACAGAAATAGTCGCAATTTTGAGGCAGAAACCATGGGCGCATTATAACAGATATTATAGGATATTTCAAGAGAAATGAGGTGTTAGGGAAGGCGGAGAAGCTTAGCTTTTATTACCAAACGTTTCCAAAATGTTCCAGGGGGGACACAGGTAACCAAAGTGAGGTACGCTGCATCATATCGCTGATCCAAAACCGATATTTTATCTGGGCTTACAACAAACATATCATACACTTCATACTCATACTCCAGGTCACCTACATCAACAAGTATTGTGTCCCCTTTTTGTAACGAAGGGAGGTAAGTAAAAATGGTTTTGTAATCTTTTTCATTATATAACTGAGGTAATGTTGAGTGACCAAAAATTGCCACATTTCCAAATTCTCCAGGCATTGATCTGGGAATATAATGAATAAGGCTTTTTGTGAGATCGTCTCCACCCACAACCACACGAGCTTTTGTAATGTTGAGTTTCGGGATGGTAAGAGTATATTGTTGAACTCCCGTAATCAATTTTTGCCCCTCCGCCTGTTTCCCTGGAAACCATAAATGTGCCTGAGTAAAATCTTTTAAGTTGCTTGAAAATGCATCGCTGGACCCGAGGACAGATTGATCTTCTCGTGCTGCAGTTGATGTATTGTTTAGAGATACGGGAGATTCAACATTATTTTTAAGAATAAAACGGGAATACAATTCAAACGAAAGCACCGGGTAGAATGACCAAAAAAGCAATAATAACCCCATTCCCAACGTAACATAGGAAATATAGTTTATTGCTTTCCTTTTTTTTGAAGTATTTTCCTTTAAATAGATGTGCAAGGGCATAATTATCGGAGCAACTCAACTCGTATATGATCTTGCCAAAATGGCATTCTGTCTTTTATAAGTGGGAGAGGTGGATTAATACTCAATTCCACCTGAGAAATGCCATACTTTGATTGAATAATTGCTCTCGCCTCACCACTGCTTCTTCCCGCAACTGATTTGGCTATGTCTTTAGCGGTGAGTGATTTATTAAACACTATTTCTCCTCCAATGGTGAGTTGCATATCTCCACTATCTAATTTTTTTTGTTTTTTTACCGTGAATTGTACCGATTCAGTATTATATCCGTTGGGTTTTTCACTTTCTAATTTTTTTTCTACAAAATTTTCTATTGCCTTTTTCGGAATTCGGGACAGCGTTACTTCACCTGAGGATGTATAGCGAAGTGTGTCTGCTTCTTCTCCAACTTCTCCTGAAAATTGTTCCTTATTTGCCTTGGCGGTTGTGAGCTCCGGCAGCAATAAATAGGTCGTCTCGGACTTCTGTTTATCAAGAGCATTTTGTTTTGCCTTATCCAACACAAATTTCTTAATGGTATCAATATCTGTTTTTGAAATTGTTCTAATCGTTTTTTTTGTCCCTCCTGTGAGAGCGAGTTCATTTATTCCAAATACAATATTGGATGAAATGCCTGACACAGAAAACCTTTTATTTTTTTCTACATTACTTTCAGTTCCTAAGACCGAAGCTCGTATTTTCACTTTTGCTTTACCCGGATTTTTGGTAATGCCGTCAGGTGCAAATTGAGAAGCGGGAATCGTTACAGAATCATCTGTTTCATAAACGAGGGTATCAAGTTGTAGTTTTGTTCCTTTAGGAAGCTGTTTTTCCTTTTCATCGTAACTATATAATGTCACTTCTCCGGATGCCTTTTCTCCCACATCTCTCTTTCCTGTCGTATCTTTTTTTTCATTTGCGCTAAATGAGGCGGTAAAGGTCTGCAACTCAACCTGTTCTGTTTTGGTCGGTGTATTACTTGCAAGTATTGTTATCTCTGCATTTCTTTTTTCTACAGGAACCTTGATTACAAGTGTTGCTTTATGCAAAAAAAATAATAATCCCACACATAACCCAATTAGGAGAAGTGAAGCGAGTATGAGAGGGAGTGTTTTCGTTAATGCAAATGTGGGAAGAGTAATTTTTGGAAACACAAAATGTGATGATTTTTTTGGCTCAGATTCTTCAACGCCATTCTCATTAATCGTCTCACCTCCAATAGTAAAGCCCATCACTTCATTTGGTTGGGCAACCTCATTTTTTTGCTCTATCACCTGCGGTTGTTCACACAACTGCTTCTGAAGAAGATTTAATAGTCCCTTGCTCACCGTGGAAGATTGGACAACGGTAATACGCGGTTGCTGAATAAATAAATTTTTTTTCCAGGAATAGAGAAGAAGGTCTGATGATTCCTCTGCCAGGTCGGTTGAGTCGTACAAATATATATGGTTGGGTAAAATATGACTTTGGGCAATTTTCTCTAAGGCGGTTTGCATGTCCTCCGCAAAATTATCTGTTCGGGAAACGTGTTGAACTACAATTTTATGACCTCCTTTAAATAAAAATATGGTCATTCGCGTATCATCCAATTCGGCAACAATGCTTGACAGGCGTGTTTGTTTTTCTTTTTCGAGCTCTTCATGGACTGCATCTATAACCTCCATGTATCCAACCGGTTTTAATTCCAGTAGTTTGGAGATGTCCCGCATTTTTGCAATATATGGCTTGGCAATTTCATGCGTGCTTTGATCTATGATATGAGCAAAGACAAAAAATACACATTGAGTTATGGTTGCTTGTTTTCCCATTTCTTGCTCGATAAGGGAAAGTGTTTCGTCTATATCATCAACAATGTGTTCCCATCCATCCGTGTATTGGAATTCCTTTTGTTTGAGAAGAAGCACTGAGAAGGGCCTTTTTTCATATACATAACACACCCCTTGAGCTTCCTTGAGGAGGATACCACAATACACTTCCCCCACGGATTTATTTTCACTAAAAAAGGGTAGTTTCATATACCTATATTATTTGATTTTATACTGTAAAAAAATTTGGTCAACACCTTCTTTTGCTTTTTTCATTGCCTCCCCATATGATACTCCTTGTGAGGCGCTATTAATAGCGTTTTCCAAATAGCGAATTATCTCATCATTCAGTCCGTCATCGAATGTATTTGACGTGAGAGGAAGAGAAATGAAACGATCCTCAGCAGCTTGTTTGACCACCGGTCCCAGGTAGGGATCTTGTATGAGTAGATCGGCTAGATCCATTCGTGAATACGGAGCGCCAAACATACGCATACTGCTTTGGATTTCATACATTTTTGTTTGGCCTTCTTTGGAAGACAGATAGGCGAGAAATTCCCACGCTGCCTGCTGATGAGTACTTTTTCTTGATACACCCTCCACCCAGTAAGATGCTATCGAAAATTGTTTACCTCCAGGAGGGTTTGGGATAGGCACTATCGCAATTTTTAGATCTGGCGCAGTAGTTTTTATCGTAAGTAGCTCCCAAGAGGGGGCAAAAATCATGGCAACTTTTCCTTCAGCAAAGGCTGTAATTGAATTGGGCATTGTTTCACTCCAGACATTATTTGGTTCCTCTGCAAACCTCCGATATGCTTCCAAAGCTCCAGAAGCCTCTGGTTGATCCAATTTTGCAAGATCGCCCCCATTAAGAAGCAACATGAGTCCAAATATGTCAGAAAAATGAGCTATATTTGTAGCGGTTCCCGCAGCAAATCCGGCAGTGATAAGTGTATTGTCTTTTCCCTTTACCACCACTTGAGAGGCCGCTGCAACCATTTCGTCCCAGTTTGTTGGCACAGAAGAAATACCGGCTTTTTTGAGGAGATCTTCATTTACAAACATGACCATGCCATCAACCATTAAGGGAATTCCGTATATATTATTCCCAATTTTAAGATCCTTAACATGTACAGGATAAAACGTTTTTTCATACACGCTTGGCGGCATTACTGACTCAGGAAGCGCCGATAATACTAATTGTTGAGTGTTTGGGTCAGGAAGCCTTAACTCTGGAATCCACGTATTGTGAAAACGAAAGATGTCCGGTCCTTGTCCATTGTTAATCCATGTAATAAGTTTTTTACGGTAGTCTTTTTCAGATTTTTTTTCATACGTAATTTGTATGTTTGGATGTGTTTTTTGATACTCCTTGATCATGGGTTCCATGACTTCTTTTTCTTCCCAAAGCCCCCAATAGGTAAGAGATATTGTCTGGGCAGAAGGAAGGGCCTTTTTTTTGCTTCCTGAGATTAAAATAGCAAAAAATATAATAAATACGATGACAAATACTGCTATTCCTCCCAGTAGTATGGGTAATTTGCTCGGTTCTTTTACTATCAGGGGGGTTGGCTCCGCCTCAAGAGGCGCAATTTCTGGTTGAACCTGACTAAAATCAGTTTGATCCGTCGCTTCCACATTTGATGCTATTTCTTCAGGTTGGTAACTATCTACCGGCACTGTTTCATAAATGGGTTGGGACACCTCAGATGGCTGTTGCAAATTATCATTATTTTTCTTATCATCCATATATTCATGATACCAAAAAAATCAATAAGACTCCTCATCCAATTAAGCGTTGGTGTGGTGGTTTTGTTGGGTATGTTTTTTTTCCTGAATTTATTTTCTTTAACAACACAAAAAGAGCTAAATAACAGGCTATTCCCCAATGTAACTATCCATGGGCAAGATGTTGGAAAAATGAATAAAACAGAGGTATACCTTATTTTTTCAGATCTAGAATCAAAAATTCAAAAAAGCACTCTTTTTTTATCCTACGATAATAACCTTGTTGCAACGTTTTCAGCATCAACTCTTAATGTTCATTTAAACATTGATGACGCATTTGATAAATCATATATTGTAGGTCGTTCTCCCCATGTTCCTTCTCGTTTGTTTCAAACGGTGGTGAGTGTATTTGGCCTAAAGAGGTTTGATTTTCCCCTGGAAATATCATATGACAAACAACCTATCCAAGACGCGTTAAGCCACCTTGCAGACATATATGAAAAAGATTCGGTAAATGCAAAATTTCAATTTGAATCCGGTAAGGTTGTGGTGTTTGAAAAAGAAGTAAATGGCATACGTGTTGAAATAAATAAAGCGTTATCTGAGGTTGATTCAATAATGAAAAAACGTCTTACCAATCAATCTGTGGTTATTGTTGCTGTTTCAAAAACCATTCTTAAACCAACTATAACTCTTGCTCAGACTAACACATATGGAATAGAGGAGCTTATTGGGGAGGGAGTATCCGATTATACTCATTCAATCCCACAGCGAATCCATAACCTTTTGTTGGGAACATCGAAGTTTAACGGCGTACTTATCCCCAAAAATGCAACGTTTTCCTTTAATGAAACAATTGGCGACATATCTTCAACCACCGGATACCAACCTGCATACATAATAAAAGAGGGAAAGACAGTTTTGGGAGATGGGGGAGGGATTTGTCAGGTTTCAACCACTCTCTTTCGGGCAGTACTCAATACAGGTCTTCCTATTGTAGAGTATCATGCCCATGCATATCGAGTTGGTTATTACGAAAATGATGCAAAAGTGGGGCTTGATGCAACAGTTTATGGACCAACTGTTGACTTCAAGTTTGTAAACGATACACCAGCAAGTATTTTAATACAAACTTCCTCAGATGAAAAAAATAACAAATTGTATTTCAAATTTTATGGAAAAAAAGATAATAGATCAGTGGAACTTACAACACCAAAGATATATGACGTCACTTCCCCCCCCGAACCTCAATTTCAGGATGACCCAACATTAAAAAAAGGAGTGGTTAAGCAAATTGATTTCGCTGCGCCGGGAACCCGTACAAGCTACTCATACAAAGTAATAAAAGGCACTGAAGTAACGTTTCAAAAAGATTTTCTTAATTGGTATAAGCCATGGAGAGCAGTTTTTCTTGTCGGTACTGCTGATTAAATTATCGAAACCATGCGGCACGTCCAAGTTTGTACGCATAGTGTTGTAACGGTCTGTCTCCTATTTGTACAGCTGGCACCCCCCCTACAACAACTCCGGGCGGAACATCTTTTGTGACAACAGCTCCCGCTCCCACAACTGCTCCCCGCCCAATATGTACTCCCGGAAGAATAATGGCTCGGGGACCAATAAATACGTAGTCGTCTATGTGGACCGCTTGTGTAGTTGCAGCAAATTGGGGATCCCGAATATCATGTTGCGAATTGTATATCATGACGCCTGTCGCAAAGGCGACATGACTCCCGATTACGAGCGGGCCTCGTCCGTCCAGTACCGCATCTTCACCTATAATGGTGTCTTTCCCTATTTTAATTCCTGCAGGATTGTACAGCTTCAACCCAGTGTGAAGAGAGGTTCCTTCACCAATTTGCATTCCGGCAACCCGATAACAAAGTCTCCGAAGATGATGAATGGGCACATGACCAACAAAATGGAGAACCATGACGACAAATTCCCTTCCCACAGTTGTTATTCGACGGATGATGCGAGTTTCCATACTTCAATTCTACCACTCTTCATTTTCTTCCGCAATGAAGCGGGACGGAGCGGATTCCATTCGTCTCCCAAATAAAAATCGATGCCTTGCATGGGTAATAAACAGTCGCTCTTTTGCACGTGTCACTCCCACATACATAAGCCTCCGTTCCTCCTCAAGCTGAAAGTGGTCAAATGTGGAGCGGGAATGGGGCAATATCCCCTCCTCCACGCCTACCATAAATACGACGGGAAATTCCAGGCCCTTTGCTTGGTGAAGCGTCATAAGCCGCACCCCGTCCTCCCCTTTTCTTTTTTTTTCTCCTTCGGAATACTCCGATTCCACCAGAGCGATCTGCTCTAAGAAATCGTTGATGTTCGGGTAGGAGTTGGCAACACTTTTCAGTTCTTTAATATTTTCCAAGCGGGAATATTCGTCGGGGTCTTTTTCATTATAAAGTGCAAGATAATTGGTGGCGGAAAATATTTCCTCCATCAAGCTTTCGGTGTCTTTTTTTTCAATTCCTTCCCGAATGTTTATTGATTTTTCAGCAAATTCTGCCCACTTTCTCTTTCCAAGTTTCATAATACGTTCTTGCGCCACTTCGTTATCTGGATTAATGATGAGGCGCATGTAAGAGAGAATGTCTTTTATTTCTTTGCGTTCATAAAAACGGATACCTCCAATAAGCATATAAGGAAGTCCATACTGTAGTAAAGCCTCTTCAAGCGCTCTCGATTGGGCATTGATGCGATACAACACAGCAAAATCTTTGTAGTCATATTTGTCCTGAAGGCGTTCAATCTCTGATACAACAAATAAAGCTTCTTCCTCCTCGTTTTGCATTTGTTTAATTGCGATCTCTTCTCCACCGTTTTTTTCGGTAAATAATTTGAGAATGGGGTGTCCATTATTTTTTGAAATCACCGTATAGGCAAAGTCAAGTATGGGAGGTGTCGATCGATAATTTTGCTCCAATTCAAATACCTTTGCATCGGAAAAGTCTTCTTGAAATTTTTCCAGATTACGGATATCAGCTCCCCGCCATGAATAAATGCTTTGTGAAAAATCTCCGACAACAGTGATGTCTAAGCTTTCTTCGGATAAAAGACGCGCAAGGGAATACTGTGCATAATTTGTGTCTTGAAACTCATCGATTAATATCTGCGTGTATTTTTCGTGAATGAGGTTTCGTACTTCTTCATCCTTTCGGAAGAGCTCTACCACCTTCATAATGAGGTCATCAAAATCAAATGCATTGTTTTTTTTAAGACGGGCTTGGTATGTTGCGTATATTTGTGCCACTTGAGCTGCCCGTTCTTGGGGAAAAAATGTAGTGAATGTGTCTGGTGGAATAAGTTGATTTTTTGCGGCAGAAATAAGATGAGACAGATATGATGGCGTCATTCGTTCAATATCCTTCTCTTTTATTATTTGTTTGAGTAGTGCTGTCTGGTCATCATCATCAAATATCACAAAGTCAGGTCCATATCCAAGCCTTCCCGCATACCGTCGTAATAAGCTGGCACAAAATGAATGAAATGTACCCACGAATCCAAGCTTCCCATACCCGGCTTTTTCAATTCTTTTTCTCATCTCAGCAGCAGCTTTATTGGTGAAAGTAATCATGACAATTTCACTGGGAAGGAGTTTTTCTTGTGTGACTAAATACAATACTTTATACACAAGAACTCTTGTTTTTCCGGATCCTGCTCCTGCAAGCACCACAGAAGGACCTGTTGTATGGGACACCGCCTGTAACTGCGCCGGATTTAACGTATTGAACTCAATCTTTCGCATACGTTATACTATACCATTACTTATTGACTATATTTACCAATGAAATATATTTTAGGAAACTGGAAAGCAAATAAAAATTTTACCGAAATGAAACAATGGATATACACATTTCAAAGAGAATATCGCGTAAATGAAAATGTGACGCTTGGAGTGTTTCCTCCCCTTCCATTTATTTCTTATGTTCAGGGAAAACTGAAGGATTGTAGAAATGTATTTGTGGGATCGCAGACACTTTCATCATTTGAAAAAGGGAGTTATACCGGAGAAGTAACGGCAACAACACTTGAAGGTGTGGCAAGTTACACAATCATCGGACACAGTGAACGAAGAAAGGTTTTTGGAGAAACTGATGAACAATTAGTTGAAAAAGTAAAACAGTCGCTCGATCACGGAATAATTCCTGTGTATTGCGTTCGGGACGAAAAAGACTCCATTCCAGCGGGGGTAAAGTTTGTCGCATATGAGCCAGTTGCCGCAATTGGAACTGGACAAAATGAACCAGCGGAACAAACCGTTGCGATGAAAAAGAAAATGAACATCCCGAAAGATTGTGTCTTTATCTATGGAGGATCGGTGAATGAAAAAAATGCGGCAGAGTATTTTGCCACAGGTGAAATTGATGGATTTCTTATCGGAAAGGCCTGCCTAGACCCTGTGCAGTTCATCCAAATCGCCCGTGCAGCACAGGTGTAAACGATAAATCCTCGCAAACCTCATAACCATCTCCCTACCCCTATTGTTTTATGGTTTGATAAGTTTTTAATTGTTATAATTATAGCAATATGATCACATCACAACAAAAAGAGAGTTTGATTGAAAAAGCAAAAAAAGCACTTAATAACCCTTACCCAAAAGACGCAAAAGTTGTCTATAGTGCCGCTGTTTTAACAAAAACAGGAAATATATATTCGTCAGCACAATATTTTTCTGATACCTATTCTCTAACTTTGCACGCTGAGCAAGCAGCTCTTGCCCATGCCGCGGCACATGGTGAAGGGGAAATAATAGCTGTAGCCATTACAAGTAATGAAAGTCTTAATAAAGATGAATTCTGTTACTCATGCCACATGTGTAAACAACTTTTTTATGAAAGTCAACGAAGATCGGGCATCCCGATGACGCTTATTTTCTTTAATCAAAATGGAGATATCCAAGAATTAAAATTAGAAGACATGATATCATATCCTTGGCCAAAATAACCTCGATCGGTAGGAATGGAAACGATGATTTTTACAGACTTTTATATTCAAGTTTTGTTATGTTAAGAAGTTTTTTTGTTTCTTCAGTATTTCTTATATATTTTTTATAAAATACTTGTGAAAGAAGTTTTCTATAGTCTGATATTTTTTCAGTAAACTCAACTCCAAACATGTGGTCATATTCATGTTGAATAACACGAGCAAGTAAACCGTCTGTCGTTATTTCAAACTTTTTTCCCTTTTCATCATACGCCTCTATCTTCACTTCTTTTGGTCTTATTACGGGTCCGAATAGTTGCCCCTTTACGACACTGCCACATCCTTCATAGATAATTACTTGTTCGTGAGAGAATAAGGTAATTTTTGGATTTATATACACTCTAAATATGTCATCCCTTCCAATATTTCTTGCTTTTGTATTTCTCGGATAGGTAACAAATACACAATAATTTTCACCGATCTGTGGAGCAGCAATTCCTACAAGATCTCCCTCGTTTAAAGTATCTCTTAAATCACAAATTAATGCTTGAAGGTTCTTGTCATAAAAATCAGTAATGATTTTATTTTTATTTTTCAATCTGGGGTCACCTATTTGAATAACTTTTCTTATTGCCATTAAGTAATTATATCAAGAAGGTTTAAGCGATGTATAAAAAAATGTGAGTTCTTTATGTTGCTTTGTTTGTGCTTCAATTCAGGTAGACTTCAATATTCTTCAGGTGTTCTTCGTATGTTTTTGCACAATGGATCTGTTTGTTCTTGTCGTGGAGATAAAATAAACAGTCTGTTTCATCTGGGTTGAGTGCTGCTTCAATATAGTCAATATTCGGACTACAAATGGGAGTGGGTGGTAACCCTTTATAAAGATATGAGTTATAGGGAGAATCGTTCTGTTTTTCTTTGATATTAATGGCTCCCCACCATTTGTCTTGACTGTTTTTTCCGAGCGTATATTGCATGGTTGAATCAATTTGGAGCGGCATACCGATAGTGAGCCTATTCCAGATGATACCGGATATGAGATGCATATCCTGCTTTCCAGCTGCTTCACGGGCAATAAGCGAGGCAATTTTGAGCCCTGTTACCCATCGTATGTTGGCTGTGATATATTTGTCGGCAAGGGGAGTAAATTTTTCATTAAATCGGCTCATAAGCCTGCCCGCAATCTTGTCACCCGATTCATGAACGGGGAGGAGATAGGTATCAGGATAATAGACTCCTTCGAAATATTCTGGCTTAGTATTTGTGTATTGTGTGTTCCATTTATTTAATTCTTCTTCTCCCCATCCAAGTGCAGATCCTAGGATTTCCCCTATTTGCTCTTTACGAAGACAGCCGCCAAACGATACCCACACAAGGTCTGGCTTTCCATTAATTTTTGTGAGAACATCCCATGCCCACATGGTACCGTTTAACTGGTATCCCCCGGGCTCAATGGATATGTGGAGCAAAAAAAGGGACTTAAAAAGTTGGAATACTGCTTTGTTTTTGATGTGTTTTCCTTTTTCCAATTTTTGTATGATATCAAATCCTTCTTGATTTTTTGGCACGATAAAGAGAGATTCTTGTGAACCTCCAATAGGCCCAAAATAAGACCAATAAAGGAAAAAGAACAACAAAAAACAAACGAAAAAAAATCCTAATTTCATTTTCATATGTGTAGAGTTCTCATTATACCCCTATTTTAAAACAGAAGAGAGAAGAGGATGGTTGATGTTGCAACAATAAACAGAATTGAGGATATTTGAATCCATCCTGTCTCAGGCAACTGCTGTACTCCTGTTGGCTGAGCTTTTTTTGTGGGGACTGGTGTGCTTGTTGGATTGGCCATTCCCCCCGTATTTGTTACGGGAATAAGGGTTGGAGAAATAGTAGTACTTTTATAGGCAAGAAGAGGTTGCAGGGTAGGTGTTACTGGTGGAATAGTTGGCTCAGGAATTTGTGTTGGGGAACTGATAGATGTGGGAGACGGTGTTTTTGTAGGAGGTGGAACGGTTGGGGTTAAGGTTGGCGCTTGAGCAAGAATCACTGGAGTTTTTGTGGGGAGGGGGGGTGGTGTATTTGTGACAGTTGGAGACAAGGTTGGCGCATTGGTACTTGAGGGGACTTTTGTTGGACTCACTACAACTGTTGGACTTACTACGGACGTGGGATCCACCGTTACTCCTGTTGGAAATAAATCAACTTTTCTTGAATATGTTACTGCCGCAGCTTTTGTTTTTTGAATTTGTGTTGGAGAACTGGTAGATGAAAGAAGGGTGCTGATATAAAATGTTGTTCCCAATAAAACAACGGTCATGATAACAAGAATTGCTGTCATGAGCGTTCTATTTTTTTTCATACCTAATCCCCGAGCCACCCATCACTTGCTGAGTGGAGTTGGGCATCAATTTTTAACTGAGCCGTGCCCGATGCGACAATATACTCTTTATAATACACCTTTCGAGCCGGATTATACAACGTTGTAATATCAGAAATTTGCCAGTCACGCGAATTAACTTTAATACGCGCTCTATCAATATCTGCTTCAACTATCGTCTGAATTCCAATATAGAGCTTTTCCCCTGCTTTTGCTTTATCATTTTTTTTGCTTTCAATTTCCACCCAATTGGTATCATATACTTTAAGTCCGGCAGAGGTGATTTCTCGTACGATTGGCACCGAAACTGCGGCTGCTTTTTGTTTGCTGAGATTGGTTTTATAGGAAATGACAATGAGAATAACAACACCTATAAGTGAGCTTACTCCAATTATTATCATCAGAAGGAGGCTTCCTCCTTTTTCACTTTTATTAACATGGGGAGGGGGGGGAAGTGGAGTACTGTTTGCCACCGGAAGGGGTTGAACCAGTATTTTATCATTAAACTGGGGAACCACTGGCTTTTCTTTCTTCTTTTTTTCGTCAAACATTTTTTTTACCTCGTAAACCAAAAATCCGAATACAGCAAAAAAAGCAAGTAACGCAATTTTATTTATAGAAACAACGAAGTCGATAATGCCATCCATAGTTTCATTCTATCAGTAATAGATCTCAAAACGCAAGAACCAAACCGGTTCCAATAACAATACAAAAGAGGGCGCCGAAAAGGAACCCAGACATGCCTCCGCCTGTCACGGGAGGAGTGGTTGTGGGCACAAATGTTGTTGGAAGTATGGTAGGTATTTGAGTGTTTGTGGGCTCCTGTGTTGGAGCAGATGCGCTTGTGGGAAGAACTGTGGGGGTGAGAGTCGAACTGCCGGACGCTGCCCCTAACACTTGTTCACCACTTTTTATTATGCTGAATATCCTTCGCAATACAGTTGGCAATCCACTGCTGTTTTCTATTGTTGCTATAATGGTATATTTTCCCGGTTCGAGAGCTAATGGATACTGAACAAGCCAATTCCCTTTTTCATCCGCTTTTGTTCGATAACTATATTGTTTGGTGGGAGCTTGGATGAGTACTGTAACGCTCTTTCCTGCCGACCCTGTTCCTCGAATGAGCGGGGCAGTGCCAGGTATAAGGGCATTTTCTTTTGGATAGATTATGCTTGACATTGTTTTTGTCTGTGGAGGAATGGTTTGGGAAGACACTCCAAGCACAGCTTCGTCCTTTCCCTGTGTAGATTGAGCCAAACGTAAAGAAATGCCTGCAATAATGGCCTGTTTAAGTGGGCGCGTTTGACCAACATATGTTTGAATAGCCGCCTCAGGATAGGAAAATAGTTTGATTGACACAGGAAGTGAATTTGTAACAAATGTAATGGTATTGCTTTTTTTTTCGATTAATCCTGTCAGGGGAAGGAGCCACTCTCCTGTTTCTTTTGTAAACACCGCGAGGGGATAATATCCATCTATCTCATAAATAAGGAGTCCGTTTGCATATGGTCTGGTGGACGGCAACACCACCTTCCCGTATGCGGGGGAAATGGGATTTTCTTTCATTTCTTTTGGTGTATGTATTGTTTCTGACACTAATGAAGGAAGGATGTATGTCGAAGTTCCGACCCGAACACGAAAATAATATGTTGTATCAGCTTTTAGTCCTGTGACATTTGCATGATAAACCTCACCAATATGGTCTAATTTACCCATGATCGGGTACATTCCTTTTTGAGAACCTACTTCTACCCACTGATCAGTTTTTACGGTATTTTTTGTCGACCACACAACTTCAAATCCATGAGGAGATCTGTTTACTACATATAGCCTGTCTATTCCTGCAGTTTGCTGCCAGCCATTTTTTCGGCTTATTTGTTTGAAAAATAACAAGCTCCCCATAAGAAGAGATAGGGCAGAAATTGTCCCCAATATGTAGAGAATTTTCTGTCTTTTTTTTATAAATAACATGCTGTATGACATACTTATTCTTTTTTTTGTTTTAATACATCAATAATTGTTTTGTCCATAACGTAGTTGGGAACTTGAGCCGGCTTTATATTTATTTGTTCACTGATTTTGGTTTGAATATGATAGATATCCAATATCATCCATGCAATGATAGTTAAAAAAACTCCGAGAGATAATACTAACAATTCTTTGCCTTTCACAGGTAATATCCTTCAACTTCTAATAGCAATTTGAGACTTCCGCTCTCTGACCCTTTCTTATCGTCCCGATTAAACGTAATTTGCTTGATCATCTTTAATCGTCTATCGTTAATGATGTGTGCGATGAAATCTTTAGATTGCACAAAGTCTGCCTCACCTTCAAGTGTAATACTTATTTGTCTTCTTACCTTCTTTTTCTGCGTATCTCTTAAGTCTACTTTATTTATTGACATAGCGGTCAAATTCATACCAGAACTGGAAGCGGAATATTGTGAATCAACAACTAATTTGTTTATTTTTGGCAAGGTTGGTAATGCTTCATCCAACAGGTAGAGATCTTTCCCGTTTTCTTCCAAAAAAGATTGAATGGTGACAATTTTGTTAATGACATTTTCATATCCATTATCGAGTATATGAAGCTTTCCCGATTCTTCCTGAAGCGAGAGAATGGTAAGCACATTGGGACGAATAACAAAAAAAGTGAAAAAGGCAAACGATATAAAGAAGAGTATAGTGTAACTATAATCAGTTGCCTTCTTAACTAGTAATTTCCGTTTTATTACAGATTTGTTCATTATTTTCCTTTATATAATTGAAATTTTGATAAAACAAAGGGAACCTCAAACTCTGCCCCACTTCGTTTAATGCTCCCAATAGCAACATCGATGAATCGCTTTTCTTGCCTCAGCCGGGCTAGGTAGGATCGTATTGTTTCCGGATCGGTAGTTGTGACACTAAATTTATATGTATCACTTCTGATATCAAGTTGATTTATGGTTAAATGGAGCGGGAATGTGTTCAAAAAATACGTGAAGGACTCTGAAAACAGGGCTTGTTCTACCAACACCTCGCGTATTTGTTTTGTTTTAAGATCGACTATCTCTGCTTGTTTTAACAACGGATCAGATACTGCGACAATTTCTTGTTTTTGCTGCAATTCATCTTTTAAATCAATAATTTCTTGATCGATTTTGAAACGATAAAAAAAGACAGAGATAACGACTATTTGGGTCAATACAAGAACATACCGCAAATAATGCAGTACGAAATAAATACTCTTATCTAAAAAATCTCGCTCTTTTTCGGGAAGAAGATTGATTTTATATTTCATTTCTTCTTTGAACCCAACTTAGTAATGCGAGACTTGAGACGTGATGCTTTATTTTTGTGAAACACTTTTCGTTTTGCAGCTTTATCGATGAGAGAAACTGTTTTGCGAACCTTTGCATCATCCTTTACCCCTTTAAGTTTTAAAAGTCCTTTGATTGCGTTTTCGATTGCGTGTAAATAAACCGCGTTGCTTTTTGTTCTTGTTACATCCTTTCGCATTTTCTTTTTTGCAGATTGTATATTTGGCATATAAGAAATCACCCCCTTTTCATTTATATCATTAATAACAGTATATCCTAAAAGCGCACTCTCACACAAGACATATTGCGTACAACATGGCTAAGAAGAGAAATCATTACAAGGTGAATTCTTTTGATAGAACCTTCTCTCCATACTCACCTGTAAATTTTAATGTCACTTGGATTGCTCCAACAACTTCGTGATAAACACATCGACCTGAGGAACAGGTTCCCAATGTCATCTGTTTTTCAAACGTATTGTTGGTAATGTCGGATACCGTCCCAATAACACCCTGTTTTCCTTGGGCTTTCGTATCGTAGGAGAGTTCGTAATCCACAGAAGTTGTTCCGTTTGGAATACTGGAACTTTTCAAAATGATTTCTTTATTTCCTTGTAGAGGGGTAAGAGTAACAATGGTTGAGGCATCCACAGTAGGAATAGCTCCCGCTTCTTCTTTTTTCTGAGGTTGTTCTGTGGCTTTTGGTTTTTGTTGAGAAAAAAATATTCCCATACCGACGCCTACTAAAACTAACACCCCGACAATCCCCCCAATCATTTTTTTGTTCATAGTTGTTTTACGAATTAATAATGCGTTTTGCTACAACGGCGCCTACGGTGTCCAGAGACACTCTTTCTTGTTTCATGGTATCGCGATCCCGAATAGTCACTGTATTGTCTTCTAGCGTTTGATAATCTACAGTTACACAATAGGGTGTTCCTATTTCATCTTGTCTTCGATACATCTTTCCTATGTTCCCTGCATCATCGTACTCCGTAACAAGTGACATTTTAACACCATTATAGAGTTTCTCAGCTACCTTTTGCAGTTTTTCATCTTTTTGAAGGGGGAATATGGCTATTTTGACGGGGGCAAGGGAAGGTTTGATACGAAGAACAGTTCTCGTTTTGCCATTTTCAAGAGTTTCTGTATGCAATGCCTGGTCCAAAACCATCAAGACTAGTCTATTTAGCCCCACGGACGTTTCCATGATGTGAGGAACAAACCGAACATTGCGTGCTTGGTCAAAATAATCAAGCTTTACTCCTGAAAATTGTGCATGACGAGATAAATCCCAATCTCCCCGTTGATGGATTCCCTCAACTTCTGCAAATTTCCCCAAACAAGAGAAGTTATATTCTATATCAAACGCTGCTTTTGCATAGTGTGCGAGTTTCTCATGTTTTTTGAAGCGTAATTTGTCTGCGCTTATTCCAAGAGAGGTAATATACCAGTTCATCCGTTCTTCTTTCCAATATTCAAATTTGCAATCCATATCGTCCGGATGAAGAAAAAACTGCATTTCCATTTGTTCAAATTCGCGCGTTCGAAAAATAAATTGTTTTGCTACAATTTCATTTCGAAATGCTTTTCCAACCTGTGCAATACCAAAGGGTAGTTTAACACGCATCGAATCAATAATATTTTTATACTCAAGATAAATCCCTTGACATGTTTCTCCTCGCGGGTATACGACATCTCCATCGGCAAGATCTTTGAGGTTTCCCACAGGAGATCCAAAATTTGTTTTTACTAAGAGGTTAAAGTTGCGAGCATCGGTGAGATTTTTTTTCCCACAATGCTCACAGACAAGCTTACCTTTTGAGCGTAATGATGCAATAATTTCATTTATCTTGTCAAGTGGCCATCGATCCACATCATATCCAAACTTTTCTAAAAGATGATCCGCACGCATACGATAGTTACACTCCCGACAATCAACCAGTGGATCGCTAAAATTGTCTACATGTCCACTTGCTTTCCATGTCATTGGATGCATAAAAATTGCACTGTCTAGTCCAATCACGTCTCGGCGCGTTAAGACCATGTTCTTCCACCATACTTCTTGGATATTATTCTTTAATAAAACACCATAATGTCCATAATCATAAACGGCGGCAAGACCGCCATAAATTTCAGAGGAGGGATATACAAATCCTCTTCTTTTCGCCAGAGCAACCAGTTCTTCCATGACTTAAATTATATAACACCAACTGGTAATTTTTTGCCCATTATGTCTTCTGTCATTGAGACACATTCTTCGTACGTTTGACACTTCCCATATCCTAGGATGGTCAAAGTTTCACTCATTGCAGTTTTCAATGAAAACCGATCACTTTTTGTTTTTGCAAGTCGAACAATACTATTTTTACAATGAAGGTATATGTGTGGATCTTTCTGGCCATCGGGAAGGAGTCGTTCAAACATATACAAAAGAATGTAAAGGTTATGTAGTTTTGTTAATTCCTTTTTTATTGACGACAAATGAGAAATAAGCTCAACAGAACTTAAATAGCGCAGGGAATTGTGTTTTTCGGTAAAGTTGATACGGACAATATTCCCCGTTTGAAGGACAGATATTCGTTTACTCGTTATTTTTTGCACTCCTTTTGCAAGGACAGCAATTTTGCCGAAGTGGCGTGTAAGAATGATTATTAAGACATCGCTATGAAGGATTTTTCTTTTGACAAGAATAATTCCTTCATCCGACTCCTTATGTGTACGATATGTCATGCCTTACTTAAATTCAGTATCTCTACTCATGACCCCCTTAAACACAGACTTGCCATCAAGTGACACTTCATACTTTTGACCATCAACTCCCGGCTGTTTTTGAATCAGAAGCCGGGTCCCATCAACTGATGAAGGAAGAGAATAAGTGACATCGATTTTCGCAAGTCCCATGGGGTTCACGATAAGAAACCCTTCAAATACAGTCTTATCAAGATCCTCATACGTCTGAACTTTCATCGAAGATCCTTCAAATGCAATAAGCTTTGCGCCTTTTGGTACATAGATACGTACCCAATTGCGCAGAGGCGCGTTTAAACAGAGTATTCGTTCTTGTTGTAAGTTGCAATTAGAAGCAGGATAAGGATTTCTATATTCCACCTGGACTTCCCGCTTGGTGGTACCATTTTCTTTTGAGCTCTTTGTGATGATTGTCTCTGTGGTAAATAAATTGGATTTAGCTCCTGCGAAATTAACATTATTCACATGAAGGTAGTCACCCTTACTTGCATTGATCCTCCCTGCGTAATTTAGTTTTTCAATAGATTGTTGAATTGTTGGATCGACAAAGTTTAAAAGTATGTGTTTCTCATCCATATCTTTAAACATGGCTTGAGCTAACGATCCCCAGTATTTGGATGGTGAAAAACGTAAAGCTCTATTGAAGAGCTCATACATTAAATCTCCAAGTATCCCTTTTCTGTTTTCCTTAACAAACCCCACTTGTTCGTCTACTACTGAAAAGAGTTGATAAATGACCTGAGCACAGTCACATCGCTTATCTATTTTCGAACTGAACGTAATTCCATCCACTTGCGCGTCTCCGAAGATAGTAAGCATGTCAACTAAAATATTTGAATCAAGTGCGACGATTCCATCATAGTTCACGCGTAAACTGCTTTTCTTATAGAGAGAATTAAACAGTTCAAGAGACTTCACAAAATCTGGAGATAGGTTGCTGTCTCGAATATAAAGCTGACTTACTCCTTTGTGATATGTCAATATTTCAGGAGGAGCGGCAGGATGAGACGCAATACTTGCATCAAGCGAATAAATGTCGCTTGATTTATCTATGGTCATTTTTCCATCCTTAATTTTAAACACGGCATACGCGGTGAGAAAACCACCCGTCGCACGTCTTTCCGCAGTATTTTGAAACAACAACAGATATGTTTGCTCTTTCTTTGATCCTAAGATTTCCGGTAGTTTTTTCAAAAATGGTTTTGCGTCGACAAACAACCGGGAAACACCAGCAAACTGATCCTTGATATTGGTGATGGTTGAGCGAATTTTTTTTCCTCCAATTTCAGTTGGATATCTGTTTTCATCGATTTGTTCAAGCCTTTTTTCAATTTGATTAATATTTTCTGAAATCACATCTACATTTTTTAATACTTTATCTAACGTAAGTACTGCTGTTTGGAGACGTCCTTCTGCTGATTTATCTACGAATGATGATTCACCCTTTTTAAATCCAATAAGGTCTGCATAGGGGGCGATAGATGCCACTGTTGCCTTAGCAGCCTCAATTCCATACCGTCCGGCTTCAACTCCACGTTTAAAATCAGCAACATAAGGAATTGCTTCTGCCCAGTATACGGTACTGGATTCTTTTTCAAACTCCACGTATTTTTCTTCAAATGTTTTTAGTTTTGTGGATAATAAGTCTATATCGTTTTTGGAAAAAGCATCTTTTAAATCTTTTCCGGCTGTAACGAGAGTCATTCCTTTTGCCTGAATTCGAGTATAGGGAATATAGAATGAAAAATATGCAAATGCACACAATACCAATAAAAGCGCAAAAAATACAATTCCGATTTGTTTTTTCATATATTCATCAAAAAATAATAAATTTTATACCGCTCCCCTTCCAGTAATCATAACAAGGGGTGTCTTAAACATAATTCTAACATCTTCCAGCAATGAAATAGACTTAATATATTCCGCATCAAGTGCAATCCGCTTGTCAAAATGTACTTCACTTCTTCCTGAAACTTGCCAAAGCCCCGTAATACCTGGTTTTACCGATAAGACGTCGTTAACAAATTTTTTTGTATCTGGATGTTTTTTTTGTTGGTTTTCTAATTCGTCAGGATAATATGCGCGAGGACCAACGATACTCATCTCTCCCAGCAAAACATTCAGTAATTGAGGAATTTCATCAATTGAATGTTTTCGTATCCACTTTCCAACAGAGGTAACGCGAGGATCATCTTTAAGTTTATAGCTATCTTTTTGATATCGTTCAAATAATGATTTAAATCGAGAATCCGTATGAAGTAACACATGGGCATTTTTTATCATTGAACGAAATTTGTACATTTTAAAAAGCGCTCCGTTTTGACCAACTCGTTCTGGGACATCGGCAAAAATAGGGCCCTCGGAATCAAGCTTTATGGCAATTGACACAAGAAAACATACGGGTGAGAATATGACGAGCAATATACTTGCTAACACTATATCCATTACTCTTTTGAGAAATGTGTTATAACCCGTTCCAAAAAATAATGAATTCATAGCTATTATGTTAAATCTTCGTTTTCGGTCCCTTGAAAATTTTCAACCAATGTTTTAATTTTTCCTACAGATGTTTTTTTTGCAATTAACAAAACATCCTTCGTGTTGACAATAATGTGCTCGTCAAGGTCAATCCCAACTATCAATTTTTTATCCTCATAGTTATAAATAAGGGTATCTCTCACATGTTCTAAATATACTTTTCCACGAATGATATTTTCGTAAGGATATTGCTCCAGTGCTTCCTTTACGGATTCCCATGCGCCAATATCACTCCATCCAATATCCTCCACGATGACCGATGCTGTTTCTTTATCTAATTTTTCAAGGATTGCGTTATCGAAATTTATTTTTTCGAGTGTCGTGTATATTTTCTTAAGAACTGTAGGATATTCCTTTGTGCCATACGCATCAACTATTTTTTTTACGTCGCTAAATAATTGAGGAGTAAATCGTTCATACGCCTTCCAAATGAAGCTTGCGGTAGTGACAAAATAGCCCAAATTCCACGCATATTTGCCAGATGCAAAATATTCTGCAGCTGTTTTTTCATCAGGTCTATATTTACATCCTTCGTATGAATAAAATGATATAAGATCGTTTTCATGTGACTTTTTGCCCATGTGGATATATCCGAGATTTGAACTCGCAAATCGGGGTTTATGTGCAATAAAGACAAGACTATTGGGGTTTTTGTGTACATGCTCACCTGCTACCTTCAGTATTTTCTTAAAGAGATTGATTTCTTTCACTAAGTGATCGCTCCACAAAATTGCGAGTGGTTCATGGGGATGTTTTAAATGTAAAATACCCATCACCAATGCTATTGCAGGACCTACGTCTTTTTTTTCAGGTTCAAGAAAGTAATTTTCATCAGGGATTTCTGGCAATTGTTTTTGGATAATATCTTTGTATGCGTCATTTGTGGAAATATAGATGTCTTTGTATTCAAATTCAGGACGAAGTCGTTCAACCGCTAGTTGTAACGTGGATTTATCCCCGATAATTCTTTCAAACTGCTTGGGTGATTTTTTTCGGGAAAGGGGCCACAGACGTGTTCCTGCTCCACCCGCAAAAATAATTGCTTTCATAGTGAAATATAATGTTTCAATTGGTAAACAAATTGAGCATCAAATCGCTCAATTCCAAATCTGTCTTTGATTGACTGTTGTGTCTGAGCTGTTGAGTGTTTTAGATTGTATGATATTTGATCAAATCTTTCAAGCTGGGAAACAAGACTAGGCACGGTTTGCTCTTCAAAAAAGAGCCCAGATTCCCCTTCTTGTATGGTTTCGCAGGCTCCTCCCTTGCGATATGCTATTACCGGGCAGAAATGGTACTGAGCTTCAAGGGAAACATAGCCAAAATCTTCATTCTGTGGCATTATAAGGGCCTGTGCATGGGAATACAGATAGGAGAGCTCTTCATCTGAGATATGGCTGACAAATTGGCAGTTTTTGGGTGCCATTTTTTTTAATTTACCTTCAAGGGAACCTATACCGACAAATATAAAATGACGCGCACTGTTTTGTTTTGCTGCTGCAATAATAAGGTCTGGTTTTTTATATGTCTCCATTCTTCCCACCCAGAGATAGTATGGGTGTTTATATGAAACAGTTGTCGGTTTTTTCATGGAACGCTTTTTCTGATCCCAATATGATGTATCAAACGGAGGATATACTACTGGTGTATTGATCTGATAATAACGTTGAGCTCTTTCCGCGACTGTGTGTGAGAGCGAAATATACCCATCTGGCCGCACACTGGAGTACACATCCCATTTTTTCAGATAGTCTAGCGCGGGTCTTCCCAGCATGCCTCCTATTCCCGATATATAATCCTTTGTATGACTCCATAAATAACGAGGAGGAGTGAGAAGATAACAAATATGCGTCGTGCCCGGCTTTGTGATGATCCCTTTTGCAAAAGCTGAAGTGACGGAAATAACCAAGTTATACTCATCAAACCGAAATGATTCAAATGCAATTGGAAAAAGAGGGGTCATAAAGGCCCGACGTGAACGCAGCCACGACGGAAATGATTGTAGGAATGAAGGATGTATGGTAAGGGATTGAGCCCATTGTGCATTTTTGAAGTCTACTGCAGAAGTAAAAAAATGTGCATGGGGAAATAAGGAGTGTAAATGCAAAAGGACACGTTCAACACCTCCCCACTTATCAATCCAATCATAGACGATGGCTATTTTACCTTTTGTATTAAACATTTTTCATATAGAGATCCATAGTCTTCTTCACCATCTCTGTAAATGAAAAATCGTTCCGTAGGCTATTTTTCTTTTTTATTTCCTCATCTTCAAACGTGTGTATGGCCCGCCCAATGGAAGATTCTTCATATGGATCGAATGAGTAATAAGACGTACCTAATAATTCTTGAAAGACAGGAATATGGGATGCAATGATGGGAATACCAAAATGCATAGCTTCTACCAAAGGAAGCCCGAACCCTTCTGAAATAGAAGGGTGGATAAGAGCTTCTGCGTGCTTATACAGGGAAACAAGTTCACACAACGATTGTCTATCTTTTACAATGAGATGTCTTTTTTCTTCCAGAGAGAGAGTCTGCAACAAACGTTTAAGGAAATAATCGTGAGGTCCTGCGAGAACAAGTGAATAAGATGAATTGCATTTTGCAAATGCGCTAATGAGTAATTTTACGTTTTTATGCGGATAAAAATTACCTACATATAATAAGTAAGGCTTTGGGATTTCATTTTCTTCGTTTTTTTGGGTGAATAATCGATATGAAATGCCTTCATGTATAGGGGTAATTTTATGTCCGACATGATCTCCATAGATGCGTACTAATTGCTCCTTTACTGTGTAGGTTGGGGTGATGATTGCTTTGCTGTTATATACCTGGTGACCAAGTACCACAGAAAATGCACAGTGCTTAATGGCATAGAAAAGTGCATTTTTCGTCGATGCTTTGCCGGTGCTAAAAAGGAGTGGTGTAACATCATGAATAGTGGAAATAAAGGGACGATTGTAGAAAATGGGGTGACCAAAATAGGTAAAATGCATGAGATCTAAATTATCTTTTTGAATTGTCTTTAAAAAAGTTGTTTGTTCTCCCCACGAGTGCCACAATGCAGTTATAGTGCGAATGCGGCTGTTGGGAACTTCTTTCTTAATAAATGATGCATCCTGCGGCAAACAAAAAAAAGTAAAGGTAATATGGGAAGGAGCATAGTCTGGTATATAGTGAAGAAGATTTTGCAGATAGGTTCCCACTCCCGTCTGAAATAGCAATCGAGCATCTATTCCAATATATTTCATAGGATTGTTTTTTTTCGATTAATCACTACATTTACTAGTGTCGAAATCCATTTAGGATAATTCTTTTCGTAATGTTTTTTATAAAAGATGGCCATCGATTCATAAAAGTAATTGCGGGTTTTTTTTTGAACAATTGCGTTATTTTTTCTTTTTATTCCGCTTTGATTTTTTAAATGAAGAACAGTGTAGAACGGATCATAGATAATCATATATCCAAGACGTTTTATTCGAAAGGACAAATCAATATCTTCCCCATACATAAAAAAATCCTCATCAAATCCCCTGAGAGTATCCAGGATATCTTTTTTTGCGAGAAAAAAGGCGCCGGTTGGAGTATCAATTTCATGTTTTTTCGTGAGAGGTAAATAAGTCAGGTGGTACCCGCCAAATAGTCTGTTGAGAAGGGGAATTTTTTTCGTAAGCCGCTCCAATCCTGAATAATAACAAAATGACCTCCATACTGTAGGAAAACCTCTGTGGGATGCTGGATCAATAGCGCCGGAGGACAGATTTACCCGAACAGTAAGAGCACCATATAAAGGGTTATCATCCATTTGTTTTACAAGCGCATCTAAAAATGGTTCTTCAGGAACGAGTACATCTGAGTTAATATAAAGAACATATCGGCCCTCAGCATGCGCAAGTCCCAGGTTGTTTGATTTACTAAAACCACTATTTTCCGTATTGAAAAATACTTTTATATCTACTCCATTTGCCAGCTTTTTTAACTGTTCTACTGATCCATCGTAAGAGTTATTATCAATAATGATGATTTCAGAGAGAAAAGAACTACAAGAAAGTGCTTTTTTAAGTTTAGTTACACACTCGAGGGTTAAATCTTTTGTGTTATATGAAACAATAATGACAGAAAGATCCTTCTTCATATATAGATGATACTATATTCTATATTCTATTAGCGCTTTGGAGACTGTTTTGCTCTGCGTGCCTTCCCACCAGTGCCCACTTTTCTTCTTTGACGTGCACGTGGATCTCTTTTAAGAAGCATTTCTTTTTTCAAAAGAGGTCTGACTGTTTCTTTATCAGTCTTTTCGAGAGCCCGTGCAAGTCCGTGACCGATTGCATCGAGTTGTCCATTTTTCCCGCCGCCAGACACAGTGATTGAAATACAAAACCTGTCTTCTGCTTTTACGATTTTAAGTGGTTTTAAGTATTGTACTTTCTGATATAGGGCGGGAAACATTTCCTCAATCTTTTTGTTGTTTACCCATACTTCACCTTCCTTAATTTTTGTTTCGCCAACCATAACTGTTTTATCTTTTCCTGGTATGTAAAGACGAACCAACGCAACGGATGTTTTTCTTCTCCCGACCCCTTCGTAATACAGAACATTTTTTGTTTTTTTCACCATAAGATACTATCAAATAATAATTTATACTTTCTGATCTAGTTCCTTTGCATAGGGATGTTTGTCATCCGCAAATACAAACAAACGGGTTAATCTTTTATCTCGTAATTTATTTTTTGGGAGCATTCCACCTACACCATTCATTACTATTCTACCGGGATTATTTTTCAATAAATCGCTGGCTTTTGTTTTTTTCAATCCTCCGGGATATCCAGAAAAATGATCATACATTTTTGTATCCATTTTTTTCCCTGTCAATATAAGATGGGATGCATTGATGACAACAACATAATCACCACTATCGATATGAGGAACATAGTTTACCTTGTGTTTTCCCTGTAGGAGAGTAGAAATGCGTTGTAATTCTCTTCCTAAGACCTTTCCCTTCATGTCCACCAAATGCCAGTTCTTTTTTATTTCTGTTGCGGAGATTGGTTTTGTGATTTTTGTGAGTGTTGTCATGATTTTTTTGCCTCAACGTCTTTTGTAACTTCTTTTTTTATTTTTGTTTCCTTTGTTAATGGATGTGCCCATGTGATCTGAGCCATCATAGCTCCATCCGATTGTCTTTGTTCTAAGAGGGTGATTTTTGTATATCCGCCATTGATTTTTTCAAAGGCTGGTCCTACTGTGTCAAAAAGTCTATCGACAAGTGCCCGTTCTCCAAAGTAGCTTAGGATATGGTTTTTGTTTGCTTCAGTTCTTGTTTTTGCTTTTGAGACAAGCTTTTCAATCACTCCTTGCATCGCTTTTGCTCTTTCTTTTGTCGTTGTTGATTTCTGCTCTAAGAAAAAGTTGCGACAAAGCTGACGCATTAACATTTTGTTAGCATCATATCCATATCCAAATTTTCTTTTCGCTATTCTGTGCTTCATATTAGTTCCACTCAAATCCCAACTTTTTTAATTCGTCTTTTATCAAATCAATTGATTTCTTGCCTAATCCCTTGTAAGCAACAAGTTTTTCTTCTCCAATTTTTACGAGATCTGCGACGGTCTCAATATTTTCTCTTAAGAGTGCGTTAACAACTCTTGAGGGAAGATTGAGTTCATCAATGATAAGATCATTAAATTTTTTATTCATTTCTATGACACCGGTTGCCTCAGCTGAGATAACACTTTTTGCTTCTTGGGAATCAACTTGGACAAATACGTGTGCAAACTGAGCGCTCAGTATTGCTGCAGCTTGTTTTACCGCTTCATCTGGAGCAATGCTTCCATCTGTCCACACGGAAAGAATAACCCTATCTGAATCAGATTTACGTCCCACACGAGCTTCTTCAACGGTGTAGATGACTTTCTTTACTGGTGAGAATGCAGAATCTACAGGAATGTAGCCAAATTCCTTTTGTGACTGTTCGTTTGCAGGAACATATCCTTTTCCCGTTTCAACAAGCACTTCAAGTTCGATTTTTCCTTTTCCATCGGTGATTTCACCAATGTATAAATCTTTATTCACTACTTCTATATCTCCCTGAAGGTCTGAAGCAAATACTTTTCCTATTCCTTTTTTATTCAATGTTACTTTGTGAGTTCCATCTGCCCCTTTTTTGAAGTGAACCTGTTTTAAATTTAATGTCAATTCAAGAGCTGTTTCTTTCACTCCTTTTAATACACTGAACAAATGGGGAACACCATCTATTTTTACTGCAACAACTGCTGTGCCCTCAAGAGAAGAAAGAAGGGTTCTTCGCAATGCGTTTCCCATGCTTTCACCAAAACTTTGGGCCAATGGTTCAAATGTAAATACGCCAAATGTTTCTGATAATTCTCCTGTTTTTGTCGTAAATTGTGGTGTCAACATAATATGATTGTAGTAATAAAATAAATAATAATTATCTTGAAAAATATTCAATAACTAAACGTAAATCAATTTGATCTTTCAGTGCATCCATATTTGGTTTTTCAAGAAGCTTACCAATGGTTGCCTGTCTTTCAAGCCAATGTGGAATGATTAAGTCCTTGATTTCCAACATTTTTAAAACTGCAGGAATTTTTTGAGTTTTTTCTGATTTGAAGGTAATAACATCTCCCATTTTTACTTGGTAAGAGGGAATGTCAAGGACCGCCCCGTTTATGGTAATGTGTCCATGAGTTGTCATTTGACGGGCTGCAGCTCTTGTTGGAGCAAACCCAAGTCTATAGACAGTATTGTCTAATCTGCTTTCAAGGAGGGTGCATAGATACAGAGCTGTATTTCCTTTTGTTGCAACAGCCTTTTTAAAGTAGTTTTTAAGTTGTTTTGCAGTTACGCCAAACATATAGCGTAATTTTTGGGTTTCACGAATCTGATTTCCTCGTTCAGATATTTTTCGACGTTTGTTTAATCCGTGTTGCCCTGGAGGAATGGCAATTTTTTTTAGCAAACGTTCATGAGACTTAGAACCTGGTGTTTTTAAACCAAGATCCACTCCCTGTCTTCGTGCTATCCTATTTTTTGGACCCGTATATCTCATATAGTCGTTCTAAAATTCATAATAATATATTAGACTCGTCGAACCTTTGGTGGCCGAACCCCATTGTGAGGAACCGGTGTCACATCAATGATTGAATCAATGTCTACTGTTGAACCTTTGATTGCTCGAAGGGCTGCTTCTCGCCCTGGCCCAATACCCTTCATAAATACCACCGCTTTTCTCATACCAAAATCCGTCGATACCTTTTTTAGAACTGTTTCCGTGGTAACTGTTGCTGCGTAGGGAGTAGATTTTCGTGTTCCAGAAAATCCATGCATACCGCTTGAACCTGTTGTTAAAACAGCCCCTTTTTCATCACTTACAGAAACAAGGGTGTTGTTAAAAGTCGCGGTGACATATATTTTACCGCTTTCCACTATTCTATTTTTTGATTTCTTTGCTGGTGTATTCATATGATTATTTTAATTATTTATTTCTTTGCAGGTGCAGGTGCTACTGGTGCAGCAGTTTTTGTCTGCTCCATTTTTGCCCAAACTTCTTTCTTTAATGCGCCGACCGTCTTTTTCTTACCTTTCTTTGTACGAGCATTTGATTTTGTTCTTTGTCCATTAACAGGGAGTCCTCGCATATGTCTAATTCCTCTGTATGAAGTAATTTCTTTAAGACGCTTGATATTTTCGCTCACTTCTTCGCGAAGATCTCCTTCGACACGATATTCTTTTTCAATCACTGCTGTGATTTTTTTCAGTTGTTCTTCGGTAAGATCTTTCATTCGTTTATCAGTACCTATCCCAGCTTTTTTCATAGCCTCTGCTCCATTTGTCCAGCCAATACCGTACAACTTTGTTAAGCCGAAAAGCACTTTGTCTTTGTCTGGTATGATAACTCCGAATAAACGAACCATAAATAAATTTAAAAATAAATAGTAATCAATTATCCTTGTCGTTGTTTGTGCTTTGGATTGCTACAGACGACATATAATTTGCCATTTCTTTTTACCATACTGCACTTTGCACATCTTTTTTTTACTGATGACTGTATATTCATACAAAAAAACAATTAAACTCGATAAATAATTCTTCCTCTTTCCATGTCGTATCGGGACAACTCAAACTTCACCTTGTCACCGGGTAATATTTTAATGTAATTCTTCCTCATTTTCCCCGATAAATAACATAAAATTATTTTTTCAGAGTTGAGCACCTTTACCCTAAAAAGGGTATTTGGAAGGTTTTCCAGCACTTCGCCCTCCAAAACAATAAAGTCACCTGAGTCTTCCTTCATAAAAAGTATATTGTAACATACATTTATGTTAAAACCAAGGTGTTTTTATCCGTGATTGCAATTGTGTGTTCAAAGCAGGCGGACATACTTTTGTCCTCCGTAATTATAGACCATTCTTGCCCCTTTTCGTAGGCAATTTCCCCACTTCCCATCGAGTAGATAACTTCAAGAGCCAGGACCATTCCCGGCCTCAATTCGGCTGTTTTTTCGATTTTTTTTGTGACATAGCCCGGGATAAATGGATCTTCATGCAACTCCCGCCCCACACCATGTCCTGTCAACTGTTTCATAATTGTATAGCCTGCTCCTGTGACTGCTTTTTCGATAGCTTCGGAGATATGTCCAATTCTCTTGCCTGCACGAGCTTGTTCTACGGCGCGATCAAGCGCTTCTCTTCCCACTCCTAAAAATCGTTCGATTTCGGGTGTTGACTTACCTCCCACGATAACAGTAATGGCATGATCGGTGTGAAATCCTTTGTAATAAGCTCCTATGTCTATTGTGAGTACATCGCCATTTTTGAGGATTCGACTCGTGGGAGGAGTGTGGACTACCTGTTCATTGATGGGTACACAGATCGCCCACTTATATCCCTCAACTTTTGAAAATGATAGTTCAGCTCCTTCTTCTTGTATATACTGCTCTGCTAGGGCGTTAATATCGTTGGTTGTGACGCCCGCCCGAATTTGTGGCGTGAGTTTTTTCATCACGTTTTTTAACTTAACGCCACACTCCTTCATTATTTCTATTTCTGCGTTTGTTTTGTAGGTGATCATGGGTGGTCTCAAGAAAAATATACCTGGCGATAGACTGTTTCAAGTTTGTCGGTAAAATCGTCTTTTGAGAAGTTATTTTTTACGACAAAATCTGCAAATGCAATCGTTGGTCCCATGTTGGTCCCTATAAGTTCGTTAATATCTCGTTCTTCCCCAAATAAATTTCTTCTATACGTCCTATGTGCGGCCCTATGATAACGCACTTTTTTATCTGCATATATGGTGACGATAAAGATACGTGTCTTATGAAGATGTTTTTTTAAGTACAGGTATTCTTCCCACGACCTCATACCGTCAATAACGACAACTTGATTGTTCTGAAAAGCATTTTCAATTTTCTCTAAGTTAAGGACTGCAAGAGCTTCTTTTCCGAGTTTTTCACGAAGCTCTTCCCGGGTTTTTTTATGTACTGCTTCTGTGTGCTCTAATCCTTCTTTATCAATGTAGTCGTTAATTATTTTCCCAAATTGAATAACGGGGCATCCCTTTTCTTTGAAAAAATCACTTGCATCCGTTTTTCCTGCTCCAGGCAATCCAACGAGGGCAATGATTGTCTTTTTTGGTTTCCATTCAACGATTTTGTTTTCTACCAATTGTTTTCCGAGACATTCAAGAATTTCTTTATTCACTTCTTCTATTGGCATCGTGCCATCTATGTCAAGCAACATCTTTTCTTTTTCATAGTGTTCTATAACTGGATCTGTAAATGTATGAAACATCTCTATTCTCTTTTTTATTGCTGGAAGCGTTTCATCATCCCGATTGTCTCTTCTGTTGGTAAGTCTCCATAATGCTTCCTTTTCAGGAATACGCAGATAGATGACCTTATCAACATTATTTTTAAATTTTTCTACTTGTTTCAAAGTACGGGGAAATCCATCGAGTATATACCCTCTTTTGTATTCTGGTCGGGAAAGATACCCATTTACTATTTCAATGGTTTTTTTGTCCGGAACCAGTATACCGGCATTAATTGTCTCTTTTATGTACCGACCAAGCGTTGTTTTTTCCTTGGCTATCTCACGAAAGATGTGGCCTGTTGATAAATAAGGGATTTTAAATAATTTCGAGAGAATATTTCCCTGCGTTGATTTTCCTGATCCTTGTATACCAATAAGTACAAACTTCATAGAAAATATGACAAATAAAAAAAATTAATCTAACTTTTTTCGTTCCTTATGCATTGTTTTCTTTTTGCACTGATTGCAATATTTTTGCAATTTGAGTGGCTCTGTGGTATTCACTTTGTTTTTTTGAGTAACATAGTTTTGTTTTCCACATACTTCACAGACTAATCCGAGAAGTACGCGAGATCCCTTTTTTGCCATAGTGTATTTATGTAATGTTTATAATTGTTGTAACTCCTCCCCTCCTGTCTTACCGAGCAAACTTATCGTAGCTCTTCATGACTAGTTGAGATTCCATCATCTTAAATGATTCAAGAATAACCGAAACAACGATCAATATACTCGTTCCCCCAATAACAAGACCGGTGATACCGGTAATTGCTGAGAGAATGGTAGGCATGACCGCAATTACACCGAGAAATACCGCTCCAACACTAGTAATTTTATACAACACCTGCTCTAAATATTGTTTTGTCGCTATTCCCGGACGTATACCGGGAATAAATCCTCCCTGCTTTTGAATTTCCTCTGAAATTTTTTGCGGGCTAAATACAATAATCGTATAAAAGAATGTAAAGCCCATGACGAGAAGAAAGTATAGTATGTTATATACTGCTCCGGATGGCTCGAACGTGGTGACAAGGAACCGTGCTACCCCTGCGATGAGCGGTTGTTTTGAATATTGGAGGAAGTTCCCTACCAGCTGCGGAAAGAGGACAAAGGAAACCGCAAAAATGATAGGAACTACACCTGCTTGATTTAATTTAAGTGGAAGATAATTTGTGGCACCTTGATACACCTTATTCCCTTTTATGCGTTTTGCATAATATACCGGAATACGCCGTATTGCTTCATTAATAAATACAACGGCTGCTATGACAGCAACAGATACTACGATAAATACAAGGAAATTTATGACCATTTCTTGGTTCAGGGTTGTTGCCGTCTTTCCTAATAGAACAGGCATTCTCCCTACGATACCCGCAAAGATGATAAGGGATATTCCGTTCCCCATACCAAATTCAGAAATAAGCTCTCCAAACCATACCAGGATAAATGTTCCTGCAACAAGAGTAAAAATGAATGAAAAGAATTCAAGAGGTGAGAGGTTGGTAAGAATCTTTTGGTTTCTGAGAAGGACATAGATGCCAACAGCTTGCATCACAGTGAGAGGCACCGTCAAAAATCGGGTATATTGATTCATCTTAAATCGCCCATACTCGCCTTCTTTTGCAAGTTGTTCAAGTGGAGGAAATATGACGGAAAGAAGTTGGAGAATAATTGAGGCATTGATGTAGGGATTTAATCCTAAAGCCATAATGGAAAAGTTTATGAGTGTTCCTCCAGAAAATATGTCCAGAAGAGAGAGAAACTGACTTTGATCAAACAATGCACGAAGTTTTGTGAGATTGATTATGGAGACGGGAAGAAACGCAAATATACGAAAGAATAAAAAGATGGCAAGAGTAAAATATATTTTTCTTTTGAGTGCTTTATCACCCGCAAGTAATTTTAATTTTTCCTTTAGATCTTTCATACTCTCACGGTGCCGCCCGCTTTCTCAATCATTGCTTTTACCGATTGAGTAACTGGTAAAGCAACTGTCAATTTTTTAGTTATATCTCCTTTCTTAATGAGTTTTACGATTGGGTTTTTTGCTGTTTCCTCAATAAGATTTGCCTTGAATAACGCCTCAATATCAACGACAGACCCAGCATCAAACACATTGAGTTGTTCGGAATAGATAACATATTTATATGTCTTTCTGCTATAGTTTCTTCCCTTTCCTCTTAGGAGTGGAAATCGTTTTACAAGTCTCCCTTGGCCACCTTCAAAATGAAGAGGGATAGTGGAGCGTGCTTTTTGGTGTCGTGTTGTCCCACGTCCGCTCTTTGCACCTTTTCCACTTCCCAAGCCTCTCCCTAATCTTTTCTTGGCTCGTGCGACTAAAGTTGGTAAACTTGAAAGAAATGATGTCATTCGTTATTTTTTCTCTTCCGAAACTGATAATGTTCTGTTTTTCAACATGCCAATAGCTTTCATAATGAGGTGCGTGTTTACAATCTGATTTCGGGATCCAATGATCTTTCCTGATACATTGTATACTCCCGCAAGATCAAAAATGGTGCGAATAACACTTCCCACTTTAAGTCCCGTACCTTCTGGGGCTGGCTTTAAAAAGACGACTCCTGCTTTATATTTTAAGAATACCTCATGAGGAATGGTTCCTTTGTATACCGGAATTGTAACCATTTTCTTTTGTGCTTTCGTAAATGCCTTTCGGATAGCTTGTGGCACTTCTCTTCCCTTTCCCATTCCAACTCCAACTTTCCCTTTTCGGTCGCCGACAGCAACAACTGCAACAAAAGTGATGTGGCTTCCACCTGTTATTTTTTTTGTTACTCGTTTGATAAGTAATATTCTCTCTTCTAGCTTTTTTTCTTCAAATTGATCTACCATACAATCAGAAATAATTATTAAACCTGTATCCCCGCCTCACGAAGCCCCTCCGCGAGCCGTTGTACACGACCTAAATAGGTATATGGACCTCTGTCAAACACTGCTTTTGTAATGTTTTTTTCTTTTAAAAGTATTCCGAGTTTTTTTCCTGTTTCAAATGCTTCGTCTGCTTTCTTCCCGGTAGGTACTGTTTTGCTGTGCGCTGCACATATTGTTTTTTCTGCCATATCATCAATCGCTTGAAGATATACATACTTTATTGATCGATATACAGAAATGCGTGGTCTCTCTGCAGATCCAATAATGTTTATGCTTACTCTTTTTTTTCGCCTTAGTTTTCTATCTGTTGTGATGTGCTGTTTCATAAGTATATTGGGACGTATTATGCTGTCTTAGCCGCTTTTTTACCTGGCTTAATTCTTAACTTTTCTCCTTCATATTTTATACCTTTCCCTTTATATGCGTCTGGCTTTTTTAACATTTTTACTTTGTATGCAATTTCTCCAACCCGTTGTTTGTCTCTTCCGCTGATAATAACCTTGTTTGCGCCATCAACCGCAAAAGTTACTCCTTCAGTTTCTTTGTAGATAACAGGGTGCGAATATCCTACCTTAAAAACAAGATCCTTCCCTTGCATCTTTACATTAAAACCTGTCCCCACCACTTCAAGTCTTTTTTCCCATGCCTTTTCTACCCCTATAATGGCATTATCAATGAGGGTTCTAAAAGTTCCATGGAGAGACTTTAATTCCTTCGAATCGCTTCTTCGCATCACCAAATAAGTATTCTCTGGTCCCTTTTCTATAGTAATTCCTTGTGGCAACACAACAGTTAAGACACCTAATTTCCCTTTTACTGTCACTACATTGCCTTCTACCGTAAATGTTACAGTTTGTGGAACGATAAGTGCTTTTTGTCCAATTTTTGACATAGTATTACCAGATCATAAATAATAATTCTCCTCCAAGCTTTGCTTTCCGCGCTTCTCTATTTGTGAGGATTCCTTTGGGTGTTGATAAAAATGAAACACCCATTCCGTTCATAACCGATTTTAAATCTTTATATGATATATATTCTCTCTTTCCTGGCTTGGAAACTAATTTCACATCTGTTAACGCTGGTACTCCCTTGATATACATCAGCTCAACTTCAATTGTTTTTACAATATCTCCTTCGACGGAATATGATTTGATATATTTCAAGTCTTGTAATTTTTTCAACACCGCTTCTCGATAACTTGAATGTGGTGTTTCAAGCGTATCGTTTTTTGTCATGTACGCGTTTTTTATTCTTATTATCAAATCAATTATTGGATCGTTCATAGATATATATCAATTATTAAGTTTTATCTGCCGTTCTCTTTGTAATCTTTCCATGTCCTTTAAATGTTCGGGTAAGCGCAAATTCTCCTAATCTGTGTCCGACCATTCCTTCTGTAATGAGCACTTCAATATGTTTTCTTCCGTTATGAATGCCAATCTTATGTGTTACAAACTCTGGCGCGATTTGAGATGCTCGTGCCCATGTTTTTAAAACACTTCGATCGGTTCCTTTTTTTTGTGCCATAACCTTTTTCATAAGGTTTTCGTCTACGTATGGTCCTTTTTTTATTGATCTACTCATAATTATTTACCACGAAATCTTTCTAACTCCTGGAATTTCTCCGTCCAATGCTCTTCTTCTAAAACAAATGCGGCAGAGGCCAAATCGGCGCATATATCCTCTTGACCTTCCACAAATCTGACATCTGTTATGATTGCGTACTTTATATTTTTGTTCGTGCTTGAATTTTACTTCATCTGATGTTTTTGCCATAGGTTATTTTTTAAATACGACACCCAATTTCTCAAATAGTAATCTGCCTTTTTTCTTGTCCTTAGCTGTCGTCACAACAGTGATTTGAAGACCTCGTAATTTATCTATTTTGTCGTATTCAATTTCTGGGAACAGTGTCTGTTCTGTAAATCCTATGTTTAAATTGCCATGTGCATCAACGGCATGATCATCAATTCCTTTGAAATCTCTGAGTCGTGGAATAACAATCGTAACGAATTTTTGTAAAAATTCATACATTCTGTCTCCCCGAAGAGTTACCTTTACTCCGATTGGTAATCCTTCCCGAATCTTAAAAGCGGAAACGGATTTGCGCGCTTTGGTAATCACTGCTTTTTGTCCGGCAATAAGGCTGATCTGTTCTTGTATTTTTGCTATGACACCTTTGTTTGTGACCGCTTCTCCTGCTCCCACATTCAATACCACCTTGATAAGGTTGGGCACGGCAAAACTATTTTTTAGCCCGAGTTCCTTCATAAGCGCTGGTTTTACTTCTGTTTGAAAAAATTCTTTAAATGACATAGTGCTTAAATAATGCTTTTACATTTTTTACAAATTCGTGATTTCTTGTTTGCTGTAATTTGGTATCCGATACGAGTTGTTTTTTTACAATGTGGACAAACAACTCCCACTTTTGAAACGTCCAAGGGTCGCGGTACTTCAACAATTCCGCCTTTTGGCATTTGTTCACTTTTCCTTACATGTTTTTTGTATAAGTTAAGGCCTGCAACAAGGATTGTGTTCTGTTTTGGATATACCTTCTCGACCACTCCTTGTTTTCCTTTGTCTTTGCCAGTTTGAATTGTTATTTTATCGTTCTTTTTGATTTTCATATTAATACATTTCCTCTGCCAAACTTGCAATCTTTTTGAATCCGTTATCTTTTACTTCTTTTGCTACTGGACCAAACACTCTTGTTCCCTTTGGGTCTTTGTTATCCTTTGCTTGGAGGATCACGCATGCATTATCATCAAATCGAATATAACTTCCGTCAACTCTTCTATATTCTTTATGCGTTCGTATCACAACGGCAGACAATACTTCTCCCTTTTTTACCTGACCAAAAGGGATGGCGTCTTTTACTGTAACATTAATAATTTCACCAATATACGCATACTTGCGGTTTCCTTTATAGGGCATGCCGATCATCATTGCTTTTTTCGCTCCGCTGTTATCTGCAACAGTCAAAACCGTTCTCAATTGTATCATCCTTAGGTTGTTTTCTTCAATTTTTTAATAACGGTAAATCGTTTATCAGCCGATTCTGGTCGTACTTCTTGGATTTCAACAAGGTCACCTGTCGTATATCCGTCCTCTTCGGTATGTGCTTTGTATTTTTTGTGTTTTACAATGACTTTTCCGTATTTTGCGTGTCTAAACTTGCGCTCAACTGATACAACTACCGTTTTCTGCATTTTATCTGAAACTACTGTTCCGACTAGGGTTCGTGCCATATGTATATATTTTAACTCTGCTTTTGTCGCAGTGCGGTCAAAAGAACTGCTAACTGTTTCCGTTTATTTGGTACTACGTTGGTATTCTTTTGTTGCGAAACCGATGATTCAACGGCTAGTTTTGCCAGTTCAAGGCGCAAGTCTACAATAGACTTTTTAAGCTCCTGGACTGTTTTTTTGCTCACTTCTTTCATGGATGTGCTCATAGTTCTTTTGTAACAACTTTCGTTCTCACTGATAACTTCATTGATACGCTTTTTAATACTGCTTTTGCTTCTGGAATTGGCAAACCGTCTATTTCAAACATTACTTTGCCCGGAACGACTGATGCAACAAAATATGCAATATCTCCCTTTCCTGCACCCATTGTTACCTCTGGAGGTTTTTTTGAAAATGGTTTATCAGGAAAAATTCTAATCCAAAATTTACCCATTTTGCGTGTGGCACGGGCCAAAATGACACGACATGCTTCAATTTCTCTATCTTTTATCCATCCTTTATCCATTGTTTTAAGACCAACTGAACCGAAGGAAACAAGAGCACCACGAAGAGCAAGTCTTCTCCATGTTCCTCTGAACGCCTTTCTAAATTTTTGTCTTTTTGGTGCCAACATAGTTATTTACAAAGCCAAACTTTTACTCCGATGTATCCTGACTTTGTTAAAGCTGGATAGCGAACAAATTCTACATTCTCTCGAATGGTTGAGGTAGGAATACTTCCAAGGAAATATTTCTCTCTTCTCGAAATTTCTGCTCCGTTAATTCTTCCTCCAAGCTGTATTTTTATTCCTTTTGCTCCCGCTTCCATAACACGATCCATTGTGTGGTGTATTACTGCTCTGTGTGGAAATCCTTTAATGATTTTTTCTGCAATCATCTGTGCCACGTAATAAGCACTGAGATAGGGCTTTTTTACTGGTTCAATTTTGATTTCTACCTTTAATTCTTTATTTGGTTTCTTATCTAAATCTGCCACGATATATTTTTTTACTTCTTCCAATCCCTTTCCGCCTCGACCGATGATCATTCCCGGTTTCACCGCATAAATAATCGCAGATATTTTCTTGATTGCACGCTCAATATCAATTTGAGTCACGGATGCAAATTTAAATTTCTGCATGAGCTTTTCTCGGATACGAATATCTGAAAGAAGTGAATCTTTAAATGTTTTTTTATTGCTAAAGAACCATCGGGAAGTCCATGTTTGGGATATCCCCACTCGAAGGCCTTTTGGATCAACTTTTTGTCCCATCTATTATTTTGCTGGTGCCGCTTCCTTCTCTTTGAGGGAAGGTTTTTTAGCAACTTTTAATGTTTTTTTCTCACTTGTCTCACTTATACTTTTAATTGGCTTCACATTTTCCTTTTGTTCTAGTCCTTTTTTTGCAGGCTGCGCTTTCAACCCCACCACGACATTGATGTGTGCAAATTGTTTTCTGTACGGTTTTGCGTTTCCGCGAGAACCTGGATTATACCGGCGTAATGCGTGTCCTTGATCTACTTTCAGAATCTTAAATTCTAACAGATGAGCATCGATCTGTAAAGTTGCCTTCGCGTTATCCACTGCAGATTTAATTACCTTATACAATATATTTGCTGATTTCTTTGGAGAATACATAAGATGATCCATCGCCTTTACGGGGGACATCTTTTTTACATCCTCTAAAAGGGTTCGTAATTTCTTTGGTGTTGAGTGTACGTCTGTTACTGATGCTTTTGCTTCCATAGGTATTATGATTTCACAATAAATTTATTACTCCATTTAACTTTGTTTCGGGTCTTGGTGCCACGCGCTGATTTACCCCATGGTGTTTTTGGATGCATACCTTCTCCCGTTCTTCCCTCACCTCCACCGTGTGGATGACTTCGGGGATTCTGGGCAGTGCCACGAACTGTTGGACGGATACCCATGTGACGACTTGTACCGGCTTTTCCTAATATTCTATCTTTGTGTTCGATATTGCCAAGCATGCCTACTGTGGCATAACATTCTGCAAAACACTTTCGTACAAGACCAGAGGGGAGTTTCACATGAACATAAATGCCTTCCTTTGCCACAACTACTCCGGCAGTACCTGCTCCACGGATAAGTTTTCCTCCTTGTCCAGGAAATATTTCAATGTTATGGATTTCAATACCGATAGGAATCAATCGAAGTGGGAGCGCATTACCTGGTTTGATTTCTGCTTTTTCTCCGGAATATACTGCGTCTCCTACTTTTATGTCATTTGCTTGTAAAATATATCTTTTTTCTCCATCCGTGTACTCAACTAAACAAATCAGTGAATTTCTGTTTGGATCATATTCAATTCCTCGTACAATGCCTTCCATGTCTCTCTTATCTCGCTTAAAATCGATTATACGATAATATCGTTTATGCCTTCCTCCTTGATGTCTAACTGTAATTCTACCAGCGTTATCACGACCAGAATGCTTCTTGAGCAGTTCTGTGAGGCTTTTTTCTGGATTACTTGATGAATTAATCATATCTTATATAACAAATTTATGCTTTTGGAAATAAGCTTATTGAGCCTTTTGTAACTGTGACATATGCTATTTTTTTGTTTGCAATCAACTTGGGGATCATTCTTTTTCCCACTCGTTGTGTTTTTCCTTTGCGAACGTTTATCCGTATACTTCCCACTGTCACATTGTAATAGGATTCCACCGCATGTCGTATTTGATCTTTTGTAGCAAGAGTTCCTACCACAAAAACATATACGTTTTTTTGTGCAAGTGCCGTTGCTTTTTCGGTAACGACTGGTGATTTTAAAATAATTGCTGTCATTTTGTAAACATCTGTTGCATTGTTTCAAAGGCGTCTGCAACAACTAGTATTTTTTTTGCGTTTAACACTTCATATGCATTTAATGAGCCCATATGCGTTGTGGAGGCTCCTGCAATATTGCGAACAGACTTGATAAGCCCTATTGCTTTTGCATCTGGAAGAATAAATAACACATTTGTTTCGTCTTTGTATATTTTTTTTAAGAAGGAGATAATTGTTTTTGTTTTGGGAGGCAGTTTAACGATGTCGGATTCAACCACCGCACATGTTCCTTGTTGTATTTGATATGCAAGAGCACTCACGAGAGTTCCTTGTCTTTGTTTTTTAGATAATTCTAAGCGATATTCAGCAGGTTTTGGTCCTCCAACTACACCCCCACCCTTATAGATAGGTGCTTTTTGTGATCCATGTCGGGCTCCACCGGTACCCTTTTGTTTATATATTTTTTTTGTTGTACCTGATACTTCTGCTCGTGTTTTTGCAGATGCGTTTCCTTCTCGTTGGTTGGCAAGATACACACGAACATATTGGGCGAGTAATGCTTGGTTTGGCTTGAATGAAAGAATTTCATCCTTGAGGGTTACTGTTCCAGTTTCCGTGCCGTCAACGGCATACTTCTTTACACTGAATTCCTTTTTTACTTTTATTTTTTTTGTTGCTTCCATATCAATTCGTTTTATGAAATTCTTTTAATTCTCACTAATCCGCCTATCGCTCCGGGAACCAATCCTTTAAGAACTAGTCCTGTTTCGGTTGTTTCCATAACGCTTAGTCCCTTGATGGTGACTGTTTCGTTTCCCATTCGTCCTGCCATTCTTTTCCCTTTAAATACGCGTCCTGGAGTGGTTGACATACCAATGGATCCTGGTGCTCTTTGTCTGTCTGATTGTCCATGAGTCTTTGAACCACCTTTAAATGCATGTCGTCTTACAACACCTTGAAATCCTTTTCCCTTGCTTGTTGCAGTAACAACGATTGGATCTGAAAGGGCAAAAAGCAGGTTTGGTTTTAATTCCTGCCCAATCTCTACAATCACTTCTCCAAAAGAGATACATTTTTTTCCTTCCTTTTCGGTTACGGGAAGAACGGTTGGATCAAAACGAAATTCTTGAACATATTTAAGTTTTTTTTCAACATTTGCCTTTTTAAGAAGACCAAGTACTGGTTTTGGAATGTTTTTTCCTTCTCCATATCCGATGACAAGTGCAGAATATCCATTTTTTTCAGATAATTTAATATCAAGAAGATAGTTTGGAGTGGTTTCGATTGTGGTTGTGACTACTCGTGAACCTGTTTTATCGAACTGTTGTGATTGATTTTTCTTTACACCTAAAATAAACCTGTCCATAGCGTTTTATAAACTTATCGGACATGACGAAAAAAATATGCCATGCGTACAGGGCATATTATTTATATCCGGAACTTTTGTGATTATATAATACGTATCCTCTTTTATCAAGCCTATATTACATTTTTACTTCTACTTCGACACCGGCAGGAAGTTCCAAATGCATAAGGGAATCTATCGTTTGATTTGTGGGGTTCAAAATATCTATTAAACGTTTATGTGTTTTTAGTCCAAAATGCTCCCTGGCATTTTTATCAATAAACGTCGATTTGTTTACCACAAACACTTCTACCTTTGTGGGAAGCGGAATGGGGCCCATCACTGAAGCTCCTGTCCTTACTGCTGTATCAACAAGCTTTTGACAGGTCTCATCGATAATACGATGATCATAAGACCTCATTTTTATTCGAATTCTTCCTTTAGGCATAGTGTAAAAGTGCTCTTAAATCGCAAACCTTTATTTAATAATTTTTGTTACGACACCCGCTCCTACTGTGTGACCGCCCTCTCGGATAGCAAACTTTAATCCTTCTTCCATGGCGACTGGGTAGATGAGTTTACCAGTGACCTTCACATTGTCTCCAGGCATAACCATTTCTACTCCTGCTGGAAGAATGATTTCTCCGGTAACATCAGTTGTTCTAATATAGAATTGTGGTCTGTATCCATTGAAGAATGCGGTGTGACGTCCACCTTCTTCTTTTTTAAGTACGATGATTTCAGCTTCAAATTCTGTGTGTGGGTGAATTGTTCCTGGCTTTGCAAGAACCTGTCCTCTTTGTACATCTTTCTTTTCGATTCCTCGAATAAGAATACCTGTGTTATCTCCTGCTCGTGCTTCGTCCAGTGTCTTTCGGAACATTTCAATACCTGTAACGACTGTTTTTGTTGTTGCTTTGAGTCCAACTATTTCAAGTTCTTCGTTAAGTTTAAGAGTTCCTCTTTCCACACGACCAGTGACCACTGTTCCGCGTCCTGGAATGGTAAACACATCCTCAATAGGCATAAGGAATGGTTTGTCTGTTGGGCGAACCGGATCTGGGAAGTATATATCAACCTGGTGCATGAGTTCTTCAATTTGCTTAATGGCTTCTGGATCATCCTGTAATGCCTTAAGAGCAGAACCTTTAATGACTGGAACCTTATCTCCTGGGAATCCATATTTTGTGAGAAGATCTCTCACTTCCATTTCAACAAGATCAAGGATTTCTTTATCTGCAACCATGTCTACTTTGTTAAGAAAGACAATGATTCCGGGAACGTTTACCTGTTTTGCAAGAAGAATGTGTTCTCGTGTTTGAGGCATTGGTCCATCTGGAGCAGATACAACGAGTATTGCACCATCCATTTGAGCAGCTCCTGTGATCATGTTCTTAATATAATCTGAGTGCCCCGGAGCATCAATATGAGCATAATGCCTTTTTTCTGTTTCGTATTCTGAATGATGAAGATTGATGGTGACGCCACGAGCTCTTTCTTCTGGAGCCTTATCAATGTCTTCGTATTTTAGAAATTTTGCAAGTCCTTTTTTAGAAAGAACGTAGTGAATTGCAGAAGTTGTTGTTGTTTTACCATGATCCACGTGACCAATTGTACCGATGTTCAAATGAGGTTTGTTTCTCGTAAATACACCGTCAGCCATAAGAAATATAATATAAATTAATAAAGAAAAATCTCACTTCAATAGATGAAGTTGCAATTTTTTTCTGATTACTCTATCATAATTCGTAGTATGAAAAAAGTCAAGCACATTTTAGTGACCTTTCTTCATTCTTTTATCCCCCAAGACATTTACTACCCAAAACTACTTCATACCCGATTTAAATTGTCGCTAAAATACTATCTTGTTGTCATAGTCTTTTTTTCCTGTGTTTTTACAGGAATACTGCTCTATCATTTGTCTCCCATAAAAATTACAAGCTACAAAAATTCTGTTGTAAATTCACTATCCGCTTTCCCTGAGGGAGTAACAATTAAAATCCAAAATGGTGTTTTAGAATCTAATCAAAATAAGCCTCTTTTTTTATGGGTATACCATGATAATCAACCTCTTTTTGTTTTTATGGTAAATACAAAGGGAGTGTTGACCAATAGATACATTCCTCTCCCTCTTATTTTTCTTGGCAATGAAACTGCACAAATTTCTTACAAAGGAAATATTATTGTCCGCCCCTATAAGAGTTCATCAAACATCCTTATCACAAAAGAAAGCGTACAAACTCTTATCACACATATAAATACTTATTTCCCCCCTCTTATGTTCTTCTTTTATTTGCTCCTTATATTAATTACGCCGCTGTTGTTTGTTATTTATGCGACATTGCTTATTTTCCTTTCATCGATATTTGTTTTCTTACTGCTACGTACATTTATACCTCACATTCATCTTAAAAAATGTCTTCAAGCGGGAATGCATTGTACTCACGTCCCCTTTGCTATAGTTGTTTTTCTTTTTTTATTATTTCCTACCACAATAAATATCCTTGTTATTGCAACTGCACTCACTTTTGTATTCTCTTTGGTGGGAACATATGAAATGTATAGTAAAGAGGCTGCTTATGATAAAGGCCGATAAAAATAGGATCGAAGACGACAATATTCACAATCTTCGTCATCACAAGTTGTATTCCAAAATGAAAGCGTAAGAAGAGAGTCTTTCATATGGTGTATTTGTTGAATAAGTTCTTTTACTTCACTATCCTCAATAGTGAATGATTCACTTTTTACCTCTCCCTCCATTGCGGATTCCACAAATTCCACAACACCTTCTGTCATTTTGTACTGCCCTTTTTTATACAATGAGAGAAGGAGTTTGTAAAATACTAGTTGGCGATAATAATCTTTATTTTTTGCTTGTGTCCCGCCCAGTAGTGCATTACGACTTTTTGCCTTTCCTGTTTTGAAGTCGAATACTACCACCTCGTGGTTTTTTTTAAGTTCAATCATGTCAATTTTTCCATTAATTGAAATGTCTGCATCAAGATACATGTTGGGGATAATCAACTCTGATTCACGTTGAGTGTCCCATTTTTTCATTCGTTTTTGATAATATGATTGAATAATCTGCGTTCCTTTTTCCCCAAGAGCAATAAGGTCTTTCTCTGAAGCGGAGTAATGAATAATCGATTCCTTAAAATATATGAGAAGGTCTTCTTCTCCCCATTTAGTACCCTTCTTTAATTGAGAAATATATTCGCGAACCGTTTCGTGAACTGCGGTGCCAAGCAGAAGATAATATCCCCGCACATCAGGAAGACGAATGAGATTGCGGAATATATACCGCCATGGACAAGTAATAAAATTATTTAGCGCGCTCACTGATATTCCGTTGTGGATGAAAAGCGATCGGATATATTCTTGCATTTCTTCTTTATCAAAAGAGTTAAGTCTTTGTTTTTGTGGAGTGAGGTTGGTTATGATTCGTTGTTTCGATCCATCGGGAAGTTCTCCTTGAGAATTTTTATGAATATATTCCGGGGGAATCTCAAACACAAACCGGGAGGGGAGTTGCCCTTTCCCTTCATCGTTTCGGACACTAAGGGAGAGAAAAAGCTGTTTCTTTGCACGTGTCATCGCAACGTAAAAAAGCCTTCGTTCTTCCTCTATGGTCTCTTCTTTTTCTACATTCAACTGAACTCGGGAAAGATATTTCCACGGAATATGAATAAGAGATGACTGGCCACGGGTATTTCCCCAGTATGAATCCGTTACTTTGGGCATAAACACATATTCAAATTCTAGTCCTTTCGCTTTGTGAGCAGTGGTGACAAATACACTTCCCTTTTTTTGTTTTGTAATTTTAATGTGGGGAGGGATAGCATGTTTTTCCAGTAAATCCAAATACTCCAGATATTCCTGGAGAGAGAGAAGATGATTCTTTCGTTGTAATTCTTTTATGTCTTCATAGAGCACATGAAGTTTTTCTAATATTAGGAGGGAATTATTTTTTTTCAAAATGCTCTCCATCATGCCGGATTCATGGATTAATTTTACAAAAAATTCATCAATACTTTCATTTTCTGACTGTTTTTTCCATTTGATTAAGGTGCTTACCGATCGGGTAATGACGTCTGGTGAATGTGCCTTTTTTATATATTCCCAAAGGGAGCACTTTTTTGTATGAGCCGTTTGAATAACGGTAAAAACATCCAGTGGATTCACTTCAAAAATATCCATCAGAAGTGCTCGGGATAGATATGCATCATCCCCAACAAAAAAGATTGCTTTGAGAAGAAATAATATTTTTTGTATATGCATATCTGAAAAAACAGATTCATCGGTTGAGATAAGAGCGGGAATATTGTTTTTTTCTAAAAGCTCGGCGAACGAGAGTAAATCGGCATTTTTTCTCATTATAACTGCCATCTGATCATACACGATTCCTTTTGCATGGAGTTTTTGTATCGATTGCCCCACTTCAAAAAATTCTTGATGTGGATTGCTATATTCTATAAGGTTTATTGCTACATCTGGATATGATACATGTGCGGTAAGACGTGTTTTTCCTGAAATGCTGTGGGTATTGTTTTGGATAATCGCCTGTGCGGTATCTAAAATTTTTTGTGTCGAGCGATAGTTTTCTTGAAGTGAAATTAATGCTGCGCGGGGAAATGTTTTTTGAAAATACAGGAAGTTTTCAAGCGATGCTCCCTGAAAACGGAATATGGATTGTTTTTCGTCTCCTACAACAAATAAATTGGGGAAATCATCAATACTGCACATATATTCAATAACAGTATTTTGCGCATTGTTGGTGTCTTGATGTTCATCAACGAGGAGATATTGATACGTTTCACGTATTTGACTGAGGAATTCATTATTTTGCTTAAATGCGTTAACCACTTCGATAATCATGTCGTTGAAATCGTATAGTTTTCTTTCCTTTATTTTTTGTTGATAGAGTTCAAATATACGTGAAAACTCATTATTTTTTTCTATATGCTTTATTTCATCTATGGCAAAACTTTTCATTTTTCCTTTGTATTTTCCCCGCTCATTGACAAGATCATCGCGTTTTTCAAAATCGCTCTTCCACTGATCAACTGCCTTCTTAAATTGCATAGGATGTACTCCTTCTTTTTTTAATGCAGAAAGGGCAGATCGAATGGGATGATAGTAATAAGCTGGATCTCCTTGCGGCCGCAAATAAACAAAGGTTTCATTCTCAATGATCTCCTGGATTATTTGAATCTCCTCCAGTGCACTTATTGGTGTGTATGACGCCAAGTGATGAAAGATTTCAAAATGTTTTTGTATAAGTTCGTTACAAAATCCATGAAAGGTGTTTATGTGAACACGAAATGCATCCGGACCAATAAGAGTGCTTAATCTTTCTTTCATTTCAGAGGCTGCATTTTCTGTAAAGGTGAGAGCAAGAATATTTTCGGGGTTTATCTGTGTTTTTAAGAGGATGTTGGCAATGCGGATGGTGAGTATCTGCGTTTTTCCGGTTCCCGGTCCTGCAATAACCATGACCGGCCCCTCAATTGTGTTAACTGCCTGTTGCTGTCGCGTATTCAGTTGTGCATACGCTTTTTGGAATGATGACATAGACGTATTATACTGGGGTATAATACCATCATGTCAGAGAAAAGTACTTGTCATCCTTTTTTGGGACGGATATTTGATTTAAGTATCCCTATATTATCATGGTTTCTTATTACGCTTCCTTTGTGGCTTTCTCCCTTTCACCCGGCGTTGGTGGCATATTTTATTATCGCATTCGATCTGTATTTTCTGTATAACTGTTTGGAAACGGTATATTACAGCACCCTTTCGTATAGTCTCATTCATTCTTCTGAAAAAGTCACTTTTTCTTTGTTTGTAAAACAAGAAGCAAAAAAAACGGAGCGAATTACTCATTTTGTTATTATCCCGAATTATAAAGAGTCGCTACATAAAATGAGGGAAACGCTGAACCGCATAGTGGATAGCGATTATCCTTTTAAAAAGATTGTGTTGGTGTTGGCGTTTGAAAAACGAGAGACAGAAGCGGTGGAAAAAGCACAGACAATACAAAATGAGTACAGACATTTTTTTGCAGACGTTATTGAGTCATACCATGTTTTGGAAGCCAATGAGGAAGCTGGGAAAGCAAGTAACCAAACTGCCGCAGCGCGTCTCATTACTATCTATGCAGAAAAACACAATCTTGACCCAAAAGAAATTATCTTAACGATATGTGATGCAGACAGTACGCTTCCAAAAAATTATTTTTCTTATCTTACCCATGCTTACGTGCATGATAAAGATAATATTTACCATTTTTACTGGGCACCCGTACTCCTATACAACAACTTTTGGCAATTGCCTTTTTTTATACGAATTCAGGCAACGATGTCTTCCATTTTGCGTCTTGCATTTTTATCTCAAAAAGATAATCTCATTCAAATATCAACTTATTCTGTGGGCTTGTGGCTGATTCATGAAATTGATTATTGGGATGTCGATATAATTCCTGAGGATTGGCATGTATATTTACAGGCATTTTTTAAGTATGGGGATAGAGTAAAGACAATTCCTCTCTATACCCTTATTGGGAGTGATGCCGTGTTTGCAGGGAGCCTCTTAAAAACATTCAAAAGCAGATATCAACAAGAAAAACGATGGGCATGGGGCGTGAGTGACATTGGATATGCACTGCGAAAATCTCTCACATCTCCTCACATTCCACTGCGAGTTAAGTTTAAAAAAATTGCGTTTCTTTCGAAAAATCATTTGCTTTGGCCCATTTCCTTTTTTATTCTCACTATAAGTGCTTCTGTTCCGCCCCTCATCAATCCTGCATTTAAAAACACAGTTCTTGGTTTTCTTCTTCCCCAATTATCAGGCATTATCCTCACCGTTTCCTCTTCGATGATTCTTATCTACATATATGTAGATATTCGCATACGAAAAAAGATGAAGGTAGACACATCTATTTCATCCCTTCCTTTGATGTTTATTCAGTGGTATTTTCTTCCTTTTATCTCTTTTTTCCTCTCCGCGCTTCCTGCACTTGAGTCACACACCCGCATTATCTTGAAAAAAAATATCACATACAAAGTCACAGAAAAAGTATGATGCAATTTTTTTTTACCAAAACTCCTTTGGCATATTTTGTATCCAGCTTTTGGAGAGATGAAGCGTTTTCCTATCTTATGGCACGACTCCCTGTTCACACACTGCTCTGGTCTACAGCACAGGATGCAAATCCTCCCCTCTATTATCTTCTTCTCAAATTGTGGATGGGTATTTTTGGGAGTTCGGAAGTAGCCATTCGTTGTCTATCTCTTATATTTTTTTGGGCAACATTGTATGTTATATATCTCATCATGAAGGAAGTATATAGATTGGGCACAAAAAAATCCTTGTTCTATCTGCTCCTTTTTATTATTAATCCACTCCTCCATTATTATGCATTTGAGGCACGAATGTACAGCATGATGGCTTTTGTGGCGACACTTCTCTTTTATGCGTTGATGAAGAAAAAATACACGCTTTACGCTTACACTGCTCTTACAGCATTATTTACCCATTATTTTCTTATTGGCGTCATAGCATTTCAGGCCTTTTATATCTTTTTTACGTCGCACAAGATAGAGAGGAAGCGATTTTTTCTGCCTCTCATAAAATCGGTACTCTGGTATATCCCTTGGATTATTATTCTTATTATTGCCCGCCCTCCCATAGGTGCGTCATTCTGGATTCCCACGTCTTCCTGGAAAGATGTTTTTCTTCTGCCTGCAATCATCCTTACGGGATACGAACAAGACGCATGGATTGTGGTGCCTTTTTTGGCTTATATTTCATTAGTTATCAGCGGAATAGTTGCTTTTGGATCGCTTCACCATGTTTCACACACTAAGAAGCTACACTATCTCCTTCTTCTTGGGTGGTCATTTGGCATTCCTCTTGCCATATTTATTCTTTCATTTGTAAAACCCGTGTTTTTACCTCGCTATCTTATTTTCGCATCAGTTGGACTTGTGCTGCTTCTTGTTGTTTGTTTTGAGAGTATCAAAAACAAATATGTCCGCTTCATACTTATAGCAATCGTTGTGTTGTTTTCACTCTCATATTCCTCTCTCCAAGTACTTATGCGAACAAAGGCACCACTTAATAAAACATTTCGTTTAGTTGGTAAGGAGATGGGGAAAAATGATGTTGTATATGTGACTCATGAATATGACTTTCACCCGGCGGAGTATTACCTTCCATCAAAAAAAGTGTACATCTATAAAAAGTCGTATGGGGAACTTCCATGGTTTGTAGGAAAAGTACTAATGGACAAGGGAGCCTTTACGGATACACTTCCACACTACCCAGAACGCGCCTTCATTGTCAATAACGACGGCTCTTATTCAGTTCAGTCTATACAGTAATCGTCAGGGAAGAATAAATTGTTTTGCCATTGTTCTTACTTCATTTCGTATCTTTTTTATTTCCCTGTTTTGCGCAATAAACGCCGTATACTCTTTGAGCAGTTTGAGCCGTTCTTCCTTCACACCAGGAAGGGCATATCCTTTTACGATGTTTAAAACAGATCCGATAAATGCACCTATTTTTTTCATATCTTTTTCTTTCATGCCACGGCTTGTAGCAGCCGGTGTACCAAGACGAATACCTGAAGGGTAGAAAGGAGATGATTTTTCTCCCGGAACAGTATTTTTATTCAATGTGAGGCCAGATGCATCAAGTGCGTGTTGCATAAATATGCCGGCTCCCGGCCCCATGACACTCGTTAAATCAACTAAAATCAAATGATTTTGCGTAGTGCCACCCACAAGCGTCATTCCCTGTTTTTTCAGTTCATTGGCTAGGGCGAGTGAATTTTTTACTATTTGCTTTGCATAGGCAGCAAACTGCTTTGTTGAAGCTTCAGCAAGCGCTGCTGCAATTGCTGCGGTTTGATTATCGTGAGGCCCCCCCTGAAGGCCGGGGAACACTGCTTTGTTTATTCTATCCGGCAAATCTGGATATGCTTCCATCCCTTTTTTGGTAACCATAATCATTGCTCCGCGAGGACCACGAAGAGTTTTGTGGGTGGTGGTGGTAACGATATGCACATAAGGAACAGGGCTTGGATGTACGCCTCCTATTATTAAACCTGCAATATGGGCGATATCTGCTGCAAGCACTGCTCCCACCTTTTCTGCAATTTCACTGAATTTTTTGTAGTTAAAAATAAGGGGGTGAGCCGTTGCTCCAACCCAGATTAACTTTGGTTTATGTTCTAGGGCAAGCTTTAAAATGGCATCATAATCAAAAAGGTCCTTTTTGGTTGGATCGACTCCATACTGATGACTTATGTAAAAAAGACCCGTCGCAGATACGCGGTGTCCATGAGTAAGATGGCCTCCGTCGGTAAGCCCTTGCCCCATAATGCTGTCTCCTGGCTTACATACAGCTAAATAAACAGCTAAGTTTGCAGGAGAACCAGAATACGGTTGAACATTGACGTAGGGAACACCAAATAATTTTTTTGCCCGTTCTTGGGCAAGGATTTCTACCTTGTCTACCACTTCATTGCCTCCGTAATATCGTTTTCCTGGATATCCTTCGGAATATTTATTGACAAATTCAGTGCTTAAATAGGAACGGACCGAGGCAGAGGCAAAATTTTCTGAAGGAATAAGTTCAATTCCTTCGGTCTGTCGCTTTTTTTCGTCCTTAACAAGTTGTTGAAGTGTGCTGTCTATCATGCAAATAAAAAATAATTTGTAATAGAGAAGTTTTCTAACGAAGATTAATATGTTTTTATGTCATGCGGTGATAATACCGTATTTTATTTAAGAGTGCAAGAAGTATTTGGGAAAGGTATAATAGGAGTACTTTATGATTGGATTACTCATAAGCTCAAATCTCATACAACTTGGTGTGTATCTTTTGAGGATGCATACCATTCCTCCTCAGATCCCCCTTTTTTATTCTCTTCCCATTGGGGAGGATCAACTGGTTGAGTGGTGGATGATATTTCTCATCCCTGTCGTTATGAATATTTTGTTTATCCTCAATACCGTTTTATGTAATAGTTATTTTCATCGGGAACAGTTTGAACGAAAATTAATTCGATACGTCAATATGGCGATTATAGCTGTTTGTACGTATTTGTTTGTTCGAATCATTTTTCTTGTTTCCTAACACATCCATTATGGAATATATACTTGCTTTTGGAATGGCTGCCAGTTTTGCCTATCTTCTCACTCCTCCCACTATTTTTTTTGCAAAACGCATTGGCCTTATTACCGATAGCAAGCTCAGAAAACATCCAGCACACACCCATATCGGGCTTATACCCCGCGGAGGAGGACTCCCCCTTTTTTTGGGATTTATTATTACTTCTTTGATATTTGTTTCCCTCAACAAGCTTTACATTGGCATTATTATTGCAAGTACTCTCACAATAATCGTTGGACTCCTTGATGATTATTATGACATTTCTCCCTATTTACGATTTGGTATCAACCTTCTTATTTCAGGCATCGTTATTGGATTTGGCCTGGGGATTCCTTTTATCTCCAATCCGTTTGGAGGGGTGATTCGTCTGGATACATGGCGGATTACGTTCCACATTTTTGGAGGGGTACATTCTATTTTGCCCCTTGCGGATCTCATCGCCCTTATTTGGCTTACCTGGATTACCAATATGATTAATTGGAGTAAGGGAGTGGACGGGCAGATGCCGGGATTTGTGGCAGTTGCTGCACTTTTCCTTGGCCTTTTATCCCAGCGTTTTATCGCACATGATGTCAGCACCACAAACGTCCTTTTTTTTGCCGTCATAATATCCGGTGTGTTTATTGGATTTCTTCCCTTTAATTTTTTTCCTCAAATGATTATGCCGGGATATGGAGGGGGAGCGCTTGCCGGTTTTTGGCTGGGAGTACTTTCTATTCTTTCGTTTGGAAAAATCGGAACATTTATTCTGGTACTCGCAGTCCCCATGATTGATGCGCTCTACACTATTATTCGTCGCATTAAAAAAGGAGTGTCTCCTTTTAAGGCAGACCGAGGACATCTGCATCACAGGTTAATGGAGCTCGGGTGGGGAAAGCGGCGTATTGCAATTTTTTATTGGCTTATTACCGCAATACTTGGATGCGCAAGCCTTCTTCTCAACGGCGTAGAAAAACTTATTGCATTTGGCCTGATTGCACTTCTTCTTGCCATCTTCTTTATGGTTGTTGATAAACAGAAAAAAATTCAAGCATGAAAAAAAAATATTTTATTCACACATTTGGATGCCAACAAAATGTTGCAGATTCTGAACGCATCGCGTCTTACTGCCAGGACAGGGGAATGGAGAAAACACACTCCCTTGAAGAAGCAAATTATGTGGTGATTACCACTTGCATGATTCGTGAATCGGCGGAAAACAGGGTGTATGGAATGGTAAATAATCTTATTCCTTTGAAAGAAAAAAAGCTGGCGGCAGGGGAGGAGTTTACGATTGTTATCATGGGGTGTATGACAGGGATGGCTCATCGGGATAAAACGGGAACAATGATGAAGGAATTGCACAGAAGAATGCCCGCCGCAGACCAGTTTATTCCGCTTGAAGAGGTGGGTTTTGAGTTGGCTCCCCTACGCCAAGACAAACTTACTGCGCTTATTCCTATTTCCAATGGATGCAATAATTTTTGCACGTATTGTGTAGTCCCCTATTCCCGTGGACGGGAAATCAGCCGGGCGTTTGAAGATATAGTCAATGAAGCTCGACACGCTTTTGATGACGGATATAAAAAAGTATTACTCTTGGGACAAAATGTAAATTCATACGGATCAGATATTTTTCTTGCAGGAAAAAAACAACAAGAATTAAAACCAGTCTATGTAAAACATTTAGGAAAACACCGTATCCCTACCCTCTTCCCTCACCTTTTGGAAGCAGTGGCGAAAATTGGGTTTGAAGAAGTGAATTTTATGTCAAGCAACCCATGGGATTTTTCTGATGAACTTATCGATACAATTGCAAAACATAAAAATATTACTCGCACTTTTCACCTTGCTGTGCAGTCGGGAGATGACGCAGTGCTCAAAAGAATGAACAGGTGGTATACCGCGCAAGAATATATAGATTTATACAATAGCATTAAGAAAAAAATGCCCAATGGCCATGTGACGACAGATATTATTGTTGGGTTCTGCGGAGAGACTGAGGAGGAGTTTCAAAACACAGTGGAATTGTGTAAAAAAATCCATTTTGATCGCGCTTTTATCTCAATTTATTCAAATAGAAGAGGGACCCATGCATATAAGCATATGCCCGATGATATTCCTCACACGGTGAAAGACAAACGGTGGAAACTGCTTGATAAACTCGTGAACAGCCAGTTTTACAAAGAAGAAAAGAGGAAATTAAAATAGCAGTTCAGAGATTTCTTTCGTAGCAGATTTTATACTCACCTTTCTTTTCTCCGACAAGGATAAATTTGTTTTTTTTATAAAAGTGGTGTGCGCGTTTCATTTTTTTATGCGTATTAAGGGTTATCTTTGTATATCCATTTTCCCGTGCAAATTGGAGAGCTGTATCAAGAAGTTGTTGCCCCAGTCCCGTTCCTCGATATTCCTTTTGCACAAACATTCTTCTCAACTTTGCAAGCGCTCCACTTATTTCTCGAATACCAACAGTCCCTACTACCTTACTCCCATCAAGCGCTACCCAGAACTTTCCTCTCCTGGCATATAGTTCTGGAATTTTTTGTAAATCATCATCTTCAATTGGCAAACAGCTTACTGACAATACTAATTGATCCACCAAACACTCCCCCACGAGCTTTATTATCTGCTCTTTATATATATCCTTATATTCAGTGATAATTATTTTTTCCTTCTCTTCCATATCTCCTATTTTTACAAAAAAAGTCGATTAAGTCAAAAAAATAGTTCATTTATTTAAATAAATGAACTAAAAAAAGTAAAAGTTAAGCTGATCGATATACTCGCGAACGGTGAATACAACGCGTAGTATATAGAAAACTAGATTCTGATTTTGCCTTATTTTTTCCGCGTTAGATTTTTTTCTTTTTGCTTTTGCTATACTGTTTTTTATGAAAAAGGTTGAACGGGTATTGTGGAAGGTATTTTATTTTCTTATCTTTGTAGTCGCAATAAAAATTATCGGAGACGTGGGGGGGAGTGCAACTTGAAGAAAAGTACAAGTGGTTTCGTCTTCTCTTTTTTGCACTTCCCGGAGTGCTTTTATTTCTTCACGCCATCCTAACTTTATCCCCAAAAAAAGCACTGTTGTTTATCTTTCTTGCATCAGGAACGGGAACTATTATGGAATATATCGGCCTTAAGGATGGAGTGTTTTTTGGCGGTCATTATATATATAAATCGCAAGCAACGTTATTTACAGTTCCGTTTAATGTGATTTTGTATTGGGCTGTATTTATTTATGCGGGATACTCAATTGTGAACTCTTTTTTGTATTGGTTGAAACAGAAAAAGCCAAATCATAAAATAGGAAATTATATGCTTTTGTTGCTGACAATACTCCTTGATGGCTTTGTTGTTGTAGCGCTTGACCTTTTTATGGATCCAATCGCTGTGAGGATGGGTGAGTGGAAGTGGCTGACGGGAGGAGCCTATTTTGGAGTGCCTATTGGCAACTTTGTGGGGTGGTTTATTGTGGTTATTATCGCAACTGGTATGTTTAGGGTTATTGAATATTTCTTTCCAAAAAAAGAAATACGATATAACAAGTCCATTTTTATTATTCCTGTTTTGGGATATGGGATGTTGGCAATATCTTTTTGTTTTAAGGCGCTTTATTTTCAAATGTATGATCTGGTTATTTTGGGATCCTTATTTATGTTGTCGACAGTAATTCTCAACCTTTTTTTGTTCAGAAAATATAAAAAATAAACGAGTGCGTGTTTCTTTGTGCTTATGGAAATTCTAGGTATGAGTTCTTCATTTGCGCTCTTATCTGACGGGCAAGGAGCATTTTTCTTTTTCTTTCCTGTGCAATTTCATACGGAGAACTCATAAAAGCAAATCCTCTTTTTTTTAAGGGACCTGTATGATTGTTTAAAAGTACCGCTGCAACTTCTTGTCCATGCGTTTTTTCAACCTTTTTTCGTTTTCTCTCCCTTGTCATTTCTCCCTTTGTTGCAGTATAAGCAAATCCCTTTGTCTTGATGGGGGTTTCAAGTGTAGCTCCACGCGCTATCAACGCTGCATCAGTATCAACAAAGGGGGAAGATGCTCTCCCTTTTCGGGCAGTCGACAAGGAAGGCTTTTGCCACACGGAGTCAAATATGCGCCCCTTAAGTGGTATATGGGGAAGAAAGTCAATTGCGTAGGGAAGCCTCAGTGCTGCGCGAAATCCTATGTCGGCAGTTTCATCATTAAGCAAAAGTCCAATACGCACAACCCTTCGTTGAGGGGTATTTACTACATCGCCCGCTTGACGTATATGAAAATGGCGGTTGAACGGCTGCCCTACTAGTTCTGCCTGGGCAATGATTGCCATACGCACCTATTTTACTCCTTTTCATAAAAAAAATTCAATAGTTTTTAACATTGAGGCAGGGTGTCGATAGCGGAGATTTTTGTTATAATGAAATCCTATGAAACTATTCATTACGGGTGGAGCGGGATTCATTGGTTCAAACTTTATTCTGTACTGGATGAGGAAATATCCTGCTGACTTAATAATCAACTTCGATAAGCTTACTTATGCTGGAAATTTGGAAAATTTGAAAGAGGTAGAAAAAAATCCCAGCTACAGCTTCATTCAGGGAGATATTTGTAATAAGCGATTGGTGGAGGATGTGACACGTGGAATGGATATAATTGTTCATTTCGCTGCGGAAAGTCACGTGGACCGCTCAATTCTTGACGCCTCTCCTTTTATTCAAACAAACGTCGTTGGCACCCACGTATTGCTTGAGGCGGCTCTTAAAAATAAAATTCCCCGTTTTCATCATGTCTCTACCGATGAGGTGTTTGGCGCTCTCCCTTTAAATTCAGTAGAGAAGTTTACGGATACAACTCCCTACAATCCCCACAGCCCTTACTCTGCCTCAAAAGCTGCATCTGATCATTTAGTACGAGCATATGGCGATACCTATGGATTGCAATATACTCTCTCCAACTGCTCCAATAATTTTGGCCCGTATCATTTTCCTGAAAAACTCATTCCCCTGGCGATAACAAATATTATTGAGGGAAAAAAAGTGCCGGTCTACGGAGATGGCCTCTATGTACGCGATTGGCTGTATGTACACGATCATTGCGAAGCTATTGATGCTATTATCAAAAAAGGTGTCGTTGAAAAAACATATTTGGTTGGAGGACTTACCGCTGATATCTCAAACCTTGAAGTAATAAAAAAAATAATAAAGATAATGGGAGCGGATGAAGGGGTGATTGAATATGCTAAGGATAGGTCCGGGCACGATAGGAGATATGCTATCGACTGGACAACGATTAATAAGGAACTTGGATGGAGCCCGAAGCATTCCTTTGAAAGCGCGCTTGAAGAGACAATCGAATGGTTTAAGAAAAATGAGGACTGGTGGAAACGTATAAAAAGTGGTGAATACAAAGATTATTACAACACTCAATACAAATAATGAAAAAGATTGTGGTTACTGGTGCAAGTGGTTTGGTGGGTTCTCGGATTGTTGAATTGTTATCTGGAAAATTTGATTTTTACCCTCTCTCATTAAAGGAGATGGATATCACTGATAAGGATTCTGTACATAATACCCTCTCTTCCCTTTCATATGATCTTATTCTCCATCTTGCAGGTTATACATTTGTTGATGGAGCAGAAAAAGAGCAGAATAAAGCGTATCTTATTAATGAAACAGGGACAAAAAATCTTATCGATGTATCTTCATCTGCAAAAAAACAGTTCATTTATATTTCTACTGATTTTGTGTTTGATGGAATTAATCCACCCTACACAGAGGTGAGCGTTCCCAACCCCATTTCCGTTTACGGAGCGTCAAAGTTGGCAGGAGAAAAAGCAGTTGGAACAAACGGGATGATTGTACGTATCTCCTATCCGTATCGCGCTACATTTGACCTAAAAAAAGACATTGTTCGCTCGCTCAAAAACATCCTTGAAGCAGGCAAGCCTCTTTCAATGGTTGAAGATTCACTCATGGTACCTACATTTATCGATGACATCGCAGAAGGCCTGGGATTTTTGATGAACAACTATTCATGTGAAGTACATCACCTTGTTGGAGGGGATGCAATGTCCCCATTTGCGCTTGCTAAAACAATTGCACATGCTTTTCATTTTGATGAAAATCTTGTTGAAAAAATAACGTATGAGAAGTATTTTGAAAACAAGGCAAAAGCGCCTCAATACAGTGACATTCAAAGCAAAAAAAATACATTTTATCCCATGCACACCTTTGAAGAAGGATTATCTATTATTAAAAAGCAGCTTAGGGATCGTTCATTAACAATATAATGATTAATGATTACGAGCCCTTATGCCGCATTCTCCTGAAAGGAGAAGTTATGGTTATTAATTAATGCGGCGAAATATCATATGACAATCACAATCGTTGGACATGGCTATGTTGGTTTGGTTTCTGCATGTGTGTTTGCAGATTTTGGAAATGCAGTATATGTGGTGGGACACACGCAAAAAAAGTTGGAACGGCTGAGAAGTGGCGACCCTATTATCTACGAGCCGGGTCTCAAAGAAGTTTTGGAAAAAAACATTAAGGCAGGAAGGCTTATTTTTACCTCAGATTTTTCTGAATCAGTATCAAAAAGTGAAATCGTTTTTATCACGGTTGGTACCCCTCCAAAAGAAAATGGTGAAGCAGATTTATCTACCGTGCTCCACGTTGCAGAACAGGTCGGCAAAAATATTTCAGACAAATTCACTGTTGTGTCATGCAAAAGCACCGTGCCGGTTGGAACGAATAAAAAAATTGAAGGAATAATTAACAAGTGTAAAAGGGAGAATGCGCAGTTCGCTGTCGCGTCTTGCCCCGAATTTTTACGGGAAGGAAGTGCACTCCATGATACATTTTATGCAGATCGTGTGGTGATTGGATCTGAATCAAGACAAGCAATAGATCTGTTGCTAAAAATACACACCCCCATCACCGGGAAAAAAATCGTTACGGATTTGGCCTCTGCGGAACTTATCAAATATACATCTAATTCCGTGCTGGCTATGAAAATTTCATTTGCTAACCTTATTTCATTTTACTGTGAGAAAACGGGAGCAAATGTGGAATTGGTATTGGATGCGGTGGGCCTGGACCAACGCATTGGGAGAATATTTATGGATCCGGGAGTAGGGTATGGGGGATCATGTTTTCCAAAAGATGTAAAAGCACTTATCTCAACGGGAAAACAGTTTGGGATAGATGCACAATTATTGGAAGCGGTAGATGCGATTAATGAAGAGGCGAGAACCAATTTATTGAAAAAAATTCTTGCCAATGTGAAGGGCAAAAAAATTGCTATTTGGGGGTTGAGCTTTAAACCTAATACGGATGATGTTCGATTTGCCCCCTCGGTTGACATTATCACGGCTCTCCTTGAGAAAGGATATGAGCTTTCTGTGTACGATCAAGAGGGAATGAAAAATATAAAAAAAATATTTGCAGAAAAACTCACCTATGCTGCAAACTCATATGAAGCTCTTTCTGGGGCCGATGCGCTTGTCATTCTTACTGATTGGAATGAATTTAAGAATATCGATTTGCACAAAGTAAAAAAACTCATGAAGCAGCCGATGATTTTTGATGGAAGAAACATTTATGACATGCAAACAATGAAGGAACTCGAATTCAATTATATTTCAACTGGGAGAGCTCCCATTTCGTTATAATACGATATGCACATACTTATCACTGGCTCTGCTGGTTTTATTGCTTCTCATCTCGTTGAGCATATTCTGTCTCAAGGACACTCCGTAACGGGAATCGATAATTATATTACGGGAAGAGTAAAGAATATAAAAAGTGTCTTGGATAATTCCTCATTTCATTTTATCGAACATGATATTTTGACGTTTGACTATTTGACAATAAAAACACCGGTAGATATTGTATTCCATATGGCATCTCCTGCTTCCCCTATTCAATACAAAAAACATCCCGTTGAAACGCTGCAAGTAAATTCTGTTGGAACACAGCAAGCGCTTGATTTTGCATCTGAAAAAAATGCGGTGTTGGTGTTTGCTTCTACATCTGAGGTGTATGGAGATCCTCTTGTTCATCCTCAAGTTGAATGGTACTGGGGGAATGTTAATCCAAATGGCGTACGTTCTTGTTATGATGAGGCAAAACGCTTTGGAGAAGCAATGTGTATGACTTATGTGAGAACAAAAAAAACACAAGTGCGGATTGCGCGCATATTTAATACTTACGGACCGAGAATGGATGTAGACGATGGACGCGTTATTTCCAACTTCATTGTTCAATCACTTAAAAATGAATCAATTTCAATTTATGGAACGGGAGAACAGACACGATCATTCTGTTATGTTTCAGATTTAGTACTGGGCCTGTGGGCCCTCGCCACAAAACAACTGGAGGCGGGAGAAGTGATTAATCTCGGTAACCCCAATGAAATGACAATCAGAGAAATCGCAAACAAGATCAAAATTGCCACTGAGTCAACAAGTATACTTGTTCAAAAACCCATTGACAAAGATGATCCATTAAAAAGAAAGCCCGATATTTCAAAAGCAAAAGAGCTATTGGATTGGGAACCAATAATTTCAGTTGATGAGGGGCTGCGCAAAACTATAGAGTATTTTAAATCTATCCTATGAAAAATGCCGTTATTGTTATCCCCACATATAATGAAAGAGGGAATATAAAACAGCTCATTGAATCCATTCTCGGTATAACAGCCACAATATCCAATTGGGAAATTATGCTTCTTATTGTTGACAGTTCTTCTCCGGACGGCACACTGATTGAAGTAAAAGAATTACAAAAAAAGTATCCATGTGTTCACTCTATTGAAACAAAAAGGGAGGGTTTGGGAAAAGCGTATATTGCTGGATTTTCCTATGCCATCGAACGGCTCAATCCCTTTGTCCTCTTTGAGATGGACGCAGATCTTTCTCATAGCCCCAAATATATTCCTGATTTCTTACACAAAATAGAAAAAGGTGCAGATTTTGTTATTGGGTCTCGATATATAAAAGGTGGGTCGATTCCCGCAAATTGGGGGCTACATAGAAAATTATTTTCTATTTGTGCAAACCTTTTTGTAAGGCTTGGTTTTATGAAACTTTCCACCACCGATTGGACGGGGGGGTACCGTGCAATTAAAGTGTGGGTAGTAAAATCTGCACTCTCCCATGTAAGTTCTTATTCTGGATATGTTTTTCAGGTTGCTCTCCTGGACTATGCAATCAATAAAAAAGCATCAGTTGCCGAGGTTCCTATTCAATTCGTCGACAGAACTGCAGGGGTGTCGAAAATAAATTCTCTTCAATACATCGTACAAACTTTTTTGTACGTTCTTACTCATTCTTCATTTATTAAATTTGTCATAACTGGATTTATAGGGTTTGGGATAGACTTCGGGTTTGCTTACCTTTTTATTTCTCTTTTCCACATTGTAAAAACAACGGCAAATATGCTGAGCGCTGAAATTGCCATCATCTCAAATTTCTTTATAAATAATTTCTGGAGTTTTCGACATAAAAAAATTGAGGGAGGAATGGTGGGGTATGTAAAAAAGTTTATCTTATTTAATGTTGTCTCTTCTGGATCAATCGCAATTCAAGGAGGAGGTCTTGCTCTTCTTCTCCACTTTTTTGGAGATAAGTCTGTTTCACTTGGATTTATCTCGCTATCCTCATGGATTATTTACAAAGTACTTATTATCGCCTGTGTTGTTATCCCGTATTCATATGTCCTCTACAATAAAGTGATTTGGAAGAAGTAAACGGTTAGTTTTTTTCGGCGTATTGAGAGGATATCCAACCCTGCTTCTCACCGTCTATTTTAATCTTATACCAACCCGTCTGTTCTTCTATTAATTCAAATCGTTGTCCGGGATTTACTCGTGCAGATTCACTTCCTGCAAGCGTTGGTTCTTCTCGTACTCGAAGCCACCCCGTGGGCGTATCTAAAATACGCACTGTATTTGCCGGCTCCTGTATTGAAGCAGCAGCAGTTGCGGGAGTAGGTTCGGTAATAGTATATTGAGATTTCTGGCTCGGATCAAGAGCGAGTTTTACATATGCATGGAGCACATATCCAGAACTTATATTTATTTTTTTTGATCTTCTGCTAAACCCTGGCATGAACACCGACAATTCGTGGTTGCCTTGAGACACATTGTCCAGAATAAGCGGAGACACTCCTTTTTCGTCGTTGTCCAGATAAATAAGTGCTCCTGAGGGCTCTGTTTCTACAGCGAGACCGCTTGATTTGTTAAACAACCCAAGTCTCGTAAGCCAATACATATCTGCCCAAGAGGTGATGTCAGTACTTTCCAGTTGTACATCAACATATGTAAGGGAGCTTGAAAAAACGAGGATTTTTTTTTGCCAAGAAGCAGCCTGAGTTGCTACATCGTCTGGCACAATTTTAAGAAGATATTCTCCTTCCTTGAGCGTGTCTGTGAAGGGGGTATTTCCCTTCATGACATTATCGAGAAACACGGCAGCTCCCGGACGGGAAAACACTTGTAGTCTCCCTTCTTTTTTTGATACCACATCAAAGAATAGCTTTGCGAGCACGAACACAATAAATGCTATCGATAAAATAGCAATAAGTTTGAGCTTCCCCTTCATAATGTCTTATTGTAATTCCAAATGCTTTTTATAACAAGCTCTTTTGTGGTAGAATAGAGCCATGTTTCATCATACACACGTTATAGTTTTGAGGCGACTCCCTATGGGAGGGTATGATGCTATGAGGTAAACTCTTCGCTTTTCATACTCCACTCCCCCCAGTATATCGGGGGATTTTTTTTAATTATTATTTATTTTTTATTATGAAAACAGAATTTATTTCACAAACTGGTATCAAAGATCATTTAAACGCACATAATACGGCACAAACGATTAGTGCGCTTATTAACAGTGCTGATCATATGGTTAAAATTACCCCTCCCGTTGTTCTTGAGTATATGAAGCACGGATTATCAACGTGGCTTTGCGATTCAAATGGAGCGATAGGAGGATTTATTAAGGCAGTTCCCTGGCATCCTTGTCTTGCTCAGGTTGAAGGAGGTCTTGAAAAGATGGAGGAGGTTGCAATAGCCAATATGGATCATGGGGTAAAACCCACTGGGTTTGAATCAGGCAGTTTATTTATCCCTCAAGAATACAGAAAACACGGACTTGGATCCAAACTAAAAGAGGAGCTGGCACAGCAAATTCTCAATAA
>JAZDOY010000015.1:0-33533 GCA_043798165.1 bacterium | reverse complement strand
ATGAAAAAAAGTGCAGGTATAATATCTGTCGTGATTGGCCTGGTGACGGGCATTCAGATAGTGGGGCAAATTGTTGTGGCACGGCTTTTTGGCGCACGAATTGAGCTTGATGCATTCGTCTCCGCCGTCACTATTCCCACCATGCTTACGGGAGTGATTGCGGGCACATTAAATGACGCATTCCTCCCCATTCTTAAAAAAAAGCTCATGCTGGGGGAAAGGGAAGGAAATAAATATTTCGTAAAGCTTCTTATTCTTCTCAGCTTAGTAGTGTTTGTCACAAGTATCTGTCTTGATCTCTTTTCAATCCCCATCATTAAGCAGTTGTTTGGGACGAGAGGAAACGCATTTATTTTCCTTACGGATAGTCTTATGAAGTGGATGATATACACTATGGCGTTCTCCCTTGTCGGAACGTTATGTTCTTCTTATTTGTATAGCAAAAGTAAATTTATTATTCCCTCTCTCGCATATTTGATCGGAAGCATTCTTAACTTGGCTATTATCATTCTTCTTTCTCCTCATTACGGTATATGGAGCATGGTGATTGCATTTATCGCCGCTATTATTGTTCAGTTGTTTATTTCATTTCCCTATAAGGTGGGCGGATATTTTATCGATGCCCTTCCACTCCTGTTTACTCATGAGTCAATAGCGGAGCTTATTATTCTCTTAAAGGCATGGGTACCTCTTATTATCAGCACACTTGCCGTGCGATTCGATAATATTCTTATTCGATCCTTTTCGGCACGTCTTCCGGTGGGATATATTGTATATACCAATCTTGTTGCAAAGCTTTTTGCCGGCCTTGTAGGCATTATGACAATAGGAATTCAAACTGTTTTTTTTCCTCATTTGGTAGAGCTTATTCACACTCATAATCTCAAAAAGGCAAAACGTCAAGTGAATAAGGCAAAATTATTTGGATTTCTTTTGACCATAGGCACGGTATTTGTCATTGTTTTTATTGCCCCATTTTTTATGAGGCTTCTTCTGACGGGGGGAAAGTTTTCCGGCAAAAATGTAGAGACACTCATTTCACTGTTTCCTTATTTCATCATTCCTGCTGTTGGGTGGGGGATTAGCCAGATATTTTTTCAACCCATCATTGCAATCGGTAAACAGCACTTTCTTACTGTAGTAAATATCGGAGCTGTGTGCTTATCTTGGGCGAGTGCCGCTTATGTATACGCCTTGTTCGGTGGAATGGCGGCCATTTCGGTTGGATTGATAGTTCTTTCATTTACTGGCATAATAGGAGCTGAAATAATATGGAGAATAGAATCAAAGAAACTGCTTCTGGCCCATCAATAACGATTGTTGTCGGTACTCTTAATAGGCCACAGGTTGTGTTGCGCCTTATTGAACAACTTATCGGTGCATCAAAAAAAACACCCCTCGAAGTACTGGTTATCGATCAGTCGCTTGCCAAGGATTATTTTCTTCTTCAAAGGCAATTTCCTCAAATGGATCAGTTTGTCCTTATTCACTTCGACAAACCCAATACCTGTAAGTATTTGAACTACGGATGGATGCATGCAAAAGCGCCTATTGTGCTCTATCTTGATGATGATGTGACAATCACTGAAAATACTATTCCTGCTCATATTAATGCTTATGATAACGGGACAATCCATGTAGTTGCCGGAAGGGTGATAAATGATGGGGAGAAAATTACCCTTGATAATAGAGTGGGGAAGGTGCAGTGGTATGGGGCAGGGTTTACAAAAAATTTTTCCTATGAAAAAAACACATATGTAGATTTTCCTTACGGATGCAATATGTCTTTCCGAAAACAGACACTCAAAGAAATGAAGGGGTTTGATGAAAAGCTTATTCCCCCCATTTATGCATTCAATGAGGTTGATTTGGGGTATAGAATAAGCAAAAGGAGGAAAAATTCGATACTGTTTGCGTCTGGCGCGCTTGTCTACCACCATCAGTATAAAGGGGGAGGAACGCGGAATGACTTTGATAGGAAAGAGATCGTACGAAGCAATAATTTTAACTATGGATATTTTTTGGGAAAAAACTTTTCCCGATGGGAAAATATCATTTGCCTCTTGCGCAGACTACCATACCAAATAATGAGGGAGCCCTCCGCTATTTTTTCTATCATTCGTGGATTGCATGCTGGCGAAAAAAATCGACCACTTTCTTACTGAATTGTAATTTTTAATTTAAAATTTGAAATTTTTATTCAATTTATAATTAATTTATTTTTAATTTAAAATTGATTTTAAATCATAAATTATAAATTTTAAATTAACAGTTCTTTTGTCACATTCCACCAAGGAAGAATCCAGAAAAAAGAAAGGAGGGTAATGAATTGAATACCAAGAAGAACAAATAAAAGAATCTTCATTTTTTTGTTTACCGCCGATCCCGCGATGCCGAATGAATAGGGGATGACGATTGCCATTTCGTAGGTGAGCCTTGCCGCTGAATAATGATTGCCAAGGTTGTAAATGACATACATTGTGAGCATCGATAATCCGATGATGTTTATTACGATTGCTACCTCTCTCTGTTTTCTCCAGAGTTGCCAGAGGCCATAGAGTGAAAGAGGAAGAAGAACGAACCCAAGACTCCAGAGAATAAATCCTTTCTTATGGAATTTGATGAATGGGGTGATTACATTGTGCCCGTCCATGAAAAAGCTATTCCACGCTGCACCAAGCATCGAATAATACTGGGTATTATACATATCCACCTTTGGAATCCAATCAAGCCGGAAATAAAAATCAAGCGTTCTTGTTGCTTTAATAGAAGCCATCGTGTTTACCACATTTGATGGTCCTTTGGTTTGTGCGCCCCGCATAAATAGGGGGACTGCAGCAACGATAAAAAGAATAATGGTGGTAATGCCAATCGTGAGAATAAGAGGGCGTTTTGTTTTGTGTTTGATAAAAAAAATAAGAAAAGCGACGCCAACTGTGGGGAGAATAGTAATGATTGATATTTTTGTCCAAATGCCAAGTACCAAGCTGGCTGCAAGCCAGACTGAGCACCAAATGACCTGTTTTCTGTTTTTTGCGGAGAGCAAATAAAGGCATGCAATGGCTGCTGAAATTATCATGAATGTATTTAAAAGCTCATTGGTGACCGTTGGAAGAAAGATGTTGAGCATGGGGAGGGCGGCAAGGGCAAACATTCCCAACAATATCCGATCTCTATCCTTGAACACCTTTCTGAGCCCCAAGCCCACCATGCCGATTATTGCCCACAGCACGAAGATGTTTATGTACTGTGCGCTGCGCATGGTGCCAAATATGCTTACCACGGTAGCTCCGATAATGTAATAAAACGGGGGCTGATGGGTTTCCCATGCGGTTGGTGGAGGGATTTTTTTATTTTGGACGAGATATTGGATGTAATAGACATGCCCGCTGCCGTCAAAGCCGTGATTAGGCTCATAAATACTTGCGTTGTGAAATCCAAGTACGAATGAAGAAATAACAACAAAGGCCACAACAACCCACACAATACGTTTCATCCCTATATTGTAGCAAACACTGCAGTCTCAAGCTTATCTGTTCTTTTTTTAAGATCTATTATGTCGGAATCGAATACACGAACGATTGTATTTATATCTTTTTGAAGTTTATTTAATTTCTTGTGTATTGGTTTAAGTACGGGCTTTATCTTTTCGTCAAATTTCCTGTCAAATGCTGCATCAAAGGCATTCCCGAATTTCCTATCAAATGCTGCATCAAGGGCATTCCCGAATTTCCTGTCAAATGACTTACCAAATATCCCTTCGATGGCTTGTAGATCTTCTTTGGTTAGCATAAAAGTAATGTTAAATGATTAATAAGTAAAAGTCTATATCAATATTATATATTTGTCAGCGGCTTATAAGCCGCGTTTCGCTTTTTTATATTGTTACAGCAATCCAAACAGTTCTATTAGCCCTCAACTTCGACAGAGGGGAAAATTGAGTATAATTGTAATGTGTCATTCCCGTGAAAACGGGAATCCAGATGATAATTACCACATACAGCCTATGCAAACCATCACCGCAGTTATCCCGGCAAAGAATGAGGAAAAAAATATTGAAAGATGTATCAAGAGTGTGCTGTGGTGTAATAAAATTCAAGTTATCTGCACCGGCACAGACAAAACGGCAGAAATTGCAAAAAGGCTGGGAGCAGAAGTGGTGGAGAAAAGTAAATCTGATACAGACGATTTTGAAGAGCTCCAACGCAACCTCAACTGGGCAAATGAGACGGCTTCCACAGACTGGGTACTGCGCATTGATGCAGATGAAATAGTGACGCCAGAATTGAAAACAGAAATACAATCAATTCTGAATTTCAAATTTAAAATTTCAAATTTAAAATTAGGAGATGAAATTGTCGCTTACGGCATTCCCCGAAAACAAAATTTTCTGGGGACATTTCTTACTGGTGGGGATTGGGCCTATGACCGTCTCACCCGGCTTTTTAGGCCTCAATTTTGCTCGTATAGCCCTATTGTAAAGGTACATGAGCAATTTCAGGTAAAAGGCTCAATAGGATATCTTAAGGGGGCGCTTCTTCACTATTCTCATCCTGATTTGTCAACACTTATGAAGAAATTTGAGTCCTATACCACGCTTGAGGCACAGCAGCTTAAAGAGACAAAGCTTTCTGCCTGTATTAAGCTTTTAATCGTTCCTCCTTATGTATTCCTGCGCTGGATGATTTATCACCAGGGGTATAAAGACGGGTGGGTGGGAGTACGAGCCGGCGCCATGCGTGCCTATTATGACGTCATGCTCTACTCCAAATTTCTCCGTGGTTAGATAACATTACCGCTAATCGCATTTTTTTCCTTTCATAACAGTCTAAAACAGAAAAAAGAGGATTATAAGCGACAGAGAAACACAATATATTGATATAGAATCTTTCTTATTAATCATTTAATATTGCATTATGTTAACGAAAAAAGATCTTGCAGCAATTCAAGCAATGTTTAAAGCTTCAAAAATAGATATAAGTGAACTAATTCAAAAAAATACAGACAGTCTTGTTGAGCTTATTACAACGGGTTTTCATATGCAAGACTCTGGTTTTAACAAAACAAATACAGTTCTAAATAATCATGAGGGAAGGATAGGAATTCTGGAGAAAAAAGCCTTCAACACAAACTAATTCATTACGCTATATTCTCATCGAAACGTTAGGTCTTGAAGGAGGGTAGAGTCGGCTGGAACTGCGATGTCTTCTGGTGTGAGAGTATATTTTTCAGCATATGATCCTCCATAACTTTTTAATATTTCTTCTGGTTTTTTGTTGATTTTCACCTGTCCCGTTCTCCAAGGAGTTTCGTTGGTGTATTTGTTGTCGCTCGGATAAATCATAAGGTAGGTAAGTGGTTTCTTTTGGAATTTGTATGATCGTATGGTGGGAAATTGCTGCTGTGTATAGCTCATTGCATATTTGAATGAATAGGCATATTGATCTGCCGTATAGACATACCATCCAAAATCTGCTCCCGCATTTTTATAAACAGATTGTGCTTGGCCTAAATAAAAGCTCCACAACCCTGTATTTTTTTGGAAGAATTGCCTGTCCTGCTTGAGAACTATCTGCACGTTTGCAACAATGAGAAATAGCGCAATTGCTGCGAATATATAGGGGGCATATTTCTTGAAATGAATATTCACTAGTGCCCCAACAACAATACAGAAAAGGGGGAGAAACGCCCAATAGTAATAATCGTATATCATGCCCCTAATGGGAAGGGTAACAATCCAAAATCCCCCGTAAAAATAGAGAAAGTAAGAAATGAATGAATGTTTTTTCAGTATTTTACTTTTTAAAAAGAGAACAACAAGCAGGATAAAAATAATTGTCAAAACAGTGTTTATATAAATACTTCCGTTTGAAAAATAAGAAGGCATAACAAAAATCATATCTTTTGTCCTTGTGATAACCAATGTAAACAGGTCAGCTTTTTGCTTTGCAGCGCCTGGCGAACCCACGACGTATCGAATAATTGACTTAAGCTGTATAAACTGATGCCTCAGGTCAAAAAGGATAAAGGTTGAGAGGGGAATGGCGAGGATGCCAAAAGAAAATAGGTGAGCAAATTTTTTGCTTCTTATGATTTTGTATAAAATCAAAATACTTGCAAGAATTAAAATCGGCACTCCCCATACCATTTCAAACTGAATAGCCATACCAATGCAGAATAAACAAATAAGCAAATGAAGAAATTGGTGTTTTTGCATATAGCGAACAAAAAAATAAAAGAAGAGGGGAGCAAAGAGGACGGCTCCAAAGGGATTGTACAAATAGGGGGCGGTATTTCCCACAGCGAGAGCATACAGAGCCGTTATGGGAAGCGCGATTTGTTTATCCAATAACTTTCGGGAAATGAAATACATTACGCAAATGCTTATAGCGATAAGAAACACCCAAAACCACCCCACCGCAACGGGGTTGCCACGACTGGCTAAAAATACCGGGAGGTTTACATAAAGCCATGCCGGCCCATGAAATACCCCCTGCATACTTGTACGGGGCCCTATGAGAATGGGCTTTTTTGTGAGTGCAATTTCTTCAAACAGCAAAAAGTCGCGGGCAAGGTCCGTGAAAAAATAAATATTATTGTGAAGTACAAACCATGAGGCAAAAAAAATACTCGCACCTATCGTAAAAATAAAAAAATATGTTAATGCTTTTTTCATACCTAATATTATATTTTATCTAAACAATAAATCTTGTATTAAATTCCGGTCTGAGGGAATAGCTTGCTCCTCAGGGATTAATGTATATTTTTCGATATATGATCCTCCTTCATACTTGAAAACACGATCCGGTTGTTTGCCCATTTTTATCTGATTGTCCTTCCACCAATTTTCACTCGTATATTTATTGGTGCTGGGAAATATGACAAGATAGGTGAGAGGTTTTTTGCTGAATTCATATCCCTTTATGCCGAGATATTGTTTTTGGGTGTAATGCATTGCATATTTGGATGAGTATCCGTATTGATCCGCAGAGTATACATACCACCCAAACTCTGCTCCTGCGTCTTTATACGTGTCCACGGCTTGAGTATGGTAAAAATTCCAAAAGCCGCTATTATGTGCAAAAAAACTATTTGTTTGTTTTGATAATCTAGCAATGTTGAGTACTGTTATGACGAAAAAAAGGGCAATCATTATTCCTGGAGCTTGTTTTTTAAATACTGTGGTAATGAGAAGAGAGATCGCTATGCAAAACAAGGGAAGAAATGGCCAATAATAATACGTCCACATCGTTCCCTTAAAAAGAAAGGTGAGTATCCAAAATCCCCCGTAAAAATACAAAATAGGAAAGAGGATAATCCCTTGTTTTTTTCGTTTATGACGAATAAACAGAATGATAAGAATAAGAAAGATGAGGAGAAAAATGCTGTTTAGTATTCTGTTTTCTTGAGTAAAAAATGAAAACATGTTTAAGAGAAACCCCTGTATACGGGAGAGAAGAAAAGGAATAGGGACAACGTGTGGTTTATCGGGACTCACTCCTACAATATAGTTGATAACCGATTTAATTTGTAGAAATTGATGACGAAGATCAAAAAAAATAAAGGTTGAAAGGGGAAGGAGTAAAATACCAAATGATAATACGTGGTGTATTTTTTTACTCTTTACCATCTCATACATAATTATGGGAAGGGAGAGGATGAGTATTGGCACACCCCATGCCATCTGAAACTGAATAGTCATACCAATGCAAAATAAACAAATGAGCAAATGAAGAAATTGATGTTTTTGCATATAACGAATAAAAAAATAAAAGAAGAGGGGAGCAAAGAGGACTGCTCCAAAGGGATTAATAAAATTTGATGTAGACTCCGCGACCGCAAAAGCATACAGTGCTGTTGCACAAAAAGCGTTGCGCGTGTCGCTTAATTTCTTGGCAACAAAATAAAGGAGGGCAATGCTTGCCGCGGTAAGTCCTACCCAAAACCATGCGGTTGCAGCCGGATTGCCCTGGCTTAGAATAAAAACAGGGAGGTTCAGATACAGCCATGCGGGCCCATGAAATACTCCGGGAATGCCTCCGGACCGAGGACCAATGAGGGCTGGTTTTTTTGAGACAATCATGTCTTCAATCAGAAGGAAATCGCGTGCAATATCCGTATGAAAGTAAAGAGTGTTATGGAGTGCAAACCAGGAAGCAAAAATGATGCTTGTAAAAATCGCTAAAAAAAACAATATCTTATAAATCCTCTCCATATGAGTTGAATAGTATTATCATATTATACCTCAACAAACCCCTTCCGCTCTACGCCCTATGGACTGATGACTAGGGGTTTTCGGCAGTGAGAATAGCAGTTATCTGCTCAATGTCTTGCTTAATATGGATGATGAGTTCTTTTCTTGAGGGAAATTTTATGACGGGCCGAAGATAACTCACTATATCTACAGTAATTTTCGTTGTGATGAGTGGGTCTAGGTGGTATTTTTGTACATCTCCTTCGGCAAGTCCTATTAAGTACAGTTCTACCGATTTTTCCCGATCTTTAAATGTGGGGGATTCTCCAATAAACAAAGCAGCCATAAAGTGGTTGTTAAGTATGGTGACCCGCGCTGCATATACTCCATCCTCAATGGTGAGGGTGTTGATGTTGTGAAGATTTATGGTGGGGTACCCAAGAGTCCGTGCTCTTCCTCGCCCCATGATATGAGTCCCGGTAAATGTCATTTTTTTTGTATGCGATCAATTTTATACATCGCAAATAAAAGGACGGCAGCGGCCCCAATTTGGATGGGCATCAAAATAGACTTATATAATACCACATCGATGCACATTGCCAAAAGAGGAAACATGAGTTCAAGAATAGTGGCTACATGTACCGGTGTAGTTTTTAGCCCCTTGTAATAGAGAAGTATTGCCACCATGCCGGTTGAAAATGCAATAAATACAAGGCGGGACAATTGCACAGGAGTCACTTTAAATAGGAATGATTGTTGACCAAGGAGAAATACTGCTGCGAGAGCCAGAAGGGTTGTAATGCAAAATCGAAGACCGGCAATAAATCGTTCATTGTGTTTTAAGAGTGCATAGCGGGAAAATGCCGTTGAGGACCCCCATGCAATGGCAGCTCCCAGAGCATATAAAGCGGCAAGGAGTGTTTTGTCTCCCGTATTCAGGTTCACCACTCCCTTAGGAAACGTAATAAAATATGCAGCGGTAAGAGCCACTGCGGCCCAGATAAGATTTTGTTTGTGCAGTTTTTCTTTGAGAACAATTTTTGCAGTGCCAATGGCAAAAATGGGTTGCAGCTTCTGTAATAAAAATACGACACTAAAGGAAATATAGTTTGTCATGAGAAGTGCCGTTGTGAACCACAATGTACCCAAGAGGCCACCAAACAGTGAGACCCCTCCAATAGCTACCCATTCGCCTTTATTTAATTTTTCTCTTTTAAAATTTCTCAAAATAATGGGTACAAGGAGAATTGTCCCGATAAGATGTTCAAAGAAAACGATAATAATAGAAGGCATGACATATAAGCTTCGGCGAATTACTCCGTCAAGAGCCCATAATGATGCGGCAATGATAATGAAGAGTGGTCCATTCTTCCACACTTTTTTCATACGTATATGATACACCTCAAACGTGCATTTTGGGGAGGGGAAGAGATTCTGATGGTTTAATGGTAAAAGAGACTCTATAGGGATGTCCTCCATCCTTAGTTGTTCCACTATTGAGAACAACATCATACCCTCCCAATAAACCAAAAATATTTTTTGATATGAAAACGCCATATCCTGTATTTCCCTTGGGCCCTGGCTCTCCTGGATGGTCAAGAGATCTCTCTGGAAAAGGAGTACGTGAATCATTTGATATCGTGATTGCGTCACCGTTAAAAACCACTTCCACTTTTGAATCCTTGGCTTTATGAGTTTCTGCATTTTTCAGCAGATTGTGAAGTATAATTCCTTTGACGCCGTCAATCTGCTGATGTCTTCTTAAACCTGTTACCGTTGTATTGTTTCTCCCGGCTTTTTTGACAATATCTCCGGCAAAAAATGAAGAATTTTTAAGTATTCCAAAATGTTTATCCATTCCGATCATATCATTTTTAGAAAGGCTGTTTAAAAACTTTGACGAATAGTACAACATTCTCCATATTCTTGCCAATACTTTTGCCCTTTCGATAGTTTTTTCCATATATTTTACTTCTGGGGGTAAAGAAAATTCTTTATTTGTGAGGTTTTTTCTTGCATAGTTAATTAATAGATTTGATTGTTCAAGAAGTGTTTCGGAGGGAATACATAAATCATGTTCCATCGCCTGCATGTGGGAAAACATTTGTGAAAATCCTTGGAGATACGTATTGTCCGGAAAAAAGGGGGAGATTTCATTATATCCATTCATCAGTGACACGATTCCCCTGGCATCATGCATTGTCACCTGCGTCCATTGACTATTTATATACCCAGGTAATGCGCCGTGTCCTTCTGCTGCGTATCTTTTTTCCGCTTTATCCTCAACTGTCAACATGAGAATGTGTCTTTGGTGATCAAAAAGAGGATACTGAGACCACTCTCTCAGGGGGAGATGTTTCCTGAGCTTGTGGGGGGATGGTGGTTGGTAACCTTCTTGACCTTCCATAGTATATTATTGCAATGGTTCTTGGGATGGGTCTTTAAGAGGTTTTATGGTGAAAGAAACGGTGTAAGGCGGTGCGCCATCTGCATCTGAGCCACTATTTAACACGATATCATATCCTCCCAGGGACCCAAAAATATTTCTAGAAGTAAACAGGCCAAATCCTGTATTACCGCTTTTTCCGGGCTTTCCGGGCTCAAATAGATTGTTTCTTGTCACGGGGTCTACAGATGTGTTTATCACGGTGATTTCATCACCATCAAATTTTACAAGCACACCCTTTGTACTGTGTCTCACTGCGTTTTTCACAAGATTTAAAAGCATAATTCCTTTTATTCCATCAAGCTGCATTTTGCCTTTTATGCCAGTGGTTATTACGTTTGTCCTTGATGAGGCTTTTTTGATAACATCCCTTGCATACACTTTTGTGTCTTTTAGTCTATATATATTACTTTTCAGTCTTTCGTCTCCTCCCTGTGCAATTGAATTAAGTGTTAATGCCGAATGATATAACATTGGCCATATCATTGTGGTAGTTTTTGCATCATTTACAAGTTTTTCCAATGGTTTTGCCTCATCTGGTAAATCAAACTTCCGGTGGAGTAGGTGTTTTTGAAAATATTGCATACAAAAATCTATGCTTCGTATTTTGACTCCCATTGGAATATTGGGAACCTTATCTTCTTCACGAACTCGTGCAAGTTCTGCGGAAAAACGTGATAATACAGCCCCATCTTCTTCGCTCAAACCTGTTGCAAAATCCTTTATCATATCCAATCCAACCAAAAGAGTGGCGGTTCCTTTCGTGTCATGGAGAATAAAATTCTCCCATTGGGTATTGAGATAGTGAGTATAGGGGTAGGGGACAGGTTCTTCTGGTCTATTAGGAAATGAGGCAAGATATGCAGGTATCGCGCTCGCATGCATCATTTCTTCAAGTTTTCTTCTACTTTGGTCAAAAAGAGAATATCCAGGTAATTTCTGTAGAGGTGGTCTTTTCTCTGTTGAAAATGCGATAGATGGGACAACTGTCTCCGTCATTGATTGTTATTTTTTTAATCGGTTAAGATCCGCTTCAACCATCATCTTTACGAGGTCAGCAAACGGCAATTTTGGTTTCCATCCGAGCTTTTTTTCTGCTTTTGCAGCACGTGCTTGCAGATGTGGCACTTCTGCTGGTCGTTTGTAGCGCGCGTCGATAATGACATATTTTTCCCAATCCCTTATGCCCACTTGCTTGAAAGCAAGATCCACAAATTCTCTCACCGAATGAGCTTGCCCACTCCCCACTACATAATCATCCGGTTCTGCTGCCTGCATCATTAAGTACATGGCTTCAACGTAGTCTCCGGCAAATCCCCAATCCCTTTTTGCATCCAAGTTACCAAGTGAGATATTTTCTGCCAATCCAAGTTTTATTCGAGCCACTCCGTCGGTGATTTTGCGGGTGACAAATTGGATACCGCGAAGAGGGGATTCGTGATTAAACAATATTCCATTTGTGGTAAATAATCCGTATGATTCTCTAAAATTCACCGTCATCCAATACGAATACACTTTAGAGATGCCATAAGGGCTTCGTGGATGAAAATTGGTGTTTTCATCTTGAAACCCACCATCATTGCTGAGACCAAACATTTCACTCGTTGATGCCTGATAATATTTGGTTGTCGGTGAAAAAAATTTGATTGAATTAAGCAGGTATAATACGCCAAGGGAGTTTACTTCTGTGGTGAGTTTTGCTTGGTCCCATGAAGAACCCACAAAGGATTGTGCAGCCAGGTTGTATATTTCGGTAGGACGCAGTGTTTTTACAATATTAAGAAGTGAGGACTCATCAGTGAGATCACCCTCTACAAAGTCAACGTCATGCTCAATGCCAAGGAATTTAAGGTTATCCATGTGCGGTTGGGAGTAGCGGCGCATAAGGCCATATACTTTGTATCCTTTTTCAATAAGAAGTTTTGCAAGATATGGTCCATCTTGTCCCAATATACCCGTGATAAGTGCGGTTTTTGCCATAAATAGTTATGAATTTACAATTATAGTTCTCATTATAGCAGAGATGAGAAGGTGTAAAGCAGTGTGTGTTGAAATCCAACTTTGTTATACTTATACATCATACTATGATTTCAAAATTCTTCTCATTTCTGAAACGCCCGACAAGCACAGCCGTTATTATCAATACTGTCGGAAACTATCTTAACGTTTTTTTTTCCGCCTTTTTTATCTATCTTCTTGTTCGCATAATAAGTAAAACCGAATATGGGGTGTTAAGCGTTTTGTTTGGTATTATGTTTGTTCTTGCCAATTTGCTCGACTTCGGCACAACAGCTACATTGTATTCCTATCTTCCCGGCCTTATCGAAAAAAAATCAGAAAATGCCTATCGATTGATTAAAAGCACCTTTTTTTATCAGACTCTGTTTTCAAGCATTGTTATCGGATTTCTCCTTATTGCCTTTCCTTGGTTGGATATGGTTTTTTTTAAGACGAAGGCCCCCCTGTTTACCCTTTACGTTACGGCAATTTCCGTACTTTTTTTTATTTGGCAGAACTTTCTTTCAAACTGTCTGTATGTCGCAAAACGAGTACTGCAGGTGAATATCTACACCCTCATTGCCAACGTTATTAAAACAGCCATTGTTATCGTCCTTGCCCTCACTCATACCATTTCTGTTGGGCTTATTATTTTTGTATTTGGTGTTATCGGTCCTGCAATATTTTTTATTCTTGTTTATTCTTCCAAAAAAAATCACATGTCAGCAATGGTGAGAGCTCCCATAGAACGAAGTGATTTTAAACTAAGTTATACTTTTACGTATTTTGTTGCATCTCAATTTTTTAACTTAGGTCTTCGAATGGATTTATTTCTTCTTTCCTATTTTCTTTCAAAAGACTTAGGAGATTATGGAGCCGCGCAAAAAATAATTCTGACAATTATCACAACGATCGTGAGCATCACACAGGTAATATCTCCTGCATTTGCAAAAATACGGACAAAGAAAGATTTATTTGCCAATATCAGGCCGGCTCTCCTTTACATGCTCATCCCAACGGCAATATTTTTATTATTATTTATGACTCCTGATTGGGTATTTGAATTATTTTTTACGAACAAGTTTTATCATACGGCTTCCATATCGCGCCAATTAGCGCTTGTTTACATGCCATATTCTTTTATCAGCATCTTTCACTTGTTTTTATTGTATTCGGTCAAGCGACCTATCGATATTCTCATTGGGAATGTAGTAATTTTTTTTGTCGTGAGTATTGGGTGTTACTTGCTTATTCCTCAATATGGATCTTCTGCTGCCGTGTGGTCTGTAGGGGGAGCATTTGCCATCGCAAGTGTTATCCTTGTCTTTCTCTCATATCGTGCCTACGTTCGCATGCCCAACCAATGAAGGCCAAGGACATTTCCACTTTTCCAGCGTTACATCTCCCCTGAAATGCGTGAGAGATTGTTTTGTACATTCTTTTTTTTGAAGAATTTGAGTGTAATTAAATCCGTACAGTTCACTGGTATAGGGAACAACGTAAATAAACTCCTGAAGTCTCGCTTGATTAATGGTCCGTAATTCAAACATAGAAATATCGTGTCGGTAGTAAGTAATGGGATCCGAAGAGGGAAGAATCATATATACGGGAATGCGGTTATCCAGCGCTTGAGTAAGCTTTTTCCAATCTTCTCGGTGAAATTGTGGATTAAACAGATATACGCATGAAAATATGATGAAAATCACGACTAAACAATAGTTCAATTTAAATTTGTGCACTCTTTCATTCTGCGCAAGCAATATACTCATCACCGGAATGAGATAGAGAAATCTGAAGTACATCATCATCGGTGCCCAAAAAGAAATACACAGCCCAAACAAAAGCGGTAAAATAAATAATGCAGCGAAGGTTTTGTTTTTTTTCATCCCCATGCCGACAAATATCCATATAACTGCAGTTGGTATCCCTGCGGTAAGATAATAACTCCATTTTGGATACCAGCTCAAACGCCCGGTGACAAACTTAAGGAAGATCATTAGGACGTTTTTGAATTCCGCTTTTCCCAGAGCCATGCTCCAATTTTTCAAATCAAATAATCCCGATCGAGCATTTATTATTTGTTCAAACAAGAGAGGGGAGAGAAGGAGTAATGAGAAAAATGAGCCAATAGACAATTGTATTAATGTTGTCAGAATCGGTTTGAATCCTTGTTTGGTTGGGATTCGTTTAAGCAACATAAAAATTCCAACAAGAATCATCCCTCCGATAAAAAAAGCGCTGCCGTAAAAAGTGAATAAAGCTAACGCACAGAAAAGATTGTAAAGAATGCTGTTTCTTAATAATGTTTTCGATCCAACCGGTTTTGCACGGATAATTTTCAAAAAATAATAAAGTGACATTGAAAGAAACATTGCGGCCATCATGTGCATACGCGCTTCCTGGCTGTAGTAGATGATAAGGGGATTGAAAAGAAAAAATAGTGCAGCCCACATTCCTGTTTGTTTTCCTTTTAATTCTAGGCCAATTTTATATATGTACCAGCCGGCAATCAGGGAAAAAAATACTGATGGCATGCGAAGAGCAATTTCCGTATTCCCAAATATATTTGTCCACAAGGACATGCCAATATAGTACAAAGGAGGGTGAACGTCTACTGGAGACAGTTGTGTTGGTATCAGATGAAACGGAATTGTTTTGACAACTTTTGCGACAATCGCTTCATCAAGCCATAACGATTGGTTGAGATTAACCAGCCGAAGAACAAATGCCAGAATAAAGATTGCGTAAAGATACATATTGTTATTTTACTTTATTTCTTTTTTTGACCTGTTGGGGTTATTTTATTTGTCGGTATGGGGCTTGGAGTTATTTCCAAAATACCGTTTCGTATCATCGTCTGGACTTCTTTCCAATTATCTTCCCCCGTGCGCGGAATGAGAATATATCCTCCATAGTCTGAAAATGAGCTTCTTAAATAATCCACATCGCTCATACGAATATTGATAAAGCGATATTTTGTGGCGTCTGGTGCCTCTCCGAGGAATTTTTTCATTTCATCAACTGAGACGTCCGTTTCTACATGTGTTTTTACTTCATTCATAAGCGAAAACACCTTCGTTACCATACCAACACTGATGAGTTTATTTTTTACCGCATTCACGAATTGTTGTTGACGGGCGCCACGTCCAAAATCTGACCCATCTTGAAGTGAATGACGGGAGCGCACGTACTTTAAAGCTGTAGCTCCGTCCATATGTGTGAGTCCTTTGTCAAAGTGAAGATGTTCATATCGGCAGGGGAATGCTTCCTTGGGGTCTTCTGTTATATTTTTAAAAAATGTTTCCAGTTCGGGCTTTTCCGCGAATAACTTTTTCTTTTCATCTTCACTATATCCTGGCTCCATAAACTTTTTTACTTGTTCAAACTCAGCATCTTTCCCACATAATTCTTTTTCTTTATCAGCAAGTGGATATTCATAATCATCAAATGTCTTTTGTACATCAACATCCACCCCGCCAAGGGAATCAATGGCTTTTTCAAACCCGGCAAAATCTACTGCAATATAATTGTCTATTGTTAATCCCGTGACCGTTTGAATAGCCCGTTCAAGAAGCTCGGGGGTTCCTGGCTTTTTCATGTCGACATCGGGATAATTTGTGGGATTCAGACTTATTTGATAAAGCGAATTTATTTTTGAATGAAAATCTGCTTTTGATTTTGTGGGAAGCTTAACCCATATGTCTCGGGGAAGGGAGATGAGGGATACCGTATTTTTTTTCATATCTACGTGAGCTATCATGAGAGAATCAGTGAGGTATGGCCCATCATGTGGCTTTCCATTATTATCAAAGCCTCCGTATCCCAAAAGAAGAATGTTATATTCTGTCTTTTCCTTCATGATAGGGAGAAAGCCTTGCCCATTTTTATAGATGCTTTTATAAAAATCAGCTGTTCGAAGTGCAAAATAGGCAACGTATACGCCAATAAACACCAGGACGATGACCAGTAATTTCTTTATCATAAGTACATATTATAGCAATTTGCTTTCGTATGTGGTTGAGGATTATATGTTCTTTTGGTATACTTTCTAACGTTTGTCTTGGGGTATATTTGCGGGATTAGTTTAATGGCAGAACGAAAGATTTCCAATCTTTCGGCAGGGGTTCGATTCCCCTATCCCGCTCACAAACGGATTTTCAAGACGAAGATAATACTTCTGGATGAGTGCTTCCCTCCATATCCCAGGTTCGATTCTCCACTTTTCCTCTTGTATTTCTTTTTTGGTTTCCTTTACGTATTCAAATGGCTTTAGGAGATTGAGACGAAGAAAACCCATATCAAGGGCTGGGTTCAAATCAAGCGTAGAGAGTATGACTCTTTTCTGGTCCCTGCTTCCATTTTCAAACCAATACTGAGCTCTGTGAGAAAAGGTAAGAGTCTTTTCAGTATTTTCAGAAGCGTAATCAAGGCTGTTATGGGAGCTTTGTAATTGATCTTCAAGAATGGCAATTCTTTTTGTGATCTCTCCCTTTTTCTCCTTGTAATCTGTGCTACTTATCATCTCACCATTTTTGTTTTCTGGTTCAATAAACCGGTCAAAGAGATTTTGTTTTCTTTGTTTTTCAAGAGTAAGTTGGCGTTTGGTAGATTCTTCCTGGTGAGCAAATTGATTTACATCTTTTTGAACGTAATCCTTGAGATATTTATGCCCCCACTCTAAAAAGTCATCAGGAATATTTATGTGGACCAGTTCTTTTGAGACTTGCCCTTCAAAGTCTTTTTCTGTTACTGGTGGTTGTTTACAGTATTTATCAATTTGACGGGAACAACGATAATAGGTATAGATTCTTAAGGGGACCTCCATTTTGGTTTTGAGAAGGGCACATTGAGGGCAGCTCTCATTGTGTTGTGGGTTAAACTTTGTGTGGCAGGTGGGGCAGATCATGCGCGGCTTTACTTCTGCAGTAATAGAGGCAGAGCAAGGACATTTGAGCATACCGGTATAGGTTGAGTGGTGTTTGTGTGCTCCCATCTTTCCTCGTAGGCCAATAATCTTTTGAGCCTTTTCATACTCAGTCATGGTAATCATGGGGGTATGAATCCCTTGGCGTATTTCCCCGGTATATAAATACTTTCCTGTGTAAAAAATATTGTGGAAGAGTTTATACATCTGGGTTCTGCTTAAGAGCTTCCCGTCCCTGTGGCGAAGACCCCATTGTTTTGAAATGATTTTGTAGATAAGGGCAGGGGTGTAGTGGCCCGTGAGAAGCAAATCCCACATCTTACGTACCTTTTCAAACCGTTCTTTATCAACCAGAATATCCTTTAGGCCTTTTGGTTTTGTCATATCATTAAAGTAGCCTATGGGAGCTTGAATAGGTGCCTTACCCAAGAGGAGTTTGTCATTTAGCCCTCGCCTTACCGATTTACTGAGGTCATTACTAAACTGGTTTGCCATACCAAACTCAACATAGAGAATGAAAATATCGTTTTCATCATAGGTCTTGGTAGGAGTGATTATCTTTATTTGTTTATTCTGTACAAACCACGTGAGCTCGCCCCCATCTACTGAATTCCGTGCAAGTCGGTTGATGTGCCATGTCAGTATTCTATTTATTTTCCCTGCCCGTATCATCTGTACCATTTCGTTGAACTTTATTCTTCCTGGCTTCTTGGCACTTTGAGATTCATCAAGCCAAAGGAGGGGCTTGATACTGAGGGGATCAATTATCTTTTCAATGATATCTCGCTTTTGAGACTCCAGACTTAAGATCTGTCGGTCCTCTGTATCTGTTGATTTCCTTGTGTAGACAATGTAATTATCCATAATATACAATATTTCTTTCCTCGTGAGTTCAGACTCCTCAACTCACTTTCATTTTATAAACTTCTTTCGGCAAAGTTCAACTGCTGATTACTATCAAGTCTTCTGTACTGCTTATTATGCTTTCACAATGGCATTTCTGATTTCCTCTAAATGATTTTGCACATTTGCTCGTGTTTCATCCATATCGACAATCCAGGAAGCCAAATTAGCTTTACTAAATCCTTCGCCATTACTCAGTTGAATAAAAGGAGCTGTACTTTCCAATGTACTCGCTAGCTCTAACCCTGTGAGTTGAAATGTCCTCTTATCATATAAGACCACAGTGTAGATTTTATATTGTTCTGGTAATTCTGAGATATTCATACTTTTGTTACAGAATATTTATTAACGATCTGACGTTCTTTCTGAATAATTTTTAATGCATCAGATTTAACCCAACTCATCAAGGCAGCTTTGTAATCCCTGTAGGTTTTCCCATGAGCGGCCATCCAGTTACTCATATCGTCCAACTTACTTTGTACGAAGGATGGCGGTACGCAATACTTCTGGGCTATCTCCTCCAGTACAGGTAAATCAATATCTGTAAGGGAGGTGTATTTCTTTTGTAGAGTGTTTTTTGTTATTGTCTTTTGTATAGTGTCTATTGTGTTCCCCTCTACTGGTATATTTAAAACCGGTACTGGTATATTTTTATCCTGAATTGGTATATTTATGACCTGGACTGGTATATTCTTTTCACATACCTGAACTGGTATATTTCTCCATAGCGAGCTATCCTTCTGAAATGCTATTTTTATACCATTTGAGGTAAGTATTCTACGGAGAAGTAATTCTTTCTTTGTTCTTGATGCATGACTCTGCCTGATCCCTATTTCTTTTGCTATTTGATTTACAGAAATCCAATCTTCATTTTTGTTGTACCCATATGTCTTTCTGAAAATATAATAGATAACCCTTGCTTGGTATGGAGATAAATTTATCTTACAAAGCCCCTCAAGAATATCATTCGGTATTCGGGTATATCCTTTTTCAAGTGATGGCTTATCTGTTTTGTTGGTGTCCATACCTTTTCTCTCCCTCTAACTTGAAATTGGGAACTACTATGTATCCCTTGCCAGCGCATCCTTGGCAGGTGAGAGTTCCATATTTGAGCGTGCCAAAGCCATTGCAGACAGGGCAGCGCTCACTGTGGAACTCTGGGGTGACTTCTTTAATAACTACGCGCTGATTGGGATTAGTATGTTCTTCCATGCTGATTAAATAAAAATTGATAATTGGTTTTTAATTTCTTGCTGTTTTTGGTATCGGTTGAAAAACGATCATAAACATGGCCATCAGTCGTTTTGCTTGATATGTTGCCTCTTCAATACTGAGCTGTAACCCGTAATGTCTCCTCATCAATTCTTGGAATTCTTTGATTGCATTTTCTGGCAACTCATTAGGTACTCGAATATTTTCCATATATTATTTTTTTGCAATTAGTGGCACTTGTATTTCTTTCGATGCCCAAGGACGAAGGGAGAAGAGAGCGCAGGAAGGAGAATCACAGTCTTGTTTTCTCACTTTCCCCAAACAGCTAAAACACTTAAGCTTAATCGCTTTGTTGCTTTCTTTTAATTTTCCTATCAGTCCGTTCTTTGGTAGTTGGCGAAAGTTTGTCATACGATTCTCTCCTTATAAAAAAAGGATATCAGGGGTTATTTTGTTGCAAGACTCAATAAGCAGCGGTTCTTATTGAGTAGGAAGAAGTTTTTTGTATTGACGACGAAGATTTGCGACTTGTCTTATTCTTTTATTTTCCAGTTTATTTCTTTTGTCCTCGCTCCATGTATTGTATTTTTCATTATCATCAATGCTGCCAAATAACAAGTCGGCCTTTTCATAATCAGATCTATGTATATCGGTTCTCTGGTCCTCCATGTCCAATTCAATCAATTTTTCAAGGAGAGGTTGCAATGGTGATTTTCTTTTTTTAGTGAGCCAATGACCTCTTATTTTTTGTTGAAGCGGTTCAATAATCAAATTCCAAAGCATTTGCATTTCATCAATCGAAGTATTTGGGGTAATGTTAAGGGCTATTCTATGTTCAAGTGGTTGTGAGTTTTTATCAAATGTTTTGACTTCGGTTATATCAATGCTCGGGTTTCGTACAGAAGTTATTAAATCCCTCTTAAAGAGAAGGTATTGTTTGAATAATTTTGCCCAATCATGATCAAGGTTTAATTTGTTCATTAACATCTTAACTTCATAATCAAGGACAGCTTGGGGAGAATTTCCCAAATTCATCACATAGGGCTGTTCTTCAAATTGAGCTAAATGGATTGTGTCAACGATTGCATCGTCTTCTATGATATGAAAGTCTTCTTCTTTTTTATACACAACATCATATTTTTTCTCCGGATGTTTTATTTGTACTTGAGCATACCATTCCTCAAGTTCTGTATTGGTCTGAATTCCTTCATGCGGAATACCCCACTCATCCCTAAATCCCTCAATTATTTTCCAATGTAATTTTTCAACAGGTGCAAGAACTTTTACCTTAAAATTGTTTAGTTGTTCTACTCTAAACTTTTTTAATTTCAAGATACTTTCCTCTTTCTTTTTTTCATCCCTCTTTTCTTTCATAGGCTTTTACAATACTTTATTGTACACCTTCCGTTTTTAACCAGCCGCAAACCCTATACAGTCCAAACACGACAACGGCTCTAACATAAACACACTCCGCCTAAACTGTCAATCGACATAAGGAATAAGCAGGTGTTGAAACTCCCTGGATGATCAACTGTATACCGACTTAATAAGCAAAGTGCCAAAATCGAATAGGGAGATACGATAAGGAATATCAATCTTGAAATATCTTCAATTCCACAGCTTCATGAAATGAAGAGTATTCTTGGGAACTGATAAAGTGGTACCTTCCTACGGAAAAGAAAGATGGGTGCTGCAAAATGGCAGAAAATGCAATTTCCTGTACGACGAACTTCTTCCCCTTTGCCAACCCCACCGCATGTTTCTTTTCCCACCTATCACTGTTACCTGTCCCAAGAGGAGACCGACCTATACTGTGTTCCGCTCTTCCCACGGAGGGATTAAACGAAACCGGGCACCAGTATCGGCTCTCCTCGTTTAAAACAGTACTGTGTTGTGCGCTCCTTCGCTCCCTCCTTCGCCCGAGGCTACGGAAGGGCGCGGTCGCTCAGTCGCAGTCAGCAGCTCTGTTTTGTACCTGTACTGAACTATTATTATGCTCTCCGCCTCAGTCGCAAGGGGAGCCCCCGTCCCCATGCCTCCCTCCGCTTTGAGCATTTTCCCCTTCTAACGGAGCCGCCAATAATAATCAGAGAACAGTCTATGCCAGCATCGTAAAAAGGCTTTTTACGACGTGGCAAGAGGAGAGCGGCTCCTTGTCATCGCATAAGAGCTCCTTATGCAACGCCATAGTGCGGGGAAAGGGGACATCAGCGGCTCCTGCTTTCAGCTGTCGCCGCTTGTCTCGTCAGTTTTGATCTATTTCGTCTGCCTTTTTTACACCATTTTTTAGTCCCCTTAGCAGCGGTGCTGGAGCGGAGGGGGATCGGATGATCGCACTAGCGGAAAAACATCAATAAATCAGCAAAATTGTAACCTCTTTATGAGCCCCTCCCACCCAAGACAGTAAGGTTAGCTCTTCCCCCTTCCTTCGCTCACAAGGTTCCCACGTAAATGCAAATTCCCTTGGGCGGGGATCGCGGGAATTTGCAGTACAAAGGCTTATACACCTTATAACGTGGGCTCTTGCCTCTCACGTCTGGGGGCTGGCGCTCGTTCGTCGCATTGGTGGGGGGCGCTCCCCCCGCTTACGCTTCCCCCCCACTGCTATCACCGCAATCTTGCTTGCCTACATTGGCTCGTTTTCTTATAAGCAAAGAATTGTCCTCCTCTCTCGCTGCCCCCGGCCATTTTATCCCGTCCATCGCTATCTGAGACTTGGCGGCCTCCTTGTATGAGAAAACAAAATACAAACACCCATCGAATAGGCTTTGCATGGCATGGTTGCACGGTCTGTTGTGGCGGCGGCTCTATTGTCGCGGTGGGTAATACTTCATGGCTTCAGCCTCGTACTAGACTACGCCGCCAGTCTGGTCGGGGGTCTCTATCATGCGTATTCCTCGCCCCCCTCCTTTAGCATTCCCGATTTTAAAGAAGTGCCGGGGGGCAGCTAGCGCCAGAATTTCACAGAGCTAACCTTTATTTTATAAACTCATCTTCGAACAACCTGCGTATAAATGTCCTGTTCTTTTTACCGGTGCGAGTAAAAAGTATTAGGACCCCAATACACATACTCATAATTAGGTTTAGCAGTCTTGGCCTGCTCCCACCTGGACGTCGTTCTGTCCTAATCCCAAAGTATAAGGGTCGAAAAGGTTTGTCAAAAGGTGGGTAAATAGCCTGTATAAAAATGCACTACGGGTCAACGCATTTTTATAACAGGCCTGTTTATCCTTTGTCGCTCAGCAATTTCCTCTTTGTCGCTTCGCTCCAAACTTTTGACAACCAGAAAGGATAACCGTCTCTTTCTTACCTTTTCTTGACCCTTAACCCGACCTTGGAGGACAGAACGGCTTTATCATTTCTCTGCCTTCTTTATAGATATGGGACCCGAACACACCCATTACTTTTTTTCACACATTATTATTTTATTTTAACTTTCATGTCAAAAGAAACACAGTACCTAGTTAACATAATGCTCTCATCTCTTACCAGTTCAAAATCACTTCTCAAAGAAGCAAAGAAATATGAAAAAGAGGTAGCTGAGCATTTTGCAGAAATTAAAAGTTTACAAGTTGCAGAATAACTCGTATTAAACATTATTTATCACACATATGAAATATGCAATCGGTCAGAGATTAACAATTTTCGAGATTTCCTCATGCATGGCGATGACCGTGAAGCGAGAGATACAAATTTGCGGGGAGCTTAACGATAAAATTACTTTCCACATTCATGGGCAGCGCAAAATGTTTTACCTTCCCAAGTTCAATGAATCAGCATTGATCTTTGAGGGCTGGGACCTTCCCATAAAGTACGATGGGGAGATTGAAACACAAGGCGCTTACTTCAAAACTTCCACAAGTCGAGGGAATGCCTGCTTAAACTTAGTGGGACCGATAGAAACAATCAGAGAGTACGTGCAATCAAAGAATCTCAATGAGAAGTTTGCTCGCTTTGATGTCGTTATTCAGATAGAGGGGGAGAAAGAAATACCTGTCTTTCTCAACTACCCCACACAACATGCAGTAGTGGAGCGCATACGTGCTCAAGCGTAAGTCTTCCGTGTAACGATAGATCTTCTTCATTTCCTCTTTATTATTATTTTTTCATTTTTACTCTATGGTTATTCATTTGAAGGATTCAACAAATGTTATTTCTGATGCAAAGTCTGTGTGGAAGATATGCAAAGACCTTTTGGAAGCAGAGGATGCAGTGGACCGGGATAAAGAGCATTTCTGGGTATTTCACCTAGACAGTAGGAACAAGATCAAATTTCTTGAGCTTGTATCCCTTGGAATTCTTAATTCCTCGATAGTTCACCCACGAGAAGTATTTACAAGAGCAGTGGGAGAGAGATCGGCACAGGTAATCATTACTCACAATCACCCATCAGGGGACCCAAAGCCATCGGAGGATGATATAGCTGTCACAAAGAGATTGGCTAAGGCGGGAGAAATACTGGGAATTGAGTTACTGGACCATATTGTTATAACCAAGGCCGCTTTTACCAGTTTCAGGGAGAAGTCATTGATGTAGAGGGGGTTGATCTTAAATAGGCCGCTGGTGCGAGTAAATAATACTTGCTCTGGCGGCTTTTTTTATGGTCCTTTTTCCTTTTTGCCTTTAAATTATTAAATTCTTTCTTATTAAGCAGCTATAAATGCAAAAAAACATCTTGATGATGGTAACAATATCAAATCTATTTATAAACATCGCCTTTTAAAGGCGATTATTATCATTCTAATTCTTTATTAAATCTTTTCCTGGCTTCATTAAGAATCTGCAGGGCTTTATCCTTACCCAACCAACCATAAACTTTTGTCCACTTGTTTTCTAGTTTTTTGTACTCCTGGAAAAAGTGTTCTATTTCCTTTTTGTGATGCTCATTTACTTCTTCAATCGCTAAGACTTTATTCATTTTTGGATCTTTTTCGGCGACTGCAACAATCTTCCAGTCTTTCCCACCTTGATCTTCTATATCAAGTACTCCGATTGGCCTAGCCGAAACGATCGTACCTGTTGTTAGAGGATCGGTTATTAATATTAAAACATCCAAATGGTCTCCATCTTCAGAACGAGTTTGAGGAATAAAACCATAATCAACTGGATAGAACATAGGCGAGTGGATGACACGATCTAGACGTATTTCATCAAACTTTTCATCGTACTCATACTTATAATGAGAACCACGGGGAATCTCTACAACAACATTAACCACTTCAGGAGCTCTTTCTCCAATTGGAATTTTTGAATATGCCATATAAATAAAACAGCTTATAACACCACTTAACTCTATTTGCCTACTTTTAATAATCTTTACGGTTTTATTACGGTACCTATGAAATCTTTCCCCTCAATTATTTTATCGATATTAGGATGATTTTTACCATTCGCAACGATTACCGTTAATCCTAATTCTTTTGCAAGCTTTGTTGCTATGGGGTCAAAAGGAAGATTAAGTCCCGGTGTCCATTTGTCCCCTACAATCTTTTCCATTTCAGTCCATGTAATTTCTTCTATCCTTTTTGCATCTTTAAATTTGTTAGGATCCTTGTCATATACATAATCTATATTAGAAAGGTTAATGATAAGCTTCCCTCCATAATCTCGTGCAAGGATTACTGCGTCATAATCAGTTGACCACCCTGGCTTCCACCCAGCCCCTATCGCTAGTGGCTCTGTCCATCCTTCCAGTTTATGATCGTAGTTTTCTATTATACGTGGATGTGCAATATCGTAAAACATTGTTCTGAGTAAATGTGCATTAACTCTTGTAATATGAATAGCAAGCCAATCAAGATCATCATTTGAAATTCCTTTTGTAACATGGGTTGCAGCATCTCTATACAAGCGCATGATATTTCCACCCCCTGCTACAAGGAGAAACCTTTTTCCTTTTTTTACCTCTTTTCTGATAAAAGAATTAAGCCCTACTAAAAAATTATGATCAATTCCTCCATTGGGAACAATAAGTGAGCCCCCAACCGAGATTATGATGACCTTTTCTTTTGAAAACATATTTTTTTGCAAAAAAAACCGAGGCCTAGCCCCGGGATTGATAATAGTTAGCGCCTATGAATAAATTCGTAGGATAGCCTTGTGTTCTTGTAACTCATATTTTTTGTCTCTATCAGTGTATAGACTCATAGATTTAAAAGCAACTGAGTTATAGTAAATTTTGTCTTATCGTAGTTCTCCAAAATGGGTATGGTCGTTCCACGCCATAAGTCGCCAGCCTTTATCTTGACTATATTGACATACAGATATACCGGTGTTTTCCATGACAGCAAAATACATCCATTGAGAAAGCTCATAGCTTGTAACTTTTTCTCCAAACATAAGGACGGACACAATAGCTGAAATAAAAAGATTGTGGGAAACGACAAGGACATTTTCTTTTTGAGAAGATTTGACCATTTCTATACATGCGAGAGCTCTTTTCCTAATGTCAAAAAAAGTTTCTTCATCAGAGTGCCTCCACGAGGGATTGTGGAAATTATCCTTTAGCATTTGTGAAAGTTTTTTGATTTCAGAGCCATCCTTTAGTTTTCCTTCCAGTTCAGACGGTCGTTTGAATTCTGAAAGAAGTGGAGTAAATTCAACCTGTTTCTTAAGAGTATTGTTGATTATCAAACCAGTCTCTTGAGCACGTTTTTGAGGAGAACAATAAATATAATCAATATCAATATTTTGCAGACGCTTTGCCAATATATGAGCTTGTTTTTTTCCTAATAGTGATAAGCAGCTGTCTTTGGTTTGGTAACGTCTTTCTGTGTTGTCTGTAGTCTCTCCGTGTCGTACAAGATATAATTTCATATCGTTTGCTATTTAAAGCAATTGGTATTTTTCTATTTTGTTCCTAATCCTTGAGAGAATCTCAGCAAATAGCCACTTGGGTCCATCACGAGGATTTCTCGATGACCATGGAGCACATCTTTCACTTTGTACCAACTGTCTTTTGCTTCTCTTTTCAATGGATAGTTATTTTTTGCAAGTGAGTCAATGATTTTTTGCACATTATCTGTTTCTATTTGAAAGTTTATTCCTCTCCCATAAGGATATTCAGGTTTCCCATTATGCCACTCTTCGTCCGCATCTTCTTGTTGGATCATCAGTTGACTGTCTTGGTAGGAAAGAAAGGCAAATAAAGGGGATGGACGTTGATATTCAAGTTTAAAGCCCAATATATCTGTATAAAAAAAGAGACTTTTTTGAAAGTCGATAACATACAGCTCAGGGAGAATATTGTTGAATCTCATAGCTCTGATTGTATCAAATGTTTTATAGATCCAGTTTTTTTATTAAATTTGTTGGGTAAATGATAATTTGTTAAACTGTAGGCAATGATAAAAGCAATAATTTTTGATATAGGTGACGTTTTAATTACAAATGTTCATATATATGACCATATAGTAAAAGAGCTTCATCTAGATAAAAAAAAAGCATTTCCGTTTTATGTTCAGGCAATAGAAGAATTAGAAGCAGGACAGATTGATGAGGCACGTTTTTGGATAAAACTAAAAAAACAACTTCTTATTAATCAACCAATACCAAATCCTTCTCCACTTGTCACAAGCCATAAAAAGGTAAAAGTAGCTCAGGACGTAATCGATATCGTGATTGCCTTAAAGCAAAAAGGATACAAACTTGGGTTGTTATCAAACACAATCAAGGCTCATAAAGAAGAAATAGAAAAATTAGGGTTTTTCCATTATTTCGATGTTAAGATATTTTCATATGAAGTCAAAGAGCGCAAGCCATTTCCTAACATATACAAACTTACATTGGAACAATTAAATGTCTTACTAGAGGAGGCGGTATTTATTGATAATAACGATTCATTCGTAAAAGGAGCTGAACGTGTAGGGATAACAGGAATACAGTTTATCAATTCTAGACAACTGAAGCGAGACTTACATAAATTGGAGATTAACATCAGAATACAGGTATAGGGTTAATATCTAATGAACGGTTTGCTTTCTATAGTAAACACTGCTTCTTCGTTATTTTCTACAAGTCCATCAAAGTTAAAGATCTCTAATTTTCTTTTATTCATCATTACGGTAAGATACACATTTTTTATTAATAGATGTAGTGAATGTATTTATTTCTATTTTAATATCGGCATATTTTTTATGAGCATTGGAATATTTGAAACTTAATGTAATACATATTGGCTATATATTGTTTTTGTAATATACTCATAATATTTTTTTTTAAATTGATATACGTTCATAGAAAAGGATGAGTTTTTCTTGCTATCTATTAAAAAATAACTTATAATCAGCGGATTATGAATTTGAAAAATAAGAGCGTTGAGGTAATAGTTCAGCAATTATTAGACTATTCAATTACTCCATACGAAGTTATCAAACTTCTTCGAAAAGATTACTCATACATGATCCCCTCAATAAGAAATCTTGTGACTACACATGATTCTCCCTATATCCGTTTGTGTGCGGCGTGGAGCTTAGGTGAAATAGGAGATAAGGATAGTATTTATATGTTAAAAGAGGCATATAAAAAAGAGAACGAAAACAATGTGAGGACAAACATTGTTTGGGCTTTGTTTATGATTGATCCTCATCAAATAGATCAATTATTATTTCAAACCTTTGTGGATGATCATTATTTTTTGATACCTTTGGTAGCTCTAAAAAGAATTTCAGGAATGACGAAATTACAAGGCGTTATTGATTTCAGTACCATTTACGGAAAGAGTGAGAATATTTTACTCAAACTTGAGATATTAAGAAATATAAGGTGTCTTCGATATCCGAATGATATTAACGAAAGATTAAAAAAAGAGCTTTACAGTTCAAAAAATCCTCATATAAAAATGGGGATCATTAAGGCCATTGGGGCAACGAATCAAATTGATTCAGTCGATATTCTCATACAATACTATAATGACAGTAGAAGTGAAATATTACAAAATGACTTGCTCGCTTTCGAATATGTTTCTGCGATGCAATCTCTAGCTCAATCCAAACCCTACGAGTCATTACAAGAGATATATTTTCATTTTCAGAGTGGTCTAATAAGGTGGAAAATAATTGAAACCCTTGCAACTGCAGGCGGTCCAAAGTGTGTTGAAGTGCTAAAAGTTATTCATGATAAAGAGAAGGATTTACAGTTAAAAGAACAAATACAAAAATTCATTGATATTATTCTTATTACCATTAAATAATGAACTACAAAATACTAAATAACCTCCCCTCTTCTCATAAATGGAAAACTATTTCTATTGGAGGACAACTTTTAAAAGGTATTGTCTGGGATCAAAATGATATTAATCAAGACGATCAAACCATTTTATATAAAAAGTGGGCATCGGTTCATTTTGATAGTGATTGGTATGAAATTGCGGCTGGTCCTGTATCAAATAGCGAAGAAACAGCGAGGGATATCGCAATTTTTAAATCGTTTTTTGGAAAGAAACTTAATACAAAAACAAATTTAATTGATGTTAATTGCGGTATTTCGCGACATCTTATTAAGCTTGCAGAAGAAAAAATATTCGGAGTAGGAATGGAGGGAGCCGCTCTATTAAGAAAAATGGGGCAAGAAAAGGCAAAAAAAGAAAAACTACCAATAGAAATAGTTTCAACTTCAAAATATTTTCAAAATAAATATCGGAGAAGTGCTGATATAGTAACTTCGTTGTTTAATAGTATGGGATATACCTTTTATATGAATGATGATATCCATAGATTACAGTGGATGATAAATCTCCTTAAACCAAGAGGTTATTTTTTACTGGATATCCGGGCCGAAGAATTTCAGAAAATTCATTTTTCTACTCCTCAAATAACTCTTGAAAAAATATATTTGCCCACCGACTCAAAAAAGACGCCAATTACGATACGGACTCAAAAGTATTGGAAAGATGGAATATTAGCAGCGGAAGAAAAAATTACTGTGGAAGCGAAAAGCAAAATCATTGTTCAAAATACCTCATACGGATGGAGAACATATTCTCTTACCGAATTAGAGTTTATTTTGAAAAAAGTCGGTATGAAACTTCTTGAAAATAAACTGGATTATTATTCCTCACCCAAAAATGTGGGTGAAAGGATCTTTCTATTAAGCCAAAAAATAGACTAACCTGCATTGTATCCAGGAGTAGTTTTAAGCATATCTTCAACATAGTTGGTCGCCTTATTCATATCCTCAATGGCTTCGTTTGTTCTTGTAGGATTCATGCGCACGCAAAAGCTTAGCGTTCTTCCTGCAGTCAACATAAGATGAAATAATAAATCATATTTCTCAACATCTGTCAGTTCTTTCTCTCCAAAATAACCTTTAAAAAATGATTGCACCCGATCTTGTGGTTTATTTGTTCTTATCGCGTGATATAGATATACGCCCAAATCGTCAAACGGATTCCCTCCTTGAGCCCACTCGAAATCGATAATAGATATATTTCCATTTGGTTGTACGAGAACATTTTCATCTTTTATATCCCTATGAAGGAGTCGTGGTTGTTGACCTATTATATGTTCTCTCCCTTGGATAAAAAGCTTTTTAAGTAATTGTGTAGCAATACTTTGTTCTCCCATATGAGGAATGGTCTTTCCCAACCAGTATTGCAGGTACAAATCTGAGTTATCAAATTGCCCAGCTCCGTTTGTAATGGGGCCATATCCTGGCAATTGTATTTCGTGTAATTTGCTTAACTCATGTCCAAATTGATATTCATGATAAGCGTTGCCCACTTCATTAAGTGGTTTTCCTTCAATCCTTTCCATAATGAAGCCATCAGTGGGAGTCTCATCTCTCTGGATAAGCGCAATAGCTTTTGGAGAAGACACACTATGAGTATTTGCGAGTGAAAGTCCATTGAATTCTCTGAGTGCACCGCCAGGTATCCTTGTGAACTTTAAAACTACATCGGAGCCATTTTCAAGTTTACCAAAATACAATGGTGTACCTATATACTCTGAGGTAAAACTTGATTCAATCCCCACATTTATTTTTCCTATTCCTTTTCCTTCAATAGGGTTTAATCTATATTCAACCATAATGCTATAGGTTGCACATTATACTCCTTATCATTATATTTGTAAAATACTATAAAAATAGTCGTGTTGTTAGAACAAGATATATATGCTTGCAATTATATCTAATTTTTTATACAATGAGCTCAACCTATAATATTATAAGGCAATTATGATAACAAATATTTACTTTGTTCGACATGGGAGAACAACTAATAAAGATAATGTGTTTTATGGTCGCTTACCAAGAGTGAGTCTGTCTGAATTAGGAAGAGAACAAGTTAAATGTTCTGCAAACTATCTGAAAAGTAAAAATATTACTAAGATTATTTCTAGCTCATTATTACGTGCGCGACAGTCTGCCGCTATTATTTCTGAAACAATAGGCTGTGATAAGGTTTCTAGATCAAACTTAGTTACCGAGATTAATAGCTACATGGAAGGTATGCCTTTTAAATTTGGAAAGGCATCAAAATTTGATCACTATTTTTCTCCACTTCGTAAACCTGAGAATGAGACCATGACTGACATTAGAGACAGAATGATCCGATTTGTAAATTCGGTGGTTAAGAAAAATAAGGGTAAGAATGTCGTTGTCATCGCTCATGGCGATCCATTTATGATTCTTATGGCAGAGCTAAAAGGGCTCCCCATGGAACTATCATCAATCCGATTAGGCGAAGGAACATATGTAAAATATGGAGAGATATACTTAATTCAAATTGAAAATAACAACCGTACTATAAATAGCGTTTTTTATCCAAATATTTAATCTAAAAAAACTATGGAACATACTCTTAGACCAACACAAAACATCCAACCTCAAGAAGTCACAAAGTTATTGGAAACCTTTTGGGGTGTAGGAAACCCCATAGCATCTGTATCTGGAGAGGTGAGGAATTTCGATTCCGCTCAAGCGCTTTTCCGTGATGCTGAAAGTTTAGGAAGTAAACAAGATAAAAGGCAGTATATTCTAGATAATCTTGATGGGAAAAAAATATCTCTTGGTATAAGAGATGGAGAGGATCTTGTTGCCCATAGTGGATTGACAGTTAAATCATGGGGAGAAGTTGAGTGTAGTAGTTCTATAGTTTTACAAGAACACAGAGATAAGTTGCTCACGAGAGGTCTTAACGAAGGAAGGAAAACACTATTGAGGGAATTTGCTTCACTGGATTTTCTATTGACAGGTTATGTGGTTTTGGGTGCAAACTCTGTCTATTACGGAGCACACCTTTTTGATTTTGAAGATTTAGGAATGGGAAGCTATTTTTGTAATATCGGACCCTATGTTTATAATAGACCAATAGGAGTTACTGAGAAAGATAGTGCAAAATTAGCAGCCTTGTCCTTGCATACAGATACGTTATCCATTTCATCATCAGCTCAAGCAATCGGAATTCGAAAAGATGAACCTCCAAAAATTGCACAAGGTTTAGCCGCTGAGATGACGGTACCAATGAGAGATTTTCTTAGTGGTTTTCCTTATGTAGAGGAAAATATGTCTTCTCAAACTCCAGAAATTAAGAATGTTGTTCATTACTCGCCCGCAAAAATTGCCATTCATGTTTTAAGAGAACCTTTTGAGGACGGGCATTCTTTTTTGTCAGATTTAAGTCAAGATATGAAAGAAGGAAACAATACCATTGTACAAATTCCTTTGCAAAGTGGTGCAGAAAAGGTTGTGAAACAAATAACGGACGTTATTGGGAAAGAATCTGCAGGAGTCGTACTTATACCTACAGGAATGACAGTTATAGATGGCTATTGGGCAATGACTTTTGCATCAGTCGTTAAAGCTCGTCTCCCTCATTATAAATATATGTTGGAAACATTATTAAAGGAATATGATATAGATTCATTGAAAAAACTTGTAGCATATTCCCTAAAGATTGTGAATTCTTTACAAGAAGAAACATCTATTTTCAATAATGAAACTAACAAGTAGGGTAATGATTTTCTCGTAATGCTTTATATATTCGAGTTTGATAGTACATCAAAAACCCCCGGGTCGTAATGAGCCGGGGGGGATTAGCATTGTGAATGCACCTTCCACTCAAACGGTATATATATAGTCTACTGAATGTTTTTTAAGAAATCATCCTCAATTATTTTCATTTTTCCATGTCAAGCGTAATATTTTTATATACTAAATAATTCCAAATGATCCCCTTTGATCTTAAGCAGGGAATTTGATTATTCTGTATCATTTGTAAGGCCTTTTGAGGAGAAACTTTAATTATGCTGTCAATATTCTCATCACTGTCGGGATTGTTTTTTGTTTCTGTTAGTTCACTAGCAATAAAATAATAATTAAATCCGATTTCATACACACTATTTAAATGCTTACTAACCAACTTCCATTTGTGAGCGATAAAACCAGCCTCTTCTTTTAACTCCCTTTTTGCAGCTTGAAGAGGCGCTTCATTTTTATTGATAGCTCCTGCCGGAACTTCATAAATAGTACCAATAGTGGGTCTAAACTGCTTAATGAGGATTATATTGTCGTCTTTATCAATGGGGAGTATTAATACACCCTCCGTAGTCTCAATAAAATCTTTCTCTATCAGCAAATTGTTATTCTTATATCGATCTTTTCTTATCTTAAAAAATTCACCTGTATATACAACTTCACTATTAATTTTTGTAAAATTAGCTTTATTCATTTTTTTATCCAAATAATGATTATTATTTTAATATAAACTTATAGAATCTTATATGGCACTTTATACAAAATCAATTCAAGCAAGGCCCAGTAAGAAAGATGGAATCAGAATTTGTATTATGCGCAGACCGGACTTTAATACTGCTCAATTTGACATATGGATGCCGGTACTTGCTCCTTCACATCAATTA